>CABVAC010000078.1 GCA_902496275.1 uncultured Collinsella sp. | reverse complement strand
GGCCCGATTTTGCCTCTTGACAATGTCCTGCTCATATTAAAAGGAACGTCCCCAACTGCCATCTTCGGCAGCGATGACAACGCCACAGGTACAAGTGCCACCTAAGCCAGCCAAGGAAACGCCGTTGTTTTGGCAACGACAGCGAAAGCCCGCCAGAGCGAGCAAGGTGCCTTGAAACGAGGCGGCATTGACCTTCTGGTCATGCCGCCGAAGTTGAAAGGCAGATTGCCGCTCTGGCGGGCTTGCAGCGTCGAGCAGTTACGGCGTTTGGTAAAACGCCGTAACAAACTACCGCGTAACTCCCCTAGTTCATCATTGCATTCATCATCTCGGTGGTTGCGGAATCGTCAGCAGACCACTCGCCATCGTCATTGGCGGTGTACTTGAAGGTAACCTTGGTGTCCTTGGTCTTAGCGGCCTTGGTCACGTCGACCATGACCTGGCCGGCCATCTTGTACAGGTCGTCCTCGGAAGGCATCGTATCGAGCGCCGCGATCTTCTCCTGATACTGGGTGGCGAAATCTTCAACGATCTTGTTCATGGACTTGCAGGTAATGGTGACATCGGCAGTCGCGGTGCCCTTGTCCTCGTCGACCGTCACATCGCCGATCTTGTAGTCAAAACCCTCGAGATAGCTCTTGGCGTACTCCTTGGGATCGATGCCCAGCTGCTCGAACTCGTCGCCCGAGGCCTCTTCCAGGCCGGCGAGGAAGTCGTCGCCGCCGTTCTTGACCTCGTCAAACTGCGTCGTAAGATCCTCGGTGATGAGCTCCTCAACCGAAGGACCTCCGCAGCCGGAAAGCACAACCACGCACGCGACCAGAACAGCCATCAGGGGCGCAAGCAGCAGCTTCTTCTTCATGACATTCCTCCCAACAAGCGGCACCGCGCTTCCCGACGCGGTGCGCGTCGTAACAATAAGGCCATACTAGCCGATAACGAACACCCCCGGCAAAGCAAAGGCGCAGTCGGCTCGATTTAACGTCCGAACGGTTTACCGGTCCGCCCAACGCGCAATAAAACGTTCCGCCGCATTGCAATAAAAAAGGGCGGCCGGATAACCCGACCACCCCAAAACACCCTTATGTTGCCGCAGACTACTTGCGGACGACCTTGACGATGGCATCGCCAGCGGAGACAGCGGAGTCAGCCTCGACGGCGAGCTCGACGTCGGCGAACTCGGCGGTGTTGGACACAGCCACGACGACGCAGTCCTTGTAGCCGGCAGCGGCGATCTTGGCGCGGTCGATCTTGAGCATGGGCTGACCAGCCTTGACGACGTCGTCGGCCTTGACGAAGCCCTCGAAGCCGTCGCCGTTCATGTTGACGGTATCGACGCCAACGTGCACCAGAACCTCGATGCCGCTATCGGACTGCAGACCCACGGCGTGGCCCATGGTGACGGTCACCTTGCCGTCGCAGGGAGCGTAGACCAGATCGTCCTCGGGCCACACAGCGCAGCCCTTGCCCAGAACCTCGCCACCAAAGACGGGATCGGGCACGTCGGCCATCTTGATGACCTTGCCCTTGACGGGCGAGCACAGCACGTCGGCGCCGGCAGAAGCAGAGATGGAGGCCGGAGCAGCGACAGCCGCGGGCTCAGCCTTCTTCTTGAACATGTCAAACAGACCCATACGTTTTCTCCTCTTGATTAAGCGCAACGTTGTGCGCATGCCTA
>CABVAC010000077.1 GCA_902496275.1 uncultured Collinsella sp. | reverse complement strand
CCTGTCGTTTCCGTGCCCCTGGATTGGGTCATAGTGTCTGACTTATGCTCAACCTGCGGCGCCATTTTGCTTGAAGGCACCTTGCTCGATCTGGCGGGTTTTCGCTGTCGGAAATGATCCGTTGGGGACGGAGGAAAACGGATCATTTTTATCCTGGTGCATTGGTGCAGGGGGCAGGTTTCCTTTGCACTAGTTTCTGTCGAGTCGGTGCTTCTTGCGGGTTGCCCGTATAATGGTTTGCGTATGAACCGCAACCAAGGAGTTCCAGTTTATGGACCAGAACCTTTTTAAATTCGACCTGATCGCCGAGGACCCGACGACGCATGCGCGTGCCGGCGTGCTGCACACCCCGCACGGCGACATCGAGACGCCAATCTTCATGCCCGTGGGCACCAAGGCAAACGTCAAGGGCATTCCTACCGAGACCGTCAAACAGCTCGGCGCCCAGATCGTGCTTGCCAATACCTATCATCTGTCCATGCGTCCCGGCGAGGACACTATCGCCGAGCTGGGCGGCCTGCACAAGTTTATGAACTGGCACGGTCCTATCCTCACCGACTCGGGCGGTTTCCAGGTGTTCAGCCACAACGACGCCGTCAAGCTCACCGACGAGGGCGTGCGCTTTATCGTCAACGATTACGACGGTCGCCACGTGTTCTGGACGCCCGAGGACAACATGGAAATCGCCATGAAGCTCGGCTCCGACATCTGCATGCAGCTTGATCAGTGCCCGGGCTATCCCGCCACGCGCGCCTACGTTGAGCGCGCCGTTGAGCTGTCGAGTATGTGGGCCGAGCGCTGCTATAAGGCGCATAACCGCGACGACCAGGCGCTCTTTGGCATTGTTCAGGGCGGCATGCACCTAGATCTGCGCCTGCGCTCGCTGCGCCATCTGGAGGAGTGCGGCGACTTCCCCGGTTACGGCATTGGCGGCTACTCGGTGGGCGAGGACCACGAGACCATGTTCGAGACCCTGGCACCGCTCGTAAGCGAGTACATGCCCAAGCACAAGCCGCGCTACCTGATGGGCGTCGGCAACCCTACCACGCTCGTGCGCGGCGTTGGCGTGGGCATCGACATGTTCGACTGCGTGCTGCCGACGCGTACCGGCCGCATGGGCACAGCGTTTTCGAGCGAGGGTCGCCTCAACTTCCGTAACGCGCGCTTTGCGCACGACGACGGTCCCATCGATCCCACCTGCACCTGCCCGGTGTGCACGGGCGGCTACAGCCGTGCGCTCATCCGTCACATGGTCACGCAGAAGGAGATGCTCGGCGGCATTCTGCTGTCGATGCACAACATCTACTACCTGCTCAACCTTATGCAGCGTGCCCGCCAGGCCATTATCGAGGGCCGCTACGGTGCGTTCGTGAGCGACTGGATGAACAGCCCTGCGGCGGTGGATTACTAAGAGCTGCGGACGCGCTTGCGAGGCGTGAGCAACGGTAAAGGCCAAGCGGCGATCGGTCGTCGCGTTCACTAACACCGTCTGCGCGACCGCTGACCGATAGCTTGCAAGCACTTTATGCATCGTGGGTACCATACCGAATAGTTGATGTTCGGGCGGGTGTTTGGCGCATGGCGTCGATCCCGCCCGTTTCTATTTTCGATAGGAGCACCCATGATTAAGAATGAGAACGTCGAGGGCGAGCCTGCCTACGACGAGACGTACCGCCGCGGCCCCGTGGTCATGCGCGGCCCCATGATTCCTAAGGACAACACCTACGCCAACCTGCTGGCGCCCGAAGATTCAACCGACTGGTTGCATGCCGATCCGTGGCGCGTCCTTCGTATTCAGGCAGAATTCGTCGATGGCTTTGGCGCGCTTGCCGAGCTCGGGCCCGCGGTGACCATCTTCGGCAGTGCCCGCACGCCCAAGACCGATCCGCTCTACAAGGCGGCGCGCACGGTCGGCCGCAAGATCGCGCAGCGCGGCGTGGCGGTTATCACCGGCGGCGGCCCCGGCATTATGGAGGCGGCCAACAGGGGGGCGGCGAGTGCCAACGGCAAGTCGGTCGGCTTGGGTATCGAGCTTCCGCACGAGCAGGGGCTCAACAAATACGTGAACCTGGGTATGGACTTCCGCTACTTCTTTGTGCGTAAGACCATGTTCGTTAAGTACAGCTCGGGTGCTATTGTGTTTCCCGGCGGGTTTGGCACGCTCGACGAGATGTTCGAGGTGCTCACGCTGGTGCAGACGCACAAGGTCAAGCGCATGCCGCTCGTGCTGGTGGGCAGCGAGTACTGGCAGGGCCTGTTCGACTGGCTCAACGGCCCGGTGATGAGCGCCGGTATGATCAGCCCGCTCGATCCGGATCTGGTACACATTACCGATGACCTCAACGAGTCCGTCGACATTGCGCTCAGCGGGTTGATGTAGGGTAGCAAAAATGGAACGGGGCTAAAAAGACCGGTGCGTAACGTTACGTGTCAGTCTTTTTAGCCC
>CABVAC010000076.1 GCA_902496275.1 uncultured Collinsella sp. | reverse complement strand
TCGATAAAGGTGCGGAAGAACGGCCACTCCTGGTAGGCAGCCTTGAGCTGGTCAAGATCGCCAAGCTGCTCGCAGGCGGTGCCCAGACCGTACCAAGCGGCCAGGTTAATGCGCGCCTGGCTCCAGCTGAAGATCCACGGGATGGTACGCAGGTCGTCGAGCGACTTGGCACCCAAGCCGCGCTTGGCGGGACGCGAGCCGATCGGCAGCAGACCGACCTCGGTCAGCGGCGTCACGGTCGAGAACCATGGCGTAAAGTCCTCGGTGTTCAGCAGGTCCAGATAGCGCTCGTGGCTTGCGGTGTTGAGCTTCTCGGCCATATCCCAGAACTTCTGCGTGGTCTCGGTGTTGGTCTTCTCGACACTCGGGGCCGACTGCAAAAGCGTTGCGGCAGCAACGGACTCAACATGGCGCTGAGCCAGCGTGCGGTTACCGTAACGGGCAAAGATGACCTCGCCCTGCTCGGTAAGCTTAAAGAAGCAGTTGACCGAACCCTTGGGCTGCGCCAGCACGGCCTTGTTGGCCGGGCCGCCGCCACGGCCCACGGCACCGCCGCGACCGTGCATGAGCACCAGGTCGATATCGTTCTTCTCTGCCCACTTGGCGATGCGCTCCTGCGCGGAGTGCAGCGCGAGCATGGCCGTGGTAGGACCGGCATCCTTGGAAGAGTCGGAATAGCCCAGCATGACCTCCATGCGGCGGTTGGTCTGGGCAAGGCGCTTTTGCACCACGGGCAGCGTAAGCATCTGATCGAGCACGTCGACGCAGCCCTCGAGGTCCTCGAGCTGCTCGAACAACGGGATCACGTCGAGCTCGGGGACATCCTCCTCGTGTGCAAAGGACAGGTGCGCCAGCTCAAAGACGTCGGCCACATGCTGAGCGCTCTTGGTAAACGAGATGATGTAGCGGTGCGCCATCTTCTTGCCGTAGCGCTTTTGGATGGAGCCGATAGCGCGGAAGGTATCGATGACCTCGCGCGTCATGGGCTGCAGGTCGCCATGGATACCGTTCTCGTGGATATCCTTAAGGGCGCGGGCATGCACCACGGAGTGCTGACGGAACTCCATCTCGACCATATGGAAGCCGAAGGACTCGACCTGCCAGATGATGGTCTGGACCGGGCCGTAGGCAGCACGGACGGCACCGCAGGCGGCCAGCGAGCGCTGGACGACGCGCAGGTCCTCCAGGAACTCATCGGCGCTGTGGTACATGGTGTCGGTGATACGACGGACGGTGGCGTTCAGGCGGTCGGCCATGACGAGCATGACGGCGCGATGCGGCTCGTGCTCGGAGATCAGCTCGGCGCGGGCCGTGTAACGAGGGCTCATCTCGACCTGATGGTTCCACAGGTTAATGAGCTCGGCCGACGGCTTGCTGTAGGTAGCCTCGAGCGTGAGGTTGCGGCCGATGTGGCGGCACTTGTCCTCGAGCTTGAGCACCATGTGCGTAAAGTACTTGGCGGCGACCTCACGGCTCACCTTGGCGGTGACGTTGGGGTTACCGTCGCGGTCGGAACCGATCCAGCTGCCGGGATGGAAGAACGCCGGGCACAGCGGCGGCACAGTACCGGCCTTGTCGCCCAGCACCCAATCGTCAAAACGACGATAGATAACGGGGATAACGTCGAACAGCGTGTTATCGAAGATGTCGATGATGGTATCGGCTTCCTCGACCGGCGTGGGCTTCTTGAGCGCGATGGGACTCGTACGCACCAGGGCGTCGATCTCCTGCAGCATATGGCGCTCGTTCTCCACCAGGTCGGAGCCGCCCAGACGCGGACGCTCCTCCAGCAGGTTGGAGATACGGCGGATCTTGCCCTCGACGGCCTTACGACGGGCCTCGGTGGGATGTGCGGTAAAGACAGGGTGGAACTCGAGCTTGTCGAGCAGCTCGTTGGCACCCTCGACACCCAGCTCATTCACCAGCTGGTGATAGGCAACGGTAAGCTCGTTGGCAGGATCGACCTCGGTATCGGTCGACGCACCGGCCTCGCGCTCGCGCAGCTGCGCCACACGGTAGTTCTCCTCCGACAGGTTTGCCAGATGGAAAAAGCTCGTAAAGGCGCGAACGATGACCTGCTGCTTATCGAGCGGCAGGCTGTCGATCAAATCGACGACCTCACGAAATGCCACGGCAGTGGGCTCGTCGGCGGTGGGCACGCCCTGCTCGTCGACGGCTTCGTCGGCAGCGCAGGTACCGGGGTTGCCGGCATTGACCACAATCTCGGCTGTCAAAATCTTGTCGAACAGGTCCGCGATCTCGGGATCATACTCGCTAAGCACACGGCGCTCCAGGCGCAAGAACAGCGCCAGATTGTCGCGCAGCTCCTCGGGGATCTCGATCTCGGCGAGACGCTCCCTGGACTCGGCATTCGAGCCGATTCGGTTAACGAGGCGGTTGACCACGGCAGCGACGCGCGCCGCGGCTTCGGGTACAGACTGGTTGCTTAGGTTCTCAGCCACGTTTCCTCCCATTCCTCCTTCTATGCACGTAACATGCGGTATTCATTATAGGCGCTTGAGAAATACTTTCGACACTGATTGCGCTTTACCACACAAAAGTATTTTCTGCATTGCAA
>CABVAC010000075.1 GCA_902496275.1 uncultured Collinsella sp. | reverse complement strand
ACGTGGTGGTCATGACCGTCATGCGGCGGTCCTTCTCGTTCTCGATGGTCTTGGTAGCCATGACGCCGGGGACGCCGCAGCCCGAGGACACGAGCATGGGGATAAAGGACTTACCGGACAGGCCAAAGCGGCGGAACACGCGGTCCATGATGAAGGCGACGCGGGCCATGTAACCGCAGTCCTCCAGGAAGGACAGCATGACGAACAGCAGGAACATCTGCGGCACAAAGCCGAAGATAGCGCCCAGGCCGCCGACGATGCCGTCACAGACCAGCGAATCGACCAGGCCACCGTCCTCGGTGCCGCCCGCCACAAGGGCGTCGTGCACCACGGTGGTGATACCCGGGACATAGGGGCCGTACTGTGCCGGGTCGACCGAGTCGGCATTGTCGCCCGCAGCCTCGACGGCCGCGTCGTAGGCGTCGCGGCCCTGACCGAGCACGTACCAACCGTCGGTACCGAAGAGCTGGTCGTTAGTGAAGTCGGTCACCGTGCCGCCCAAGGTAGAAACGGCGATGTAGTACACGCAGAACATGATGACCACAAAGATCGGCAGACCCAGGATACGGTTGGTAACCACGCGGTCGATCTTCTCGGAGGTGCTCATCTTGGCCGGAGCCTTAGTGAGGCACTCATCGATGATGTGCGCGATGACGCCATAGCGCTCACCGGTGATGATGGACTCGGCATCGTCGTCGCAGTCCTGCTCGCACTGGGCGACCAGCTCCTCCACGCGAGCAGCCTTCTCCTTAGTGAGGTTGATGAGCTTGCAGGCGTCTGCATCGCGCTCAAACAGCTTGACGGCGTAGTAGCGACGCTTGTTGGCGGGAACGCTCGCAGGCAGGTTATTCTCGATGTGGTCCAGAACGTCCTCGATGGAGGAATCGAACTTGTGCTCCGGTACCTGGCCCTTAGAAGCAGCGGACTTCTTGACCTGATCGAACAGCTCCGTGATGCCCTTGTTCTTAAGAGCCGAGATCATCATGACCGGGCAACCGAGCTTCTTGGAAAGCTTGTCCGTGTCGATCTTATCGCCGTTCTTCTCGACCAAGTCGGCCATGTTGAGGGCAACGACCACGGGCAGGCCGGTCTCGATAACCTGAAGCGCCAGATACAGGTTACGCTCGAGGTTGGTGGCATCGACAACCTGGACGACAACATCGGGCTCGCCGCTCATGAGGTAATCGCGCGAGCATTGCTCCTCGGGGCTGTAGGGGGAAAGCGAGTAGATGCCAGGGAGGTCCGTGATGGTAACGTTCTTGTCGCTTAGGAGCTTGGCCTCCTTTTTCTCAACCGTGACGCCGGGCCAGTTGCCAACGTAGCCGTTGGCGCCGGTGATCAGGTTGAAAAGCGTGGTCTTGCCGCAGTTGGGGTTACCCGCCAACGCGACATGGATCTGAGAATCCGCCATTCAATCCTTCTTCCTTGTGTGCCTGCGCTGCTTTCTCCGCGCAGGCTGGATAATGTGCTTCAAAGATGCTGCATTAAGTTAGAAAAACCTAACTTTATCTGCAGAAATATGCGCCACGAGTCCTTACTGGACCTCGACGACGGCGGCCTCCTCCTTGCGGATGGAAAGCTCGTAGCCGCGCACGTTGATCTCGACCGGATCACCGAGCGGTGCAACCTTCACGACCTTGAACGAAGTGCCCTTGATGAGTCCCAGGTCCATAAGGTGGCGGCGAAGCGCACCCTCACCGTGAAGCTTGACGATGGTGGAGCTCTCGCCCACCTTAACGTCACCCAACGTCTTCATCCTCTTGTCCCCCTTTCGGTTTTTATGAAATGCTGCAGACTAGCCGACGGTCATGATGTGCATGGCAACCTTGGAATCGATACCAAAGCGTGCGCCCAGCACAGTGACGATGATATTGGCGCCACTCGAGCTCACCACGTGGATTTCGCTGCCCTCGACAAAGCCGAGGTCCTTGAGGTGGTGTTTCATGTCCTCATTGCCCTTTACACGGGACACGCGTACGGTTTCGCCCGCTTTTACCATCGAAAGCGGCATGGCCGGCATCTGCGGTCCGCAAGACATGAGTTGCTCCTAACGTCAGTTCGTCCTCAACATCGACGCGATAAAAGTTAACCACGTCTATGTTCGCTTTAGTAAACTAGCACGTGGTTAACTTTTTGGAAAGGGTCCCTATTCAGATTTCGAAAAAGTTTCCTATATGAAACAAAAAGGCGCGGCAAAGAGCTGTCCTTTGCCGCGCCCTGTCATGCTTAGAGCGAGAGGTTTCTGATCGACGTAACGCAGGAAGCCTCGTCTACGCCCGAAACGCGAAAGATGATGTCCTCGCCGCACTCGCCGTAGAGAGCCATGAGGCCCATGACATCGCGACCGTCGGTATGGCGGTCGCCGATGCTGACCGACACGTCGCTACGGTGCTTGGCAATGATGTCATAGAGCAGCGCAACCGGGCGGGCGTGTAGTCCCAACGGATCTTTAATCGTCTTTGTAAACTCGACCATGTCCCCTCCCACGACATCACACATTCGGCCGGCAAACCCAGCCACGTGGTAGTTATTGTAGCGTTAGATGCTTATCGAGGGCCCCTCCGGATACCCCGTGGTCAAAAAGTGGCAAATATGAGTACTGTCACAAATTTAGTAGCAGCAAAATCGAGAGCAAATTGCCTAGCTTGAGCGATTCGAAGAGGTTGAAAGCCGTCAAACGCCCTTTAAAGGGAGTTAGATAAATCGATTTTGAGCCCATTTTCGCTCAGAGCAGGCCGAAA
>CABVAC010000074.1 GCA_902496275.1 uncultured Collinsella sp. | reverse complement strand
GATCGTGCCGTCGAGTGGTATGGCCACGGCCCGGGCGAGAACTATCCGGACTCGCTGCGCGCCAACCCGGTCGGTCATTACCGCACTACGGTCGACGACATGTTCACGCCCTACGTTATGCCCCAGGACTGCGCCAACCGCGAGGGTACCCGCTGGGTCGCCCTGCGCTCCAGCCACGGTGACGGTCTGGTCGTGACGCGTCCGAGCGACGCCGCTTCCAATCCGTTCTCGTTCTCCGCATGGCCCTATAGCTGCGAGGCTATCGATAATGCCAAGCATGTCTACGATCTTGTCCCGGGCGACACGGTTACGGTCAACATCAACGACCAGCTGCTCGGCCTTGGCTCGAACTCTTGGGGTTCCGAGGTGCTCGATTCCTATCGCACCCGTTTTGAGAGCTTCAGCTTTGAGGTGTCCCTGCGACCGCTGACGTCTGCCGATCTGGCTCAGGCGCTGGCACCCATTAAGGAGGCATAAGTCATGCATATCTTTAACTCGCGTGCCGATTTCGACGCCCAGATGAAGTCCGTCAAGAAGTGGATGCGTACCGGTCAGGCACTCGACGGCGTTTCTGAACTGCAGCACGATGTGGCGTACTCTATCGGCGACTCGCTGGTGTATTGGTGGGTGAACGCCCACGAGGCGGCTACTGCCGATCTGGTCGGTCACCGTCGCTACCATGCCGTGCTCGCCCCGCTCGACGGCAATCTGACCGTTGAGGTGGCTTCCAAGGCCGATCTTACCTGTACGCGCGCCTACAGCGATATCGATGATCGCGAGCGCTTTGAGGGTACGGGGGAGACCGTGACGATTCCCACCGGCGGCGTTGCCGTCGTCGAAATTGACGAGGCCTACCGTGTCGTGGCCGATGCCGCGGATCCCCGCGTCGTGGTACTGCACGTGACAGTCGAAGGTTATTCCTTCCCCAACAAGTAGTATTCGTCCGCCTGGACGTTTGCTTCGCGCCGTTAAGGGGGATGGCTTTGTTGACTCCCTTTTCCCCATTCCCCTTAGCAGGTGCGCCGTCCGTGTTTGCACTTGCAGCTCGGACGGTTTTAGATGACATTTAACAGATGATTGGGAGGGCTTATGAGCTCTGAAAAACGAGGAACGATTGGTTCGTTCGCTCTGCTGGGCATGACGGTCGCCGCCGTGTTCGGTATCAAGAACATCATCAACAACAACGCGGCCATCGGCTTAGCAGCCGCGCCGTCGTTCTTCTTCGCCACGCTTTTGTACTTTGTCCCCTATACCCTGGTTACCGCCGAGTTCGTCGGCCTTAACAAGGACTCCGAGTCGGGCGTGTACGCATGGGTCAAGACCTCGATGGGCGGCCGCTGGGCGTTCCTGACGGCATTTAGCTACTGGTTCGTTAACCTGTTCTTCTTTGCGTCCGTCCTGCCCAACGTCATCATCTACGCGAGCTACGTGTTCTTTGGTGCCAACGCCGAGCTTTCGCAGCTGTGGATCACCATTATCGAGATCGTTGTCTTTGCTATCGCCACGTGGGTTTCGACCAAGGGCGCTAAGTGGATCGGCTCCATTTCCTCCTTCGGTTCGACCGCGGCTCTCGGCCTGACCGCCGTGTTCATCCTGCTGTCCCTGGCTGCTGCCTTTGGCGGCGTTGAGTTCGCTACGGCTCCTACTCCCGCTAACATGGCTCCCGACATGAGCAACTTCGCAACTGCGTGGGGCTTCTTCGGTACGCTTGCCTGGATCATCCAGGGCGTTGGCGGCGCTGAGTCTGTCGGCGTGTTCCTTAACGACCTCAAGGGCGGCGTCAAGGCCTTCGTGCGCACCGTCGTTATCGCCGGCCTGACCATCGGCCTTCTGTATGCAGGCGCTTCGCTGCTGGTTAACCTGTTCATCCCCGAGGGCGGCGTTGCCATCTCCACCGGTATCTTCGACGTATTCGGTGCTGTCTTTGCCCACTTTGGCATTCCCATGGAAGTGTCTACGCGCGCCATCGGCTTGATCCTTCTCGCCGCCACGCTGGGCTCCCTCATGATGTGGACCTCCGCTCCCATCAAGGTCTTCTTCACCGAGATCCCCAAGGGCGTCTTTGGTAGCAAGATCGTCGAGCTCAACGAGCATGGCATTCCTGCCCGCGCTGCTTGGCTGCAGTTCGCCATCGTCGTCCCCATCCTGATCATTCCGGCCCTGGGCTCCGGTAACCTCGACGACCTGCTCATGATCGTTACCAACATGACTGCTGCCACCGCTCTGCTCCCACCGCTGCTGATTTTGCTTGCCTACTTTATGCTGCGCAAGAACTTTGACGCCGCTCCCCGTGGCTTCCGCATGGGTTCGCGCCGCTTTGGCCTGGTCGTTGCCGCATTCCTGCTTGTGGTCTTCTGCTTCGTGCTTATCTGCGGCACCATTCCGCTCGATCAGCCGCTGTGGCTGACGCTGGTCTACAACGTTGGCGGCGTGGTTGTCTTCTTGGGCCTTGCCGTGATGTGGTACAACCGCTACATCAACCGCCTGCGCGAGACCGATCCCGAGGCCGCCGAGAACGAGCTTCGCCCTTCCGTCCTCGATATGATGGAGTAGCGGCTAGGATTAATCTACGGCTGTGGAATAAATCGATTCCCTTTCCTAAGGAGGGGCCTTACGAGGCCCCTCCTTTTGTGTTTTGGGGCATGGTTTTGGCCCCCGTGGTCAAAAAATGCCAAATATGAGTACTGTTGCAAAAGAAGTGCCATATTTTTCGGCCTGCTCTGAGCGAAAATGGGCTCAAAATCGATTTATCTAACTCCCTTT
>CABVAC010000073.1 GCA_902496275.1 uncultured Collinsella sp. | reverse complement strand
TTGTTGATGCCGCTGGTCATACGCACGGCCTCGAGGTCTGCCTCGCTGGGGTTCTGCTTGGTGTAGACCGGGGTAAAGCAGTTGATCATGCCGATCTTGGCATCGGCGCGAATAGCGCCCTCGTCATAGACCTTACGATAGTTGGCCACGGCCAGCGCATGTGCCAGCGAGATGTGATACTGCACGGTGCGAGCGCGGTTGAAGTCGTGGAGTTGCGGGAACCACACGCCCTCCTGATAGCGCTGCTCGGGCTCGACGATGGGCTCATTAAAGGTGAACCAGTACTTAATCTCCTGGCCAAACTCGTGGAAGGCAACGTCGGCGTAATGCGCGTAAGCCTCAACGACCTCGCGGCTCTCCCAGCCGCCACGGTTAAAGAGGTAGGTGGGCATGTCAAAGTGGTACAAGTTGACAAACGGCTCCAGGCCGGCCTCGCGAGAGGCGCGGAACAGCTCGTGATACCACGCAGCGCCCTCCTCGTTGAGGTTGCCGTCGGCATCGAGCAGACGGCTCCACTGGATGGAAGTGCGATAGGTATTCAGGCCCAAGTCCTTCAAAATGCGAAAGTCTTCCTGGTACTTGGCCATAAAGTCATTACCGGCATACGAGCCAACGCAGTTGTAGAACGAACCCAAATCCTGGATGGACCAGGTGTCCCACAGGTTCTCGAGCTTGCCCCCCTGGTTCCACTGACCCTCAGTCTGCGGGCCGGACATAGCGGCGCCAAAGAAGAAGTCGCTGGGCAGCTGATACTGAGCCATCAAAGTCCTCGCTTTCGTGTCTAAAGCTTTCGGTTGGAGACGGATTTGCTTTGGCAGGCCATCCGGCGCGGGCGCGCACCGGCCATACCGATATCCAACCCGCCAAAACAAAACCGTCCCCAAACGGTCGATCCTGTTGTGCGGAAGGATTCCGTTCGTTGCTTAAACTATAGCGCTCTAATTCTAAAAGTAAAGCGTCTTTTTCTTTTTTCTTTCTCGAGCTTCTTAGATAAAGGTTATATGGGTGCCTTGTTAAGGGTTATACTTACTTGCGTATTGATATATGTCGGAAAGGAGGTTCAATGATTCCCAAATACGAGGCGATAGCTGCAGATATTCGTCGAAGCATCGAGGATGGCACTCTTAAACCGGGCGACAAGCTTCCCACCGTCGTTGAGTTCTGCGAGCTCTATAGCGTTTCCAAAATCACCGTCAAACGAGCTATCGAGCAAATCACCGAGGAAGGTCTTATTACCAGCCGACGCGGATCGGGTACCTACGTTAAGGACACGGCGGGACTTCCCGGTCAGGCGTTTTTCCAGGGCAAAAACGACCGTGCCCAGGGCTTTTCGTATGAGCACCGCGGGGAGAAGGTGACCTCGGTGGTCTACGATTTCTCGATTGTTAATCCACCAGCGGACATCGCAGCCCAGCTGGGAATTGCCGAGGATGACTTTGCCTATCACATCGTGCGCGTGCGTCAGGCCGATGAGAAGCCCATCGTTATCGAGTACACCTACATGCCCCTCGAGCTGATTCCAGGCCTTAAAAAGAAGGACCTGTACGGATCGGTCTACCACTTCATCCGCGAGCAATGTGGGCTGAAGATTTCGAGCTTCCACCGTACCATTCGCGCCGTGGCAGCAACCGAGGAAGAAGCCAAGCGCTTGGACACCAAGCCTGGCTCTCCCCTGCTCGAGCTCACCCAGATTGGCTTTTTGGACAGCGGCGCCGCCTTTGAGTATTCGGTCTCGCGCAACGTTGGCGACCGCTTTGAGTTGCACAACGTAACGTTGGCATAGGTTTTTGTAGTCATCCGGGCGCTCGCTTTGAGCTGTTTTGTGCAGCGCCCGCGCAACACAATGGGGGTATGAACATGTCCGATTTGATTAAGCTGACGCCGATCTTCCACGAGAAGATCTGGGGCGGCCGCCAGCTCGAAACCGTATTTGGCTACGACATTCCCGATGGACCCATCGGTGAGTGCTGGGCCATCTCGGCCCACCCCAACGGCGACTGCCAGATTGCGGAGGGCCCGTATGCTGGCCACACGCTGTCGTGGCTGTGGGCCGAGCACCGTGAGCTTTTTGGCAGCTGCGAGGGCAAGGAGTTCCCGCTGCTCATTAAAATTCTGGACGCCAAGGACGACCTTTCGATCCAGATTCATCCCAACGACGAGTACGCCGCCAAGCACGAGAACGGCAGCCTGGGCAAAACCGAGTGCTGGTATGTGCTGGACTGCGAGCCCGGCTCCACGATCATCGTCGGCCAGCGTGCCAAGGACCGCGCCGAGGCCGCACAGATGATCGAGGAAGGCCGTTGGGACGACATGCTCAACGTGTTGCCGATCCACAAGGGCGACTTTTTCCAGATTGATTCCGGTACCGTGCACGCCATCAAGACCGGCACGCTCATTTTGGAGACGCAGCAGTCGAGCGACGTGACGTATCGCCTGTACGACTACGACCGTCCCGGCACCGACGGCAAGCTGCGCCCACTGCACATTGAGCAGAGCCTCGACTGCATCGACTTTGATGCCCAGGCTCCGACCGACGGCACGATAACCGCGCCCGAGGTGGACGGCGTAACCGAGCTCGAGTCCAACCCCTGCTACACCGTCGATCGCGTGCGCGTCGACGGCAGCAAAACCCTCGACCAGCGTTGGCCTTTCATGTGCCTGTCGGTCATCGACGGCGAAGGCACCATCTGCGGCGACCCCGTCCACAAGGGAAGCCACCTGCTGGCCCCCAGCACCGTGGACAAGATCGAGCTCGAGGGCAATATGGAACTGATCATCAGCCACCTGTAAGCTACCGGTCCCCGAGCGCTCGCCGGGACGGGGCGCGGGGTTTGGTCGCCTGCTCGGACAGTCCTGCTCGCACGGAGAGCACATTAAGTGCTCTCCGGCTCGTGCGGAACTC
>CABVAC010000072.1 GCA_902496275.1 uncultured Collinsella sp. | reverse complement strand
ACGGCGTTCCCAGAGGTTGTTGAGGATATGCTCGACCTGCACGAGTGGGTCGTCGAGCGGTGTGCCATCGTCGTCGAGGGCGTGGGTGCAGATGTCGCTCACGAGCTCGGACAGTAGGTCGTCTTTGCTCTTAAAGAGGCCGTAGAATGTCGCGCGGCCTACGTGAGCGCGCGCGATGATGTCGCCGACGGTAATCTTGCCGTAGTCCTCTTCGCGTAGCAGCTCGGAGAACGCCGCGACGATGGCAGCGCGGCTTTTTTCTTTGCGGGCATCCATGGCTATGCATCCACGTGAACGAGCAGACAACGGAGCGTGCCGGAGCAGCCCTCGTAGGGGCGCTTGCCGGCGCCGTAGCCGACGGCTTCGATGTGGTAGCGGGCTGGCAGGTGCTCGGTCGTACGCAGTGCGGCGACGATGGCGGCGCCCGTGGGCGTCACGAGCTCGCCGGCGACCGGTGCAGGCGTGAGGGCGATATTGCCTGCTTGGCATAGGTTGACGACGGCGGGCACCGGGATGGGCATAAGGCCGTGGGCACAGTGGATGGTGCCGTGACCCTCGGAGAGCGACTCGACAACAATATCCTCGATACCCAGGTCATCGAGGCAGATGGCGACCGAGCAGACGTCGACGATGGAATCGATGGCGCCTACCTCGTGGAACATGACGGTCTCGGGCGTTTTGCCGTGAGCCTTGGCCTCGGCAGCAGCGAGTACGGAAAAAATGGCGAGGGCACGACGCTTGGCGCCATCGCATAGCTGCGAGCCATCGATGATGGCGGTGACGTCGGCTAGCGAGCGGTGATGATGGTGGTGGGTGTGGTGATGATCCTCGTGCTCATGGGCGTGGCCCTCATGGTCATGCTCGTGGCAGTGCTCGTGTTCGTGTTCGCCATGATCATGATGGTGGTGCTCATGCTCGTGCGTGTGCTCGGCAGCTGCTTCGTTGCCGTAGAGCCAGGCCATGTCGTGGTCGTGGTTCTCGAGCTCCTCTGCCAGCTGAACGTCAAAGTCGCAGGCGTCGATGCCATGCTTGTTTACGCGCGTTACAGCGATCGAAAAGCCGTCGACCGGCAGCGTGGCGAGCTGTTCGCGCAGATGCTCCTCGCTGGCGCCCAGGTCGAGCAGGGCCGCGACGGTCATATCGCCGCTGATGCCCGAAGTGCCGTCGATGATAAGCGTGTGCTGATGGTTGGACATGGAATGCTCCTTAACGGGCGCAGGATGTGCCGGCGCTCAGATGATTGATAAGACTTGCCTGGTAGGCGGCGCCAAAGCCGTTGTCGATATTGACGACCGAAACGCCGCTGGCGCAGGAGTTGAGCATGGCGAGCAGCGCGGCTACGCCACCAAAGCTCGCGCCGTAACCCACGCTGGTGGGAACGGCGATGACCGGACAGCTCACCAGGCCGCCGACAACGCTCGCCAGTGCGCCCTCCATGCCGGCAATGGCGATGACCACCTGTGCCTGGGCAAGCTCCTCGGCATGCGCGAGCAGACGGTGTAGGCCGGCGACACCCACGTCGTAGAGGCGGTCGACCTCGTTGCCATAGAACTCGGCCGTCAATGCGGCTTCCTCGGCGACGGGCAGGTCGCTCGTGCCGGCGCAGGCGACGACGATGCGTCCGTTGCCGGTAGGGGAGGGCTTGCCTCCCACGAGGGCGAGCTGTGCGTCCGGGACATATCCCAGGTCGATGCCGTTGTCGAGGAGCTCCGAGGTGCGGTCTGCCTTTTCGGCGTCCAGGCGCGTGACCAGGATGCGCTCCTGGCCGGCATCGTGCAGCGCTTCGATAATGGCGGCAATCTGCTCGGCGGTTTTACCGGCACCGTAGACAACCTCGCCGGCTCCCTGGCGCACCCCGCGCGAAAGATCGAGCTGCGCAAAACCCAGATCGGCGGTTGGCGCCGTCTGGATGCGCGTGAGGGCGTCTGCTGGGGCGACTGCTCCGCCGGCAACATCGCTCAGCAACTGCTCAAGATCTCGCTTATCCATATATGTTCCCTTCGACGGCGCAAAGTCTAGCACTCAAAGGGTATGTTTCCGAACACTAAGACAAAATTGTTCGGAAACTATAGGACAGACTGATTCAATTGTTAGACGGATCGGCTAGTCGCGCAGGATGATGTCCATGGCGAGCATCAGGTTGCGCTCGTCGATGGCAAACGGGGCGGCCTCGCGCGTCTTGGGCTTGGCGCAAAACGCGATGCCCGTGCCCGCGGCCTGAATCATGGGGATGTCGTTGGCGCCGTCGCCGATCGCGACGGTGTGGGCCATGTCGACACCGCACTCAACCGCCCAATCCAGCAGCTGGATGAGCTTGGACTCCTTGGTCACGATGTCTGCCGCCAGCTTACCGGTGAGCTTGCCGTCCACGACCTCCAGGCGGTTAGCGAGGCAAAAGTCGATGCCCGCGGCGGCCACGATCTTGTCGGCGACCTCGTGAAAGCCGCCGCTTACCACGCCGACCTTCCAGCCCTTGCTGTGTGCCGAGCGCACAAGCTCCAGCGCGCCGGGGGTAAACGTCACGCGCTCAAAGGTGCGCTCGAATACGCTCTCATCCAAGCCGGCAAGCAGCCCCACGCGTTCCTCGAGCGCCTGCTTAAAGTCGAGCTCGCCGCGCATGGCGCGCTCGGTGATCTGCGCTACCTGCTCGCCCACGCCGGCCTCCTCGCCCAACAGGTCGATGACCTCCTGGTTGATGAGCGTGGAGTCGATATCCATAACGATGAGGCGTGCGGTCATGACGGGCCTTTCCGAGTGCGGTTGTATTGGGGCACATTGTCGCACGCCGCGCGCTTGGGCGACGGCCAGGCCGCGTCAATTGTTTCGTCTCCGTCAAGTCTTTGGGCGAGAACTACTTTTCCGCGGCACATCGACGCGGGTGCGATAAGATAGAACGCCATGTCTGGCTGCGCGGTTTACGCAGGCTGGGCAAATCTGTACGACGCCGCCCGGAACGACA
>CABVAC010000071.1 GCA_902496275.1 uncultured Collinsella sp. | reverse complement strand
TATACTCATGGAAAACCTCCCATTTCCCGATGTCCAAGAAATGGGAGGCAGTTCACTGTTCCCTTTGTGGTGGTTTTTGGCGCGGATGGGTTAGTTGAGGGCGGCTTGGGCTAGGCGGGCTTCGGCGGCCTCCTCGGTGACGCCAAGGGCCACGGCGAACTCCTCGATGGAGCGGCGTTTGGCCTCCTTGAGTACGCGCATGTAGTAGGAGCTGGGTTTTTTATCAGCTTCCTCGGCCTGGCGAATGCGGTGCATCATGGTCTTTGCCACGCGGACCGTCTCGGGCGCGCCCAGCTTGAGCTGCTGCTTAAAGTGTGTCTCCTCAAGCGAGCTGTTGCGCTCGGTAAAGGTGTCGCACTCCAGCTCGTCATAGTGGCTCAGCAGGTGCTCGGCATCTTGCTGAGAGATGGCGGCGTGCAGACGGTCGGCCTGCGCCACGGGGTACATGAGGATCGTCTGCGCATGTCCCTGCTTGGTCTCGAGCAGCAGCATGGGCTGCGGTGTGTCGTCCCTAAAACCGACGACGGTGCAGACTCCCTGGCCCGGATGAATGACGTGTTGACCGATTGAGAACATGCTACCTCCAACTTATACGAATTTACGTATGTCTAGAATAACACGCTGACGTGCGCAAACCCGTACTTTATGCAGGAAAAGCACACAACTCTGATAGGTAAGAGTATTCGATAACAGACGCAGCTCATTCACACCTTTATGCATTTTCAACGCTTGCATAATCTGCAGGCAGACCGGCATCTTTGAGTGACTCCATACAAGCTGTAGTCATTTTTGTGCATATGCAATATCTATTAGCTTTACCCTGCGACAGTGCCCGTCGCTTGTGATAGAGTGCTACAAACTCTGGCTTTTGCCCTACGAGTGACCAAGAGCTCGGGGGCTTTAACACAAGGAGGATCTATGCCCGAGAAGATTGAAGAGCTGGTACGCGCTGCGCTTGCTGCGGCCCAGGAGGCCGGCGACCTTTCCGCATTTGAACTTGACGATTGCGCTATCGAGCGACCGGCTGACACTTCTCATGGCGAGTGGACCTCTACCATGGCCCTGAAGTCCGCCAAGCTGGCCCACTGCGCCCCGCGCAAGATCGCCGAGGCCATCGTTGCCCATATGCCCGAGGACCCCGCGATCGATAAGGTCGAGATCGCAGGCCCCGGCTTCATCAACTTCTACCTCTCCGTTGCCGTCAAGAATGCCATCTTTGGCGAGGCTCGCGAGAAGGGTATGGACTTCGCTAAGTCCAACGTCGGTGGTGGCCTGAAGACCCAGGTCGAGTTCGTTTCCGCCAACCCCGTCGGCCCCATGCACATCGGCCACGGCCGCTGGGCCGCGCTGGGCGACTCGCTCTGCCGCGTTATGGATCACGCCGGTTACGACATCCAGCGTGAGTTCTACATCAACGACCACGGCTCTCAGATGAACACCTTCGGCAACTCCATCAGCACGCGCTATATGCAGCTTGCCGACATCATCGCCAAGCAGGGCGTGGATATCGACGAGGCTCACAAGCTGCTGATCGCCGACCGCGACGCCTTTGTTGCCGACGAGAACGACGAGCATCCCGAGACCCATCCGTATCAGGACAACTTTGCCGAGACCCTGGGCAAGGACTCCTACGGCGGCGACTACATCATCGACGAGGCCGCCGAGTTCTGGCGCACCGACGGCGATAAGTGGGTCAACGCCGATCCGCAGGAGCGCATGGAGAGCTTCCGCGAGCGCGGCTATGTAAAGATGGTCGACAACATGCGCGACCTTTGCCATGCCGTTAACTGCGACTTCGATCGTTGGTTCTCCGAGCGCTCGCTGTATGTGAAGGACACCGAGGGCGAGACCGCCGGCACCTCCGCCGTCGACCGCGCTTTTGAGAAGCTCGACAAGATGGGCTATCTCTACACCAAGGACGGCGCCCTGTGGTTCCGCTCCACCGACCTGGGCGATGACAAGGACCGCGTTCTGATCAAGTCCGACGGCGAGTACACGTACTTCGCCTCCGACGTTGCCTATCACTGGGATAAGTTCCAGCGCGTCGACCACGTCATCGACATCTGGGGCGCCGACCACCACGGCTACATCGAGCGCGTCCGCTGCGTCTGCGATGCCTTGGGTTACCCCGGCAAGTTTGAGGTTCTGCTGGGCCAGCTCGTCAACCTGCTGCGCAACGGCAAGCCCGTCCGTATGTCCAAGCGTAAGGGCACCATGGTGACCCTGCAGGAGCTCGTCGACGAGGTCGGCTCCGACGCTGCCCGTTACACCCTCATCTCCAAGAGCTCCAACCAGATGGTCGACTTCGATATTGAGGCCGTCAAGAAGCGCGACAACTCCAACCCGGTGTACTACGTGCAGTACGCTCACGCCCGCGTGTGCTCCATCCTGCGCCGTGCCGCTGACGTTACGCCCGAGCAGGCTGACGAGATGGGCATGAAGGCCGTCGCCGCCAAGGCCATCGGTGAGAACGTCGATTACTCGCTGCTGACCGACCCGACCGAGCTCGCCCTTTCGCGCAAGCTCAACGAGCTCACCGACCTCATCGCCAGCTGCGCTCGCGACCGCGCCCCGTTCCGTCTGACGCACTTTGCTGAGGAACTCGCCGGCGACTTCCACAGCTTCTACGCTGCCTGTCAGGTGCTGCCGAGCGAGGGCCGTCCCGTCGACCCCGAGCTTTCGCGTGCCCGTCTGGCCGCTTGCGATGCCGTCCGTGTGACGCTCGCCCTGGTGCTCACCCTCGTTGGCGTTTCCGCGCCCGAGCAGATGTAAGCTACGGGTCATTTGACCGTACAGACTTGGTTTAACTAAGACTTGAAAGCCCGATCTCCCACGGAGGTCGGGCTTTTTGCAAACGCCGACGTATTGACGAATTTGGAACTGCTGGAAATACGAAACTATGCCGGTTTACTACGATGAAATGAGAAATTTCAACTACGCCGGCTTTTCGCAAAAAAGTGCAAGGCATCTACCTGCGGTTTTAGTTCAACAAGTTTCGGAGTGATCGCGGTTGAGCGATTCATCGTAGTAAACCGCCACAGTTTTGGCGGAGGCAGTCAGATTTGTGGGTGTTAAACCAAAGATTGTCCCTTTTGACTAGTCGTTGGTTGATTTCCGATCTCAACCGAACACATTGAGCAAATAGGCCATTCCCGCAGTT
>CABVAC010000070.1 GCA_902496275.1 uncultured Collinsella sp. | reverse complement strand
GGCTGCGCGGTTTACGCAGGCTGGGCAAATCTGTACGACGCCGCCCGGAACGACACGGGGCGGCACAGATCCATAAAGGAGGATCACTGGTATGAGCCAGACCCGTCCCATCGACGAGCATTCCATGCACACCCGTACCTGCGGCGAGCTTCGCTTCGAGAACGTGGGCGAAGAGGTCACCCTCACCGGTTGGGTGAGCCGTCGCCGCGACCACGGCGGCCTTATCTTCTGCGACCTTCGCGACCGCGAGGGCATCACGCAGCTCACCTTCGACCCCGAGCACTCCGACGGCGATGCCTTTAAGATTGCCGAGACCATGCGTCCCGAGTGGCCCATCAAGATTCACGGCGTCGTGCGCGCCCGTGGCGAGGAGACCACCAACACCAAGCTCGCGACCGGCGAGATCGAGGTCCTGACCGACCACGCCGAGGTGCTCAACACGTCCGTCACCCCGCCGTTCCAGATTGAGGACGGCATCGAGACCAGCGAGGACACCCGCCTGCGCTATCGCTATCTGGACCTCCGTCGTCCCGAGATGATGGCCAACCTCAAGCTGCGCTCCGACTTTACCTTTGCCATTCGCGAGGCGCTGCACAACCGTGAGTTCATGGAGGTCGAGACGCCCTCCCTGTTTAAGTCCACGCCCGAGGGCGCTCGTGACTTCATCGTTCCCAGCCGTATTCAGCCGGGCAACTTCTACGCCCTGCCGCAGTCCCCGCAGCTCCTGAAGCAGCTGCTTATGGTCGGTGGCGTTGAGCGCTACTACCAGGTTGCCAAGTGCTTCCGCGACGAGGATCTGCGCGCCGACCGTCAGCCCGAGTTCACTCAGGTCGATATCGAGATGTCCTTCGTGGACCAGAATGACGTCATGAGCGCACTCGAAGAGGTCTTGTCCGATGCCTTCGGCCGCATGGGTGTCGAGATGCCCACGCCGCTGCGTCGCATGGACTACTGGGAGGCCATGGACACCTATGGCTCCGACAAGCCCGATACCCGCTATGGCATGCACCTGGTCGACCTAACCGACATCTTTGCCAACTCCAAGTTCAAGGTCTTTGCGACTGCTGCAAACGAGGAAGGCTCTGTCGTCAAGGCCATTAACGCCAAGGGCGCCGGTGCCTGGGCACGTGCCAAGATCGATAAGCTCGCCGGCGTGGCCTCCACGTTTGGCGCCAAGGGCCTGGCCTGGATCGCCTTCCGCGAGGACGGCTCCATCAACAGCCCCATCGTCAAGTTCTTCTCGGACGAGGAGATGGCCGCTCTGCGCGAGCGCATGGACGTCGAGCCCGGCGACCTTGTGATGTTCGCCGCCGGCCCACGCCTGCTCTCTGACGAGATCCTGGGCGGCATGCGTTCCCACATGGCCAATGCGCTCGAGATCAAGCGCGAGGGCCACGACTTCCTGTGGGTCGTCAACTTCCCGCTGTTCCACTGGGATGAGGACCGCAAGGCCTATGCTGCCGAGCATCAGCCCTTCACGCTGCCGACCGAGACCGACATCGCCAAGATCGAGGCCGACCCGCTGGCGGCCGGTTCCTGCACCTACGACTTTGTCATGGACGGCTTTGAGGCCGGCGGCGGCGGTATGCGTATCCACAACGCCGAGATGCAGATGTCCATGCTCAAACTCCTGGGCTTCACCGAGGAGCGAGCCGAGTCGCAGTTCGGCTTCCTCATGGAGGCGCTCAAGTTTGGTGCACCCCCGATGGGTGGTTTTGCTCTGGGCCTGGACCGCGTGTGCATGCTGCTCACCGGTTCCGACTCCATCCGCGACGTCATGGCGTTCCCCAAGACGGCCAGCGGCTCCGACCTCATGTCGGGTGCTCCGAGTGCCGTTTCCGGCGCCCAGCTCAAGGACGTCAGCCTGCGCTTGATGTAGGCGAGCGGCTACATATTGCTTGCAACGAGGGAAGGACGTGTGCCTTTCCTCGTTTTTTATGCGCCGAGATTGTGAGGGCTTGGGATGACCGGGCGTCGCGGAAACTGCGACCCAGAATCCAGCCAAATAACGGGTCGCACTTTCCGGTTGAGCTTCTGGCGGAAAGTACATCCCAGAATCGGCGTTCGGAATGGGTCGGGCTTTCCGCTAAAGCAGCCTAGCGGAAAGCCCGGCCCAGTTTCCTACAGTGAGTCTCTCTGAACGAGCTGCATGTGCATGACGGTGGTGGTGGGCACGGCGCCATTGATCATATCGAGCGCAATGCCTGCGGCCATGCGGCCTTCCTCGCGAAGCGGCTGACGAATGGTCGTCAACGCGGGGACGCTGCGAGCTGCGACCTCGTGGTCATCGAAGCCCACGACCGAAACGTCTTTGGGTACGCTAATTCCTGCTTCGTTGAATGCGGCGATAACGCCGGTTGCGATACGGTCCGATCCGCATAGCACGCCGTCGGCATGTATTTCGCGCGCGAGCAACCGCCGCGTGGCTTGGTAGCCGTCTCCGCTGCTCCATCCGGTATAGATGACATTTTCATCCGGAAGGCTTTCGCCCAAAATTGCACGGTAGCCGCGAAGGCGGTCGATGACGGCGGGGTTATCCTGCGGCCCCAGCACGGCAACGATGTCCTTGCGTCCGCGATCTTTCATAGCGAGCGCCGCAAAGCGTCCGCCCTCTTCGTCGTCGGAGTAGACCGTCGAGAACACGTCGCGATAGGGATGGCCCTCGAGCTGGCCGCATAACACAGTGGGTACGCCCAGCTCGCGCAGCACCTCGAGCAGCTCACTGCCCTTGTAGGGCGAGACGTCGATGGCGGCGTCAAACGAGCGGCGCTCAAAATGCTCGCGTGCGCGGTTGCGCTCATGCGAGGAAGATGCCTGCAAGATCACGGGCAAGTAAGACGACTCCGAAAGTTCCTCGGTAATGCCGCTTAAAAACTCACTGTAGGTGGGATCGCTAAACAGCTCGCTCAAAGGCTCGGTAACCAGTACGGCGATAATTTCCGTGCGTCCGACGGCGAGCGCCCGGCCGCGTGCGTTGGGAACGAAGTTAACCTTTTTCGCCGCCGCGCGGACGCGCTTTTTAGTTTCCTCGCTAATGCGGGGGGAGTCGTTGAGGGCACGCGATGCCGTGGAGCGCGAAACACCGGCAGCTTCAGCAACCTCGGCAAGCGTGGGTGCGGTGCGTGCTGGTTGGGTCATGGCGTCTCCTGTGCAATTGGGTCGGTGGGCTATCGATAAAGGCTAATGCGGATACAGATAACTATAGCGCGCGTGAACGGCGTCCATGGTATCCGGTGACCGGTGTCGTTTTGCAATCAAACTGCGACTGAGCACGGCATGTATGGGCGAGACATAGGCAGGCGCGACAGTTGCCTGTGAGTTCAAGAACGATGCCCCGTGCTGTGCACCTAAGCTTAGGGTGACATAAGTAGCATGGTTGTACAACCGGTTGCACCGTTAATCCGACAAAATCGACCGTTCGGCGGACAACCGGTTGCACAGATTTTTGTACCGCCCGTAAGATAAGGACAACCGGTTGCACAAAGAAGCACTACGATGACGAAGGAGCATCACCATGGACGCCATTAACGATTGGGAAAACCAAGCGCT
>CABVAC010000069.1 GCA_902496275.1 uncultured Collinsella sp. | reverse complement strand
GCGACAGCTTGTAGGTCTGGCCCTTGGTCTTGGGGTTTTCCATGCCGTCGCTCATTACAAAGCCCATGATGGCCACGGCTCCCGAGATGGCGCCGCAGGTTTCGGTCATGCCGCCCATGCCGGCACCAAAGCCCTCGGTGAGGGTAAAGGCGATCTGGGGGTCGAGCCCGACGGCGGGCGCGAGCGTGCAGGCGACGGCCTGGGCGCAGTTAAAGCCACGGGCGTGGTACTCGGCAGCCTGAGCCTGACAGGCGGTGATGTCGAGCTGGGCCGTATCGATTTGCTTCATCGTTGTCTCCTTGGTCACGGTGTACCCGCCTATGGTACCCGTGACGGTACGTGTAATCATCGAGAGCTTCATGGATGCCTCATTTTATCTATCGAGCAAATGCCCAAGGCTTGAGATAAATACCCCTGATCAATTAGTCACATAACCTACCTTGGGGATGGGTTGAGAGGGGTGCGGGGTAGCGGTATCGTGAACCGAATAAAACTAAAACCCAGGCAAGGGAGCTAGATATGAGCAAGCAGACCATCGGTACGACGTGTGTTCAGGGCGGCTATCACCCGGGAGATGCCGAGCCGCGTCAGGTGCCCATCTACCAGTCCACCACGTGGAAGTACGACACGTCCGAGCACATGGGCAAGCTTTTTGACCTGGAGGAGTCGGGCTACTTCTATAGCCGTCTGCAGAACCCCACGTGCGATCTGGTTGCCGCCAAGATCTGCGAGATGGAGGGCGGCACTGCCGCGATGCTCACGAGCTCGGGCATGGCCGCGAATTTCCTTGCGATCTTTAACGTGGCCGGTGCCGGCGATCACGTAGTCGCGAGCTCTGCCATCTATGGCGGCACGTACAACTTGCTCGCGCACACCATGGGCCGTATGGGGCTGACCTGCACGTTCGTTGCCCCCGACTGCACCGATGAGGAGTTGGAGGCAGCCTTCCAACCCAACACTAAGCTCGTCTTTGGCGAGACCATCGCCAACCCCGCCCTTGCCGTGCTCGATATTGAGCGCTTTGCCAAGGCCGCGCATGACCACGGCGTGCCGCTGATGGTCGACAACACCTTCCCGACGCCCGTGATGTGCCGTCCCTTTGAGTGGGGCGCCGACATCGTTACGCACTCCACCACCAAGTACATGGATGGACATGCTGCCTACCTGGGCGGCGTAATCGTCGACCACGGTCAGTTTGACTGGATGGCCCATGCGGACAAGTTCCCGGGTCTCACCACGCCCGACGAGAGCTACCACGGCGTGACGTATGCCGAGAAGTTCGGTCGCGAGGGCGCCTTCATTACCAAAGCAACCGCTCAGCTCATGCGCGACCTCGGCCCCATGCAGAACCCGCAGGCGGCGTTCTTCTTGAACAGCTCGCTCGAGAGCCTGCATGTGCGCATGCCGCGTCATTGCGAGAATGGCCTGGCCGTTGCCAAGTTCCTGCAGAGCCATCCCAAGGTGCGCTTCGTGAGCTATCCGGGTTTGGAGGGCGACAAGTACTATGACCTGGCTCAGAAGTACATGCCCAACGGTACCTGCGGCGTCGTGAGCTTTGGCTTTAACGGTGGTCGCGCGGCGGCCGAGACCTTTATGAAGAGCCTCAAGCTCGCCCAGATCGCCACACACGTGGCCGACGCCCGCACTTGCTGCCTGCATCCTGCTAACGCCACGCATCGCCAGATGAACGATGAGGAGCTCATCGCCTGTGGCATCTCCGCCGACATGGTGCGCCTGTCGTGCGGTCTCGAGGACACGGCCGATCTGATTGCCGACCTTGAGCAGGCGCTCGAGCAGTGTTAGGCTAGCGTTCGTGCAAGGCGCCGATGCTGGCAGAAAGCTTCGGTGACCTTTCGTTCCGATTCCGTAGGCGGGACCCCAATTGCGGCTGTTTGCAGGCGATTGGGGCCCCGTTTTTTTTGCGTTGGGCCACTCGAAAGGATGGATATGGAGAAAACTGCAGAGCAGCTGCGCCGCGAGCACATTGCCCTAGAGGGCGACACCCATGGCAAGAACAAGTGGGCGATTCTGTTTACCGTGCTCATCATGACGTTTATGGTGTGTCTGGATTCGACCGTCGTGACCGTGGCGCTGCCCGTGATGCAAAAGGAGCTGGGCGTGGGCCTCGATCGCATTCAGCTGGTAAGCTCGGTGTATCTGCTTGCGACATGCGTGGCTATGTTGCCGTTTGGCCGTCTGGGCGACGTGCGCGGCAAGGTGAATGTGTTCCAGCTGGGCGTCATCGTCTTTTCGGTCGGTTCGCTGCTGTGCGGCCTTTCGTCCTCGCTCGAGGTTCTTATCCTGGCACGCATTGTTCAGGGCGTCGGTTGCGCGGCGGCCATGGCCAACAACATGGGTATCATCACCGAGTCGTTTCCGGCGCGCGAACGAGGCCGTGCCATGGGTATTCTCGCGACCTTCGTGGCCCTCGGCATGATGTGTGGCCCCGTGCTCGGTGGCATGCTGGTGGCAAGCTTTCCCTGGGAGAGCATTTTTCTCATCAACCTGCCTATTGGCGTCATCTCGTTTATCGTGGGACTCTACACACTGCCGCATGTTAAGCCGGAGGCCGGCGACCGTCCCATGTCCCTTGCCGAGGCCGCTCGTCGCTGCTTTGCAAATTCGGCCTTCACCATCAACCTTGCCTGCATGCTCATCGTGTTCGTTGGCATTGGCGCATCCGAGTTTATCCTGCCGTTCTATTTTCAGGACGCCCACGGCTTTGGTTCTGACGTTTCGGGCCTGCTGTTTTTGGCGCTGCCGATGGTGAATGCCTTTATCGGCCCGCTTTCGGGTACGGTTTCGGACCGTGTTGGCTGCGAGGGCCCCACGGCGGTCGGCCTGGGCGTGTACGTATGCGGTCTTTTTGCGGTAAGCACGCTCGATGAGCGCTCTTCTATCCCTGTGATCGTGTGCTGTGTCGCGTTTATGTCGTGCGGTACGTCGATTTTCCAGAGTCCCAACAACTCGCTGTACATGGGCTCGGCTCCGCGTGAAGCGCTCGGCTTTGCGGGCAGCCTGGGTAGCCTGGCGCGCTATGCGGGTATGGCAGTGGGCATTACGGCGGCGTCGCATATCCTGTATGGGCAGATGAGCGTGGCGATGGGCGAGGCCGTGACCAGTTTCGTTGCAGGCCGTCCGGATGTGTTCTTGTTTGGTTTCCGTTCGGTGTTCTATGTGTTGATGGCTGTGGCCGCTGTGGGCTTTGCGCTCGCCATGGTGCGTTTGGTGAGGGTGCGCGCCCGCCATTAGCTTGTGGAGGCAGGCTTGCCACGAATCGGCCCATCTACTGGTCTTGCGGCTTTATGGTGCGATGCGGCTTGTGGGACGGGTGGGGGTCGGTCCGTGGTAGACTATCGAACAACGTTTATTAATCGCGCGGTATCGTTGCCGCGAGAAGGGGTTGCGCCATGCAGGAGCTTGAGGATCGTATTCGCCATGACGGCATCGTAAAGGCCGGTAACGTCCTTAAGGTTGATGCCTTCCTCAACCACCAGTGCGACGTTGAGCTGTTCGACCACATGGGCGCCGAGTGGGCCCGTCTGTTCGAGGGCGTCGAGATCAATAAGATCCTGACGATTGAGGCTTCGGGCATTGGCATGGCTTGCATCGCGGCTCAGCATTTTGGCGGTGTGCCGGTGGTCTTTGCCAAGAAGGCGCAGTCCATTAACCTTGACGGCGAGCAGTATGCCACGACCATCTACTCCTTTACCAAGCAGAAGGAGTACCCGGTCATCGTTGGCAAGCGTTTCCTGTCCGAGGGCGACAAGGTCCTGATTATCGACGACTTCTTGGCCAACGGCTGCGCGCTCGAGGGTCTTATCAAGATCTGCGAGGCTGCGGGTGCCGAGGTGTCCGGTATTGGCATTGCGGTGGAGAAGGGCTTTCAGGGCGGTGGCGATAAGCTCCGCGAGCGCGGCTTCCGCGTCGAGAGCCTGGCCCGTATCGCCGATATGGACTGCGAGACCGGCGAGATCACCTTCGCCTAAGCGCGCAACACAAGCGATTGGTATGCGATGTGACAAAGGG
>CABVAC010000068.1 GCA_902496275.1 uncultured Collinsella sp. | reverse complement strand
CTCGACTTTTATCAGCTCACGCAGGGCGTGCCCGAGCTCGTTTCGGCATTGCAGACGGGTCTGTATGGCCAAGGCGACGTAGCCGGTCTGCTCGAAAACGAGATTGTCAACGTATATGGCGCGGCACTTGTCGATCTGGCTTCGCTCGACAATAATGCGCTGTTTTGCGTGGCATGCTTCATGGTTTTGATGGGCGAGGGCAATATCTCAGAACTCGAGGCTTGCGGGGTGAGGCTGTCGATGGTCGACCAGTCCTACTTTGTACGCGACTACCCGATCTTTGGCTTGGATCCCGCCGAGCGGAGTTTTACGTGTCTGGGTACGGAGGATAACGGACGCTTGCGTTTGCGTAAGTTGGTGGCCGAGGTTCGCCCCGAACTTGTTCCGAGGGCGGCCCGGATTTTGCTTAAGGCGGGCCGATGCGATGCGGCGATGGGCCTGGTGGATGCCTTTTTGGACCGTGAGGCGGTCCTTGAACTTGCTGGGCAGTATGGGGTCGATCTGGCTCTGACGGGGCACGGGGCCGATATCTGCCGAGCGGCGCTGGGCACGATCGATGCCGACGATTCGGCTCCAGAGCCAACGCCTGCCGAGGCGCTTGGCGTATATCTGGCAGCGGTCAGCGTGTCCAATACAAAGCTCGCTCGCTATATGGCATCGGTTATCGAGCGCGGGGGCGAACGGGCGGCCTGCGAAATAGACCCTGTTTCATGGAGGGTGGCCCAGACACTGACGGCTGTTTGCTATGGGGACAACGGGCTTGGGCTTCCTGCGAACCTGGCCGTGCCAGAAATCGAGACATCCCATACCGCACTCGATATGTTGTCTGCGCATATCGAGGTCAAGCGCTGCCTGACCGAGCGGGGAGATGACGGCGGCGTTCTACAGCAGCTCAAAACGAGCAAGGCCTACGACTGCGAGCTCGACATCGCGGGGATTGTTATACGGGCCGATAGCATGCTGGTGGAGCTCTTTGACGGGTCGTTTGCGGGAACCGACGAGCGCGACGACGAGATGGCGGTGGTGCGGGAGGCGCTCGACGTACGCGGGCTTAAGGCGATGGCTATCTGGGTGCGCATGGTGTTGGCGGCACGGCGGCTCCTTTCCGGCTTGCCAGTAACCGACGACGCGGCGTTCAACGAGCTCGATCGTTTTGCCGTGCGCATGCGCGACAACCAGATTCAGCTGTTTGGCCTGTTGCTAGAAGGCTGGCAGTCGCTGGCGGAGGGACGGCCGGTTAATGCAAAGTTCCGTGCGGTCCAAGTGCTCAAACTTGCCGAGGAGTCGATTGCGTATATGCGCGATAACGCATTACTGCTGGAGCGCGCCGCATATCTGCGTAACACCTCGATGGTTTCGGTTCGCGAGGAAGCGGAGCTACTCGATATAAGCCAGACGCAGGTTGGTGGAGCGGAGGCCTGGATGGTTGCGCTGCATTTGGCCTGTGCGGGGCGAGATAGCGATCTTGCGGCCTGGATGTCCATGAATCGTGTGGGGATTCTAGAGCCATCGTATCGGCTCTTTGCGCGCCTTGCCATGCATTGTCTGGGCGAGCCGGCGGGCAGGATACGCAAGAAGCTTCCCGTGCGCGAGCTGTCGCGGTACTCGCTGCGCGACGATTTGGAAGGAGAGGGCGAGCGCCTGTTCCAGGCCGGCGAGGTTGAAGCCGTTGATACCATCGACCATATCGAGATTCGCATGTTTGGTGCGTTTCGCGCCGAGCGCGATGGGTTTCCCATCACGGACAAAATGTGGCGTCGCAAGAAGGCGGCGACGCTTGCCGAGCGGCTTGCGCTGGGCATGGATGCGCTCGTCGATCGTGAGACGCTGGCCATGGAGCTGTGGCCCCATGCCGAGTTTAATAGCGCCCGCAACAACCTGTACTCGACGATATCGCGCTTGCGGTCGGCTTTGGGACCGACGCCGGATGGCAAGTCGTGCGTGCTCATCCAAAATGAATGCATTGGGCTCAACGGCGACTACGTCAAGACCGATGTACGGCTGTTTGACCAGATAAGCCGCGAGGTTTTGGGAAATCGCACGGGTGCGCGCGGGCCCCATTTAGTTGAGCTGTGCCTTAAGATTGAGCAGCTTTATGCCGGACCGCTGTATGTTCCCAATGGCTGTAATCCCACCTACTTTTTGCGCATGCGGCGCATTATGCAGTCAAAGTACATCGATTGCATGATTAAGGGAGCAAATGCCGCTCTAGAAGAAAACGATCTGCAGTCGGCGATTTGGCTGGCGGAGTCGGGGCTTCGGCAGGAAACGGCGCGCGAGGATATGGTGCGCTGTGCTATGCGCGTCTACAGTGCGGCGGGGCGGCGGCGCGATATCGTCGAGCTGTACAGCGGGCATATGCACCATCTGAGGGAGCAGGTCAATGGCGTGCCCGAGCCCGAGACGCGGCGCCTATACGAGCGCTTGGTGGAGGGGCGGCTCAATCGCGTGCTGGTCGAGCGATAAAAAACGGGCGCCCGAAGTACTTGGGCACCCGTAAGCTTGCTATGTGTTGGATCGCCGGATCATTGGCTCTTAGACGAGCTTGATCTTCTCGATGTCCTTGCGTGAGGACTCGCGATACAGTGAGAACTTGCGGCCGATGACCTGGACGACCTCGGCGTGGCAACGCTCGGCGAGCTCCTCGGCGGCCTCGCGGGCGGAAAGGCTGGAGCCGTCCAGCACAGAGCACTTAACGAGCTCGTGCTTCTCCAGGTAGGCGACCGTCTGCTCGACGGTGCCCTCGTTGACATCGGACTTGCCGATGATGATGGCGGGGTTGAGGTGATGGGCCATGCTGCGAAGCTGCTTGACCTGGGCTCCTGTCAGTGCCATGGGTTCTCGCTTTCTATGTATGGGGCGCCCCGCGACGGGGCCTTAATCTACGTGAGCTGTCCCACGATAGCGCAGGAACGGCGCGGTGTGGAGCGCGTTTGCCCAGTTCAAAAAGAATGCGGATGCCGAGTGAGTGGGCAGTGCGGGCTGCGAACAGGCTATGAGCTGGGCGCAGAGACCGGCTCCCATGCAATAAACGCCCAACGGACCTTGCGGACGTGGTCGAGCATGTAGCGTCCCTGCGGTACGCCCTTGGAGCCCGGCTCGCCGGCACGGGGATTCTCAATCATGTGTTGAGCGATGTAGTCGCGCAGACGGTCGACCTTATCCTCGTTGCCATGCTCAAGCATGCGGGAAAAATCTGCTACGCCCGCTTCAAGGTTATCGAAGGTATCGCGACGAGGCGATTCAAAGTATGTAACCTGCGGCAACGCACCCATCTGAATGAGGATGTTGAAGGCGTACACAAAGCCATTACTGCAGGTAACCGAGGCGCCAATGGCGTTCATCAGGTGCAGATCATAGCGCGGGCTGGAGTTGGCGACCATCGTGACAGCGCAACGCCGACGAGCCGTACGGTCAAGCTTGACAAGTGCGCCTTTTAGGTTGGTCGTGGTGACAGAGCGACTGGCAAAGGCAACATCTACCGCTTTCGCGACCGGTCCAACCAAATCCCAATCATCATCCCAAGCAAGCTCAAGCGGCGTAATAAGATCTTCGAGCCCGTAATACTCAATGCCGGCATCAAGCGTGCCCAACATGGCAGGAGAGAAGTCGGCAGCAATCACGGAATGCCCAGCCTGAGCAAGCGGAATAGCAATCGACCCAGCCCCACACCCCATATCAAGCACCGACTCACCAGGCTTCAACGCCAACAGCTTTATAAAATCCCGAGCATAAGGGGCAGTCTCCAACGGCCGAAAATGCCGAGCCCGCTTATCCCATTCAAAAGAATCATCAGCCCGTCGCCGACCAGCTTGCAGGCGCATCCATTCGCCATTCCAATCCGCAGAAAGCAGCTCAGAGCGAGCATCCCCATCAACCACGGGCCAACCTCCTAGCAGCAAAAAAGCGACTCCTCCCAAAAGAAGAGCCGCAACCAGCATATATCAGAAAAGAACCGTTCCAACGCCAAACCGCCCTCACAACCAAGGCGGGCAGGAGCGAAGCGACTGCCATACGGGATAGAACCCAACTGAGGTCCCGTTGTGCGGGAGCCCCGGGGAGGGCAAATATATAAGGTCGATCGCGAGTTCCGCACGAGCCGGAGAGCACTTAATGTGCTCTCCGTGCGAG
>CABVAC010000067.1 GCA_902496275.1 uncultured Collinsella sp. | reverse complement strand
CATTTTTTCCGTACTCGCTGCTGCCGAGGCAAAGGCTCACGGCAAAACGCCCGACACCGTCCTGTTTCACGAGGTGGGCGCCGTCGACTCCATCGTCGACGTCTGCTCTGTCGCCATCTGTCTCGACGAACTGGACATCGAGGATATTGTCGTCGAGTCGCTCTCCGAGGGCCACGGCACCATCCGCTGCGCCCATGGCCTCATGCCCATTCCCGTCCCCGCTGTCGTCAACCTGTGTCAGGCGGGCAATATCGTCCTCACGCCCGCACCGGTCGCCGGCGAGCTCGTGACGCCCACGGGCGCCGCCATCGTCACCGCGCTGCGCACGTCCGACCAACTGCCCTCACGCTACCGCATCGAAGCCGTCGGTTACGGCGCCGGCAAGCGCCCCTACGAGGGCTGCTCCGGTACGCTCCGTTGCCTGCTGGTTCACGCGGACGCATAGCCATGGATGCCCGCAAGGCAAAAAGCCGCGCTGCTATTGTCACAGCGTTTTCCGAACTCCTGCGCGAGGAAGACTACGGAAAGATCACCGTCGGCGACATCATCGCGCGTGCCCAGGTGGGCCGCGCGACGTTCTACGGCCTCTTCAAGAGCAAAGACGACCTGCTCACCGAGCTCGTATGCGATATCTGCACCCATGCCCTCGACGCTGACGGCACGCCACTCGATGATCCGCTCGTACAAGTCGAGCATATCCTCAACAACCTCTGGGAACGCCGTCAGGGCGTACGCGCCCTCGTAGCCGGCGCCGGCTCACGAGTCTTCGCCGACAGTTTACGCAAGACCATCATGTCACGAGCAGCCGAAACCGTCCCCGTCGATCCCACAGGCCCCGCCGCCACCATGGACCGCAGCTTTCTCCTACACCACATAGCCTCAAGCTTCGTAGGAATGGTCCAATGGTGGGCCTGGCACAACTTCCAAGCCCCAAAAGAAGACGTAGCCAAAGACTACCTATCAGCCATTAAGCCCCTCTTCAGCTAAGTAACCACTCCACCCCAAAGTGAGAGCCCGGCCCAAAGCCCCGCCCAACCAAAAGCACGATCCATCCCAAAGTGTCAACATCAGCCCAACGCCCCTATCAGTAACAAGCCCCTCCCATCCAAATTCAGATAAATATGTTGGGTTGCTTGTTCCAAAACAACTGGATTCACGCAGGGTCCGGCATAGGTTAACTTCCCGCCGCACTCCGCAGGACGCAAGAAGCTCCCGCCGCACGAAGTGCGCAGCGGGAGCTTCTTGCATGTCCGAGGACGCGGCGGGAAGTTAACCTATGCCGGACCCGGGCGTTATATCAATTGTCTTGGACTAGAACATGCCCAAGAAGCCATGCACAAACAGCGCGGCCAGAGCGGCACCGACAAACGGAGCGATGCCAGGAACAAGCAGACCATACTTCCAGTTGTTGTCAGCCTTGTTCTTAATCGGCAGCACCTGATAGGCCATGCGAGGACCAAGGTCACGAGCCTGGTTCATGGCGAAGCCGGTGATGCCGCCCATGCCCATGCCAACAGCCCAAACGATCAGACCGACGCAGATGGCGAGCATCAAAACGTTCTCGCCGGCGCGGCTAGCGGCAGCAAGGATGGCGCTGATGAACACAAAGGTGCAGATGGCCTCGCAGAAGAAGTTGCGAGCATAGTTCGTGCCCTCGGTAGTAGGGTTGGTCGAGAAGATGTTGCGCTGGGCAATAGGGTCGACGACGCCCTCGGAAGCCTTGAACTCATCGGCATACATCAACCACGCGATCACGGCACCCGCAAAGCCGCCGAGCATATCGGCAATCATGAAGGGGATGCAGCTGCTCCACGGCACCAGGCCTACGATGCACTGGGCAAGCACCATGGCGGGGTTCATGCACACGGCGCCGCCAAAGACAAACAGGCAGACCGAGATGCCAAAAGACCAGGTGGTGATGGCAAACATGTGACCGGAGCCCTGATACTTGGTGCCCTTGAGCACGGTATCGCAGTGCACGCCCACGCCAAAGATGATCATGAGGGCCGTTGCGCCGAATTCGCAGAGGAGTTTGGTAAGCATAAAACCTTATCTTTCTTGTCGGTTATAAACGATTCGTTTAGGCCGCGTACTAGTGCTGAGCGACGACAACGCCCAGGCCATCGGGAATGACGGCCACCTTGGCATCGGCACCCTTCATCTCAAAGGCGAGCTTGAGCGCCTCATCGAGGGTGTTGACCGGCGTCATGTGCATATCCTTGATCATCTGGTGATCGCACAGGTCGGTGACCATGATCACAGGGTGATGCGCCAGGATGCGGGCAAAGATCTGGCTCGTCCACTGGTCGGGCAGGGTCTCGTCCTTAGGACGGTCGATGCAGGCACGCTCAAACTCCGCCGGATCGTTGTCGGCGATGTTGTGATAGAAGCCCTCGCCACCGTGGCCGTCGGCACAACCGGCGACGTCGATGATCACGCCGCCCTCGGGAAGCGTGGCCTCGGCAGAGCACATGCCCTTCACGGCCTGATAGATGTTCTGGTCGAGCGGGTAGCCGCCGTTGGTGGTGATGGCGATCTCGCACTCGACGGGCTCAACGCCGGCAAGGCTCTTCACGAACTCGCAGCCAGCCTCGTGTGCCTTATGGATGTCGCCTGCAAAGGAGCCGATAACCTCATGCTTGCCGTTGAGCACCACGTTGAGCACAAAGGCAAGGTGAGCCATCTCGGCAGCGGCAAACATGTCCTCGCTCACGTGGTTGTGGCACAGGTTGCCGGCACGCGAATGGGAATCGTTCACAAACTGACCGTTGTGGTTGTACATGATGGTCTTGTAGCTGGCGATGCCAGGCAAGACGGACTTGCGGCTACCAGAGAAACCGGCAAAGAAGTGCGGCTCAATAAAGCCCTCGGCAAGCAGCAGATCGCAATCGGCGGCAATCTTGTTGATGATGCACTCGCCACCAGAAGGCAGGGTGCCGATCTTTTTCATCATGCTGTCGTCAGTCGCGACGTGCATAACGATTTCCTCGTTGGCAACGATCTCCTCGCCGTACTTGTTGACGAGTTCCTCATGCGTCGACGGACGATGCATACCCGTAGCAACCAAAATGCGCACGCGAGCCTCGGGCGCAGCGGAATGGATGTGATGCAGCAGAATAGGCATCGTCACACGCGAGGGAACGGGACGCGTATGATCGGAGCTAATAATGACAATATCCTTCTTGCCAGCACAAAGCTCCTCGAGCGACGGCGAGCCATAAGGGTTGGCAAGCGACTCCTCTACCAGCTCTTCCTGCGATTTCGTGGTCTTAAACTCGTTTTGATGACCTTCCATCACACCCGCGAAGTTCTTATCCTCGAGCTCTAGATGCAACGTCTTGTGGTCAAACGGTAGTTCACATTCAAACAATGATGAGCGCCCTCTTCCTTTCAACTGACACACTAGATAAACCGTTGGAAGGATACGCCGCTCACCGAAAAACACCACCGTCCACCGACTCATTAACACAACGTTCATATTTGACCCACCACAAAACGGCCGCGACCCCAAAGGGGGACCGCGACCGCTACAGTCGTAAGGCGAGAAGCGCGCCTTTCTTCCCTTCAGCCAGTAATCCGCCGAAGACCGGACATCGCAGGGTCCGCCATCAGTTTACTTTTAGGCACACTCCGCAGGACGCAAGAAGCCCTCGCCGCACGAAGTGCGCAGCGAGGGCTTCTTGCATGTCCGAGGACGTGCCTAAAAGTAAACTGATGGCGGACCCGGACGATTACAGGGCTATCGATTACCCCGTGTTCTGCAGGCCTGCCGAGACGCCGGTCACAGTCGAAAGAATCAGGCTCATGTACTCGGCCTTCTTCTCCTCGGCCATCTCGTCCTGGTTCATACGCACCTCGCGAAGGGCGCGGACCTGGGCGATGGACAGGGCGTCGACGTAGGGGTTGCGCACGCGGACGGCGCAACCGAGCACGCGGCGACGCTGCAGCGGCCACTCATCACCGACGATGGCAAGGACCCACTTACGCGTGAGCTGCATCTCGGTGAAGACCTTCTCGGACAGATCCTGGCGATCGCCCAGGTGCAGATACATCTTGGCGATGCGCTGGTCGGTCTTGGCGATCGACATCTCGATGTTGTCGATAAAGGTGCGGAAGAACGGCCACTCCTGGTAGGCAGCCTTGAGCTGGTCAA
>CABVAC010000066.1 GCA_902496275.1 uncultured Collinsella sp. | reverse complement strand
GACGGAAAGCACATTAAGTGCTTTCCTTTGCGTGCGGAACTCGCGACAAACTTAACCCCCGCCCCCAGCCCCGGAGACCCTCCCTGCCGTCACTTTGTTCGAGTCGTTGTTGTTCCTCGCCGCTTCCGCGGCTCGAGGTCCCCGTTCTCCTCGGCGGGGTTGTCTAAGGTTGTCGCTGAAGCTCTGCCTTTTGCTGAAACAAAAACGGGGGATGCGGCTTGCATCCCCCGTTTTTGTTGCGGTTAGTCCAAGTCAATAAACTTGGTGCTTAGGATCTTGCCGTCTTTAACGAGCATTCTGGCCATGGTGGGGCCTCGGGTGCCTCTGGGATAGCTGGCGCTGCCCGGGTTGAGGACTAGGCAACGGCCCACTTGGGCTTCTTTGGTTACGTGGGTGTGGCCGTTGATGGCTACGTCCACGGATCCCACCGGAAGGTCTTCGCGGTAGTGGGCTACGGCGAATTTGAGGCCTTCGTAGGTAAAGAGCGCAAGACGGTCTACATCGGGGCCGTAGTCGCGGTAGTAATCGTTGTTGCCCAATACGGCCCGCACGGGGGCGATGGTGCATAGGTGCTCGTAGTCCATCTCTGACGTAAGGTCGCCGGCGTGGATGATCAGGTCTGCGCCCTCAAGCTCATCCAAGAGCGCAGGCGATAAATAGCCGTGGGTGTCCGAGATGATGTCGATGCGCTTGGCGCTTGCGCTGTTCATGGGATCCCTTCCGCAAAAAACGATTCGGCAGATACATACAAAAAAGGCCCCACGGCCCCGCAGACGATGGGTCTACAGGGCTGCGGGGCCAGTGTGCTAGAGACTCAGAGCCTTCTTGAGCGGCACGACGCGGCGGCGAGAAACCGGCACGCGTTCGTCGACGCCCGTAATGCCCAGCTGGATGGCGCCCGAGGGCACCGTCTCAACGTCCGTGACGCACGCTAGGTTGACGATATAGCGGCGGTGAACACGGAAGAAGCCAAAGTCGCAGAGCTTGGCCTCAAACTGCGCCAGCGAGGTCGTCGACAAAAAGCGATCATCGACGGTATAGATGCAGGAGTAATCGTCCTTTGCCATGATAAAGCGGATGTCATCCACGGGAATGAGCACCTTGCGGCCGCCCTTTTCCACCGGGATACGCTCGATGGTCACTTTGCTGTCCGTAACCGGCTTGGCGCGTTGCATGACCTTCTCGATCGCGCGATCCAAGCGAGCTTCCTCGACCGGCTTCATCAGATAATCGACGGCATCCACGTCGAATGCCTCGACCGCATGGTCGCTATACGCAGTCACAAACACGATCGCCGGCGGATTTTTGAGCTTATGCAGCGCCTCGGCAAGTTGCAGGCCCGAGGCACCGGGCATCGAGATATCGAGAAACACGACATCCACGCGACTTTCCATAAGCATCTCGATGGCGGAGCGGACGCTCGACGCCTCCGTGATCGTGCCGATCTTGCCCGTTTGCTCGAGCAGGAAGCGAAGCTCCGAGCGAGCCGGCGCCTCATCATCCACAATCATCGCACGCAGCATAGGGATAAAACCTTTCGTCAACTAACTACGCCGGGCATCCGTCGCATGACGTTGAGCCCGTAGCCTTTTATTTTACTCTTGAATGTCAAAGATGCTCTCTGACAAATCAAGATGAAGGAGCACTTTGGTGCCCTTGCCCGGCGCCGATTCGACACGCGTATAGGAGTGCGGCCCATAAAAGCGATGGATGCGCTCCGAAATATTGTGCATGGCCACACCGGCGCCGCCACCCTGGGGAGAGCTGGCGTCGGGACGGGCAGAGCGCTCGTCAAACAGTCTGGCGGCGGTACCCTCATCCATGCCCACGCCATTATCGGCCACGGCAATCAAGATTGCATCCTCGCCGTCTTGGTGAACGGTCACGTCGATCCTCAGGGCGTCGTCATCGCCCATACCATGACGTACGGCGTTCTCGACAATCGGCTGGATCACGAACGCCGGCACCAGCGTATCTTCCACGTCCTCGGACACATCGAACGTCGCAAGCACGCGGTCCTCGCCAAAGCGGGCCTTCTCAAAGGTAAGGTAGCGCTTGGTCTGTGCGACCTCGCGCGAGACCGGAATAAGCGATCCCGAGTTGTCGAGCGTGGCACGATAGAACGATGAGAACTCACGAAGCAGTTCGCGGGCCCGCAACGGGTCGGTGCGCGTAAACGATGCAATGGTGTTCAGCGTGTTGAACAGGAAGTGCGGGTTAATCTGCGCCTGCAGCGCACGCACCTCAGCGCGCGCCGTGAGTTCCTTTTGCACCTCGAGCTCGTGGATGGCGAGCTGCGTGGACAAGATCTCGGCAAAGCCCGAGGCAAGCGCGTACTGGGTACGGTCGACGGCGCGCGGGGTCTTGTAGTAGAACTTGAGCGTGCCGACGGTACGATCGCCCACCTTGATGGGAGCGATAATGCCGGCGGGGACTTGGTTGTGCGAGCCGTCCGAACCCACGACATCCACCATACGGTTGAACGACTGCACGATGCCATGTTCGATAACGTAGCGCGTGGCAAGCGTGTGGATGGGAGTATCGGGCAGCAGTTTTTCCTCAAACTCGCCCGCGCAGGCAAGCACGTTGTCCTCGTCGGTGATGGCCACCGTCATGGCGCGCGTCTCGGGCAAAATGCGCCGGCACACCAAACGCGCCGATTCCTGCGTCAGACCGCCCTTAATGTCCTCGAGCATGGCCGAGGCCACCGAGAGCGTCTCCTCGGTGTACTGGGAGCGCACCGAATCGGGATTGAGCGTCAAAAAGATAAAGATGCACAGAAAGATGCACAGCAGCGCGCAGGCAATCACCGTGGCGATCGGCTCGATACCGGTCACCAAGGCAAAAATAAAGTACACCAGCACGCAAATGGCGCAGGCAACGGCAATGATGCGAAAGATTGATATTGAACTATCGCGCTGGGCGCGGCGGTCGATCATTCGGCCCCCTCCAGGATACTGATCAGTTGTGCGTCACGCCAAAGCCCGTCCATGATCTTGGGCCAAAAGCTCTGGAAACGCAGATAGCTTGCAGCGTTTTGGCGCGCATAGGCCTTTGCCTCGTCGATACCATGGCGCCAGATGCGCAGGTAGCCCTCATGCTCGCGGGTAAACACGCTGCGGACCATAGCGGTCTTGCGCACGCGGTCGTCGAGCTCGCGCGAAATCCACGGGCCCGGGTAGGGCATGAGCGATGCCGCCGTAACGGGGATGAGCTCCTTTTGATGCGCGGCGAACGTCAACTTGGCCCGTTCGTAGTACCAACGGTATACATCCTGCATAAAGCGCGGTGAGCGCTTCTCGGACTCGGGCGGCAGGTGACGAACGGCCCACTCGTTGTCAAACCACACGTCATAGCCAAACATGCGCATGTTAAAGAGGTAATCCAGATCCTCGCCACGGGTGATAAACGGATCAAAGGCCACACGCGTAAAGGCGCGGGCGTGCAGGGCCATCAGGCCGCCGCACACGTAGTTGGAGCGCGAGATGCGGGTGCCCGAGAGCGCCTTTTTCATCCAACGGTTGAACTCGATGCGCTTGGTCCACCAACGATGGCAGATGCCCACCTTGTCCGTGGGCGCCAGCGGGGATCCGTCGCGATCGTAAAAGTAACCGCTCTTGACCAAAATCGGCAGGCCCTGACGCGTCTGCTGGCCCAGCGCATAGGTCGCGCGCTTCATAAAGTCGGCGTCGATGACAGTCTCATCGTCATCCAAAAAGATAACCGCGTCATGCCCCAGCACAGCGGCACAGGCTAGCCCCATGTTGCGGATGGCGCCGTAGCCTCGCAGACTCACGCACTCGCCCGAACCCTTGGGTGCGATCTGAGCAACCCGGTCTGCGATGCGCGAGGCCTGGGTGTTGGTAACAACGGTGACCTTGAGCGTGGGATGCGCGTCGACAATCTCGTGCACGCGCAGCGACACATCGGCTGTGGCAGAAACGGGACAGACCACCAAAAGGATGATGCGCGGGATGTCACGTACCTGCTCAAGCGAGACCAGGCAGCGGTCGAGTTCGGGATTGTCGGCGTTGAGTCGTGTCGAATGGTCATAGGTGCCAGGGGCGTTTGCGCGAGCGTCATCGCCCGCCCAATACGTTGGAATCACGACCGTGGCGTTCATGCCTTACCCTCCCTGCAACACAAAAACGGGACGCCGCCAAACACAGGCGACGCCCCGCGACCTAGCTGA
>CABVAC010000065.1 GCA_902496275.1 uncultured Collinsella sp. | reverse complement strand
GCGGCAAGGAGATATATTGCCAGACCGGAGGGGCGCCGTGGGCGGGAATCTGGGCGTACACATTTCCTACACATCTTGTGATCCGACTAACGTTTGCCAGCCGTTAACTACCGCTCGCCGAGCATCTCTTTATATAAGGCAGTCTCATGGTTAAAGCGGATACGTCCCCCTAGCTAAAGCACAGCCAGCATCGAGCAACTCATCACGTTCTTCCACCGAGAACCCCTCGGCGTAGACGCGCACCACTGGTTCGGTCCCGCTAGGACGGACCAGCAGCCACGTGTCATCCTCGAATGACAGACGCAAGCCGTCCATATGACTAACGTTTTGCGGCACCTTGCCACAAATCGACTTGGGGTTTACGCCCGGCAGCAGGGTTCGTAACGTTTCGGCATCTTCGGCCTCAAGGCGCAAATCGCGTCGACCGTAACTCGTCTTACCAAAACTGTCCTCGAGTTGGTCGACCAGAACGCCCAAAGGCGCGTCCGTCTTTGCCATAAGCTCACACAGAATCAGACAGGCGAGGATTCCATCGCGCTCGGGCATATGCGCGGCGATGCCGATACCACCGGCTTCTTCGCCGCCTATGAGGACGCCGCCCTTCTTCATCTCCGCCGCTATATATTTGAAACCGACTGGTTTGACGGTCACGCGGCAGCCAAGCGCCTCGGCAATGCGACGTACGAGCGTCGAGCATGAAAGATTGACGACGACGCGCCCCTCCAAATTACGAAATTGAACCAAGTCGCCCAAAACGAGCGCCATGATCTGATGCGGATGTATATATCTGCCGCGCTCGTCAACCGCGCCGACACGGTCGGCGTCGCCGTCGGTCACCAGGCCAGCGCAAGCTCCGTCCTCGATAACCGTGCGCTCGCAAGCGTCCACCCAAGGTTCAACGGGGTCGGGGCAGATATCTTCTTGGTCAGACACCTGCCCGGCGTGAATCTCGTGCGCCTCAACGCCAAGCTCGCGCAGCAAGTCGGCTAGATGGCCCTGGGCTGCGCCGCCCATGGGATCGACAACCACGCGCAGGTGCGCGGCGCGGATGGCTTCGGCATCGACAAATGATGCCACCGCCTGCATATAGTCAGGAATGATATCCGCGGTGCGATATTGCCCCTCGATCCCCATTGGCTCGGGAGCCATGGTCTCTTCGAGCTCTTCGATGACATCCTGGTTGGCGGTTGAGCCGTCACCCATGCGAATCTTGAGGCACAGATAACCCTGCGGATGATGGGACCCCGTCACCATGAGCGCGCCGCACGCCTCACCGTCATAAGCCGCCGCCCACGTAAGGGCAGGGGTCGGAACAGGTCGCGAAGCGAGCACGGCGTCCAGCCCGTGCGCTGCTAGCACGCCCGCCGCAAGTTCAGCGAACTCGCTCGCCAGGGGCCGGGTGTCGAACCCTATATATACTGTTTTGCCCGGATTGGTCTTTTGCCACAACTCGCCGACGGCATCGGCGATACGAGCAACGTTATCGGCAGTGAAGTCCTCATCGACGCGAGCGCGCCAACCGTCAGTTCCAAAATGAATTATCGCGCACACGCGCAGACACCTCACAGTGTTTGGATCATGGTACGCATGGGGTATACCCGCAACATGCACTCGGCAACCTGCCGGCACCAGCATTCACCATTTGGGCAAATGCTGCCGAGGACATGCAAGCAATAAAAAAACCGCCCCGTATGGAGCGGTTTTGCCCTTTATATATCGAGCGCCTCGGCCATCGCGGCCGTAGTGATTGCCGTGGTTCCACAGCAACTGCCCACCATTGCGGCACCGGCATGTCTCCATTCGATGCATGCGCGCGCGAAAGCTTCGGGGTTCTCGTGCCATACGGGGCCATCCTGAGTCTGGACCGGATCGCCTACGTTGGGACGCACCGTGACGGGAGTAGTCGCCGATGCAACCATCCTGGGCACCGCCGCGTTCGCGGCCGCAAGCGAACAGCAATTAACACCAACCGAGTTTGCGCCGTGTTTTTCGGCGTACAAAACGGCCGCCTCGATGTTGAGGCCATCGCCCAACAGGTCGCCTTTATCGTCAACGACAAAACTCACCAGAACAGGCATGCCGTCGGCGGCATCTCGGGCGCCGGCAAGCATGGGCTGCAAATTACGGATAGACGTCACCGTCTCGATCAGCAGACCGTCAACGCCGGCATTGAGCAAGGCGTGCGCCTGTTCGCGCGCAATGCCTCGGATTTCACGATACTCGGCAGAGTCCTCGGCAAACCACTCAATACCGATCGGGCCCATCGAGCCTAGCAGCAGCTGAGGGTGCGCCTGGCGGGCATCGTCGACGGCCCCGCGATTGACCTCCGCCACGGACGGCGCAATCTGGTCGTGCTTGAGGGCATAGCTCGATGCCTGAAAGGTGTTGGTAATGAGCACCTGCGCGCCGGCGGCGACATACAAGCGATGGATACGAGAAACGGTCTGCGGCTCTGCCAGATTCCAAAACGCCGGTGGAATGTCGGCGGCATCGTACTCACTCAACAGAACACTGCCCATGGGACCCTGCGCCAACAAGGTCTCGCTCGACAAGCGGCGCGTAAGTTCCTCGGCACCAAAGCGGTTGTAATAACTCGTATCCATATATATCCCGCTATTCCTCGACGCTGATTCCCTGCTTTTCGAGATAGGCGAGCCAGCGGTTCATCGTGTCCTCGGAAAGCGCATGCTCCATCATGCAGGCCTCGGAATCGGCTCGCTCAAATTCGACACCGAGCTCCTGAACCAAAAACGTGCGGATGAGGCGATGACGGTACCAGATAGCCGTGCCAACCTCGCGGCCGCGATCGGTCAGGATCACCTTGCCGTAGTGCGATTGCTCGACAAGCTCGGATGCCTTGAGCGCCGAAACCGCTTTATTGACCGATGCCTTGGAGACGCCAAGGCGCTGCGCGATGTCGACCGATCGCACGCCGTTGGTTTCCCCCTCTTCGCTTTCAATGCGAACCATGCACTCCAAGTAGTCTTCGTTCGCCACCGTCAGATGTAGTTCGCGCGAGCTATTTGTCGTATCCATGATCTTCCGTCCCTTCTGCATTCAATGGCTGATTCTACCCCATCCAAGCGTCGTGGTATGCCGTGGCATACCGTGCTAGAGTTCTTGTTGCACACGACGACCAAGATTGGAGCGGTCTTTATGGAAAACACCACCACGAGCCCCGATGTCCTCGAACGCTTTTTGCGCTACGTCCAGATCAACACGCAGTCCGAGGATGCAAACTGCGACCAGGTACCCTCGAGCGCCGTTCAGTTTGACCTTGCCAACGTGCTGGCTGAAGAGCTGCGCGAGCTTGGTGCGGAAGATGCCCACGTGACCGAGCACGCCTATGTCTGCGCGCATATCCCCGCAAGTGCGGGCGCTGAGGACAAGCCCGCCCTGGGCCTGATCGCCCATCTCGACACCACCGAAGTTGCACCGGGCGCCGGCGTGAAGCCGCACATCGTACACTACGAAGGCGGCGACCTGGTCTGCGGCACGGTTGACGGTAAGCCCGTTGCCATGAGTACCGCCAAGCTTCCCGCCCTGAATGACCTCGCGGGTGAGGACCTGGTCTGCAGCGATGGCACCTCGCTGCTGGGCGCGGACGACAAGGCAGGCGTCGCCGAGATCATGTCGCTTGTCGCGCGTATCGCTCAGGACCCTTCTCTGCCCCATCCCGCACTCGGCATTTGCTTCTGCCCTGACGAGGAGATCGGCCACGGAGCCGAGCTGTTGGATATCGATACCTTTGGCTGCAAGTACGCCTACACGGTCGACGGCGGCCCCATCGGCGAGCTGGAGTGGGAGTGCTTTAACGCCGCCGAGGCGACCGTCCGCTTTGAGGGCCAGTCCATCCACCCGGGCGACGCTAAGGGTCGTATGGTCAACGCAGGCAATCTGTTCTGCGACTTCAACGCGTTGCTCCCCTACGTGCAGCGCCCGGAGTATACGGAAGGCTACGAGGGCTTTTGTCACCTTGAGGGTGTATCTGCGACCGTCGATCACGCCACAGCGCGCTATATCGTCCGCGACCATGACGCCGCCAAGTTCCAGCAGAAACTCGACCTTATTGATGCCGCCGCCTCGATGCTCAACCAGCGTCTGGGTGAGGAGCGTGTGACGGTCGAGATTAAGCAGCAGTATCGAAATATGGCCGAGATCGTTCGTGACTATCCCGAGCTTATTGATGTTGCCAAGGAAGCCTACCTTGCCTGCGGCGTTGAGCCCCAAGTGCTGCCGATTCGCGGCGGCACCGACGGCGCGCAGCTGTCGTTCCGCGGTCTGCCCTGCCCCAACCTTTCCACCGGCGGCTATTGCTACCACGGCGTCAACGAGTTCGTCCCGGTCAGTTCGCTCGTCAAGATGACCGATGTGCTCCAGGAGCTCGTCGCCCGCTTTGCATAAGCCTGGCTGCACAAGTCCGAAAGACGAATCGCCCCGTCCTCAACCGAGAACGGGGCGATTTTTTTGCTGCAATGTGAACAGGTTGACGCACGCCAGCCTCTTAACGCAAGGAGTGTCCCAAACTGCCGGCACAGACGATATGAGCAGGACATAAAAACATTGAGAGCCCCTGCTGCATGAAAGACCGCGGATTAGGCCGACAATGGTGAGTGTCTAATTCAGCCGCGGCGGCCACGCCGCATTCATGGAAGGGGCTCCCATGCTCGATACTACCACCTTCG
>CABVAC010000064.1 GCA_902496275.1 uncultured Collinsella sp. | reverse complement strand
TGGGTGTACTGCAGCAGCACCGAGGTCTTCCCAAACCCGTCGGGCGCATAAAGAACCACGATGCCGGCCTTTCGGCCCTTGGCGATAAGCTCATTCATCAAGCGTTCGCGTCGCACCATATAGCCTCCGCCCAGCGGCATCAGCTCGAGCTCGTCTATACCGCTCAAATCGTTTACCATGCTCGCTCCTCAACTCGACCGTATGGACACTGTAGCCGCAAGACCGTACAAGCCGCGCTATGAATAGAGCGACCTTGTGTTTTAGGGTGTCTTTTGGTACGCAAGCGGCAAGTTTTTGTACAGCGAGGGCCGATTGTTATTAATCCCCCGACTAATCGGTCTTTAAGCAGGTAAATGAGCTTGTCAGCTTGTCCCATCTAAGCGGCAGTGTAACGCAGATGAACAAGGTTCAGCCATGTCATTCAACTCGCCTAGCACCCGCTACCGTCTACGACCTTCTAGTGGCATTTTTGCATAGAATCTGGTATAGAATGAATCAAGCTGTTGGGCATCCGGCGTTCGTCAAGCTTGCGGCAAGATTTTGGTCAAGTGGGCAAAAAGGGATAGCAAAAAGGCCCCCGCAAAGCGGAGGCCTTAGGCAAGGTTATGTCGAGCTGCAGGATTCGCGCTACTCGCAGAGCGAAAGGGCGGCCTCGTCGGCAACGACAACGCAGTTGGTGTGCAGCTGCAGGATCGAAGCCGGGCACTCGGGCGTAACCGGACCATAGCACATGTCATGCACGGCCTGAGCCTTGGCCTCGCCGTTGGCGACGACCAGGATCATGCGGGCATACATGATGGTCTGGGTACCCATGGTGTAGGCCTGACGGGGAACATCGTCGATGCTGTCGAACAGGCGGCTGTTGGCCTGAATGGTGCTCTCAGTGAGGTCGACGCAGTGCGTACCCTTGGAGAAGTGGTCATCGGGCTCGTTGAAGCCGATGTGGCCGTTGTTGCCGATGCCGAGCAGCTGCAGATCCGGGTAACCGGCGTCGGCGACGATCTTGTCGTACTCAGAGCAGGCAGCGGCGGCGTCGGGGTTGGAACCATCGGGCACATGCGTGTTGTTCAGGTCGATGTTGATGTGATCGAAGAAGTTCTCACGCATGAAGTAGTGATAGCTCTGGGGATCGTCGTGCGAAAGGCCGCGATACTCGTCCAGGTTGTAGGTGCTAACCTCGGCAAAGTCGACGTCGCCCTTCGCGTACCAAGCAGCGAGCTGCTTGTAGGCACCGATCGGGGTGGAGCCGGTGGCAAGGCCCAGCACACAGTCGGGCTTGAGGATAACCTGCGCCGAGATGATATTAGCGGCCTTGCGGCTCATATCCTCGTAGTCTTTAGCTTTAATGATCTTCATTACGCGTCCTTTCTCGTACAAGAGAGGCAAGGCTCCCTTACAAGCACTTGCCCGCGGCCCGCGTCGGCCGCAACCAACGTGTGCGGCCACCAGGGCGAGGTCGCGTAATGTATGTGTCTCGTGTCTAGCCGCGTCGAGGCCCCTGCCCGTCCACGGTGACCCGAAGCTGTTTAGCCTCGGACAAATCCCATCTTGCCACGGAGGGCGTCCTCTTTCAAGGGCGCCCTCCGTAAACGTGTTTGAATTGTAGGCTAATGGCCACGTGCACTTGCTAGCGCTCGCGAGCAACGATGAGCTGGTCCATCTCTTCGACATGCACGCCAACGGAGCCCTTGATACTCGAGAACTCAACGGAGTTGCACACCAAGATGGGAACCGTCACATCGTAGCCCTCGGCAGCAATTGCCTCGCGATCGAACTCAATGAGTACATCGCCCTTATGGACGATGTCACCCACTTGCGCATGTACGGTAAAGTGCTTGCCCTCGAGCTGAACAGTGTCCAAACCAACGTGGATGAGCACGTCCAAGCCATCGACCGTGTTAAGCGCAACAGCGTGTCCCGTGGGAAAAATGGCCTCGACCTTGGCATCAGCCGGTGCAATCACACGCGTTCCGGTGGGCCGAATCGCCACGCCCTGGCCCAAAAGGCCGGTAGCAAACGTCTGATCGTTTACCTCGGAGAGCGGAATGACGTCACCCGAGATGGGAGCATCCAACGTAAGGACTCGACCACGCATACCAAAAGACCTTAGGACTTTAGTGAACATGCTCCCCCTCGGACATACCGATCAACCAAAATAACCTTAACAGTTTACCACTTGGCACCCGTTTTTGACCATTAGGGAAGTTCGCGCTTGACAACCTCGACGATGTCGTCGACAACGCGCTGGGTCAGCTCGTGCGTCTCGGCCTCGGCCATCACGCGGACCAGCGGCTCGGTGCCGCTCGGGCGCACCAGAATGCGGCCGCGGCCGTCAAGCTCCTTCTCGGCAGCAGCGACGGCATCCCAGATGGGCTGGCAATCGTCCAGACCGGCCTTGTTGTCGGAATGCACGTTGACGAGTACCTGCGGGTACTTCTTCATGATACCGGCAAGATCGGTGAGGGTGCGACCGGTGCGCTTGAGCACGGCCAGCAGTTGCAGAGCCGTCACCAGGCCGTCGCCGGTGGTATTGTGCTCCAGGAAGATGATGTGGCCGGACTGTTCGCCGCCGATGACGGCGCCGTCCGCGAGCATGCGCTCCAGAACGTAGCGGTCGCCCACGGCGGTCTGGACCATCTCGAAGCCCTGCTCCTTCATAGCGATGGAGAAGCCCAGGTTGCACATGACGGTCGAGACGATCTCGGAGTTGGCGAGCTTGCCGCGAGCGGCGAGGTCAGAACCGCAGATAGCCAGGATGTAGTCACCATCGATCTCATTGCCCTCGCTGTCCACGAACAGTACGCGGTCGGCGTCGCCGTCGTGGGCCAGACCGATGTCAGCATGGGTGCGCAGCACGAGCTCGCGCAGGGGCTCGAGGTGCGTAGAGCCGCACTCAACGTTAATGTCAGTGCCGCAGTAATCGGTGTTGATTGCGTGCACCGTGGCACCCAGGCGCTGCAGCGCGGCGGGCGTGGTCTGGCAAGAAGCACCGTGACCGCAGTCGACGGCAACGACCAGGCCGTCGAGCCTCAGGCCATCAAGCGTATCGATGGCGTGATCGACGTATGCCTTGCGAGCGTCCTTCATCTTGATGATGTGGCCCACGCCGGCACCGGTCGGCAGCGTGTCGGCAGCCATGGCTTCCTCGGACATGACCCAGGCGCTGATCTCTTCCTCGACAGCATCGGGAAGCTTCATACCCTTGCGGCTAAAGAACTTGATGCCGTTGAACTCCGGCGGATTGTGCGAAGCGGAGATGACAATACCGCCATCGAGCTCGTTTTGGACGGTGAGCAGCGCCACGGCGGGCGTGGGGATAACGCCGCAGCAATGCGGACGGCCGCCCTCGGCCATAATGCCGGCAGTCAGAGCGCTCTCGAGCATGGTGCCCGAAAGACGCGTGTCGCGGCCGATGCAGATATCCGGACCAAGAAACTTGGTCGCCGCGCGACCCAGACGAAACGCGAGGTCGCACGAAAGATCGGCGTTGGCGACGCCACGGACGCCGTCGGTACCGAAGATGTTCTGGGGCATAGGATCGCTCCTTCCCTAGCAGGCGATATGCAACCGCCCACCCTAGTCGAAAAAGAAAAGCGGGACCCGCCGAGGAATCGGCAGGCCCCGCTTGTACATTGTATCTCGAAAGGAGATAAAACCTTAGCGCTTGGAGAACTGGGGAGCGCGGCGGGCCTTCTTGAGGCCGTACTTCTTGCGCTCGACCACGCGAGCATCGCGCGTAAGGAAACCGGCCTTCTTGAGGTCAGCACGGTAGTCGCCAGCGTTCAGAAGAGCGCGAGCGATGCCCAGGCGCAGAGCGCCGGACTGACCGGAGATGCCGCCGCCATCGCACAGAGCGATAACGTCGAACTGACCGGCGGTGTCGGTCACCTTGAAGGGAGCAAGGGCGTTCTCAACGAGCTGATGACGGCCGAAATACTGCTCGGCGTCACGCTTGTTGATGGTCACCTTGCCGGTGCCGGGGACGAGACGGACGCGGGCGACGGCGTTCTTACGACGGCCGGTACCCTGGTAGACAACGGTGTTCTCAGCCATCTTTAAGCCTCCAGCTCAATCTTCGTGGGGTTCTGGGCAGCATGCGGATGCTCGGCACCAGCGTAGACCTTAAGCTTGGTCATCTGGGCACGGCCGAGGGTGGTCTTGGGCAGCATACCGCGAACGGCGCGCTCGATGACCTTCTCCGGGTGCTTCTCCATAGCCTGGCGGAAGCTCTCAGCCTTGAGGCCGCCGTTGTAGCCGCTGTGGCGATAATAGGTCTTCGTGTCGGCCTTGTTACCGGTAAGCTGGACCTTATCGGCGTTGATGACGACAACGAAGTCGCCGCAGTCGCTGTTGGGCGTGAACTGGGGCTTGTTCTTACCGCGCAGGATCATTGCGATCTGGGTGGCAAGACGGCCCAGGACAGCACCATCGGCGTCGACGAGAACCCAGTTGCGCTGGACCTCGCCCTGCTTGGCGTAGTGAGTCGATTTCGAAATCACTTAGACTCCTCCATGTACAGTACGTGTTGTTACAGAGATTCACGGGGCTCTGCAAGTAACCCGTCCATATTACCCCGCTCGCCGTACGAGTCAACAGGTATTTTGGCTCCGACCAGAGTTTCTGCACATGTCATCCACGAGCCGTGATTTTTCCAGCTCTTTAGCTGTTGTCATTTTTTGAGGGTTCGCCGTCGCTAGCGTTCAACGAACTCTTGGATTTCCGCGAGCAGGCGCTTTGCCTCCTGACGGCCCTGGATATACAGGTCCAGAAGCTTTGCCGGATC
>CABVAC010000063.1 GCA_902496275.1 uncultured Collinsella sp. | reverse complement strand
CCATCCTGCGCGAGAGCCTGGCGCGCTCCGTTGGCGACCAGCCCGATATGACCGTCGTTGCCGCGATCGCCGATGCCTCCGAGGCCTTGGGTGTCGCGCTCAAGGAGCGCCCGGACATGATACTGATGGACGTGTGCACCGAGCACGATTCAAACGGCATCGTGGCGGCGGCACGCATCAAGGAGCAGCTGCCCGAGTGTCGCATCATTATCATGACAGGCATGCCCGAGATCACCTTTGTCGATCAGGCCCGCGAGGCGGGCGTCGATAGCTTTGTGTACAAGAACGTCGGTATCGACGAGCTGTTCGCCGTGATGCGCTCCACGCTGGCGGGTTACTGCACGTTTCCCAAGCCGCCCGAGAGCATCTTCTCGGGCACGGCGGCCCTCGACGATGTCGAGCTGTCGATCTTGCGCCTTGCCTGCGAGGGTAAAAGCCGCCGCGAGATTGCGGCCGAGCTGTTTATGAGCGAGGGCACCATCAAGCGCCGCATCTCGGAGATCCTGAGCAAGACCGGCTACGACAACATCATGCGTCTGGCCGTACATGCGGTGACCGAGGGCAGCATCGTTCCCAACATAGAGCGCTAGCGCTCGTTGCGCATCGGCATAAAAGCGACGGGGCCGCAGGATCATCTCCTGCGGCCCCGTCTGGTGTGCGCGGATGTGTCCGCCAATCCGCGGCTGTCGTGGTCTACCGCTACGCGATGGTTGCGCTGTAGGAGGCGACGTCCTCGTAGGAATCGGTCAGGTAGGCGTCGATGCCGATGGTCGTGTTGACCAGGTCGTCAAGGCTATCGAGCGTGCCGTTCGAGAACGTGAATTCCTCGGTGGCGTTGGTGCCGGGCATCAGGTGAGCCGAGAACCAGGGTTCCTTCATGGTGCCGTTGACGTTGGTCTTGCCGGAAGGAGCGTAGAAGGTCAGGTCCTTGTCGCTCTTGTTGGTGATGTTGACGACAAAACCGATGTCGCCCCACTCGTCCTTGAACTTCTCGGTGACGGTGATGGTGCACAGGTCGTCATCGGCAACGATGACGGCGGGGGAGATTTCAATCTTCTGGACGTCGTCGTCTTCGACGGCCTCGTCGATCTCTTCTTCCTTCTCGGCCGCCTCGCGATCCTTCTTCACCGTGCCGGACAGGTCCTTGTCGGACTTGGTAAAGACAAGATTGCCGTCATCCTCTTCGAGGATGAGCTTGCCGTCCTTGAGCTTCATGTCATGCGACTCGTCTTCGGCGGTGATGGTTACGGTGGTGGCGTCCTTTGCCTCCCATTTAAGGTCGACGACTTCAAGGAACAGGTCGAGGGCACCTGTACCGTCCTCATCGAGAATCAGGACGCAGTGCACACCCCAATCCTCGAGCATCTTCATGTACTCATCGGTCAGTTCTTCGCCCTCCAGGGTTCCACCCGAGAGTTCCCAGCTGCCGACGAAGTTGGCCTTGGGGTCTTTGCCGCCGCCGCTGCAGCCCGTCAGGGCAAAGGCGAGCGCAAGGACGCATGTCAGAAATGCGAGTACGGACTTTTTGAACGTTGTCTTCATGGTGTCCTCCTTTATCGAACGAAACCCATGGAAGCAAATGCGGGGGTGGCGGATCCCCCGCCAATTACCAGATAGAGGGGCTAGGGCCTGGGCGTTCCGCAGTTGCTGCAGAACTTGCCGCCGTTTTCGCTGCCGCAGTTGGGGCAGAACCACTTGGCCGGTGCCGGGGCGGGTGCGGGACTGCCACACTCGGAGCAGAACTTGCCGGTGTTGGTGGCGCCGCAGCTGCAGGTCCATGTGCCGGCCGCGGGAGCAGCGGCGGGAGCCGGTGCGGGAGCGGGTGCCGGAGCCGGCTGCGGGGCGGCCTGCTGCTGTGCTTGGCCGGCGGCGAACAGCTGGCTGGCGTTCATGCCGCCCATGCCACCTGCCATGCCCATGCCCATAAAGCCTGCCATCGCGCCGTTGGGGTTGGCGGCTGCCGCGCGCATTGCGTCGCTCTGGGCGCTGGCAATGTTGGCTGCCGCCATGGTGGGATCGCGCATGACCGCGGCTTTCTGCAGATCCTTGATCATCTGCTCGTCCTCTTGCGAGGCGGCGATGGAGTTGACGCCAAAGCTCACGATCTCGACGCCGCGCAGGTCACGCCAATCGGCAGAGAGGACCTCGTTGAGCGCGCGGGCGAGCTCGGTGGTGTGGCCGGGGATGGCGCTGTAGCGGATGCCCATTTCCGAGATCTTGGCAAAGGCGGGCTGCAGGGCGGTGAGCAGCTCGGACTTAAGCTGGCTGTCGATCTTGTCGCGCGTGTAGCTATCGGTCACGTTGCCGCACACGTTGGTGTAGAACAGCAGCGGGTTGGTGATGCGGTACGAGTACTCGCCGTTGCAGCGCACGGAGATGTCAACGTCCAGGCCAATGTTGTTATCGACCACGCGGAAGGGCACGGGCGAGGCGGTGCCGTACTTGTTGCCGATGATCTCCTTGGTGTTGATGAAGTAGACGCGCTGGTCCTTGCCCGCGTCGCCGCCAAAGGTAAAGCGGCTGCCGATATTGGCGAAGGTCTCCTTGATGGAATCGCCTAGGTTGCCGCTAAAGACGCTCGGCTCGCTGCCGGTATCGAAGACGAACTCACCGGGCTCCAGTGCGACTTCGATGATCTTGCCGTTTTGCACCACGAGCATGCCCTGGCCGTCGTTGACGGCGATGACGGAGCCGTTGGAGATGACGTTGTCCTCGCCGCGCGTGTTGGAGCTGCGGCCACCGGTGCGTTTGCTGCCCTTGCAGGCCAAGACGTCAGCAGGCATCGATTCGCAGTAGATAAATTCCTTCCACTGGTCGGCCATGACGCCGCCGGCAGCTCCCAATCCAGCTTTCAAGAGTCCCATGGTGATCTTCCTTTCTCGTCAAAGGCCGGGTGGTATTGGTTGGATTGCTTAGTCGTCCTTGTCGTCTTTCATGACAACGGTGGTCTCGGTGTGGCTGAAGGTGTCGTGCTTCTCGGTCAGGTCGAGCTCGCCGCAGTACTCGTCGGCGTGGGTGGCCTCGTTGGCCGTCTTGAGCTGGCCTACCAGTAGCACGTCTCCGATAATCACGATGATCAGCGGCGCGATGATGTTGATGAGGATGCCCTCGATATCAAAGGCGAGGTAATCCGGATCGAAGGCGTTCTCGCCCATAAAGAGAATCTGGGAGAGGACAAATCCGATCACAAAGAACAGCACCGAGGCGATGGCGAGCTTGGGCTTGGAACAGGGGAGCTCGCCGACCAAGCGGCCGGTCTGGCCGTTCATGGCAAACAGGTAGCTCTTGCCGTTCCACGAGGTGGAGAGCATCCAGACGGGGAACAGGGCGTAGTCGCTGTCTTCCCAGGTGTAGTCGAGCTGCTTGCTTTCGACCGTGGCATCGTCGTATTCGTCGACGACAGTCTCGCGCAGGGCCGAGATCGTGCTTTCTTCCATACGGCGCTCGGCGCGCGCCTTGCAGGTCTCGCAGTCCTCGTCGTAACGGTTGGCGATGTAGCCGGGCATATATGCGACCGAGAACGGACGCAGCGCGTCGTAGTCAAACGGCTCGATGGCGTCCATGTGGCCGTCGGGCATCTTGGACGATCCGTCGACGGGCACGCGCTTAAACGAGATATTGCCCTTGCGGTAGGCATCGTAGTGGTCGGTGGTCGTGACGGTGCGGTCGGATTCCTCGGTCACGGTCTCGTTGGTCGCGTCAAAGTACACTTCGCCGTCAACGCGGGCACCGTAGAGCCAAAACGGCACGTAGACACCTTGGACCTCGTTGATGTGGTTGCCGGTGACAAAGCTCTTGGGCAGCAAGATTTTGCCCTTGTAGTGTTCCTTGAGTGCGGCCGTGACGTCGTCGCGCCCGAGCTTAAACGGAATCACCAGGTCGGGCGAGAAGTCGCCAGAGAGCTGGCCGGGCGCCACGGCGGAGTTACCGCAGTACGGGCAGGTGGTGACGGCGACGGTGCCGTCGGACACGAGCTCGGCGCCGCACGACGAGCAGATGTAGCCGGCGTTTTGGGCGAGCTTCTGCACGGCATCGTCGGCAGCAGGTTTGGGAGCTGCGGCTGCGGCATCGGCTTTGGCATCTGCCTTGTCCTGGCGCTCGCGATAGAGGGCCTCGACTTCTTCGACTTCAAAGCGTGAGTCACAGTAGTCGCAGACAAGCTTTTGCTCGGCGCTGGCAAAATGCAGGGGACCACCGCAGGCAGGGCACTGATAGTTAACGCTCTCGAAGGCCATGATCGGTCCTTTCCGTGCCGGAGGCTATGCGCCGATGGCGCCGCCGCAGTATTCGCAGCGCCCACTGGCATCGGGAATGGTGGTGGCTCCGCAGAAGGGGCAGGTCACCGCGGTCTTGGGGGCCTTGGCGGCCACGACGCTGTCGCGCGTCTCCTGGCACAGCTGCACCAGCGCGTCGCGGACTTCGGTTGCCTGGCGCTTGGCCTCGCGGTATTCGATGGAGCCGCGCTGATCGATGGTGGAGTCGTTTACGCGCAGGTTGATCTCGGTAAAGTACGGCGTGTTGACGTGAATGGTCAGATTAAAGTCGTAATCCAGGTCGTAGCGCGGCGGGTTGTAGCTCTCGCGCTCGCCGTCCTTGGTCTCGCGATAGATTTCGGTGCGATGCTCGTCGATATCCATATCGCAGCCGAGTACCTGCGAGAACTCGATGATGTCGGGATTGGCGTCGCGCCAGCGGCTCTGCGAGGTGATGATCAGCAGGCCCGCGTCCTCATCGAGCATAATATTGGTGCGCCCGGCAGAAAGCGTGCGCGTGGGGTTGAACGACGCCAGACGCTCGGCGTTGGCCTCGCGGTAGGCGAGCTGCTCGCGGATATCGTCCGCGGTGCTGGAGCGATAGCCGTGAAAGTAGGGGGAGAGCTTGCCGGCGCACTCTTTGCACAGGTAGCCTTCATTGATTTTTGTCTTACCTAGAAGTCCCAGCTCGGTACCGCAAATCGCGCACTCTTTCTTCTCGAACATCTTGTCAAAGAAGCCCATGGCTGCCTCCCATCAACTGGTAGCGTGTGTCACTTTTGATGATGGGGGAGTG
>CABVAC010000062.1 GCA_902496275.1 uncultured Collinsella sp. | reverse complement strand
ACGGTCATATCGGGCTGGTCGCCAACGGAGCGCGCCAGGCTCTCGCGCAGGATGGCCTGATCTTCGACAATTAACACGCGGATCATGAGTTTCTCCTTTGGGACGTGTCGCTAGCGTTAAGCGGAATGGATACCGTAAGCGTAAAGGGCGGGGTGGCGTGGACCTCTAGGCTGCCACCCAGATCTTGCGCGACATGCCTCATACCTGGGATACCCGTTCCCTCGCGATACGATACGGGGGCCGGGGACCCGTCGTTAGAAATCGTCATGTGCGCGACGGCGTCAGCATCCGTCCTCTCCTGCCACAAGCGCACATGGACCCGATGCGCCTGCGCATGCTTGGTGGCGTTGGTCGAGGCCTCGCGGATAATCTGCAAAAAGGCAGCGGCGACACGCGCGTCCTCAGGCAGCGCACCCTCAACATCGATCTGCACGCTCACCAGGCCAAAAGCATGGACGATATCGCCCAGTTGCTCTGCCGGTTCGGTGTCGCCCCCGCTGCGCAGATCGGCAGCGATTGAGCGCAGCAGCGGGTCGATCTGCTCGAGCGACTCGTCGTCCAAGCGCCCCTCCTCCAAATAGCGATGAAGGATTGATAGGCGCTGGCCGATCACATCGTGAACGCGGGTGCGCATGCGCAGATAGGCCGCATTGTCGGCAACTTTTTTGACTTCTTCGATCTGGGCCTGGAGCTCTTGGCCCGCAAGCTCAAGCAGGTGATTGGCCTGCGCCAGGCGGTCATGCGCATGCGCATACTCTGTCACGTCCAGACCGATTATGCGCTCGAACGAACGGCCCGAGACCATAACGTCATCGCACACAAACAGGCGAATCTCGGCGGGAGAAACCTCGACCACCGCACGCGCCTCACCAAAGCGGTCCAGGTTGATCCGCACGCGGTTCTTACCGCCTTCGGGCATTTGCATGCTGAGCTTGCGCAGGTCGTTCCATGTACCGCTCATATCGCCTAAGTCGGTGGGCATATGAAGCTCCGCCAGGTTTTTGCGCATGCAGCGGTTCATGAGCAGTGGACGGCCCCTCGAGTCCAGATACAGGATGCCCACGGGAATCACGTTGATGGTTTCAATCGTCGAGAACGCGGTGATATCCTCTTGGCGGTTACGGACGTCCATCAAGAGCGCCGCGACGGAACGGAACAGGAAGAACGCTCCCTCTGCGATAAGGACAACGGCCCACACCGAGCCCATGGCAAAAACCACCGGCGGTGTCACGGCGCCAACAAGCAGCAGCTCGGCCAGCATGACAGGGCGACGATAGCGCACCATAAGGACCACGCCATAGGCAAAGATCGCGGCATTGAGCCACAGCACTCCGCCCATTGCCCTGGCGCAAACGTCAAGCGGCGCCACCAGATACGAGCCAGACGACGCGAATAAGATGAGCGCCGAAATCATCAGGTGAAGCACAAGGCTCGTCTCGTAGGCGCAAATCACCTTACGGTTATAGGACGAGCGGCGCGATGCGATGAGCGGGACGTGGATCGTCTGCAGACACGCAGCCAGGGCAAAGACAACATCGAGCGCAACGATTTGGGGAAGGATGAACGAAATCTGCATCGTCACTCACCCGCCCTCGGCATCAAGACGATCATGCGCAGCTGGCCGGGCTCGCCCTCAAGGCGGTATGCCACGTTGCGCCCTTGCAGAGCGCTTTCGAGCTCTTGCGCAGCGGGCGTCTGCGAAAGATCTTCATCATCGTTGGAAAAAAGCGTGGCGCGCAGCTCGACACTGCACCGGTCATGGTCGCCCAAGTGATACATAAGCGCCGGATGGTCGGTGGTGTAGGCAAAAAACGCAAAGTCATACACGCAGTCGTACAGGGCGCTTACCGTACTGGCGTGCATCGGGCGCCGTATGGCGATAATCGAGGCGCAATCGACATCGATGGTGCGCAGGTCACTTGCAAGCTCGTTGGCGATGAGCTGAATGCGGTCGCGGTCAAAACCGCTCTCCCCGTGCTGTGCCAACGTGAGCGACCCCTTGCGTTTGCAATAGGCGACGAGCATCTTGGCGCGCTGCAGCATGCGGTAACGCTCGTGCGAAGATGCCTCATCGGTCAACGGCGGCAGCGAGCTCAGCAGGTCGTACATCCCTTCGAGCGCACGGGCAAGCGCTTGGTCCACGTCTTGGACCAGTAAGGTCTCGGCCTCTTGGTCTGCCAAATGTGTCTTAAGGTCGTAGTCGGCGGCAAGCAGCTCATTTTGGCGTTGCAGCTCCATGCGACGATGCGCCAGTTCGCGATTGAGTTCGTTGAGCTCCGAGACGTCCTGGGCAAGGAGAGCCGATCCACCCAGCAGCGGAAAGGCGCGATACATTACATCGGGATCGGACGCCACGGCAAAGGCGTGAGCGTGCCCGTGCTCTTGGACCCGCAACTCCTCACGCACGCCTACCGGCATTGGCTTTGACACCGGCGTGACATAGACTTCCTGCAGGTCACGCGTTAGAACTTTGAGGTCAAGCGGCAAGGTGCCGAAAATACCGGCGATATCGTGGTACGACGGGATGACACCGCAATCGAGACAGATTTCCATCGCCACCACGCACAGGACGCAGTAGACAAGTGAAAAATTAAGCCTCCATGCCCAGGGCACACGCAGCGCATATGAAATGGCAAAGAACGCGCCGCCCAATAGGACAAGCGCGGCCGTGCCCGAGAAACGCTGAATACGAAAAGACGAGGACCGTCCTACCAAGATAAAAAAGGCAACGAAGTTAAAGGCTGTCCATACCAGAACGGTACCGTAGCCCCAACCATATGTGTAATCGTTGCTCCAGGTTCCACTCGATCGATCGAAATGGAAGACCTGCTGATGAACATCGTTAGTAAGCACAAAGCCGATAAGCAGGACAGCCATGACCCACAAAACGGTGCGGTACCGACGCCCCATACGATGCTGTTCCAAACCCGCGAGGCGCAGACCGCACAGCTGGTAGATCAGCGGAATGAGCGTCATGGGCACGTAGTACAGGTACCACAGCACGGTGGCATAGAACGGCGTGAACGACTTATATTTGAGGATGACCTCGATCATCCACAGGGCACAAATGGCGGCGATGGCAACAAGGCGGCGGCGCAAGACGTAGTCCAAGCAGCGTAGGTACGCCAACACACCCCAGATTGAAAATGCAATTGCGGCGACAAGCAGCGGGAGAGAGCTCGAGTGGACGAGCGCATCCACGACCTCTTCGGACACCTCGCTATAGGCGGGCACGGCGTTAGAAAGTTTGGGGTCGAAGGCGAACAGCGCCGGCAAGACTGCCAAAACCATGAGGAACAGCGCGGTGATGGCGCCGGCGATAGCAAAGACGCGGTGACGGTACACCCGATGTGTTATGCCAACAAGGAATCGCGGCATGGCGAAGAGCCTGCCGCCCCTGGGATCCGCCACGGGTGCGGATCGGGCGGCCGCGTGGCCGATATGTCGCTCGCAGGTACCCATAGTGCTTTTAGTGTACCGACAGGCGGGCCCAAAAAGCGGGCCACATGTCCCAAAATCCGCCGACGGCAAAGGGTGTCCCCAGCGACTAGTCGTTTAAGAACGTCCCCAATGACTAAGACAAAACGAGCGAGGATTTTTGGACGCCCAAATGGCGAGAGTGGATAATCTCCCACTTTGAGCCCACAAACAGGCTAAAAACGGGAGATTATCCACTCTCATTCTGCGGGCACTCATTTAAGTACGTCCCCAATGAGTGCTTTCACTTCTTTTAACAAAACGCCCGGCGGGCATTAACTGCTCGCCGGGCGTTTTGGTTAGGAAACTCTGAAGTTGAGTGTCTCGGCTTCCTTAGGACAGATCCTCACCATTCGTTTCAATGACATGCTTGTACCAGTCGAAGCTCTTCTTTTTGGAACGCTTGAGGGTGCCGTTGCCCGCATCATCGCGGTCGACATAGATAAAGCCGTAGCGCTTGGACATCTCGCCCGTGCCGGCAGACACCAGGTCGATTGGGCCCCAGGTGGTGTAGCCCAGCAGGTCAACGCCGTCCTCGGTCACCGCATCGCGCATCGCGGCGATATGCTGGCGCAGGTAGTCGATACGGTAGTCGTCGTTGATGGAGCCATCCTCCTCGACAACATCCTTGGCGCCCAGACCGTTCTCGACCACAAACAGCGGCTTCTGATAACGGTCGTACAGGTCATTAAGGGTGATGCGGAAGCCCAGCGGATCGATGGCCCAGCCCCACTGGCTCTCCTGCAGGTAGGGGTTCTTGGCGCCGGCGAAGGCGTTGCCCTGGGTGCGCTTGACATCGGGGTTGTCGGCACCGGCAGAGCAACGGGTGCTGTAGTAACTAAAGCTGATGAAGTCGACGGTGTTGGCAGCCAGGACCTCGCGGTCCTCGTCGGTCATGCCCACATCGATGCCCAGGCGCTCGAGTTTCTTGACGGCATAGGCCGGGTAGTAACCGCGGCTCTGGACGTCGACGAAGAAGTAATTGTCCTGGTTGTCAAGCTGAGCCTGGCGTACATCGCCCGGACGGCAGCTGTAGGGATAGTAGGTGCCCGCGGCGAGCATGCAGCCGATCTTGACCTCGGGGTCGATCTCGTGGGCGATCTTGGTTGCCCAAGCGCTGGCGACGAGCTCGTTGTGGGCGGCCAGGTACTCGACGGCCTCCTTGTTCTCGCCCTCCTCAAAGACCAGACCGGCACCCATAAACGGCAGGTGCAGGATCATATTGATCTCGTTGAAGGTAAGCCAGTACTTTACCAGGCCCTTGTAGCGGGTGAAGATCGTGGTCGCGAGGTTCTTGTAGAAGTCGATGAGCTTGCGGTTGCGCCAGCCGCCGTACTCCTTGATGAGGTGAATCGGGCAGTCGAAGTGCGTGATGGTCACGAGCGGCTCAATGCCGTGCGCCTGACACTCGCGGAACACGTCCTCGTAGAAGGCCAGGCCGGCCTCGTTGGGCTCAGTCTCGTCGCCGTTGGGGAAGATGCGGGTCCAGGCCAGGCTCATGCGGAAGGTCTTAAAGCCCATCTCGGCAAAGAGGGCGATGTCCTCCTTGTAGTGGTGATAGAAATCGATGCCGGTCTGCGCGGGGTAGTAATAGCCGTCCTCGAAGTCGAGCATCTTGCGCTGGCCGGAGACCACCGCATAGCGCTCGGGGCCGTGCGGCGCCACGTCCACGTTGGCCAGGCCGCGGCCATCCACGTCGTAAGCGCCCTCGCACTGGTTGGCAGCCGTCGCGCCGCCCCACAGGAAGTCTTTACGGAAAGCCATGCATCAATCCTTTCACACGCTGTTTGTCGTGGTTTCAGTATCCCCGTAAGCAGCGCGCTACTCAACGGCAACGACGCAGGCCGACACTTCTTTTCGCACACGGGCGTCCGGCAGCCGCCCCTGCCTGACACTTTCTGATACCGCCGCCCCAAACCACCACAAAGGGGACAGGCACCTTTGTGGTGGTTTGGGGCGGTTTGTCTCGATCTGTAACAGGTAGGCAGCCAAAACCGGGCTTGGTGTTACAGATCGAGATTTTCGGGCAGCCCCCCGCAGTTTGTCTAAATCTGTAACAGGTAGAGACGATTTAGCCCGCTAGATGTTACAAATCGAGACGGAAGATGCTAGTCACAGGCGATGTCGAGGTTCTTGCCGATGAGGCCTACGTAGCCGCCCTCGGCAGCCTTGGGGCTATCGGCGTGGCAGAGAACCCACTTGTCGGCCTTCCAGTAGCAGTAGCTGTCACCGGCGGCAG
>CABVAC010000061.1 GCA_902496275.1 uncultured Collinsella sp. | reverse complement strand
GGTCACCAAGCACAACCTCAAGTACCGCCGCTACTACCACCAGTTCGACTACTAAGAGCTGGTCGCAGGTCCGATATCTTGGCTGGTTGATATCTCGACCCTACACAAGGGCGTCCGCATTTGCGCGGGCGCCCTTTTTGCGTTGTGACAAGAGACTGCTGCTAACCGCTTGCCCTATGTTTCCAAATGAATACGGTGTGAGCCGAGGAGGATGATTTTCCCCGCAAGCACTCTAGTATGCTAAAGTACCCAGAAGACCGGCGGAGCTATGCCGGTCTTCCGTTCTATACGAGGCACAGCATGAGGAGGCTCACCAGATGACGGCCACACCGTGGGGATTCCGGGACATATTGCCCGAGGAGGCTCAGGCGCGCGAAGAGATTGCGCTGACGGTGAAGGGCTGCTTTAGGGAGCATCATTACCTTCCAGTCGAGACGCCGCTGCTCGAGGACAAGGGTTCGCTCGAGGAGGGCGGCCGCATTGCGGACACCCCGTTTAAGCTCTTTGATGACGACGGTCGCCTGCTGGTGGTCCGTCCCGATAACACGCTGCCAATCGTGCGCTTGGTTTCGACCCGCATGCGCGCGGCCGATCTGCCTCTGCGTCTGCGTTACGAGGCGCCAGTGGTCCGCGAGTGTCGGCGCAATGCCGGCGGCTCGCGTCAGTTTACGCAGCTGGGCTTTGAGCTTATCGGTGTGGGCGATACCGCGGGCGATGTCGAGATCGTCTCGCTGGTGGCCGAGGCCGTGCGTAAGCTCGCGCTGCCCGATGCACGCATTATCGCAGGTAGTGTGCGTCCGTTTAAGAAGCTGCTCGCGGCGTGCGAGGATTGCGAGCTGGCTGCCGAAGCCCTGTGCTGCGTGCACGCCAACGACTTCGTGGGCCTCGATTCTCGCGTGGCGGCAAGCGCCGAGTCCGATGCCGTCAAGGCCGCCATTAGCGAGCTGCCGCGCTTGCACGGCGGAGCCGAGGTACTCGACCGCGTGGACGCACTGCTGGAGGCTGCCGGTATCGCCGCGCCGCTGACGCGCGAACTCCGTGCCCTGGTCGAGGGCCTGGCTCCCGAGGACGCTCAGGTACTGTCCTTCGACTTCTCCATCATGAACTCTTTCGATTACTACACGGGCCTGGTCTTTAAGGCTTATGCCGGCGGCCTGCCCGATCCGGTGGGTTCGGGCGGACGCTACGACTCCATCTTTACCGGTGCGTTTGGCGACGGCATCGAGGTACCGGCGGCGGGCTTCGCCTTTTCGCTCGAGCGTCTGGAGACCGCGCGCACCTCGGCCGAGGACGCCGCTTCCGACGGCGATCATGCGGTGGACCGTGGTGCCGAGGGCCCGCTGCGCATCGCCGTGCCCAAGGGCTCGCTTAAGGCTGACACGCTCGACGTGCTCGAGGCCGCGGGCCTGGACGTCTCTGAGCTGCGCGACCCCGGCCGTCACCTGATCGTGCGCGGTCACGACACGCGTGCCGGCGAGGGCACGGTCGGAGATATCGAGTTTGTCATCGTGCGTCCCAGCGACGCGCCCGCCTTTGTGGGCTGCGGCGGTGCCGATTGCGGTATCTGCGGTTGGGACTCGCTCATCGAGGCCGACCTCAACCTGCTGCAGCTGGTCGACCTGGGCTACGGCCTGTGCACGTTTATTGAGGCGGAGCCCGCATGGCGCGCCGGTCAGGCCGAGCGCAACTATGCCCGCCGCGGTTCGCTTCGCGTGGCAACCAAGTATCCGCGCATCGCGAGTGCCTGGTATGCCGAGCGCGGCGTGAACGCCGACATCGTTTCGCTGCACGGCAACATCGAACTGGGCCCCATCGTCGGCATGACCGATCGCATCGTGGATATTACCGCCACGGGTGCCACGCTGCGCGACAACGACCTGGTCATCACTGGCCGCATCATGGACTGCACGGCCCGCTTCTTTGTCAACCCGGGTGCCGCGCGCTTAGATCCGCGCGTGCGTAATCTGGCAGATCGCTTGGCGGCAGCCGTGAAGGACAAGCATTTTGAGCCCGTTGCGGGCTCGGCACAATAGCGCGAGCACGCACGGGCGCCCCAACGTACGGGCTGCGGGCCGCCTGGCGCCGCTGCCTGGCCTCTCGTTTTTCGAACACAACCTCGACCGATAGGGGATACCGATATGAGGACCATTAAGCTTGCTCCCGGTGAGCGTCTCGTTACCAACCAGCTCAACCGCAAGGGCGTGCTGCCGCAAAACATCGTCGACGCCGCCCGCGATATCGTGGCCAACGTGCGTGCCAACGGCGATGCCGCGGTGCGCGACTATTGCCAGCGCTTTGACGGCGTTGAGTTGCAGAGCTTCCGTCTGCCGCAAGAGCAGATCGATGCCGCGCTCGAAGGCCTCGACTCGGCCTTTGTCGCCGCGCTCGAGAAGGCCGCGCGTCAGATTCGCGAGTTCCACCAGCGCGAGGTCGAGCAGAGCTGGTTTACCACGCGCCCGGACGGCACGATGCTCGGCGTTAAGGTGACCCCGCTCGCGGCGGCTGGTATCTACGTGCCGGGCGGTCGCGCGCAGTATCCCTCCACGGTGCTCATGAATGCCATTCCCGCCAAGGTGGCCGGCGTCAAGCGCGTGGTCATGGTGACCCCGCCGCAAAAGGACGGCCTGATCAGCCCCTATACACTCGCCGCGGCAAAGCTCGGCGGCGTGGACGAGATCTATATGGTGGGCGGCGCTCAGGCTGTGGCCGCGCTGGCGTACGGCACCGAGACCATTCCGCGCGTCGATAAAATCACCGGTCCGGGCAACGCTTTTGTTGCCGCTGCCAAGCAGATTGTCTCGGGTGACGTGGGTATCGATATGGTCGCCGGCCCGTCCGAGGTCTGCGTGCTGGCCGATGCCACGGCCAAGCCCATGGTGGTCGCGGCAGACCTGATGGCGCAGGCCGAGCACGACCCGCTGGCAGCCTGCTATCTGGTGACCTGCGACGAGCAGTTTGCGCGCGAGGTCGAGGCGGGTATCGACATCCTGGTGGCGCAGTCCCCGCGTGCCGAGATCACGTGTGCCTCGCTCGATAACGAGGGCACTATCGTGGTAGCCGCCGACATGGCTGCCGCCGTCGAGGCGGTGAACACCGTGGCGCCCGAGCACCTGGAGCTGCACTGCAAGGACGCGATGGGCCTGCTCGGCGGTATTCGCAACGCCGGCGCCATCTTTGTGGGCGCTTGGAGTTCCGAGCCGCTCGGCGATTATGTTGCCGGCCCCAATCACACGCTGCCGACCGGCGGTACGGCCATGTTCTCCAATCCGCTTTCGGTCGAAGAGTTCGTCAAACGCTCGAGCGTCATTTGCTATACGCCCGAGGGCCTGCTCTCCGACGCTCCCGCTACGCAGCGTCTGGCCGAGGCCGAGGGTCTGTGGGCACACGCGCTTTCCGCCGCTCTGCGTCGCCGCGTGCTGGAGCAGGGCGAGGATGCCGTGAGCGCCGAGTCGCTGGTCGCGGCCGACCTGACCAAGGTCGCCTGGCCGGGCGATGCCGTGACGACGGTTGCCGAGGGCGTGGACCTGACGGCGGCTGCGGGCGGTGCCGCTAACCCGGCCGGCGAGGAGGCCTAAAATGGCCGAACTCACGCCTCGCATGAAGGAGCTCGTCCAGCCCTACTTGGCCGGTATTGAGCCCTACGATCCCAACTTTACGCCCACGCGCATCAACCTTTCGGCCAATGAGAACACCTATCCCGTGCCGGCTGGCGTGCGCAAGGCGGTCGACGCGGCCCTGGCTGCCACGCCGCTCAACCGCTACCCCGATCCCATGTCCAACGATCTGCGCGACGAGCTTGCCGCTTGGCATGGCGTGACGCGCGAGAATATCTGCGTGGGCAACGGTGGCGACGAGCTGCTCTATAACTACCTGCTGGCGTTTGGCGGCGCGGGGCGGACCCTGCTCAACTGCCCGCCGTGCTTTAGCGAGTATGCGTTCTTTGCGTCGCTCTGTCAGACCGAGGTGCGCGACGTGCGGCGCGACCCGGCGACCTTTGAGCTCGACCAGGCTGCCGTGCTTGCAGCGGCGCCCGAGTGCAGCCTGGCGATCGTGACCTCGCCCAATAACCCCACGGGCGACGTGGCGCAGCTCAACTTTGTCGCGGCCCTGTGCGATGCCTGCCCCGGCATGGTGATGGTCGACGAGGCCTACGTTGAGTTTGCCGACGATTCGTTTGGCGCGGCCACCACGGCGCAGGGGCTTATCGCCGAGCATCCCAACCTGGTGATTTTGCATACGCTGTCCAAGGCGTTTGGCGCCGCCGGCACGCGTCTGGGCTACGTGATCGCGGCGCCCGAGGTTATCGACGTGTTCGCGGCGATTCGTCAGATCTATTCGGTTAATGTGCTGAGCCAGGCGGCGGCGCTTGCCTGCGTGCGTGCCCGCGATGCGTACGCGCCCGTGGTGGCACAGGTTGCATCCGAGCGCGAGCGCGAGCTGGCCGCCCTGCGCGCGATGGCTGCCGAGGGCCTGCCCGTGGAGGCATGGCCGAGCGCGGCGAACTTTGTGCTCGTGCGTACGCCACATGCCACGCGCGTGCGCGAGCGTCTGCGCGACGAGTATTCGATTTTGGTGCGCGACTTTAGCTACGCGCCGGGGCTTGCGGACTGTCTGCGCATTACCGTGGGTACCCCGCGGGAAAATGATGAGGTGCTGGCTGCGTTTGCAGCGCTGGTGAAGGAGGAGATGTAGATGGGCCGTTATGCCGAGGTGACCCGCAAGACGGGTGAGACCGACATTGTCGTCAAGATTGACCTGGACGGGAGCGGCGTGTGCGATATCTCGACCGGCGTACCGTTTTTCGACCATATGCTCAACGCGTTTGGCCGCCATGGCCTGTTTGATTTGACGGTACACGCGGTGGGCGACGTTGAGGTCGACGCACATCACACCGTCGAGGACATGGGCATTGTGCTGGGCGAGGCGTTTTGCCAAGCGCTGGGCGACAAGGCGGGTATTACGCGCTTTGCCGACGCGGCGATCGCCATGGACGAGACGCTCGTGATGGTCGCCGTGGATATCTCGGGCCGCGGGCAGGCCTATTGCGAGCTGCCCGTGCCGACCGAGCGCGTGGGCGGCTTCGATACCGAGCTGGCCGTTGAGTTCTTCTATGCCTTTGCGCGCGATGCCAAGCTCACGTTGCATGTGCGCGAGCTGGCGGGCAGCAACTCGCATCACATTATCGAGGCCGCCTTTAAGGCCGTGGGCCGCACGATGCGCCGCGCCTGCGAGCTCGATCCCCGCGTGCAGGGCATTCCCAGCACCAAGGGCTCGCTGTAACCTGCCAAAAAAGGACAGGTTTTGAATGAGATAAGGGAGGGTCGCGTGGGCGAACCGAAGATCGTGGTGGTCGACTACCACAAGGGCAACTTGTCGAGCGTCGTGCGCGGGCTTGCGCGCGCCGGTGCCGCCGCCTGCACGTCGGACGATCCGGAACAGATCCGCCGCGCCGACGGCCTGGTCATCCCGGGCGTGGGCGCGTTCTATGACGCGATCGCCTTTATGCGCCAGAGCGGCGAGGCGGACGCGGTGCTCGACGCCGTTGCCGCCGGAACTCCGCTGCTCGGCATCTGCCTGGGCCTTCAGCTGTTTTTTGAGCGCGGCGACGAGGGTGTGCCGGCGGACGAGGGCGCGGACGCGGACGACGATGCCTCCGAGCAGGCCGGCGGCCCCTGGGTCGATGGCCTGGGCATTATGCGCGGTTCGTGCACGCGCTTGGAGTCGAGCCGCCTGAAGGTGCCGCACGTGGGCTGGGACCAGGTGCACATGACGCCCGCCGGTGCGGCCGACCCGCTGCTCGCCGGTTTTGCCGAGGGTGCCAACATGTATTTCACCCACAGCTATGCGGTGGCCGACGACGCCGATGCCGCCGATGTGCTGGCGCGCACGCACTATACACGGAGCTTCCCGTGCATCGTGCGCCATGGCAACGTGTGGGGCTGCCAGTTCCATCCCGAGAAATCCTCCGCGCTGGGTCAGCGCATCCTTAAGAACTTCGTCAACATCGTCGAGGAGGGCGGCCGATGATCCTGTTTCCCGCAATCGATCTGATCGGCGGCAAGGTCGTGCGCCTGGAGCGTGGTGACCGCAGCCGCTGCAAGGTATATTCCGACGATCCCGTGGCCGTCGCCCGCTCGTTTGCCGAGCAGGGCGCGAGCTGGGTGCACGTCGTAGACCTGTCCTCTGCCTTTGGCGAGGACGAGGGCGCATGCGCTGCCAACTCGGCGGCGATCAAGGCCATCTGCGGCGTCGACGGTCTGTCCGTGGACGTAGGCGGCGGCGTCCGCTCGCTCGCGCGCATCGACGAGCTGGCTGGCTATGGTGCTCGCCGCATTGCGCTGGGCACCGTGCTGGTGACTGAGCCGGGTTTTGCCGAGGTGGCAGCCCAAGGTTTTGGCGAGCTGTTGGTGGCTGACATTGCCGCGCGCGACGGCCAGGTCAAGGTGAACGGCTGGCGCGACGGCGCGGGCGTGGCGCTCGGCGATGCCGTGGCGCAGCTTTCCGAGCTGGGCTTTAAGCATCTGGTGTATACCGACATCGCGCGCGATGGCATGCAGA
>CABVAC010000060.1 GCA_902496275.1 uncultured Collinsella sp. | reverse complement strand
AGGTCTTCGACCACCCCAAGAGCGAGCGCACCAAGGCGTTCTTGGGCAATATCTCGTAGCGGCGCGTCGAGGTTGTCGATATAACAAACGGGGACCGGATATGTATCCGGCCCCCGTTTTTGTTTGGGCATGAGCGACTGTTGTTGTGCGGTGCTCGGCTGTCAGCTGCTTTGCGACTTTATGCCGGCTTCGTTAGGCCGGCTCCGCTCCCAGAGCCTTGCAGGCCGCCTCGCCCTCATCGTCGGGGGCGTCGTAGCAAATGACGGAATCGACGACGTTGACGCCTGCCTCGTCGGCGTCTGCCTTCCAGTTGTCCATCCACTCGCCCTCGGCCCACGAATAGGAGCCAAAGAGGACGACCTTTTTGTCGCCCAGGGTTTCCTTGACTTCGTCCCACATCGGCTGGAACTCATCGTACTCGAGCTCCTCGGAGCCCATGGCGGGGCAGCCGAAGGCGAAGGCGTCATAGTTGGCGACCTTGTCGGCGGAGAAGTCGGCGCAGGAGATAGCCTCTGCCTCGGCCCCGGCTGACGTCGCACCCTCGGCGACGAAGTTGGCCATGGCCTCGGTGTTACCCGTACCGCTCCAATAGACGACGGCAATCTTGCTCATGTTGAGTCCTTTCGGTTGTGCGGCGTAGCGTCGCGGTTTGTATGTTCTATCGGGTCGCCTGGGCAAGTTGTGCCAGGCCGCGGCCCTGCTGATAGATATAGGTGAGGTGTTGCGTGCAGGCACGGTAGGAGTCGAACGTTGTAAGCGCTTGCTCGACATTTGTGTAGACCTTCCAAGCTCCAAAGACCTTGTAGTTCTCGCCATGCTGGGCGATGAACTCGTGGACATCGTCGTAGGGATATCCAAGGAAGTAGCCTATTTCGTGTGGGAACTCACAGGTGCAGTCTTTGTTGCAGCTAGCTTGATGGTCCAATGCGCATCGGGTTTGGCCGCATGCGCTTTCCGCGGCGTTATTGCTCGCGAGCGTGATGCGTGACGCCAAATGCACAAGGCATGTCGAAAGGTCTCTCGTGTCGTAGCCTTCCGAGGCGAGCGCCGTTTGGGCGCGAGGGTCTGTGAAATAGGTGGTGAGGCTTTTGGCTCGGTACACGTACACGAGCGCCCCACAAGGTCGCCAGACCAAAACGCTCAAGTGGATGCCGAGCGGATCGAGCTCGTGATTGCACTGAGCGATAACGTTGAGCAGACGCGTTCGACGATCTTCGATTGCCGCGGTTGCGCTCGAGCCATCTTGACGGGCGTAGACGCCGGGATAGGTAAAGAGCGAAGCGGGCTTGATGCCCGCGAGCGTGGGGGAGCAGTTACGCACGACCGCCGTCTGAAACGTTGGGATGTCAATGGTCCGAGTCACGTCGCTCCTTTCGAGTCCTCACTTGTTAACCTAGGAAAACTTATACACGAAAGTAAGCCTAGGTCAACTAAAAAGTAAGAAAAGGGAAACTAATTGATCGAACGGACATGGTTTTGGGTTAAGATGGGGACACCCCATGGGGGTATCTAGATAGGGCTACTTGAAAGGGGAACGCATGAGTGACTTGCTCAACCCTGCGAATCTCATCGTGCTGGCCGTCATTGCCGTCGGCATGTTTTTTGGACTGCGTCGCATTGCCGCTTCGACACACGGGAAGAGTTGTTGCAGCGATGGCGCGAGCGGTAAGAAGGCCAAGAAGGTAGTGGTTGCGGATACCGATCTGTCCCACTACCCCTATAGCGATGAGCTGCTCATCGGCGGTATGAGCTGCGATGGCTGCGCTCAGAATGTGGCCAATGCCCTCAATGCACTGGATGGCGTGTGGGCAACGGTGACGTATGCGGACCACACGGCACGCGTGCGCTCTAAGCAGCCGATCGATCGCGGTGCTCTCGTGGCGGCCGTGAAGGACGCGGGTTACTACGTCATGACGCTGTAAGCGCCGCCTTGGATGCATTTCCTTGTCTAGGCTCGTCCGCGCAGTTCGATGTCTAGAATGTCATCGAAATCGATGGCGATGTCTTTGAGCTTGAGGAGCTTGAAGGCAGGGAGTGCCTCGTCGAGGATGCCGGTGCGGGAGCGATAGCCGTACGTATCGTAATAGGTCACGCGGAGCAGGTCTCCGCGCTTGAGGCCCTCGAGCTTTTTCGAAAGCTCGAGGGCTTTTTCTTCCGTGAGTTCGCATTTGGGCTCGGCGGTGATTCCCTGCTTGCGTACGAGCTCGTAGTATCCCGTGAGGGCGGCAAAGGGCATAAACTGCGCGGCACGGCCGGCGCGAACGGCGCCGTTGGCGGTGAGTTTGGGATCGGCGGAGCGACGTCTTCCCTCAGGGTCGGTCAGGCGTTCGAAGGCGGTGGGCGGGCGCATGGGTTGCTTGGGTTTAGGCACGGTGTCCTCCTACCTGATCGTTGCGTTCGCGTGCGGTGGCGCCAGCGGTAAAGCTCAATCCTTTGACCAGGGCGTTTTTGCCGTACTTGCCTTTCACGGCCAACACGGCGTGTGCCAGGTCGCGTTCTCGCTCATCGGCCTCGGCATCGCTGAACAGATCGACGGTGGCAAATTCCTCGGGCATGAGATTGCCAAAGCCCAGGTTGATGCGCTTGACCGGTCGCTTGGGATCGACCGTCTGCGCCCAGAGCTCGTCGAAATAGCCCATGATCTTCTTAAACGAATTGGTGCGCTCGGGTAGCTTGCGCGAGGCGTTGGAGTGCGCGAAGAGCGCGGCGTAGCCACCACGCGGTTTGCCGCCGTGTTCCCCCACAAAGATGCCATCGATTGCCTGTGCCTCGCGCACTAGGCGACGCCGTTCGTCATCGCGCTGGACGGGCTTGGGCGCACGGGGTGCGAGTTCGGGGCCGGCGGTTGCGGTGGGTTCGATACTCGACGTGCCCGAGCGCAGGTGTCCGCAGCCGTCTATATACTGCGCCGTGCCGCTGGCGTCGAGGCGGCGTATGTCGGCGCGCTCGCTTGCGTAGCCCACAAAGAGCGAGATGCTGTCGCAGACCACGTGCTTATCGACCAAGTCCAGTACGGCGGCATCGACCATTTCACGCAAGACGGTGTAGGCCTGCTCGTAGGCATAGCCCTTCGAGAGCACCTGCCCTGTGGTGGTCGAGGTCGCTTGCGGGCGATAAGCTTGGATATCGGCGATGGTTGTCGGCTCACGCCCGAAGGCGTGGTCGATCAGATACTCGGCATTGACGCCGAGCTCATCGTAAAGTAGGTTTTCGTCGAGCGCGGCGACACCCATTAGATTGTAGACACCGTATTTTTCGAGGCGGGCCGCCACGCCGGGGCCGATGCCCCAGATGTCGGTGATGGGGCGATGGGGCCAGATCTCCTTGCGAAAGGTCTCGTCGTCGAGTATGCCGATGCGACTGGGCACATGCTTGGCGGTGATGTCGAGTGCAACCTTGGCCTGGAATAGGTTGGGGCCGATGCCGACCGTCGCCGTGATGCCGGTGCGCGCGAGGACCTCATCGCGCAACATACAGGCGAAGCCTTCCGCATCGGTGTGATAGAGTTCCAGGTAGGGCGTCACGTCGATAAAGCATTCGTCGATTGAGTAGACGTGAACGTCTTGCGGACTGACGTATTCCAGGTAGATACCGTAGATCTGCGCCGACACCTCCATGTAGTGCTGCATGCGCGGTACGGCCTTAATGTAGTCGATGCCATCGGGTATTTCGAACAGGCGACAGCGGTTGTGAATCCCGAGGTCCTTCATAGCCTGCGTGATAGCGAGACAGATGGTCGTGCGTCCGCGCGATTCGTCGGCAACGACCAGGTTGGTGGTGAGCGGATCGAGCCCACGATCGACGCACTCGACGCTGGCATAAAACGTCTTAAGGTCGATGCAGATATAGGTATGCTGCTCGTGCTCCATCCGCGCCCTCCCATCAAACACATGTTCTTATCGAATATCTGTTCGATAATACTCGCTCGTACGGATACCGTCAAAACCTGCCGAAAAGGGACAGGTTTGTTTTGGTCGGTTTTATATGGGCAAACGTCATTCTCCCTGATAAAACCTGCCAAAATAAACCTGTCCCTTTTTGGTCGGTTTACGGTGCGCTTACGGTGGGTCGATAGCCTTGATGTGTTGGATATGCTGAAGGGATATGGATGACCGTCGATATGGGTGATCTCGCGCTTTTGGTGCTGACCGTGCTGTGCCTTGCGGTCTTTGTTTATCTGCTGGTTGAGGTACTCAGGGGCAAGCCCATGAGGATTGACGGGCTGTGCCATTCGCTGTTCGTTGAAAAGCTTAGGTCGCCGGTGTTGACGGTCGTGATGAAAGCCATCTCGAATTTGGCATCGGTGCCGTTTATCGTCGGCACGTTGCTTGCCGCGTTTGTGTGGGCGCCTTGCCGGCTTTGGGTTGTTTGCGCCGCTGTTAATGTTGGTACCATCAGCGCCATCGATCAGCTCCTTAAGGTGTTGGTGCGTCGGCCTCGCCCTCAGGGATTTCGGCTTGTCGAGGCTCCGGGACTGAGCTTCCCCTCGGGTCATTCAATGGCTGCCATGGCGTTTTACGGCTATGGGATATGGCTTACACAAAGCGCGGCGGGCGGCTTTTCGTCCGGCCTGCTTATCACGGTCGTGCTCGCATGCGTCATTCTTGCCATCGGCGTCAGTCGCATCTATCTGGGTGTGCACTACGCTTCGGATGTGTTGGGCGGTTTTTGCCTGGCGTCTGCCTGGGTTGTTTTGTTTGTGCGCCTTACTTCCTGGATTTTGGCCGTCTAGTATCTCGAATGAGTGCCCCGGCGGTTTGAATCGGGTTTTAACGCAGCCCTAAAGAGCGCGAAACAGCTCGGAAAAGCTCGCTTCGTAGCATGAGCCTATTGAACGATACCGTCTATACGCACGGAAGGGTTGTGGGAAAGATGGTCAATTATGGGTTTGGTATGCCGACGCGCCTTGTTGCGGATGGAGATGTGGCTCGCTGGTGCGGGCGATTGGTCGCTCACTACGGTGGCACCAAGGCGCTGGTTGTACTGGGCGGTGACAAGCATACGCGCGATGAGCTTGTCGCTTTGGCGCTCGGCTCGCTCGACCGGGCCCTGCTCGAACGCGCGCTCTTCCGCTGTGGCTCGGTTGGAGGCGATGGAGGAGACGGGCTGGTCGACGAGGCCGTGGCCCTGGCGACCGATGAGGGCGTTGACTTTGTCTTGGCGATCGGCGATGCCGATACGGCCGGCTTTGCGCGTGAGCTCGCCCGTCGCATGGCGGCACTTGATACCGGTGAGGACGGTTTTGTCCCGTATGGATGCATTGTCTCGGAGGGCAAGGTGCCCGCTACGGTGGGCGCCGGCGAGGTCCCCGTTTTTGCCATCATCGCGCCCGAGCTGCTGGAAGGCATCGGGTCCCCCTTGCGCGAGCTGCTCGGTAGCGTGTGCGCCGCGGCATAATAGCCTACCAAAAAGTGATAGGTTCATTATGGTAGGTAAAGCGTTTGACCTGCCAAAACAAACCTGTCCCTTCCTGGTCGGTCGCCGTTTGGGGGCAGATTGATAACGCTCGCTGATTGTGGTCTTGACCTGCGCTAGAATAGGACTATCTGAATATCCGGGCGCGCATGGAGGTGTGCGCCCGTATGCTGAGGAGGACTTTATGGCAACTGTTGCCGCACCTATCGATGCCACGTCGACTGCCGCTTGGAAGGCGCTCGAGGCTCATCAGGAGAAGCTCGAGGCCGAGGGTATCGACCTCAAGGCCTGGTTTGCCGCCGACCCCGAGCGTGTGAATAAGCTGAGCTTTGATGCCGGCGACCTGCACTTCGACCTGTCCAAGAACCTGGTGACCGACGAGACCGTCAAGCTCCTGTGCGACCTTGCCCGCGAGGTGAAGCTCGAGGAGCGCCGCGACGCCATGTTCTCCGGCGAGCACATCAACACCACCGAGGACCGCGCCGTCCTGCACACCGCGCTTCGCCGCCCGGCAACCGAGAAGGGCCAGCTCATCGTCGACGGCCAGGATGTCGTCGCCGACGTGCACGAGGTCCTCGACCGCATGTATGCCTTCGCCGAGCGCGTGCGCTCCGGTGAGTGGAAGGGCGTTACCGGCAAGAAGATCGAGCATCTGGTGTCCATCGGCATCGGCGGCTCCGACCTGGGCCCGGTCATGGCTTACGAGGCCCTGCGTCCCTATGCCGACGCCGGTATCGATTGCCGCTACATCTCCAACATCGACCCCAACGACCAGGCCGAGAAGCTCAAGGGTCTGGATCCCGAGACCACGCTCGTGATCATCGTCTCCAAGACCTTCACCACGCTCGAGACCCTCACCAACGCTCGCGAGGTCAAGACCTGGATGCTCGAGCAGCTCAAGGCTCAGGGTGCCATCGACGGTTCCGATGAGCAGAACGCCGAGGCCGTGGCTAAGCACTTCGTCGCCGTTTCCACCGCACTCGAGAAGGTCGAGGCTTTCGGTATCGACCCGGCCAACGCCTTTGGTTTCTGGAACTGGGTTGGCGGCCGCTACTCCGTCGACTCCGCCGTGGGCCTGTCGCTGATCGTCGTGCTCGGCCCCGAGCGCTTCCAGCAGTTCCTCGAGGGCTTCCACGCCATTGACGAGTACTTCTGCAACACCCCGCTCGAGAGCAACGCCGTCGCGCTGATGGGCCTGTTCAACGTCTGGTACGTCAACTTCTTTGGTTCCAAGAGCCACGCCGTGCTGCCGTACTGCCAGTATCTGCACCGTTTCCCGGCCTACCTGCAGCAGCTCACCATGGAGTCCAACGGCAAGCACGTCCGCTGGGACGGCAGCGCCGTGACCTCCGACACCGGTGAGATCTTCTGGGGCGAGCCCGGCACCAACGGCCAGCACGCCTTCTACCAGCTGCTGCACCAGGGCACCGTGGTGGTTCCGGCCGACTTTATCGCCTTCGCCAACACGGCCAACCCCGCGACCGATAACGGTCAGGATGTGCACGAGCTGTTCCTGGGCAACTTCCTGGCCCAGACCAAGGCGCTCGCCTTTGGCAAGACGGCCGACGAGGTGCGCGCCGAGGGCACACCCGAGCAGATCGTCCCGGCCCGCTGCTTTGAGGGCAACCGTCCGACGACCTCGATCTTTGGCGACACGCTGACCCCGTTTGCGCTCGGCGAGCTCATCGCCCTGTACGAGCACATCACGTTTGTCGAGGGCACGGTCTGGGGCATCGACTCCTACGATCAGTGGGGCGTCGAGCTTGGCAAGCAGCTTGCCAAGCAGATCACCCCGGCCTTCCACGACGACGCCGCCAAGGCCGAGCAGGACGCTTCGACCCAGGCGCTCATCGAGTTCTATCGCGCTCATCGCAAGTAGTTTTTACGGCCGAGTTGGCTTATGGCTGAAAGGGGCCCGTATCCGTTGGGATACGGGCCCCTTGCTATTTGGATAGGATGGAATGTATCGGGAGGCGCCTCGACGGGCATCGCAATCGTCGAAGGCGCGCCGTTCATGTTTGGGACAATATGACATTTTTCCCGTTGCAAACAGCGCCGCCGTGGGTGTTCTGTATGATGGCTCAGACAAGGTTGTTCAATGACAGGGAGGCATATATGGCAATCAAAGCCATCGCAATGGATATCGACGGTACGCTCACCAACGACCAAAAGGTCATCGGCCCGCGTACGCGCGAGAAGCTGCTCGCGGCGCAGGAGTCGGGCATTAAGCTCATCTTGGCTTCGGGCCGTCCCG
>CABVAC010000059.1 GCA_902496275.1 uncultured Collinsella sp. | reverse complement strand
CGACGATCATCTGCGCGGCCTCCACGGCGTGCTTGGCCTTGCTCTTATAAAAGCCAAGTGACTTGATGGTATCGGCCACATCGGCCACGCTCGCCCCCGCCATGGCCTCGGGCGTGGGCCACTGGGCAAACAGCTGCGGCGTCACCTTGTTGACCTGCGCGTCGGTCGTCTGAGCCGAGAGCAGTACCGCGATGAGCAGCCTAAAGGGATTCTCGTGGTCCAAAAAGCACTCGACCGGGCCATAGCGACGGTTGAGGCGCTCGCACACCTCAACGGCGCGCTCGCGTTTGGCGGCATTGGTCTCGCGTGGCATAACGACTCCTTGGCTCAACGGCACAACAAACCTATGGGCACGATTGTCCCACGTATGGGGTCGTTACGCCTCTAAAAATGCGCCGGTCTGGCGACTCCACAGGCTTGCATACTCGCCGCCCGCCTCGACCAGCTGCGCATGCGTGCCGTCCTCGACGATCTCGCCGTCAGCCAGCACCACGATACGGTCGAGCGCCGCCACGGTGGACAGGCGATGTGCCACCACGATGGAGGTGCGACCGCGCATCAGGTTCTCGAGCGCCTCCTGCACCAACGCCTCCGACTCGCTATCGAGGGCAGACGTCGCCTCGTCGAGCACCAGAATCGGCGCGTCGGTCAGAATAGCGCGGGCAATGGCCACGCGCTGGCGTTGGCCGCCCGAAAGCTTAACGCCGCGCTCACCCACCATGGTGTCAAAGCCACGGGGCAGGCGGTCGATAAACTCCAGGGCATTGGCCAGACGCGCGGCCTCGCGGATCTGCTCGTCGGTGGCGTCGGGACGGCCGTAGGCGATATTCTCGCGAATGGAGCGATGGAACAGCAGCGCCTCCTGCGGTACGTAGGCAACCTGGCGGCGCAGGCTCTGCTGCGTGCAGCGCGAGACGTCCTGGCCGTCCACGAGCACGCGGCCGCCCTGTACGTCGTCCAGGCGCAGCAACAGCTTGGTAAGCGTCGTCTTGCCCGAGCCCGATTTGCCCACCAGGCCCACGCGCTGGCCCGCCGTCACGTGGAGCGTCAGGTCGTCGAACACGCTCTCGCCCGCCGCGGCGTCACGGTATGCAAAGCTCAGGTGCTCAAAATCAATCGCACCCTCGCTCACCTTGAGCTCGGGGGCGTTCTCGTCGTCTGCCACCAGGCGCGGCTCGTCCAGCACGCGCGTCATCTCGGCCGCGTCGCCCAGCGCGCGGTTGATGCGCTGCATCATGGAGCTTACGTAGTTCAGACGCATGGTGAGGTTGTACGTATAGGTAAAGATCATGACGAGCGCACCGGCAGAGATGCCAAACCACGCGTTGCCGCCCGCGACGAACACACTCACCACAGCCATAGTGATGACGATAAGGCCCGAGGTCGTAAAGTTGCGCTGCATCATGGCGTGCATCGATACCGTTTCGGCATCGCGCGCGGCACGGTCGGCGGCGTCGAACAGGTCGCGCTCAAAGTCCTCGCGCCCGCAGGTCTTGACGGCCAGGATGTTCGTGACCGCGTCGGACAGCACGCCCGACAGCTTGTTCTGCGCGGCGGACGTCGCGGCCGAAAGCGGCATGATGCGCTTGTACATAAGCCAGACAAACGCGATGTAGACGACCATGATGCCCACCAGGATCACGGTAAACGTCGGCACCACCGGGGCGAGCGCCGCTACCGTGCAGACAACCGAGGTGATGGTGGGAATGAGCGAATACACCGTCACGTCCACCAGCCCCGTATAGCCGCTCATAAAACGGCTCGTCTGGCTCACGAGCGATCCGCCAAAACGGCTGGTGTGGAATGTCATGGATTGATTGGAGAGCGTGTCGAAGCACAGACGCGCCAGGTGATAGTTGCCCGCAATCTCGAGCTTGTAGACGGTGTAGTCCTGCAGCTTGGAGAGGATTTGGCCCACTAGGTTAACGAGCACCAGCGCCAGAATGTAAGGGCCAAAGACCTCAAACACCTGGTCACCCGCCACGGGGCCAGCCTGAACGCGGTCAACGATAAGGGCCATCACGTAGGTGTTGGCAAACGTGAGCAAAAAGATGTAGCCCGCCGACGAGAACACCGAGAGAAAGACGATCAGCGGCTGTGTGCGCGTGACGTCCCAAAAACGCTGCAGCGTGCGGCGAACGGTGGAGCGTTTGAGCGGGCTGGTGCTTCTCTGAGACATGGTCTTCCTTTCGCGTCTGATAGGGCGAAACGCCATTGTTGCACACTAAAGTGCACTTCAGGCAAGCACGGCGCGAAAAGCGCCCGCGCCCCGCGTTTACGTCGGCGCCCCGCCGTCAGATGCAGCTAGTCCTCGCCTTTTTGGTCTGCGAGCAAGCCTGCGGACTCCAAGCCCAAAATCTCGTCGGCCTCCCGCGCGTCTTCCAGCGCGTCGATGTCCTTGAGTTTGCGCTCCATAACGTTGGTGCGCGTGGTGATAATGCCCTCGACCGTCTTGCCCGCAGTCTCGATCTGCTGCTGTGCGCGGCGCAGCGCCGCCTGATAGCGCGGCAGCTCGGCCTTGACGGCAGAAAGCACGCGCAGCACGTCGTCGGTGCGTTTTTGCAGCCTGAACGTCTGATAGCTCATCTGCAGGCTGTTGAGGATGGCCGCCATGGTGCTGGGGCCGGCGACGTTGACGTGATAGTCGCGGCCCAGGGTCTCGATAAGCCCGGGGCGGCTGACGACCTCGGCGTACAGACCCTCAAACGGCACGAACAGAATGCCAAAGTTGGTCGTCGCGGGCACGCTCAGGTACTTTTCGCAGATGTCCTTGGCCTCGCGCTTCACCATCATATCGAGCGTCTTGCGTGCCGCGGCAACGGCCTCCGCATCGCCCGACTCCTGGGCGTCGAGCAGATGCTCGTACGCGTCGCCCGGGAATTTGGAGTCGATCGGCAGCAGCACGGGATCGCCCTCGTCCACCGGCAGCTTGACGGCAAACTCAACGCGCTCCGAGGCGCCGGGCCTGGTGGCAACGTTTTCCAGATACTGGTCGGGCGTGAGGATGTCCGCCAGAATTGCACCCAGCTGCACCTCGCCCAAAATGCCACGCGCCTTCACATTGCCCAGCACGCGCTTAAGATCGCCCACGCCGGTGGCGATGGATTGCATGTCGCCCAGGCCCTTGTACACGGCCTCGAGCTGGTCGCTCACCTGCTTAAACGATGCCGACAGGCGATCGTTGAGCGTGCGGGAGAGCTTCTCGTCCACCGTTGCGCGCATCTGATCGAGTTGCACGTTGTTGTCTTTGCGGATAGCACCCAGCTGGGCATCGACCGTCTCGCGCACCTTGTCCAGGCGGTGCTCGATGCCCTCGCGGTTGGCACCGAGCTGTTGGGCCGTCTCGCGGCGCAGGTCATCCATCCGGTCACCAGCTTGCGAAAACTCACGTGCGATGGTCAGGTAACGTTGCTGCTCCACGGCCGCATCTGTCGTCTGCTGCTGCGCGATGGCATTGGCCGTGCGGTGAGTTTCGGCCAGCGCGACGTTCAGGGCATCGAGCGCGTTGTTGGCCTGCTCGAGTGCTGCCAGCGTTTCCGCGCTACTGTCGCCACGCTCCCGCAACTCGGCACGCAGGCTCTTGAGCTGGAGGGCGCAAGCCGCAGCAACCCCCACCGCCACCAAGGCGATCGCAACAAGCACAATATCAATAGCAGACATAAACTCCGCCCAACAAACCCAATCGAGCACCAATCAAAACCGCGATCAATCTTACCCCGCCACACGCACCGGGCGCCCGGCGCCTTCTTGGGTGCTTCTCTCTTCCGCATATTCCATAATACGGCGTGCTGTCTTCCTGCTCACCTTTGAGTCATCACCGGCTAAGTATGCGTAAACGTTTCCCTTATTCAGGTGCAGAGCACGGCAGAGGCCATAGCGCGTTTCACCCGATTCCTCCAATGCTTCCAGCGTTTTCTTTCTCATCAGGGCGTTCACCCTTCTGTCGACCGTCGGCTTTTCCTTCACCGCTCTATACGCACGCCAAACGTTGGCATAACGATTAGGAAGTTTGTCCTCGGCGCATAGAGATGCCAGGCTACCCGTTTGGGCGTACAAGGACAAAACGCCTCGGTAACCCTCTTCCATCCACAAACCCTCGGATAAGCCCAGAACGTATTCGGCTTTACCCTGTGCCAAAGCGAGCAAAAACAGGGGCTCCGCCACGCGCGGCGCAACCGTCGTCGCTTGCTTAACCAGTTTTCTAAAACTGAGCGACTGCTGTCCGGATAGCTCTCGGCAATAGCCTTTTAAGAATCCCTCAAAGGTCAGATTCAACCGAGCACCTCCTTTTTGTATTGGCTGTATGCGCAGACCATCTCTTGATAACTCCGCTCCGAAGGCGACGACGCCAGCGCCTCGCCCTCGTCGAATATAAGCCGTTCGAGCAGTCCCCAATCAAGTCGGTCGACGAATGCCTGGCTATGAAGATCGACGATGTCGTTCGGGCGGTAGGCATAGAGCTTCATTACCGCCAGGTCCTCCAAGGATGGCGTAAAGTACCTGATAAAACGCGCCCCAATATCCAAGGGGATCAAACGATCTTCGTAATTGAATGGCATCTGATTACAATATGCCACCGCCATACCATTCACCTCGGGGTATCGAGCTATGATCTCGCGGAGGCACCTGTCTGCCTCAAACACATCGATGTCATGTGTAACCGAACGATTCGTCACATCGTTTAGCATGAAGGCGCCTCCTCCCACCAATACAACGCTCGGCCTGTCGTCTCTTGGACCTATTTCCAGCTCTGCCTCTTCGTCAATGCCCAACAGAGTCTGTTCTAAATCCTGCTTATACATAACAAATCCTATTATTATTCATCTTCAATAATACTATTCAGTCGCACGACAGGACCAACAGGATGCAAGAATTCCGCTCGTGGCGATAATCCCTACACCCTAGAAGTCCTAATGTGACAAACGCTAACTCTCCCAGCCGGCGCGGATTGTTGTTATGACATCGCCTAGGCGCTGGCCGAGGGCCGACAGATGTTGGAGCACTTCGCCGGGCGAAGCACCGTTGAGGATGCAGGTGAGCGCATACGACGCCAGAAAGATGGCCGCAAGCCCTAACGGGATGAGCACGATCATCGCCAATGTGCGCAAGCGCTGGCCCACACGGCGACGACGCGCACGACGCTTGTCGAACGCGAGCTCCTGCGCATATGAATCTTGCTGTACGGAATAGGCCTCTGGTGCCGATTCGCACCCGGGCACAGCTGCAGGTACAGCAGCGGGCACGACATTTTGCGCAAAGGGCTGGGCTGCCGCCCCTTGCATTTGTATCTCCATGAGTCGTTGCTGCTGACGCAGCATGCGCTCAACTTGTTGCTGCGGAGTCTCAAGAAACAGGTCCATGTTGGCCTCCAAAGTCGGAGCATTCGACGCTTACGACCAGCATCCCGCACCGCCATGACCGCGACAACGCAATCGCCGGCAATAGCCACAAAGTTTCTTTTGCTCAAAAGCTGTCGAAAAGCTCAACAACTCCCCTACCAGCACTTTCTCTGAGCTTTTTTCGCCAGCAATCTTTTGGCCTTCCACCCTTACGCCAACTGACCAAAATCTAACCAAAAGCTTGACGGAAATTGTGGAGACCGGGACCCCATACAAAAACGTGCCGCCCCAAAAGGGGCGGCATGCTAACTTCTTATCAGTTTTTCAGTAGCGAGCACGCGACGGCCCGAAGCCGGAGCACAGGGCGGGGAGACACCTTTGCCTCGCGCGACCTGCGGAGCCGTGAGCGAGAGGGAAAGGTGTCTCCCCGCCCTGCGCCCCGTGGTCGGTGAGGACCGACTACATGCCCGCGAGACCGCGGGCAGCGGTGGCGCACAGAAACGCCAAGGCTAGAATCACGAGCGAGCCCGCAATATCGGCCACCACGCCCGCAAAGCGACGCTCAAACAACCAGCTCTCAAAGTGCGGGGCGACGTTGCGCCAAACACGCCACAGCAAGATGCCCATACCGATGACGCCCGGGATATTGAGCAGTAGGATCTCGGAGCACAAAAGACCGATCAGGTTGCCGGCGGCAAAGCCCGCATCACCCTCGCAGTATTTGCGATAGACCATATACAGCATGTACGCCACAAACGGCTGCAAGCACGCAGAAATGAACGTGACCACCATCGAGGGGTCCTGAGAAAAGACATCGGTGAGTTTATCGACACTCGTGGCGTCCTTCGAAGCCAAGAATAAACCGATAACCACAAGGGGCACCACGCCCAAAATTACCTCGACCAGAGTAAACAACTTGGCAGTCAAATCCTCACTAGCCGAATTCAAATGAGGCGCCCACTCAGGATGAGCATGCGCGCCGACTTTCTTGTCCTTCTCGGCACGATCGGCCTTTTTACCCTCGGCAACCCGACGACCAGGATCCTTGCGAGTTCCCGCCGCAGCAACCCGAGCCCGAGACTTCTTACCCATAACCAACACCTCACAAGAGGAAACGAATAGCCAACGCTACCCAGTGTACCCTCTAAGCAACGTCACCGCCCCAACCGGCCCCCACAAAAACGTGCCGCCCCATAAGGGGCGGCACACAAACTTTTTTATCAGCTTTTCTGTATCGAGCACGCGACGACCCAAAGCGGGCCGGGAGGGCCGGACTACCTTCCCTCAACGCGACCCTGCGAAGCCGTGAGCGAGGAGGGAAGGTAGTCCGGCCCTCCCGGCCCAGCTCATGCTAGCGCCAAGCGCTAGTAGTTCACCACTTGCTCCTCAAAGTACGCCTTGGGGTGGTTGCACACCGGGCACACCTCAGGCGCCTCGGCACCCACATGCAGGTGCCCGCAGTTCAGGCACTTCCACACCTTTACGCCCTCACGCTCAAACACCTCGCCCGACTCGATGCGCTCGACGAGCTTGTTGTAGCGCTCCTCGTGGGCCTTCTCGACGGCGGCGACACCACGGAACTTTGCGGCAATCTCGGCAAAGCCCTCTTCCTCGGCGGTCTTGGCAAACTCGTCGTACATCGTGGTCCACTCGTAGTTCTCACCCGCGGCGGCATCGCGCAGATTGTCCAGGGTATCGGGGACGGCGCCATCGTGCAGATACTTAAACCACAGTTTGGCGTGCTCGGACTCGTTGCCAGCCGTCTCGGCAAAGATGTTCGAGATCTGAACGTAGCCGTCCTTCTTTGCCTTGGAGGCATAGTAGCGATACTTGGTGTGTGCCTGGGACTCACCGGCAAAAGCGGTCTCGAGGTTCTTCTTGGTTTGGGAATTCTCAAAATCCATAGGTGTACTTCCCTTCAACGCATGCCGCCCGTAGGCTTCGAGCGGCCTCGTCTTTAGGATGCCCTCATGTCGGAAATCTAAACCTTACAATCCTGTTCTTCAGATTTCCACGGGCTAAATGCTCAGCCAGCGATCGCCCTCGGCTCGGCAAAAGCCCTCACGCTCCAGGTCGGCCAGAATGCCCGCGACAAGCTCGCGCTCGACCGGCCCGCGCCCAGCCGCCGCTTCCATATCGTTAACGCCCACCACGGCATCAGCAAGCGTAATCCCCGCCGGTTGGCCATCGCGCGCTGCCAGCAACATGCGCACGATATGCGCGCGCTTTTGGCGACGTGAGCCCTCAAACTTTGATTGACGGCTATAGCCCGCCGAGCGCCTGGACGGATTGGGCAACGTCTTTTTTAGATATGCGCCGTAGTCCAGCAACGCGTAATACCACGCGCGCGGCGTGTCGGCATCATCGAGCGGCACGGCAAAGGGAGCGATCTCGTCGGTCGCCGCACCGGGGACCGCCGGACAGGCCGCCTGAATCAGCGGCACCAGCTCGCGGTCGGGAACAGCCGGTACATCGGGAAAGAAGTGATGCAGAAAGACCGTGCGCACGTTGGTCTCCAGATACACGCCTGGAAGGTCAAACGCGAACGACCGGATACCTTGCGCCGTTGCCGGGCCAATACCAGGCAGAGCGACCAAGTCACGCGTCTCACGCG
>CABVAC010000058.1 GCA_902496275.1 uncultured Collinsella sp. | reverse complement strand
AACAGACCCATACGTTTTCTCCTCTTGATTAAGCGCAACGTTGTGCGCATGCCTATGGTGATTATAGTGCCAAATGGTTCAAATGCTAAGGTGGGGACTCGAATCGCGAGCCCATCCCAACGCTTTTCCCCGGTGGCACTCATATTGTCGATTAATCCAGGCCCTCGGCACCGTTGGACTTGATGATCTTCTGGTAGGCGTAGAAGCTGTCTTTGCGGCGTCGCTCGTAGGTACCGGTGCCGTCGTCGTACTTATCGACGTGGATAAAGCCGTAGCGCTTGCGCATCTCGCCCGTGCCGGCGGAAACCAGGTCGATGGGGCCCCACCAGGTGTAGGCGATCAGGTCGACGCCGTCGGCAATGGCCTCGCCCATGGCCTTGACGTGGCTCTGCAAGTAGGCGATGCGATACGGGTCATGGATGGAGCCGTCCTCCTCGACCTCGTCGTAGGCGCCCATGCCGTTCTCGACCACCATCAGCGGAATCTCGTAGCGGGCGTAAATCTCGTTGAGGGCGATGCGCAGGCCCAGCGGATCGATCTGCCAGCCCCAATCGGTGGACTCCAGATAGGGGTTCTTGCCGCCAAAGGTCATGTTGCCCTCGGTCATCTCGTGATCCTTGTGGGTGCCCACGGTGCCGGACATGTAGTAGCTAAAGGTGTAGAAATCGACCTTGCCGTCGGCGATATCCTGCAGGTCGCCGTCCTCCATCACGAGCTCGACATCGTTTTCGGCCCAGAAGCGCTTGGCATAGAACGGATACTTGCCGCGCACCTGCACGTCGGAGCAGTACCAGTTCATGGTATTCATCTCCTGCTGCGTGGCGAACACGTCGGCCGGATCGCACGTGGCGGCATAGGAGAGGATGAAGCAGTCCATGTTGCCCATCTTAAACTGCGGATAGTGCTCGTGGGCATAGCGCACGACGCGGCCGCTGGCGACAAACTGGTGATGCAGGGCCTGCATACGGGCCTGCGGCGTGGTGTGGACCGCCGAAGCCGGGCCCTCAAAGCCCTGGATCATGCTGGTCCCAAAGAGGTTACCCATGTCCTGGGTGCCGCAGTTGATCTCGTTGAAGGTGAGCCAGAACTTGACCTTGTCCTGATAGCGGTCGAAGACGGTCTGGCAGTACTTCTCAAAGAAGCCGATGAGCTCGCGGCTCGCCCAGCCATTGTATTTCTCGACCAGGTGATAGGGCATCTCGTAGTGCGACAGGGTCACGAGCGGCTCAATATTGTGAGCGCGCAGGCAGTCGAAGACGCGGTCGTAGAAGGCGAGACCTGCCTCGTTGGGCTCGGCGTCGTCACCGTTGGGGAAGATGCGGCTCCAAGAGATGGACATGCGGAACATGTTGAAGCCCATCTCGGCGAACAGCGCGATGTCCTCCTCGTAGTGATGGTAGAAATCGATGCCGTCATGGTTGGGGTAGAAGCGGTTGGGGTCGATGTCGATCGTGATCTGACGCGGCTCCTTGTAGCTGCCGCCCAAGAAATGGTCGTCGACCGAAGGACCGCGGCCGTCCACGTTCCAAGCGCCCTCAAACTGATTGGCGGCCGTGGCGCCACCCCAATAGAAACCCTCGGGGAACTTGATGTTTGCCATGAGCATCTCCTTTGCATTGCGGGTCGATAGGCCGAGTATCGCCCACGCACGCGACAGACAGGGGCAGGGGTGCCAAACCCGACACTTCTTTTCGCAGACGCGCGCTGCAACAGCGCTGCAGCTGAAACTTTTTGACACCGAAGGAGCGAAGACGATCCGCCCCGCGCTTACCGGCGGTATGCCGCGGGGGTGCAGCCATACTTGTCGTGAAACTTACGGTAGAAGAAGCTCATGTTTTCATAGCCCACCGCATGCGCAGCCGCCCCGGCCGTGGCGCCGCCGCGCAGAAGCTCGGCCGCACGTACCAGGCGTCGCTCCTGCACAAGCTGCCTAAAGGTCTTGCCCACATGCCGCTTGAGGAGCGCCGTCGCATAATTAGGGCTCAAGCCAAACTCCGCCGCCATCCCCTCGAGGGAGCATGCAGCGAATTCGCGATCGATATAGCCAAGCATTCCCGTCACCAGGGCAGTGGGCCCCGCCGCGCCGTCCGCCGCGCCGCGCACCAGCTCGCGCTCGTAGCAATCCATGAGCTCGGCCAAAAACAGCTGAAACAGACGCAAGACGATCTCGGGACCGTTGGGGCTCGGGTCGTACAGCTCGCAGAGCATCTCCTGCATGTAGCGCCGAATCCGACGGCTCTCGCCGCAATGAAAACGGACATGGCCCCGATGGTCCGTCTCGCTGTTGAGCGCGTTGAACAAAAACCGCGAGACCGCGCTCTCGCGCGAGAGGCTCGACTCGAGACTCCGGCGCAAAAAAGAGCGTGAAACGGTCATGCTTAGCATGATGTCGTCCTCACCAAGCGCCGCCACGGCATGCGGGCAGAGGGCGTCGAGCAAAAGCACCTCGTTGCGGCCCAGCTCGAGCCTCTCCCCCGCCACCGTCTGCGGGCAGCGTCCGCGATACACATAGCTCAGCTCCACGTAATCATGCACGTGCTCGGGAACTGCATTAAAGCGCGAGTTTTTCCTTATCGTCAGGCCACGCGGCATGCCGGGCTGGGCATAGGCAAACCCTGGCTGCCCAATCTTGCACACTGGACATCCGTCGATTTCGACATGCTCGGTCATAATCGACCAATCAAATGCCATGCCGTCTTTATAAGTGATCTCACTGGCGCTCAGTTCGCTGAGCCTACGCTCGAGCTCGTCGATCTCCATGGCTTGCCAATCGTTGATTTGGTCATAGTTCGTCGTGATTCAGATATTAGCAGAACGCGCCGACGCGTCCATAATCTGTGCTATGCAGCAGATCGATCGAGCCAAGGAGGATCCATGACCGCGTACTATCAGCAGGTGCTCGAGGGCACATACGACAACCACGTGCTTCCGTTTTTGTGGATGAAGGGCGAGAGCCATAAGACCATTGCCGAGTATCTGGAAAAGATCGCCGGCGCCGACATCCACGAGGTCTGTCTCGAAAGCCGCCCACACCCCGATTTTTGCGGCGAGGGCTGGTGGCGCGACTTGCGCTTTGTCATTGACGAGTGCAAGCAGCTGGGCCTTAAGCTCTGGATCTTGGACGACGCGCACTTCCCCACGGGCTTTGCCAACGGCGCCGCCAAGGAAGCCGTGCCCGAGCTCCGCAAGATCGTGCTCACGCACCGCACGTTCGACATCGTGGGCCCCACGTCCGCCGCGAGCATCGCGCTCGCCAACATGCTCGACAAAACGGAGCGCTTCTACGGCGTGACATTTATGCAGGACGGCAGCCCCGTCGACGTCGCTTACCGAGTATTCGACGATGCAGACGGCAACCCCAGCCGCCTGGTCTTCGATGCACCTGCGGGCCTCACGCAGGCATGCGTGATATTCACGAGCGGCAAGACCTCCTACAACGAGGACTACATCAATATGGTCGACCGCGCCTCGGTGGCGCAGCTCATCGATGCTGTCTACGAGCCGCATTTTGAGCATCTGGGCGATGAGTTTGGCAAGACGATCCTGGGCTTTTTCTCCGATGAGCCCGGATTTGCCAACGAGAAGGGCACCACGGGCCCCGATGGCATCTCGGACACGCTCATCGGCAAGGCCACCGCGCCCCTACCCTGGTCGGCCGAGCTTGAGCGTCGCCTACGCGCGGCACTGGGCGAGCGCTACCTGGCCGAGCTCCCGCACCTGTGGGACCGCGAGCCGGCCGGCGCGCACGTACGCCACGTCTATATGGACATCGCAAGCACCCTCTATAAGGAGTGTTTCTGCGACCAGCTCGGCGACTGGTGCCGCGCGCGCGGCGTGCAGTACATCGGCCACATTATCGAGGACAAGGACTGCCACGCGCGCCTGGGCGTGGGCGCCGGGCACTACTTCCGCGCCGTGGGCGGTCAGGACATGGCGGGCGTCGACATCGTGATCAACCAGCTGGTACCCGGCATGGACCGCGGCCTTCACAGCTACGGACGCGGCGTGTGGAACCTCGAGTTCTATAACTACGTGCTGCCCAAGCTGGGCTCCTCGGCAGCACACCTCGACCCCAAAAAGCAGGGGCGCTGCATGGCCGAGGTCTTTGGCGCATTTGGATGGCACGAAGGCCTACGCGAGACGAAGTGGATCGCCGATCATTTTTTGGTGCGCGGCGTCAATTGGTTTGTGCCGCATGCCTTTAGCATGGCCGCCTTCCCCGACTGGGACTGCCCGCCGCATTTCTATGCGCATGGCCAAAACCCCCAGTTTGCACACTTTGGGCAGCTCATGAGCTACATGAACCGTACGGCGAGCCTGCTGAGCGGCGGGCGCGCAACGACCCCGGTGGCGCTTCTCTACCATGCGGACGCCGAGTGGGCAGGCGAGGCGAACTTTATGCAGCATGCCGCCTCCGAGCTTATGCGCGCGCAGGTCGACTTTGACATCGTGCCGGCAGAGGCATTTGAGGACGCAGGGCGCTATGCCGTTGAAATTACCGCAGACGGTAGCGGCTTTAGCGTGAACGGCCAGGCATACCGCTGCCTGGTGATGCCCGGAGCCGAGTTTGTCGGCGGAGCCGTGCTCGACTTTGCCGCGCGCGCCGCAGCCGCAGGTGTTGCCGTGTACGCGCTGGATGAGTTGCCGAACAAGCGCTACGACGGTGACACTGCAGGCCGCGAGGGCTTTGCCTCCCTGGATGCAGCCGCGGTCGCCGACATCAAGCTCCTGGCGACCTCCGAGCTCGCAGACACACTTGCCGGCGCCGGCATGCAGACCGTGGTTTGTGCCGAGACCCAGCCCCGGCTGCGCGCACTGCGCTACGAGCGGACGGGCGAGAGCTATCTGATGCTCGTCAACGAACATCCCAAGCAGGGTATCTCCACTCAGATTGCGCTTGCCGACGGCACACCCGTTGCAGGCGCGCGCCTCGACCTGCTCAACGGCACCGAGCCCGCCGCCTTTGACGGCACGCTCGAGCTGGCTCCCTACGAGAGCTGCATCGTGGTCCTTGGGGCTACAGGTTCCGTTGCTGTGGCAACCGCCGAAGACGAAGCCACATGCTTCGACGGGCCCTGGGCGGTTGCCTTCTCTGCCCCTGGCACCGATGCCTTTGGCGAGTCTGTTGAGCTTGCAGACCTGCACGACCTTTCCTCGGCCGAGTTCCCCGGCAAGGCCGGCACATTCCGCTACCAGGCTTCCTTTGTCCTGGGCGAAGCGGCCAGCCGCGCTGTCATCGACCTTGGGGAGGTCTTTGAGACCGCAACCGTCACCCTCGACGGCAAATCCCTCGGCACCCGCATCTGTCCGCCTTACCGCTTTGAGGCCGCCGCACTTTTAGCCGGTGAGCACGCGCTCACGATTGACATCATCAACACCCTCGACCACGCCGTCCCCGACGTGTTCGGCATGACCGAGCCCTCCGAGCCCAGCGGTCTCTTGGGGCCCGTACGCGTGCTCGGGTAACGCCCCGGGCGCAAACGGCCCAACAAGGACAGCGCCCCTATGTTGAGCCCGCACAGCGTCGAGCGGTCCGTCGTTCATAGACCGGCGGACCAAAACTCCCAGCCAAGCCGAACGTTTTATTTATCGCTATGATTGGTTTATCGCGACGCAAACGCATAGGAGCCATATGGATATCAGGCGGAAGATCACGCAGGGCAAAAGCCTCACCCCCACCGAGCAACAACTTGGGCGAACGGCCCTCGCCATGGGCGAGGATGTGCGCGGGCTTTCCATTAAGGAATTTGCCGCGCGCGCCAACGTTTCGGTCGCGAGCGTTCACCGCTTTTGCAAAAAGCTCGGCCTCGAGGGCTTCAAAGACCTCAAGGTCGAGCTCATCCGCCAGGCGACCGAGGCGGGCAACCGGCGCGACGTGGACATCAACTTTCCCTTCGATGCCACCTCCACCCCTGCGCAGGTGATGGAGCGCATGGAGGGGCTCTACCAGACCACCTTGGCCGAAACGCAGGAGCTGCTCGACCCTGCACAGCTCGACCACGCCGCCAAGCTCATCATGCGCGCCGGCACCGTGGACATCTACACGGGCTCGCATAACCTGTATCCAGCGGGAATGTTCCGCGATCGCCTGCTTTCCGCCGGCAAAAGCGCGACGTGCCACGACAGCGTCGAGGCGCAGGTGCGCACGGCACTCGCCTCGGGTCCCGACCATGTGGCAATCATCATCTCCTACAGCGGCCTTGCCCCCAACCTCAAGGAGATCTTGCCGATCCTTAGCAGTCGACATGTCCCGGTCATCGTCATCGGCACGCCGTACTGTGCCCGCATTCACCCCGGCTTTGCCGCCTATCTCACGGTAAGCGACCACGAGAGCATGACGCACCGCATCACGCAGTTCGCCAGCCATATCGCCGTGCAATACGTACTCGATTCGCTCTATAGCAGCTACTTTGCCAAAGATTACGCCCGCTGCTCCGAGTTCTTAGAGCGCTCGTTCCCCTACACCCGCCTGCCCGGACTCAAGTAGCGACGAGCGTGGATTTTTGGACACTCAGATAACGAGCGTGGATAATCTCCCACTTTGAGCCCGCACACAGGCCAAAACCGGGAGATTATCCACGCTCATTTTGGGTCCCCCGGGAACGCATGAGGAGGGCGGATAGACAGCCGTTATTTGCGAGGCGTCAGCGACGTAAAGAGCCCGTGTTGGTTGCAGTAAAGATATATCCTGCCGCGCCCGGTAATATGGAAGCGCGGCTGCACCGATTGCTCTGGATAGAGCTTCTTAAAGCAGATGCCGTCCATAGTCGCATATGCCACAAAGCTAATGTAGTGATCCTTGGTCATGGGATGATCGAGCGTGACGTACCAATCGTCCTCGATGCGCTCGATGGAAAAGGCGTGGTCCGCGTCCGGCTCTTCGGCCTCCTGGGGAAACATCGTGGAGCCACAGCAGCTAAAGCTGCCTTCTCCGAGCGCGTGCACAACGTTTCCGCAGATAGGGCAAACGTAAAAGACGCCTTTGAGCATATTGCCTGCACGGTTGGCGTTGGCCCGAATGTCACCAGCCAAAAGCTCAGCCACGCTTATGCCGAGTCTCTGGGCCAAAGGCTCAACGAGGGAAATGTCGGGAAGGCCGCGGCCGGATTCCCACTTGCTGACGGCTTTATCGGTCACGCCAAGGCTTTCCGCCAGGGCGCGCTGGGTGAGGCCGCGCTCTTCGCGCAGCTGCTTGATGGCATGCGCTGCCAAAAAAGTATGGGAGGCATTGGTTTGCCGTGTCTGGTTCATGGGCTGTCCAATCAAATTGAAGAAATGGAGTGAACCGGTTCGACAGTCAGTATCCATTTGAAGGCCAGGCTCGACAACCTACGCTGCGTAGACATGCGCCAATCGAACGAGCGCGGATTTTTGGACGCTCATCCTGAGTAGTCATTTAAGAACGTCCCCAATGACTACTCATTTATGTCTGTCCCCAATGACTACCCTCATTTATGTCTGTCCCCAATGAGTGCAATGACTACTCCGCCGCAGGTAGAGGACGGACAGCGAGCGCCGCCCAGGGCGAACAAGTTGGCATGAAAAAGGCAGGGCATTGACCTTCTGGTCATGCCCTGCCTTTTGAATGACAAATTGTCGCCCTGGGCGGCGCGCAGCGTCGAGCAGTTACGCGGGTTGGTAAACCCGCGTAACTACCTAACTCCGTACTGCTCGTAGTAGGCGTCGATAGCGGTCTTGAGCTCGTCGTCGATGACGACTTTGCCGTCGATCTCGTGGTTGTAGAGGGTCTCGACGACCTCGGCCATGGAGACGATGCTCGCGACGGGGAAACCGTACTTGGCCTCAATCTCCTTCTGCGCGGTGGTCACGCCACCCTTGCCGACCTCCATGCGGTTGAGGGACACGATGAGGCCCTTGATCTCGACATCGGCAGCAGCCTTGACCTTGGGATAGGTCTCGTCGATGGACTTACCGCTGGTGGTGACGTCCTCGACCATGATCACGCGGTCGCCGTCCTGGGGCTCATAGCCCAGCAGGTTGCCCTTGTCGGCGCCATGATCCTTGGCCTCCTTGCGGTCGCAGCAGTACTTGACCTCCTTGCCGTACAGCTCGTGGTAGGCAATTGCGGTCACGACGGCCAGCGGAATACCCTTGTAGGCCGGTCCAAACAGCACGTCAAAGTCGTCGCCAAAGTTATCGTGGATGGCCTGGGCGTAATACTCGCCCA
>CABVAC010000057.1 GCA_902496275.1 uncultured Collinsella sp. | reverse complement strand
GCGGGCCGTGTTCCGCTATGCGGTTGTCAATTTGCGAAAGAAATTATGCGTCACCGCACCATTTGAAACTAGAAGCCCGTTACCCCCGCGGTGACGGGCTTTTTGCTACCGATATGCCGGGATTCGAACCCGACAGGGTGCGAATCCCGGCATCATCGCAAGGCCTGTGGTCAAAAAATGGCAAATATGAGTACTGTTACCATTTTAGTTACAGCGATTTCATGCCTTCAGAAGGAGATTTAGCCGTCGGGCGTCCTACGGCGGAAAAATTGCAGACGTTTATCGGCTAAGTACTTGGACATATGTTGCGTAACACTACATATTTTGCAAATAAATAATGTTACAGGACTTGTGACAGTACTCATATTTGACGTTTTTTGCCCATAGCCCTTTATACCTAGGCACATCGGCGGCAAAACGGGCTTCAAAGCGTCCTTCGCAAACAAAAAGCCGGGGCCCGCGCGATGCGGACCCCGGCTCAATACCGTGACGATATGTCAGTTACGTTCTACACATAGAACAGAATGTCGTCGTAGGTCGGAACCGGCCAGTAGTCGGCTGCCACGATCTCCTCCATGGCGTCCACGGCGGCACGCAGCGCATCCATAGCGGGAACGACCTCGTGCGCGTACACGTTGGCCTGCTCCTGACCATCGAGGACCTCGGCCTTCTGATGCACGGCGTCGAGCGCCTTGATGGAGTCGTTGATGGCAGTGATACCGTTGCAGAGCTTGTTGAGCGTGTTCTGCTCGCACTGCATGGCGGCCTCAGCACCGGCGGCACGAATAGTCTCAAGGCCCTTAGCGACCTTGGTGGCATAGGCGGTAATGACCGGGCGATAGGTACGACGCGCCTCGCGAACCATCGTGGTAGCCTCGATGTTCATGAGCTTGTTGTACTTCTCGAGCTTGCAGTCGTAGCGGCACTGGGCCTCGGCCTTGGTCAGGACACCCGTCTCCTCAAAGAGCGCGATGGCCTTATCGGAAACAAAGGCGGGCAGGGCGTCGGCCGTGGTCTTGTTGTTGGCAAGGCCGCGCTTCTCGGCCTCGACGGGCCACTCGTCGGAGTAGCCATCGCCGGAAAAGAGGATGCGCTGGTGGTCGGTCAGGACCTTCTTGCAGTACTCGAGCGCAGCGTCCTGGAACTCATCCTCGGGCGTACCCTCGAGTGCGTCGGCGAAGGACTTGAGCGACTTGGCCACGGCGGCATCGAGCACCAGGTTGGAGTCGGAGACGTTCTGCTCGGAGCCGCAGGCACGGAACTCGAACTTATTGCCGGTGAAGGCAAACGGGGAGGTGCGGTTGCGGTCGGTGTTGTCCTGCATCAGCTTGGGCAGGGTATCGGCGCCCAGGTCGAGCACGCCGCGCGTGGCATGGACGGAAGCCTTGCCATCGATGATCTTCTCGACGACCTCGGTAAGCTGGTCGCCCAGGAAGATGGACATAATCGCCGGAGGAGCCTCGTTGGCGCCCAGACGATGGTCGTTACCGGCCGAGGCAACGGAGGCACGCAGGAGCTCCTGATAGTTATCGACGGCCTCGATTACCGCGGTGAGGAAGACGATGAACTGCAGGTTGTCGAGCGGAGTGTCGCCCGGATCGAGCAGGTTCTCGGACTCGGTGCCAAGCGACCAGTTGTTGTGCTTGCCCGAGCCGTTGATGCCCTCGAAGGGCTTCTCGTGCAGCAGGCAGACCAAGTCGTGGCGGGAGGCGATGAGCTTCATCTTCTCCATCATGACCAGATTCTGGTCGATGGCCTCGTTGACTTCGCCATAGACGGGGGCGAGCTCATGCTGGCAGGGAGCAACCTCGTTGTGCTTGGTCTTGGCGGGAATGCCGAGCGCCCACAGCTCATCGTCCAAGTCCTTCATGTAGGCCGAGACGGTGGGGCGGATAGCGCCAAAGTAGTGCTCCTCGAGCTCCTGACCCTTGCATGGAGCAGCACCAAAGAGGGTGCGGCCGGTAATGACCAGGTCCTTGCGCTTGCGGTAGGCGTCCTTCTTGATCAGGAAGTACTCCTGCTCGTCGCCCACGGAAGGAACGACCTTCTTGGGGGTCTTACCGAACAGCGCCAAAACGCGCTTAGACTCACGCGAGAGCGCGGTCATGGAACGCAGCAGCGGGGTCTTCTTGTCCAGGGCCTCGCCCGTGTAGGAGCAGAAAGCCGTGGGGATGCACAGGACATCGTCCTTGATAAAGGCGGGGCTAGTGGGGTCCCAAGCGGTGTAGCCACGGGCCTCGAAGGTAGCACGCAGGCCGCCGTTGGGGAAGCTCGAGGCATCGGGCTCGCCCTGGATGAGGTTCTTGCCCGTAAACTTGGTAATGGCGGTGCCGTCGTGGTTGGGCTCCAGGAAGCTGTCGTGCTTCTCGGAAGTAATGCCCGAAAGCGGCTGGAACCAGTGCGCGTAGTGCGTCGCGCCCTTGGAGATGGCCCAGACCTTCATGGCATGGGCAACGGCGTTGGCCACATCCAGGTCGAGCGGCTCACCGCCCTCGAGGGTTGCAGCAAGGCGCTTCCAAATGTCCTTGGGGAGGTAGTCCTTCATGACTTCCTCAGAGAACACCATGGTCCCGAAGCGGTCAGTAAGTTCGGCCATACGGAACTCCCTTCGTATCGGCACCGCGTGAGAAGCGGTGTTGATTACTAACGAACGAGTCATAGCTTAGACTCGCCGTGTTTCCGCGACATTACCGTTATGTTGCCGTCGCGAAACCAATCAATGAGGTTACCCTATCGAGGCGGCGTTGCCACCCTCAACAGCCAATCAACTGTATAAATAGCAGACCTCTCCCCATGGTTTAAGGGTAGTCAATTTGGGATGGAGCTCTATTAACTGGTATTTTGCATCAGATACCAGTCTTTATAGTCCGTGCCTAGATTAGCCGCTCTGTTATAGGAAATGCCGATAGCAAGGCATCTTTGATTGGTATCCCCAAATAGCCAGTGAAACTCCACCGTGGCACAGTGGTGCAGTAGAATCCTTACAACACATCACACTATTACGTATCTAGAGGAGCACGATATGCGCGTCGACGAGGTTTTTAAGCAGGCAGCATCCCAGGGCACCGCGCCCGTTTCGTTTGAGATGTTCCCGCCCAAGGGCGAGCTCACCCTCGACACGGCTCGCGAAGTGGCAGGCAATCTGTGCAAGCTTTCGCCGAGCTTTGTCTCGGTCACCTGCTCGGCCGGCGGCTCGGGCAACGGCGCCACCACCGCCCCCATCGCGCATATGATTACGAGCGAATTCGATACACCCTCGGTGGCACACCTTACCTGCGTGGGCCGCTCGCATGCCGATATCGCCGCCAAGATCGACGAGTATCGCACCGCCGGCGTTGAAAACATTCTGGCCCTGCGTGGCGATCTCCCTGCCGGCGCGACCGAGGACGACAAGCCCGCCTCGGACTACGCCTACGCCCGCGACCTCATCCCCGAGCTCGTCGACGCCGGCTTTTGTGTGGGCGCCGCAGCCTACCCCGAGGGCCACATTGCCTGTGAGGACCTCAACCTCTCGGTCGAACACCTCAAGCAAAAGCAGGACGCCGGCGCAAGCTTCTTTGTGACGCAGCTCTTCTTTGATAATGAGTGCTTCTACCGTTTTCGCGAGCTTGCCGACAAGGCCGGCATCACCGTGCCCATTACCGCGGGCATCATGCCGTTTATGGGCAAGTCGCAGATCAGCCGCATGGTCTTTATGTGCGGCGCGTCGCTGCCCTCCCCCGTCATCAAGATTCTCGCCAAGTACGAGAACGACCCCGAGAGCCTGCAGGCAGCTGGTGTAGATTATGCAGCCCGCCAGCTTTGCGACCTCAAGGAGCACGGCGCTGACGGCCTGCACCTGTACACTATGAACCGTCCTGCGATCGCCGCGACCATTATGGAGCGCCTGGGGTAATGGAAAAACCGCACATCGATACAATCGCTGTCGAAGTGCCGGCCGACCTTGCGTCGCCGGCGCTCTACCGTATCGATGCTGCGTACCATCCCCGTGTCGACCGTGCCGAGATGCTGCGGTATCTGGGTTACGGCGGCCAGCAGATTGAGCCCGAGCTGTCGCAGCGTATTGAGCTTGTGGTCGAGCGTCTGGAATTGGACATTGAGCCCCGTGGCGTGCGCCGCGTGTTTGCCGTCGATGCCACGGGTGTGGACGAGCAGGGAGAACCTTGCATTCGCCTGGTCGGCACCAACGTTGAGCTGCGCGGTCGCGATATCTATCGACATCTCAAAGACGCCCGCTTTGCCGCACTCATGGCATGCACCCTCGGCATGGACGCCGAGCGTCGCCTGCGCACCACGGGAGCCCAACATCCCCTGGAGGGCGCCGTGCTCGACGCCGCGTGCTCCGCTTACGTGGAAGCCGCCGTTGAGCAAATGGACCAGCAGGTCAAGACGGACGCCGCCGTTCATGGGCTCGCCGGCAACTGGCGCTTTAGTCCCGGCTACGGCGACTGCCCGCTCTCGGCCCAGCGCTCGATCGTCAATGCGCTCAACGCCACGCGGCTCATCGGTCTGACCGTCACACCCACCAGCCTGCTCATGCCCACCAAGAGCGTGACCGCGGTGATCGGTCTGTTCGAAGGCGAAGTCCACGACGCCCAGAGCCGCCCCACCTGCAATATCTGCCGCATGCGCGAGCACTGCCGCTTCCGCGCCGCCCACACCACCTGCTATTCCAGCCATTAGGAGCCCTCGATGTTTACTCCGCTTATCACTCATGATTCTGACGGCACTGCATTGGCGGCACCTGTTGATGCCGCACGTCGCAACGGTGCCACGTACAAGACGCGCACAATCGACGATCTGCGCATTAAGGACGATCGCCTGCGTGCGGCCATCGATGGCACGGGACACCTGCTGTTCGACGGCGGCATGGGCACCATGTTGCAGGCCGCTGGCATGAAGGCGGGCGCCCTGCCCGAGCTGCTCAACTTTGAGGAACCCCAGGTTATCACCGATATCCAACGTCAATATGTCGAGGCTGGCTGTGACGTGATCACCGCCAACACCTTTGGCGCCAACGCCCACAAGCTCGACGGTGCTGCCACCGTGGCAGACGTCTTTGCCGCGGCCGTCACCTGCGCCCGCGAGGCCGGCGCCCGCTACGTCGCCGGCGATATCGGCCCCATCGGCGCGCTGCTTCGCCCCCTGGGTACTCTGAGCTTCGACGAGGCCTACGACCTCTTTGCCGAGGAAGTGCGCGCCGGCGTCGCCGCGGGTGTGGACCTCTTTATTATCGAGACCATGACCGACCTCGCCGAGATCAAGGCGGCTGTCTTCGCCTGCCGCGAGAACTCCGACCTGCCCGTCTTTGCCACCATGACCTTTGAGGAAGACGGCCGTACCTTCCTAGGAACGAGCCCCGAGGTCGCCGCCATCACGCTCGACGCCATCGGTGCCGACGTTTTGGGCATCAACTGCAGCCAAGGACCGGCCGAGCTCCGAGGACTCGCCGCACGTATGCTCACCGTTACCGACAAGCCCGTTATGGTGCAGGCTAATGCAGGACTCCCCCATGTAGACGACGACGGCAACACCGTCTTTGATATCCAAGCCCCCGAATACGCCGAGGCCGTCGCCGGCATGATCGCCGACGGTGTGAGCGTCGTGGGCGGTTGCTGCGGCACCACGCCGGCGCACATGGCGGCCTTGCGCACGCTTATCGACAACCACACGCCCAGCCCGCGCCACCGCAAGCCCAGCATGTCGGTCACAAGCGCCCAGACCGTGGTGGACCTTCCCTGCGACGGCCACAAGATCGCCGTCATCGGCGAGCGCATCAACCCCACCGGCAAAAAGCGTCTGCAGCAGGCCCTGCGCGACGGCGATCTGGACTACGTCGTGAGCCAGGGCATCAGCCAGCAGGAACAGGGCGCCGATATCCTGGACGTCAACGTCGGCCTGCCCGAGATCGACGAGGTCAAGATCATCCAACAGGCGACCGAACAGCTCCAGGGCTCCACGCTGTTGCCGCTGCAGATCGACTCCACCGATCCCGCCGCTGTCGAGGCCGCCGTGCGCCGCTACGCCGGCAAGCCCATCATCAACTCGGTCAATGGCAAGCAGCAGATCATGGATGAGATCTTTCCGCTGGTCGCCCACTACGGCACCAACGTTGTCGGCCTTACGCTCGACGAAGGCGGCATCCCCGATACCGCCGAGGCTCGCTTCGCCATCGCCGAGCACATCGTGGCCGAGGCTGCCCGTTACGGCATCGGCCCGGACCGCGTCCTCATCGACTGCCTGGTCATGACCGCCTCGACCAACCAGCGCCAGGCCGAGCAGATCCTGCGCGCCATGTCCCTGTGCAAGGAGCGCCTGGGCGTCAAATGTGCGCTCGGCGTGTCGAACATCAGCTTTGGCCTGCCTGCCCGCCCGCTGCTGGGCTCGGTCTTTTTGGCTGCCGCCTTCGGCGCGGGCCTGGACGCCCCCATCATGAACCCGGGTTCCAAGCGCTTTATGGATACCGTCTACAGCTATCGCGTGTTGAGCGTTGAGGACGAGGGCTCGACCGGATACATCGAGCGCTATGCCGGCTGGACCGATCCGTACAAGATCGCCGCCAACCCGGCAGCTGCTCAGGCCGCATCGAGTGATGCCGCGCCCGCTGCCGGCACCGCCGGCACCGACGGCAACGACGACCCGATTCGTCGCATGGTCGTCTCGGGCCGCAAAGGCGAGATCGCGGGCGAGACCGAGCGCCTGCTAGCGGATCACGACGCCATGGACCTCATCAACAACCACTTTATCCCCGCCCTCGACGAGGTGGGTGTCCTCTTTGACCAGGGCAAGTTCTTCCTGCCGCAGCTCATGGCCTCGGCCGAGGCCGCGCGCGTGGGCTTCGACACCATCAAGCGCCTGATGCCCGCCGGCGAGATCGCCGACAAGGGCAAGATCTGCGTGGCCACCGTCAAGGGCGACATCCACGATATTGGCAAGAACATCGTCAAAATGCTGCTCGATAACTACGGCTATACCGTCTTTGACCTAGGCCGCGACGTCGATCCGCAAGAAGTGCTCAAGACCGTCAAGGAGCGCGATATCAAGCTCGTCGGCCTCTCGGCGCTTATGACTACCACGGTCGTCGCCATGGAGGAAACCATCAAGCTGCTTCATACCGAGGTGCCAGGCGTCAAGATCATCGTGGGCGGCGCCGTACTCACCCCCGAATACGCCAAGCAGATCGGCGCGGACTACTACGCCAAGGACGCCGCCGAGAGCGCGCGCATCGCCGAAGAGGTCTTTGGGCAGTAACACAACGGAAACAACCGAGCACCAAAACGTGCCGCATGCGCCACTTGGCACGTGCAGCACGTTAGAATAGATAAGATTATGCTCGTTTTGGCAGATAGGAGCGCAAGGATGGCGATCACGCCCGCAGAAATCGCGGAAACCCGCGGCATGGTTGAGGAGCAGAACCTCGACATCAGGACCATCACCATGGGTGTTTCGCTCATGGGTTGCGGTGACGAGAACCTCGACCGCATGTGCACGAAGATCTACGACCACGTGACGCACACGGCTGAGCACCTGGTCGAGACCGCCGAGAACCTCGAGCGCGAGTACGGTATCCCCATCGTCAACAAGCGCGTTTCCGTCACCCCGGTGGCGCAGATCGCCGCGTGCTGCAAGGATGAGGACCTCACCCCTATCGCGCATGCCCTCGACCGCGCGGCAGAGACGCTCGGTATCGATTACCTGGGCGGCTTCTCCGCACTCGTCCAGAAGGGCATCGGCGACGCCGACCGCCGCGTCATCCAGTCCATCCCCCAGGCGCTCGCCACCACGAGCCGCGTCTGCTCCAGCGTCAACGTCGCCAGCCTGCGCGCCGGCATCAACATGGATGCCGTGCTCATGGCGGCTCAGACCATCATCGATGCCGCCAAGCTTACGGCAGATGAGGATTCCGTTGGCGCCTCCAAGTTTGTCTGCTTTGCCAACATGGTCGAGGACTCCCCGTTTATGGCGGGCGCCGTCCACGGCGGTGGCGAGGCCGACGCCGTCATCAACGTAGGCGTCTCGGGCCCCGGCGTTATGGCCGCAGCCCTGGAGACGCTGCCCGATTCCGCATCGATGATGGAAGTCGCCGAGAAGATCAAGCAGACCGCCTTTAAGATCACCCGTGCCGGCGAGCTCATGAGCCGCGAGGCCGCCCATCGCCTGGGTGTCGAGAAGGGCATTGTCGACCTGTCGCTGGCTCCCACGCCCGCCATCGGCGACTCCGTCGCACGCATCCTCGAGATCATCGGTGTTGGCACCTGCGGTGGCCCGGGCACGACCTGCGCGCTCGCCATGCTCAACGATGCCGTCAAGAAGGGCGGCGTCATGGCCAGCTCCAGCGTGGGCGGTCTCTCCGGCGCCTTTATCCCCGTGTCCGAGGACGCCGGCATGATCGCCGCCGTCGAAGCCGGCGCGCTTTCGCTCGAGAAGCTCGAGGCCATGACCTGTGTGTGCTCCGTCGGCCTGGACATGATCGCCATCCCCGGCGACACCCCGGTCGAGACCATCGCCGGCATCATCGCCGACGAGATGGCCATCGGCGTCATCAACAACAAGACCACGGCCGTCCGCGTGATTCCCGCCATTGGCAAGGGCGTGGGCGACTGCGTCGAGTACGGCGGCCTGTTCGGCCGTGCGCCCATCATGCCGGTGAACCCCAACGCCGGCACCGTGCTTGCCCACCGTGGTGGACGCTTCCCGGCGCCGCTGAACTCGCTGAAGAACTAGCTGAGGAGTTCGGGCGAGGAGCCCCGGGGAGGGCAAATATATAAGGTCGCCTGCTCGGACAGTCCTGACTCGCACGGAGAGCACATTAAGTGCTCTCCGGCTCGTGCGGAACTCGCGATCGAC
>CABVAC010000056.1 GCA_902496275.1 uncultured Collinsella sp. | reverse complement strand
AAATCCAAGGGTTATACCCTAAGAGCAAACCACCCCTTTTAGGGGTGGTTTTGATTATCCCGGGATCGTGTTTTCGGCCCAATTCTCGGCCTATCAAACAAAATCTCAATCTGTAACAGCTAGACCCGATTTGGACGACTAGGTGTTACAGATCGAGATATACCGGTGGGTTGGGTCCCGTTTGTCTAAATCTGTAACACGAGGGACGGATTTTGCCGAGTTGTTGTTACAGATTGAGATTTTCTGGCAGGCTAGATTGGTTTGTCTCGATCTGTAACAGGTAGGGGTCAAAAGTGGGCCTAGCTGTTACAGATCTAGATTGTTGAGGATGGGTAGAGAGGAATATCTTGATCTGTAACAGTAAGACCCGGTTTTGCTGAGCAACTGTTACAGATTAAGACAAATCGACGCCTCGCCCTGCCCCATCCACCTGCCGCCACCTGATATTCGCCGATTTTCGTTGTGCCGCCGTGCTCTCATGCCATATCCTCTAGATAACTACGCGGCATCATCGCCGCCGCGCCTACAAGAGAGGAATGTCCATGACCGCACCTGCATCCAAGCTGCTTCAGCCCATTACGGTTGGCCCCCTTGAGCTCAAAAACCGCATTATGTTTCCGCCGCTGACCACCGGCTACGAGGAGCGTGACGGCTCCATTGGCGAGCGCAGCCTGGCTTTTTACGAGCGCTTGGCCCGTGGCGGCGTGAGTTACATCGTCATCGGCGACGTTGCTCCCGTCATGACCGCAAGCCCCACGCCCAAGCTGGCGACCGACGCCCAAATCCCCACGTTTAAGGCCCTGACCGATGCCGTCCACAAGCACGGCGCCAAGGTCGCGCTGCAGCTGTTCCACCCCGAGTACGACGTGCCCGGCGTCGGCCGCATGGTCATGGGTTCCATGGCCGCCGCCAAGGCCGCGCAGGAGGCCAAGGCCGCCGGCGACGAGGAGACCTTTGCCGCCAAGATGGCCGAGTCCAACGAGATCCGCAATCAGGCATACGCCAAGCTGCACCACGACATGCAGCACTTTGTGAACGAGGCCAGCGTAGAGCAGCTTACCCAGATCAAGGAGGCCATCGCCGCCTCGGCCGCTCGTGCGCAGCAGGCTGGCATCGACGCCATCGAGGTCCACGGTGACCGCCTGGTGGGTTCGCTGTGCTCGGCCATCCTCAACCAGCGCACCGACGAGTACGGTGGCTCGTTCGAGAACCGCGTTCGCTACGCGCTCGAGGTCGTCGCCGCCATTAAGGAGGCCGCGCCGCAGCTGATGGTGGAGTACAAGCTCCCCGTGATCATGGAGAACCCCGACGGCACGCCGCGCGGCAAGGGCGGCCTGCAGCCCGACGAGGCCTGCGAGTTTGCCAAGCTGCTCGAGGGCGCGGGCATCGACATGATCCAGGTTGCGCAGGCCAACCACACCGGCAACATGGGCGACACCATTCCGCCCATGGGCGCCATGCCCTACAACTGGACGCTGCCGGTGGCCGAGCGCGTCAAGGCCCTGGTCTCCGTGCCGGTGGCAACTGTGGGCCGTGTTGTCTCGGTCGAGGCCGGCGAGAAGATCCTGGAAGACGGCGCGGCCGACATCATCGCCTATGGCCGCTCGCTCATGTGCGACCCCGACATTGCGCTGAAGGCTGCCACGGGTGAGCCCATCCGCGAGTGCCTCAACTGCAACAAGGGCTGCGTCGACGCGATTCAAAACCGCAAGTACATCTCGTGCGTTCTCAATGCCGAGAACGGTGACGAGGCGACCATCGCCATTAAGCCGGGCGAGGGCGACAAGAAGATCGCCGTCGTGGGCGGCGGCATCGCCGGCCTGGAGGCCGCACGCGTGGCGGCCAAGCGCGGCTACGATGTGACCGTCTACGAGGCGAGCGATCATCTGGGCGGCCAGATTGTGCTGGCGGCCGCGCCTCCGCGTAAGGATGAGATCATGCGCTCGGTCGAGTACTACGAGAAGATTCTGCCCGGCCTGGGCGTGAAAGTTGAACTCAACCATGCCGCTACCGCTGAGGACCTCAACGCCGCCGACGCCGCGATTGTGGCTGTGGGCGCACACGACGTGGTCATTCCCGTTCCGGGCGCCGATTCGGACAAGGTCGTCTCGAGCTGGGACGTGCTGGCCGGCAAGGTGGAGCTTACGGGCCGCGTCGCCGTCATTGGCGGTGGCCTGGTGGGCACCGAGACTGCCGAGTACCTGCTGCAGCACGGCTGCGAGGTGGCGATCGTGGAGATGCTCGACAAGATTGCCGCGGGCGAGTCCGAGACCATTCTGCCGCTGATCATGAGCGACTTTGCCGAGCACAACGTGGAGCAGCACGTGAAGACCCGCCTGACCGCCATTACCGACGAGGGCGTGGAGGCTGTTCGCACCACCGAGGACGGCGCCGAGGAGCCGGTAAAAATCGCCTGCGATTACGTGGTGATGGCCGTGGGCTCCAAGGCCAACGCGTTTGACTTGGATGGCGTGACGGTGCCCGTGACCCGCGTGGGCGACTGCTCGGGCGAGCGCACCGCCGACATTGCGAGCGCCATTCGCACGGCATATCACGCGGCCAACGAGCTGTAGTTGAACATCGCGGCCAGGCGGGGCGGTAGCACGGATCCGTCTCGCCCGGCTGTGTCCCGTCGGGTGTCAACCGGTGCGGGGCCTGCAAGCGCAGCAGGTCCCGCCCTTTTTGTTTTGCTCCGGTGGATAGCAATGCGAGGTAATCATGAGGAGTGAGGACGTCTACTGCCTTGCGGATCACTCAAAATTATTGGGGGAGGGGTTAATAACCATATCCTCTATACCAAAGGACATAAAGAGATGCCAATTTTGTTGACAAGCGAATGACGATTAGCTGCGAGTCAGCTACCAGCGTAAATAATCGATAAAGAAATGTCGTAATTTGGTGCCAAATGCCCAGATAACGCCGCGTCTACTTTAATTAACTGCTTTGAGCAAACAGTAAAATGCTACTATCTAACTTGCACGTAAGAAAGCAGATTAACGGTTAAGGCTAAGAAGTGGCAGGTATGTCGGAAGCAACTAGGACTCGCACGCATGCGCCCGAGGTTAGGCAGCGCGCCGTCGAGATCCTCCAAGAGGGGGTCGGTCATCGCGCCCTCGCCGCGGAGCTTGGCATTCCCCAGGCCACGGCTCGTCAGTGGGCCCGCGCGTATGCCGTGGGCGGTGCCGACGCCGTTCTCAATGCCGGTTCGCATCATCACACCTACTCGTACGACGTAAAGCTCGCTGTGGTTAAGGACCGTCTGGAAAACGGCTTGACGGTTCGCGAGGCCATGATCAAGCACAAGATTCCCAGCGAGTCTTCGGTCAAGGCTTGGTGCCGTCAGTACCGCGAGAGCGGTGAGGCCGCACTGGTCGATAAGCCGCGCGGTCGCAAGCCGCGCGTTAAAAAGGCGGAATAGCAAACGGGATGGTGCGCCCACAGGGGCGCATTTTTCTTGCCGCGCCAACTTTTTGGACCGGCACGAGCCTGTCGGGACATCCTCCAACGTGGCCAATAAACTGCACGCAGTGGCCCGCGCGCCTGTCGCTGCGATAGGGGAGCGTCGCCTCTCTGCTCCAAAGCGGACGCGCCCTTGCCCCGTACGCCTAAAACTCCCCAGTTGACCGAAAACCTGCCGCCGCTGCTCCTCAATTGAGCTATAACGTTAAACAATTGCAGCGTTTTTGCATGGGGGAGTGATGGTATGACGCTACTGTATTTCCTTACCCTGTTTCCGCTGGTACCGGCGCTGGGCATGCTGCTCGCGCGCGGTGACCGCGCCCGCGATGCGGTGGGGCTCATAGGTTCCGGCATTATTATGGCGGTGACAGTTGTAGTCGCCGTCATGTTTTTTGGCACGGGTCCGCAGAGCTTTGAGGTTGCCCCCGGCACCTCGCATGTGCTCTCGATCATCAGCTCCGCCATCGACGTGATTCTGTGCGCCGTCATCCTGTACAACGCGCGTAAATATAAGAGCACGCTCACCACGGTGCTCGGCGTGGTGCAGCTGGTGGGCTCGCTCGCCTTTGCAGCCATGACGCTGCCCGCGGCCGAGGCCGTCACGGCGACGCCGCTCTACCTGGACTACATGAGCGTGATCATGGTCCTCGCCGTCGGTATCGTCGGCAGTCTAATCTGCGTGTATGCCCTGGGTTACATGAAGGACTTCCAGGCCCATGACGAGCACGAGGCCGCGCTGCGCGGGCAGACCGCGCCCGACCGTCGCCCGCAGTTCCTGGCGCTTATGTTCCTGTTCCTCTCGGCCATGTTCGTCATCGTGACGAGCGATAACCTTGAGTGGCTGTTCTGCGGCTGGGAAATCACCACCGTGTGCTCGTTCCTCATGATTGGCTACACGCGCACGCCCGAGGCCATCAAGAACGCCTTCACCCAGATCATCCTCAACATGCTGGGCGGCATCGCGTTTTTGGCCGGACTCATGTACCTGCACGTTAACGGCATGCCGCTGACCATCTCGGGCATGATCGAGCTTTCCGGCGCCGGAACCGCGCAATCCGCGCTGCTGGTGATGCCGGTCGTTCTGCTGTCGCTCGCCGCCCTTACCAAGGCCGCGCAGATGCCGTTCCATACCTGGCTGCTCGGCGCCATGGTTGCCCCCACGCCCACGAGCGCCCTGCTGCATTCGTCCACCATGGTCAAAGCCGGTGTGTTCCTAATGGTCAAGCTGAGCCCGCTCTATGCCATCTATCCCGTGACCGGCTTTATGGTTACGAGTGTGGGTGCCATCACGTTTTTGCTCGCGGCCCTCATGGCCATCTCGCAGAGCAATGCCAAGCGCGTGCTCGCATTCTCCACCATTTCCAACTTGGGTCTCATCAGTGCCTGCCTGGGTGTCGGCGCGCCCGAGGCCGTATGGGCGGCCATCTTCCTGATCTTGTTCCACACGGTGGCTAAGTCGCTGCTGTTCCTGTGCGTAGGCACCGCCGAGCACCATATCGGCAGCCGCAATATCGAGGACATGGACGGCATGTTCAGCCGCATGCCGCACCTGACGCGTCTGATGATGCTGGGCATTATGGGCATGTTTGTGGCGCCGTTTGGCATGCTCGTGTCCAAGTGGGGCGCCCTGGTGGCGTTTGCGCAGACCGGCAACGTGCTAATGATCATGGTACTTGCCTTTGGCTCGGCCGCGACGTTCTTCTTCTGGGGCAAGTGGCTTGCCAAGCTTTCGGGCGTCGACCCCACGGCTCAAAACGTTGAGGCCAATGTCCATAAGACCGAATGGATGGCCCTCAACACCATCGCCGCGCTGCTGATTCTGTGCTGCGTGGCGTTCCCGGTTATCTCGAGCGGTCTGGTGTCGCCTTACCTCGCCATGGTGTTTGGCCGCGTGCCGTACGTTATTGGCAAGGACGCCATGTATCTGATGGTGGTTATCGTGGCTTTTATCGCCGTGGTGCTGCTGACTTCATTCCGCGTGAGCAACAAGCCGCACGTCAACGTGTACCTTTCGGGTGTGGGAACCGACAAATATCGCCATTTCCGCGGCTCGATGGGACACGAGGTGAAGGCCGAAAAGCGCAATTGGTACTCGGAGGACGCCCTTGGCGAGAAGCGTATTGGCCCCGCGGGCAGCGTCGTGTGCTGCAGCATTATCTTGTTTGCGTTGCTGTGTTGCGCGTGGATTGGGCCCGAGCGGCTTGCCATGAGTGCGCCCTCGGTGCTGCGCGGTAAGTATTTCGAAGGCTCGGGCGTCGTGGGCATATTTATTGGTACCGTGGTGTTTGCCCTGCTGGCGCCGCTTGTGGGCGGCCTGATCGACGGTCTTGACCGTAAGCTTTCGGCTCGCATGCAGGGCCGCGTGGGCCCGCGCCTGCTGCAACCCTTCTACGATGTGGCCAAGCTCCTGCGCAAGGCCCCCGCCAGCGTAAACACCATGGACGACACCTACATGGCGTGCGCGCTCATCTTTACCGTGGTGGGCGGCGGCATCTTTGTGTCGGGCTCCAACACACTGCTGTGCGCCTTTATGGTGACGCTCGCCGCGATCTTTGTGGTGCTGGCGTCCGCCTCGACGCAAAGCCCGTTTGCCCAGGTTGGCGCCGATCGCGAGCTGCTGCAGGTCATGAGTTACGAGCCCGCCGTTCTGCTGATGAGCGTGGGCCTGTACCTTGCCACCGACAGTTTCGATTCCATCGCCGTGACGGGGCAGTCGGTCCCCATCATCGTGTACAGCGCACCCATTTTCCTCGCGTTGCTCGCGGTGCTTACCATCAAGCTGCGCAAGTCGCCGTTTGACCTTTCGTACTCGCATCACGCGCATCAGGAGATCGTCCAGGGCGTCGCCACCGAGATGAGCGGCGGCACGCTGGCCAAGATGACCCTTATGCACTGGTGCGAGACCGTGCTGTTTTTGATGTGGGTGGGCATGTTCTTTGTTTGGGACAACCCGGTGAGCTGGGTCGTAGCCCTGGTCGTGATGGCCGCGACGTACTTTGTCGAGGTGCTGATCGACAACACCTTCGCACGCAGCACCTGGCGCAGCTGCTTTAGGCTCGGATGGGGCGTGGCGCTGGTGTTTGGCCTGCTCAACCTTATGCCCATCCTCGTCGACGTGTTTATTTAGGAGGCGGCATCCATGGATCATAAAATGTCGCGCTCGCCGTGGGTTATTCATTACGACGGCTCGAGCTGCAACGGATGCGATATCGAGGTGCTGGCCTCGCTCACGCCGCTGTTCGATGCGGAGCGCTTTGGCGTGGTCAACACCGGCAACCCCAAGCATGCGGATATCTTTTTGGTGACGGGGTCGGTCAATGCCCAGAACCTGCCCGTCGTGCGCCAGATCTACAACCAGATGCTCGAGCCCAAGTGCGTGGTGGCCTGCGGTATCTGCGCGTGTTCGGGCGGCGTGTTCCGCGATGCCTATAACGTGATTGGCGGCGTGGACCGCGCGATTCCCGTGGACGTGTACGCGCCCGGGTGCGCCATTCGCCCCGAGACCGTGATCGACGCCATCGTGGAGGCGTGCGGCATCCTGGACCAGAAGGAGGCCGTGATGCGTGCTGGCGGCGATCCGCTCACCGTGGGCGGCGCCGCTACCTGGGATGGTGGCGTTGAGCTGGGCGAGGACGGGTTTGTGGCTGCGGCTGGGGCCGGGGCTGATGGTGTCGGTGGCGCGCCTGCCGGGAAGCCCGCCGCGCCCGTCGCTGGCGACGCACCTGCTGGGACGCCCGTCGCTGCAAAGGAGGCCGAGTAATGCAAAAGGCAATCTATACCACCGTCGGGATCGACGAGCTCCTGCCGCATGTCCAGGCGCTCAAGGGCGTCGGCGCGCGCTTTGTGCAAATGCACGCCGAGCGCAACGTCGACGACGGCTCGTATCGCTTGGTCTATACGTTTATCAACGTTCGGGCTGCTCAGGAGCAGATCGCGCAGGACGGCAGCTATGCGATCGAGAACCTGGTGGTTGAGGGAATTGATCAGTACCAGGAGATTCCGTCCATCAGCTCGTACTATCCGGCAGTATTTCCGTTTGAGAACGAAGCGCACGACCTGTTTGGTCTTGCCATTACCGATATGCAGGTCGACTTTAAGGGCTTTTTCTACCAGGTCTCAACGGCCGAGCCCATGAGCGTTATCACGCCCGAGGTGAAGGCTGCGCGCGAGAAGGCCATGAAGGTCCGCGCGGTTGCAGAGGCCAAGGCGCGCAAGGCTGCGGCCGAAAAGGCTGCCGCTGCCACGGCCACTGCGGGGGAGGGCGCTGCGGGCGCCGACGATGCTGCGGGCGCTGCCGTCGCCCAGCCCGCTGCGGCTGCCGGCTCCGATACTCAGCACGATGAGGCTGCTGCCAAGGCGGCGCTCAAGGCTGCCGAGATGGAGGCAAAGCTCGCCGCCATGGATCCCGAGAAAGCGGCCAAGGTCCGTGCGGCGCTTGCCGCAAAGGCCGCCCGCGACAAGCATAAAAAGGAGGCGTAAGGTCCATGGCACATCGCTCCGTTATTCCGTTTGGCCCGCAGCACCCGGTGCTGCCCGAGCCGCTTCATCTGGACCTGGTGATCGAGGACGACCGCGTTCTCGAGGCAATTCCGCAGATCGGCTTTGTGCACCGCGGACTCGAGAAGCTCACCGAAAAGCGTGACATGCACCAGTTTGGCTACATCGCCGAGCGCATCTGCGGCATCTGCGCCGTGGGCCACAGCTGCGGCTATGCCAGCGCCTGCGAGCGCATGCTCGACATCGAGGTGCCCGGCCGCGTGCAGTATATCCGCACCATTTTGCACGAGCTTTCGCGCATTCACTCGCATCTGCTGTGGCTGGGCCTGCTCGCCGATGCCTTTGGCTTCGAGGCGCTGTTCTATCGGTCGTGGACCCTGCGCGAGCAGATTCTCAAGATCTTCGAGAGCACCTGCGGCGGCCGCGTGATCCTTTCGATTAACGAGATCGGCGGCCTTAAGCATGACATCGAGGACTCCGAGCTGGCGGGCATTGTCCAGACGCTCGACGCCATGCGCCCCGACTACGAGGCCCTGGTGCATACGTTTTTGGGCGACGACAGCTGTGGCGAGCGCCTGCATGGCGTGGGCGTGATCAGCAAGAAGGATGCGCTGGAGCTTTCGATGGTCGGCCCGTTCGGTCGCGCCTCGGGCGTGGATTACGACGTGCGCATGTTTGGCGATGGTGCCTATGCGGACCTGGCTGCGTTTGAGCCCATCGTTGCTACCGATGGCGACTGCTATGCCCGCTGCCAGGTGCGTTGCGCCGAGGTCACGCAGGCCATGGACATCATCAAGGAGCTTGTGGGCAAGATTCCGCACGACGGCATCGGCGGGCGTACCAAGCTTACGCCGGCCGACGGCGCGCGCGGCGAGGTTGTGATTGAGCAGCCGCGCGGCGAGGCGTATTACTATGTGCGCGGCAACGGCACCAAGAACCTGGACCGCTTCCGCGTGCGCACGCCGACGTCGCAGAACCTGGCGGGTCTGACGCATGCGCTGCAGGGCGTGCTCCTTGCCAACGTGCCCATGATTATCCTGACCATCGACCCCTGCATTAGCTGCACGGAAAGGTAGGCGCGGCATGAGTTTACTGACATTTGCCAAGACGGCCTTGGGTTCTATGGTCAAGCAACCGGTCACGGTATGCTATCCGCAGGAGAAGCTCGCGGCGCCCGAGCGCCTGCGCGGGCATATCGTCAACGACATGGACGCGTGCATTTGCTGCGGCATGTGCGCGCGTCGTTGCCCGGCGGGCGCGCTTGCGGTCGATCGCAAAGGCGGCACCTGGTCGATTGACCCGTATGCCTGCGTGGTGTGCGGCGAGTGCATCGAGAGCTGCCCCAAGCACTGCCTGACTATGGACACCGCCCGCACCCCAGTCGCAGCGCACAAGACTCCCACGGTAGAAACTAAGCCGGAATAGCGAGAAGACGGGGCCGGTGGGGCAAAATTACCCCACCGGCCCCGCGCGTGAACGTGCGGCTAAGCCTCCGCGAACAAAACTATGCCGGTTTACTACGATAAATCGCCTACCCTCAACCACGCCGCATTTGGCAAAACAAAAACCGCAGGTAGACGGCTCGCAGTTTTGCGAAAAAGTCGCGCGTGATCGGCGACCTCGTTTTTATCGTAGTAATCCGGCATAGTTTTGAAATGGCACCATATCCGTAACAGCCTTTGATCCCCCCGGGGACGGAGGAAAACGGATCATTTTGGCCTTGCGAGGGCTGCCACGTGACCCGTCTGCCACGAAATGGGCCCATCTACTACGTTTAAGCCGCTGCCCTCAACCATGGCAAGTAATGCGAAATAAAAACCGCAGGTAGAGCACCTGCGGTTTTTCATGAAACGCGGTTATGGTGGTGGCGCGCGCAGACGTGGTGTAAGAGTGTCCTGAGGTCCGTCGCTGCAAGCCCCGATGTTACTCCTTCTTGAGGCCGCGCTTCTCGACCATCTCGTCCACTATCTCCCTGGCGCGCCGCCCGAGCGCGCGGCGCCTCCCCTCTGTCGGGGCCGGCCTGTCCGCGGGCTCGGCGAAGCCCTCGG
>CABVAC010000055.1 GCA_902496275.1 uncultured Collinsella sp. | reverse complement strand
TAGACCTCGAGGTCGCGGTCGCCGAACTTGTTCATGAGGTACTCGAGCTGCATGAACTCGTCCCAGGTGCCGCCGACGCCCATCAGGAAGACGGCGTCGTAGCCCTCCTCGTGCACGCGGTCGGCCAGGGCGGTCATCCGCTTGCCGGCCTCGTAGACGTTTCTGCCGTCCTCGAGGTAGCCCTCCTGGTCGAAGTGCATGATCTCGATCTTCTCGGTCTCCTTCATGTGTGTCCTCCCATCACATGTGCGCGATTCTATACATCGCGCTTCTTGCTGATACCAATTGTAGCCATACGATTGCTCATTATTTAATACCAATCTAAACTCACGCAGATTTACGGCGAACGGTCGGTTTCCTCGCCCGAGTGGTATTACAACGCCATTAGTTGCCTAATTCGAGAAGCACTGCAACGAACACTCCGCAACTCGCCACCTAAAACCACGTTGCGCCAAACCCGCTCTAGTGTTTCCGGCGCAACCCCGCAGTTCGGTTATTCGGCTTCCATCTCTGCTATCACACGACGATACATATCGATAACCTGAGTTGTCGCCTTAGACGGATCCTGATAGTAGCGGCCGTCACACGTCTCGGCCGAGGCATAGCCCGTATAGCCGTGGCGCATGAGCGCCTCGAGGTCGGCACGCATATCGCGCTCGCCGTCGCCCCAGGCAAGATGCGTCGTGCCGCCGCCCACATCTACAAAGTGGGTGTGGACGATCTTGTCGCCCAGGACCTCAAAGTAGCCGTCGATTGTGTCGCCGGCAACTTCCATGGCGCCAAAGTCGATACAAGCCTTCAGGTTGGGACGATCGACCGCCTCGAGGATGCGCGCGACGTCCTGCGCGGTGTTGACCAGCACGGACTCCGACGGCTGCAGCGCCTCGAGCGCAACGCGAATGCCGCGCGTATCGGCATAGTCGCATACCGAACGCAGCATGGCAACGCTGCGGGCCCAGGCGTCCTCAGCCGGCTCGTCCAGATAGGCCCAACCACTCGTCACCAGAATCTGCGGCGCACCCAGCTCAACGGCAACGTCAATGACATTCTTAAAGTACGAGAGTATGCGCTTTTGGCCCGCCTCACCACGCACCGCGACATTCCACGGCTTGGGGTTGTTCTGCTCGGGGCACACGCACACGATCTTGATGCCGTACTGGGCGGCAAGATCGCGAATCTTATCCACCGAATCGTGCTCGTGGCAATCCACATACAGGTGCATCGAGCCAGTCCACAGCTCGATATTGCGATAACCCGCCTCGCCTGCAGCCTTAAAGAACGTCTCGATGCTGTAGTAACGATGGTTGATGTTCATGAGCGAAAGCTCGGGTACGGCCATAGTCCTCCCCTTTCGTACGGGCTTTTAAAAAACAGGGGGCTGCCGCACATGCGACAAGCCCCCAAAGATCGACGCAACCGTTAGACGCGATGGAAGCGCGATTTAAACATATTAGGCAAGCACGCCAAAGAAGGCACCGATGATGCCGATGACCATGGTGCAGAGAATCAGGACCATCGGGTTGATCTTCTTGGAGAGCAGCCAGTAGTAAATCCAGAAGGCGGCCATGCCGAGCATGCCGGGCATGATGCCGTCCAGGATGTCCTGAAGGGTCTGGGCGGAGTCGCCCTGACCGATGGCGACGGGCAGCGAAGCCCAGAACATGTCCTTGCTCATGGCGCCGACGACCATGACGCCGACGATACCGACGCAGGCCATGATCTTTTGCATCAGACCGGTCTTCTGAGCCTCGTTGAGGAAGCCAATGCCTAGCTCATAACCCTTGATAGCGCCAAAGATACGAATCAGGAACGCCGGGATGTTATAGATGAGCAGGAAGGCGATGGGGCCAAAGGCGTTGCCGGCCTGGCACAGGCTGATGCCCACGGCAGCGGCAACAACGCGCAGGGTGGACAGGAAGAAGGAGTCACCCAGACCGGAAAGCGGGCCCATGAGGGCGGCCTTGATGTCGTTGACGCTCTCGGGCTCAACCTCGCCGCGAGCGACCTTCTCTTCCATGGCCATCGCGATGCCGCCCACGAAGGGAGCGAGCTGCGGGGTGATGTTGAAGAATGCGCTGTGACGGTGCAGGGCCTCGGCGTAATCGTCGGGACGGCCGGCATAGATCTTCTTGAGCATGTTGGCGACCATCAGGCAGAAGGCAATGTTCATCTGCTTGTAGTAGGTCCAGGAGAACTCCATGCCCAGAGCGCCGGTGCTCAGAGAGCTCTTAATGAGGTCGGAGCGAGTAATCTGGTTCTCGGAATTAGAAGTCATCGTCCTCATCCCCTTCCACAGAAAGCTGGGGCTGGGCGCCACCAAGGCCCAGCAGGTCGAACTTGTTGATGCCGATGATGATTGCGATCAGAGCGACACCGAGGACGGGCACGTTGGCATAGGAGCACAGCAGGAAGCCCAGGAAGTAGAACGGCACGAGCTGCTTGGTAAGCACCAGACGGCCGAGCATGGCGAAGCCCATGGCAGGCAGGATGTTGGCTGCGACGCCAAAGCCATCGAGGACGAACGTCGGGATGAAGTCGAGCAGGCCCTGAACGGCGTCGGCACCCAGATAGAAGGAGACCGAGCACAGGATAAAGGCCAGGACGACAATCACGAGACCGATAATCCAGTGCATAGCGTAGATACCCTTGAGGTTACCCTTGCTGGCAAAGACGTCGGCACGGTCGACCAGAAGGGGCATACCGGCGTTGATGACGTTCTTGATGGCCAGGCACAGAGTGGCGATGGGCATCGCGAGCGCGATAGCGGCCTCGGTGCTCTGACCCAGCTGAATAGCGAAGGCGCAGGCGAGCACACCGCCAATACACTCATCGGGCGGCACGTAAGCGCCGATGGAGATTGAACCCATGAAGAGCAGCTCGAGGCTCGCACCGATGGCGAGGCCGGACTGCAGGTCCCCGAGGACTATGCCGACGAGCGGGCACAGAACGATCGGGCGGAACGCATAGAGCGTACCGAGCTGATAATCGAGCTTACCGAAGGCAGCGATAAGTCCGATGAGGATCGCTTGAACAAGCATTGTTCCTCCCTTTGATCCCTCTTGGATCCGCGCGGCGATTCCCGACTTGTCAGCGCGCCCTTTTCCATGCCGACAATCGCCTAGACAGATCCAGCTTGTACCGGTGTGCTGTTAACACCTAAACCGGTGCAAATGATTTGATACCAATTATATAGTCATGAGAAAACTATTTAATACCAATCGCTCAACGGGCGTGTACTCCCGGTGAACGGTAGATGGGGGTAACGGGTAAAGCGTTTATCCGGTACGCCCACGAATAGGGGCGGCGCCGTGCGCGCCGCCCGTGGTTCCCAATTAGAGGGCGCTTAGGGCATCGACCTTGGGGTCGTCGGCCAGAGCGCGAATCTCGACCTCGACACCACGGCCGACGAGCTCACGAATGTCCTCTTCTTCGGCAGCAGTCACAAAGATCTGGCGGGAGATCTTACGGGCATCGGGACGCTGCTCGTCCTTGGACTTGGTGTTGCCCAGGTTGATGGAAGTGATCTGCGGGCAGCCGTCGACAAGCTGCTTGGCCTCGGCGATGCTGGCGACGCAGATGATCATCTTGTACTTATCGGTAACACCGGAGTTGATGGCCTCGATGGCGTGCTCCATGTCCTTGATGACGAGCTTGACGTTGGCCGGCTTTCCCATCTTGAGCGTAGTCTTCCAGACGGGATCGTTGGCAACCTTGTCGCCAACGCAGAAGATGCAGTCGGAGCCCAGGCCCTGGACCCAAGAGACGGCCACCTGGCCATGAAGCAGACGATGGTCGACGCGAAGCAGTTGAATCATGATTGACCCCCAAAGGTCTCATGCCGGAAACCCGGCCCCATTAATAGCAGGCGGAGACTAGAACTCTTCCTCGTCATCCGCATCGGTCAGCAGATCGTTGACAAACTTGACGCGCGTGTCGTCAGCCGCGATTATCTCGCGGATAACCTGATCGGCGGGAGCCTCCTGGTCCGAGAACAGTAGCTGGATCAGCAGCGGCAGGTTCATGTTGGCGACAAGGTAGGTGTTGGGACGCGTCTGAACGATCTTGGTGAACTCGTTGTTGACGCTACCGCCAAACAGGTCGGTGCACACGATCACGTCATCGGCAGGGTCGATGGTCGCCAGCAGCTTTGCGGCCTCCTCGGCGACGTCGGTGCGGCCGTCGACAAACATCGACAGATCGTGGACGTTATCGCGCGCGCCCGAGAGTAGCTCGGTGCTCTCCTTGATGCCGGTCGCAAAATGCGCGTGGCTGGCAAAGATGTATTGCCTCATTGCGGTTTCCCCCAAATAGAATTAGTAGTCGAACTGGTGGTAGTAGCGGCGGTACTTGAGGTTGTGCTTGGTGACCAGCTCGTAGTTGCGCGAGAGGCGGTCGGTGGTCAGCACGGACAGGATCCACGGCGACACGATGACGCGGAAGTCGTCGTCCAGGCCCGGGATCGCGTACTCGGCGGTGTCGATGATGACGTAGTCCTCGTCGCCGGTCACGCCGCTGGTGAGGAAGGCGCGGACGCGCTCGTCGAGGGCGCGGCACTCGTCCTCGCCCATGAACAGGAACACCGGGACGCCGGGCTCGAGCAGCTCGAGGGTGCCGTGGAAGAAGTCGTGCGAGGTGATGTGGCGGATGCGCTTCCACTGCATCTCCTCGAGCAGGCACATGGAGTACAGGATGGTCTCGCCCCAGAGGGCCCCCGAGCCGATGAACATGGTGTAGTCGGCAAGCGCGTACTTCCTGGCGAGCTCCTCGGCGCGCGGCTCGAAGCGCTTGCGGATGTCGAGCATGTCCTTCCAGACGTCCTTCGTCTGCTCGATGAACAGGTCGAACTTGGGGAAGCAGCCGCGGCGGTTGAGCAGGCGCAGGCCGAAGCAGTCGGCGAGGTAGTAGCCCTTCTCGCAGCCGCCGGCGCCGTGGTCGGAGGCCATCATGACGCAGTTCTCGGCGCCCACGGCCTGCCCGATCTTGCCCTCGGGGTTGGTCATGGCGAAGACGCGCACGCCCATCTCCTTCATCTTGCCGACGGCCTCGAGCACCTCGGGGGTGGTGCCGGACTCGGAGGCGGTCAGCACGACGGATTTGTCGGTCATGCGCTTGTGGCCCATGACGTTCCACTCGGCGGCGTGGATCAGGTAGACCTCGAGGTCGCGGTCGCCGAACTTGTTCATGAGGTACTCGAGCTGCATGAACTCGTCCCAGGTGCCGCCGACGCCCATCAGGAAGACGGCGTCGTAGCCCTCCTCGTGCACGCGGTCGGCCAGGGCGGTCATCCGCTTGCCGGCCTCGTAGACGTTTCTGCCGTCCTCGAGGTAGCCCTCCTGGTCGAAGTGCATGATCTCGATCTTCTCGGTCTCCTTCATTCCCGCTCCTTTCACGAGCAGTTCGAATTGTCGCACGGACTGGCCGGGCTTGCCGCCCGTCGCGCCGCTTAACCTTGTGGACATCTTGGCCCCAAGCTCAACAATTCAAAGGTTCTTAATACCAGTTAGCGATTACAGGTTAGCCGTTTTTAATACCGATTTTTTGATTTCGTCCTCCCATCTCGGTAGACGGTCGGTTTTTGCCGCTCATCGGTCATGCGACACATGTCCGTAAAAAAATGAGCACCCCACCGTGCACGAGGATGCTCTAAACGCTAATAGTTGTAGGTATATCCGCCGGCATCGCCGCGGTTAAAAGACTTGGCATGCTCAATCGGCTGCCCACTCGAGTCATAGGTCAAGCATTCCAGTACGAGCGCCAGATCGCCCGGCTCAAGATTGAGCAAACTCGCATCGCGTGCGCCCAGCGCTTCAATATCGAGTTTCTCAATCGACTTGTCCGGCTTGCGCCCCAACATGTCATAGGTCTCGAACAGGCTGAAGACCGAAATGTCCACGTCTTCGATGCCCGGAAACAGCAGACACGGAATCAGCGTCATCTCGATCGATACGGGCTCACCATCAATGCAGTTGAGACGGCGCACCGAGTAAAGCAGATCGTCCTCGGCGATGTCAAACAGGTCGGCGTAATACGGGCCGGCGTAGCGTTTGGAGCGCGCCAGGATGCGCACCGACGGCGTCGCACCCGACGCCAGAACCGACTGACGGAAGCCGCCCTTGCGTTCGTGCTCGTCAAACCACTTGTGTCCCACAAAGGCGCCCTTGCCCTGTACCCGACGAATCTGGCCACTTTTGACCAGCTCGTCCATGGCGCTTCGGATTGTCAGGCGCGTCGTGCCAAACTCCTCGGCCAGCTCGTTTTCGGACGGAATCATCGAGCCCGTCGGATAGTCGCCGCGCTCAATTCGCTCCGCAATGCAGCGGCGAATTTGCTTGTAAACCGGCAAGTCTTCTACTGCATCAGCCATTCGACACCCACCTTCGTCGCAACGCCGTCCGCCTCGCCGTTATCGGCAAAACGATACTTGGTCGGCAGAATCACGGACTTGCAATACTCGACAAAGCCATCGTTCTCGTCACGCTCGTGCGAAGCTTTGTAAAACACCGGCGTGCCCTCCTGGGTACCCAGCAACTTGGCCTCATCGGCGTTCAGACGGCTGATGGAAATATACTCCTTGCCGTGCGCCACATGGACATTCCCCTCTTTGAGCAAAACGTCGTAGAGGCTTTCCTGCTCAAAATCGTGATCGGGAAGCGAGGGGCACAAAGAAAGGTTGACGTGAGCCGTCTCAATCGACGCCGGGGAACCATTAACCACGCGCACACGTCGAATGCAGAAGAGCGGCGTGCCCAGGTCGATCTGGGCTTTTTGGGCCAAATCGATATCGGCGTACACGATCTTGGACCAAACCAGGCGCGCGGTCGACTTTGAGCCAACCCTCTCCACCGCCTGCGTATAGTTCCATGTTTCCTGAAAGATGTTCAGCGGTTTGGGAGGACACACATAGGTGCCCGAACCGCGGCGGCTTTCCAAAGTTCCGCACGAAATCAGACGCGTGATCGCAGCGCGCAACGCCGTGCGTGACACGCCCAGCTCTTCACAGAGCACACGCTCGGCGGGCAGCCGGTCACCACCCTGCAGGTCATAATGTTTGATATACCAAAGAATGCCCTCAAAGGCGCGATCTTTGGGCGGAATCGCATATGGTTCACTCGACATGGGCAAGGCTCCTCAACCGCTTGATGCTGCGGGCATCATTGCTCCGGACGCCCCATGGCGTCGAAGGCTTCTTTGATCTGCTCCGCAACGTTGCGATACGACCGATATAGGCCGGAGTCTCGCTTGACTTCGCCCGCGGTCACCGGAATCTCAAGCTTCGAAATCTCATCCTCGCCGGTTTGCACGGCAACGATGACACCCATACCAAGGCACATATTACGCTTGGCAGCGTTGTTTTTGGTAGCCTGAGCTGGATTAATCAAAATCTGCTGAGCTAGTTCGCGATTGCTAAGCTCCGACACATCCTCGGGATTTCCGGTCTCGACAATCTCGCACTGCAGCACGTCCGCATAGTCAAAAATCTTCGGCTCGCCGCCGCGCTGATGCACGGCCCACTTGCGGCGCGTGGCATCCTGGTAGATAGCCGGCAAAAAAGTAAACCGCGGCGGGTCCAAAATCGTATCCGTGATGGTAAACACATCGGGATCAAAGGCATCCTGCGGGTTTTTCTTCTTGAACAGCCCCATATCAGCCTCCCGTTCTAGTATTAAACAACTCAAGCCGAATATAGCACCAATTTCAAGCCGCCGCCTTACCGCATCGGTGCGCGGCGTCTATGGCTCGCCCAGCGGAAGGGTTCACAGACGAGGGCCGGGGTGGCTTGGTTAGGTTTTGGAAGTGGGCTTCGCGAACTTCCAAAACCTAACCAAGCCACCCCGGCCCCGGCAATGCAATCTTGGCTGACCAAAGGTAGATGCGCAGCCTCCAAGGCAGCATCAGCAAAGCCCCCATTACATAAAATATATCAGCCCCCGCATATCGAAACGATCGAGAGGGCCTTGCCCGGCGGGGTTGCCTTGCTCCGGGAAGTTCGCGAAGCCCACTTCCCGGAGCAAGGCAACCCCGCCGGGCAAGGCCCCAGCGCGAGACCGTCCCGGATGCCTACCTACTCGTTGTCGCCGGCAGTCATCTGCGTTGCGGAGAGTACACCGTCGGCAGCAGTTGCGGCTGCGGCGTCGGGCCAGACCCAGTCGGTAAAGGCCGGGTGATCGAAGCCCTCGTCGCACGCGAACTCAAAGGCCTCGGTGCGGAAAGCCTCCCACTCGTTAATCTGCTCGACAAACTTATCGGCGTCGACCATACGCAGCACGTCGGCGGCCAGGGCCCAGCGGTCCATGTTGTTCAGGCGCAGCATGTCGAACGGCGTGGTCGTGGAGCCTTTCTCCTCGTAGCCGTGGACGCGGAAGGCATCGTGGCCGGGGCGGTTCCAGATCAGGCGGCGAATCGTGCCGGCATAGGCGTGGAATGCAAAGAGCACGGGCTTCTCGCCGCGGCCAAACAGCTCAGCCCAGCGCTTATCGCTGATGGCTTGGTCGTTCTCGCAGACGTTCTGAATCTTGAGCAGGTCGACCACGTTGACGAACCACACCTTAATGTCCAGCTTGCGCAGCATATCGGTTGCAGCCAGGGCCTCGAGCGTCGGCACGTCACCACAGGTGGCGACCACGACGTCGGCCTCGGCGAGCGAGTCAGCAGTCGAAGCCCACTCCCAGGTCGCGACGCCCTCGGCGAGCTCGGACTTGGCCTCGTCGACCGTCTGGAAGGTGGGGGCAGGCTGCTTGCCGCAGAAGATGACGTTGACGCAGTCGGTGGACTGGTAGACGCGCTCGGCAACGGCAAGCGCCATGTTGGCGTCGGCCGGATAGTAGGCATTCACGATATGCGTGTCGTTAGCCTTGTTGAGCAGCAGGTCGATAAAACCGGGGTCCTGGTGCGAGAAGCCGTTGTGGTCCTGGCGCCACACGTGGCTCGACAGCAAAATGTTGAGGCCGCTGATGGGAGCACGCCACGGAATCTCGCGCTTGGTGGCCTCGAGCCACTTGCAGTGCTGGTTGACCATGGAATCGACCACGTGGACAAAACTCTCGTAGGAGCTCCACACACCGGAGCGGCCGGTGAGCACGTAGGCCTCGAGGAAGCCCTCGCACTGGTGCTCGGACAGCTGCTCGACAACCTTACCGGAACCGGCCAGTAGCTCGTCGTTGGCCTCATCCTCGTAGAAGCCGGCATCCCACTGTTTCTTGGTCACCTTGTAGGCGGCTTGCAGGCGGTTAGACGCGGTCTCGTCGGGACCAAAGATACGGAAATCGTCCATGTTCTTGGCCAGAACGTCGGCAGTGTACTCGCCAAAGACGCGGGCGGCCTCGGTGGAGCCCCAGCCGTGACCTTTCTCGGCGACGGGGATCTCGTGGACATGTATATCGGGCAGTTCGAGCTCGCGGCGGACCTTGCCGCCGTTCGCGTTGGGGTTGGCGCCGATGCGCAGCTCACCGGTCGGCATAAAGGCCGTCACCTCGGGGCGCACCTGGCCCTCGGGCGTAAAGAGCTCCTCGGGCTTGTAGGAGCGCAGCCACTCGCGCAGCACGCGGAAGTGCTCGTGGGTGTCCTTGGCACTCGCCAGCGGCACCTGATGGGCGCGCCAGGAGTCCTCGGTCTTCTTACCGTCGATGTGCTTGGGGCAAGTCCAGCCCTTGGGCGTACGGAACACGATCATGGGGTAGGCCGGGCGGACCACGGTCTCGCCCGCGGCGGCCTGGGCCTGAGCGGTGGCCTTGATGTCGCAGATCTCATCGAAGACCTGCTCAAACAGGGCAGCGAAACGCGCGTGAATGTTCGCGTGGCTCTCGTCGTCAAAACCGGCGACAAAGAAGTGCGGCTTATAGCCCATGCCCTCAAAGAACTTGGTGAGCTCTTCGTCGGACACGCGGGCAAGGATGGTGGGGTTGGCGATCTTGTAACCGTTGAGGTGCAGGATCGGCAGGACGATGCCGTCGGTTGCCGGGTTCACAAGCTTGTTGGACTGCCAAGAAGTCGCAAGCGGACCGGTCTCGGACTCGCCGTCGCCCACCACGGCCACGGCCAACAGGCTCGGGTTGTCCATGACGGCGCCGTAGGCGTGGCTGAGCGTGTAGCCGAGCTCGCCGCCCTCGTGGATGGAGCCAGGCGTCTCGGGAGCAAAGTGGCTCGGGATGCCGCCGGGATAAGAAAACTGGCGGAAGAACTTCTGCAGACCAGCCTCATCATTGGTGATGTCGGGGCGGATCTCACGGTAGGTGCCATCGAGCAGCGACTGGGCGGTGCCGGCAGGGCCACCGTGACCCGGGCCCATCAAGAAAATGGCGTTCTGGTTGTGGTCGGCGATGAGACGGTTGACGTGTCCGAACAAGAAGTTGATGCCAGGCGTGGTACCCCAGTGACCGACCAAGCGGTGCTTAACGTCCGGGCGACCAAAGTCGCGCACCTCACCGGTTTTCTCGTCGACAAAGTCAGTGCGCATCAGCGGGTTAGAGCGAAGGTAGATCTGGCCGACGGACAGATAGTTCGATGCGCGCCAATACAGGTCGACGCCCTCGAGCTCGGAAGCCGGCACCTCGTGGCCCAGCTTTTGCCACGGCGTCCCCAGTGTTTTAGCCATTGTTTGTGTCCCTTCGCTGCGTGGTCACCCTCCGATACGGCAACCTTTCGTTGGGACTAGTATATTTGCTAAAACGTTTTATCATGGTGAAAAAACGTTTTACCATCCTTATCAATCCCATCGATTGGCAAAACGTGACATTCACCTGCGGCATTGTCTGTCACAGCTGCTCCACATTCGGTTTCTGCAAATTGATAAACGTGTTTAGTTGTGTTTAGTAAGCTCGAGCACGCTGTCCTTAACGATAAGCGCCGGCTCCAGCACGACCTCTTCGGCACGTCTACCGCCCCTACCGGCAAGACGCTTGGACATGCAGGCAAAAGCATGCTCCGCAAGGACACCAGGATCCTGCTCAATGGCGGTCAGCGCCGGCTCAAAGAGAACGTCGGCCGCCGAGTTGTCATAGCTCACCACCGAGATATCGCCCGGAATGCTCTTCCCCATCTCGTGCAGGCGCTTGAGCAGACCGAGGGCAATGTTATCCGAGCTTGCGAACACGGCGGTGGCGTCGGTTGCGAGCACCGCCTCCGAAGCCTCGTATGCGCTCGAAATGTAGTACTCGCTCTCAAACTCCAAACGCGCGTCGATCGGCAGGCCAACCTCGCGCAGCGCACGCTCGTAGCCGGCAAGTCGTTTGCGGCCCGTATTGGAACGGCGCGCGTTAACCAAGCAGGCAATGCGACGGTGGCCCTGCCCGATCAGATAGCGGGTAGCCATGTAGCCACCCATCTCATGGTCGAACATCACCTTGTCGCACTCGAGTCCCTCAATGGCACGGTCGACCATCACGGCAGGGATAGGCAGATGGCTGACCTCTTCGCGCAGGGCGCGGTCGTCGGAGAACTCGTCACCCACCACCAGAAAGACGCCGTCGACGCCGCGCGTCACCAGCTGGCGCAGGAGCTCCAGATCGTCATCGGCACTTCCACCCGAGCTGGTAATAAAGAGCGCGTAACCGTCCTCGCGGCAACGCTTTTCCAAGCTGCCGGCAAGCGAGGCAAAAAAGCGGCTCTCGATATTGGGGACGATAAGGCCCAGCGTGCGTGACTCGCGCATGACCAGGCTACGCGCGATCTGGTTAGGAACATAGTGGTTGCGCGCCGCGACCTCCTTGATGAGCTTGCGGTTTTCTTCCGAGATGCGAC
>CABVAC010000054.1 GCA_902496275.1 uncultured Collinsella sp. | reverse complement strand
GGCTTTTATAAGAGCAAGGCCAAGCACGCCGTGGAGGCCGCGCAGATGATCGTCGTCGATTACGGCGGCGAGGTACCTGCCGACATGAAGGAACTCGTCAAGCTGCCGGGTGTGGGGCGCAAAACGGCGAATATCGTGCTCAACGTGGGGTTTGGCATCGTGGAGGGCATCGCGGTCGATACGCACGTCAACCGCATCGCACACCGCCTGATGCTGAGCCCCAAGACGCACGCCAAGGAGCCGCTCAAGACCGAGCAAGATCTGCTCAAGATCTTGCCGCTCGAGTACTGGGGGTCGGTCAACCACCAGTGGATCACCTTTGGCCGCGAGATCTGCGACGCCCGCAAACCCAAGTGCGACGAGTGCCCGCTGGCAGACCTTTGTCCCAGCGTACGGGCGGTGCAATAGCTTTTTGCAAACTTTTTTGCAAAAAAGTCTCAAACCTTAGATATAGCTTGGTTGCGCAACCAATTTAGGATTATTTCGGCTTGAATTGATGATGCAATTCAAATGTCTTCTTCTGCGAAGTGGTCGCGAAGAAGCAAGTCGGGAAAGGACGACCACATGAATAGGAAGCTTAACGCTGCTATCACAGCCGGTCTGAGCTTGAGTATGGTGCTCAGCTCCACGCCGGTTGCTGCTATCGCGGCGGAGACTACTCAGAACACGAGCGAGGGGGCTACTGCTGCAGCCTCTACTGGTGTTAAGACCGTTACTTTTGTAGCGGAAAATGGCGGCGGCGCTTTCGCGGACGGAAGCATCGTTATGCGCACTCAGACTAACGATAAGGGCGTATGCTCTATGCCGGAGTCTCCCGTGCGCGATGGCTATGTGTTTGGCGGCTGGTATTATGACAACACTTGCACGCATGCCGTAGATTTTTCTCAGCCTCTTCTGAGCGACGCTAGCAATTTTGTTGTTCTGTTCGCCAAGTGGACTGAGGCTCCCTCGAATGTGCTCGATGTGACCTACTCTGCCAATGGCGGTCAGTTTGCCGACGGCAACAACGTCATGCTGGGTCAGACTGACAGCAATGGCATTGCTCGTCAGCCGCTTGCTCCTACGCGCGACGGCTATGTGTTTGCCGGTTGGTATTATCACAGCGACGGAACCGACCAGGTTGACTTCAACCAGCCGATCGTCGGTGGCGGCGACCATGTGACCCTTTTCGCCGCTTGGACGCCTGTGAAGCAGGACAAGACTGTCGAAATCCTCTACGTTGCCAATGGCGGCACGTTCTTCGATGGCAACGAAACTATGCAGGGTGTAACCGATACCGACGGTATTGCACGTCTGCCGCTTCAGCCGACCCGCGAGGGCTATGACTTCCTTGGTTGGTCGTACGATCGCGACGGAAATGACCCCGTCGACTTCACGAAGGCCATCGTTGCGGGCAGCGGCCACGCGACTGTTTATGCCCAGTGGAAGCAGAACAACGAGAAGACGGTTCTCTATGTTGCCAATGGTGGCGTTTTCGCCGATGGCAATGAGACCATGGAGGGTGTTACCGACAGCGACGGCGTTGCCCGCCAGCCCCTGGCCCCGACCCGCGAGGGCTATACCTTTACTGGCTGGACCTACGATGCTGCCGGCACCGAGCCTGTCGACTTCACCAAGCCCATCCAGGGTGGCGGTCAGCATGCTACGTTCTTCGCTCAGTGGGCAGAGCTTGCTAACAACGAGAAGGACGTTCTCTATGTCGCCAACGGCGGTGTTTTCGCTGATGGCAACGAAGTCCTGCAGGGCGTTACCGACGGCGACGGCGTCGCCCGCCAGCCCCTGGCCCCGACCCGCGAGGGCTACACCTTCGCCGGCTGGACCTATGACTCCAAGGGTACCGACCCGGTCGACTTCAGCAAGCCCGTCCAGGGCGGCGGCGACCACGTGACGTTCTACGCCCAGTGGACCAAGGATAAGGGCGCTGACGAGAACGTCAAGGACGTCCTCTACTTCGCCAACGGCGGTGTATTCTTCGACGGCAACGAGACGCTCCAGGGCGTTACCGACGGCGACGGCGTCGCCCGCCAGCCCCTGGCCCCGACCCGCGAGGGCTACACCTTCGCCGGCTGGACCTATGACTCCAAGGGTACCGACCCGGTCGACTTCAGCAAGCCCGTCCAGGGCGGCGGCGACCACGTGACGTTCTATGCCCAGTGGACCAAGAACGAGACGCCTGCTGTCCAGACCCACAAGGTCAATTTCTATGTTGATGGTTCCACCACCACTGTTGAGGTTGAGGACGGCAAGACTGTTGCTCAGCCCGGCGATCCTTCCGTTGATGGCTTCAACTTTGTCGGCTGGTCTTCTTCCAAGGAGTCCTTCAAGAAGTTTGACTTCTCTACTCCTATCACCGAGGACACCACTGTCTACGCCTTCTTCACCGCTAAGACCCCCAAGTCCGATTCTTTGAAGAAGGATGATGGTAAGAAGCAGGTTGCTGCTGACAAGAAGGACGAGGCCAAGAAGGACGCCGCTGCCCTTCCTACCACTGGTGACCCGACCTTTGTTGTGACCTCCGCTGCTGCCCTTACCGGCGCCGTGGCTGTTGCTGTGGGCATGTACATGACCAAGCGTCGCGAGCACTAATCACTTCTAGTGTTTACCTCCGGGCTTATTTAGCCCAAACCTGATAGCCGCGTGGGGACCCGACCCCCACGCGGCTTTTATGTTTTAGTTATCTTGCGTGAGTATTGTCGGCCCCTGCATTCGATTTTAGATGCCCACGTCATATAAAAGAGCGCCGCTGCGATGTGTGCAGCGGCGCTCTTTTGCGTTGATTCTTGTTGGGCGAGCTCGGCCCTAGGCCAGCGCGCGTACGTTCGAAGAGATCTTCAGCACCAAAAACTCGGTCGAGGAGCCCAGCTTGAGCAGGTCGCCGTCGTGGATAGGAATCTGCTTGTCCTCGTCACCGGCGGTGCGCAGCGAGCGTGGTTTTTCGATAACGGTGGTCGCGCCGCTGCGTGTCACCAGCACCGTTCCATTGGTGGAGCGAAGGCCGCTTGCGAGCCATGTGCCGTTAGAAAACGCTACACGCAGGTGCCGGCGGGATACATCGGGTCCTACGTTGGTGATGCTGTTTCGGTCGTGTGCGAACGAGCCTAGAACCGTGCCCTCGGGATCGAGGCTCAAGGGATAGATCGGCGGCAAGGCCGAGCCGTCTTTTGCAAGCCTGAGCAGCCCCAGTTTTGCAGGAGGCTCATTGACTTTGTGGTTGGTATCCTGCGCCTGGACGACCTCGGTGGTCTCGAGTGTGCCAAAGGTCTGGGATAGTCGCGTTATGGCAAAGTCCTTGACCTCGGAGGCGGCGGCATTGGGATCGGCCAGGCATCCGCAAACCGTTAGCGCAAGGAGCTCCAAAAGGCGCCGGTCGCTTTGCTTGAGGCCCGGCATGACGGCGATGCGGTCAAAGATATTGCGCAGGATGGAACCATCGAGCTCCCAGTGTTCGAGCGACGTTGCCATGCGCTCGAGGGCATGCGCCGTAATGGCTTGCTGGCGAGCGTTGGCGGCCGCTGGGCTGCTGCCGCTGCCGATTTTTACAGCAGCGGCCAAGTTCTGGACGCTCTGCGAAAAATCGGCAAACATCTCGGGGTCGATCTTGTCGGTACCCGGAACGACATGCACCACGCGTCGCGATAGGAACGTCTTTTCGGTAATGCGAAACCTTGGGGCCGGTTTGGAGCCCATCGGCTTGTCCGAAATCAAGATGCGCGCCGCTTCGCGATTATTGATCTGCAGGTCGCACTTAAGGAAATCAAAGAGCACCTCGGAAGGTGTTTCCGCACGCATGATGCAAGGCTCCTTTCTGGTATCCGGGGAAGGTGTTAGATGCAAAAGCCGGGCAGGACATAGGTCATTTGGTCCGGTTTGTTTCCGGGCGTTGCCCAGCTAAACACGTCGCCGTCTTTTCCAACGCGGTTAAAGTACGTCGAGTCGGCGCCCTCGCTGCAGTCGGCGCTGGGGGTGCGCTCCCAGTAGCAGATTTTTTTGCCGGCGACGGTGCGGATCATGGCATCGTTGGTGGTCAGGCCGCTCACATTCTGCTCGCGATAGAGTTGGTACTGCTCGCCTTCTTCGCTGTAGAGGGCAGAAAGGTACTCGCAGCCTTCTGCGAACGTTTCGGGCGCCTGGTAGCCGCACAGCTCGCTCATGAACGGCAGCCACAGCTTGTCATCGGTGGCGGTGATGCTGGAGACGTCTTTGGTGCTGCCGGTGTTGTTGGTGAGCTTTCGCACCGAGCGGATCTGATTACGGAGATCGTCGGGCAGCGTAGCCATGCCCTCGTCCGCCAACCATTCGCGAAGCGACGATTGCTCCCAGCCACCCGTCGCGGCGCTGTCATTTACGGCGCGCATGGCGATGGGGGTACGGAACATAAAGGTGATGCCAGCGGGGAGGCCGTCATCGGTGAACGTGTCTGCCTTAAAGCCCACGATCTGGACTTGTGCCTTGGTCCCATCGGAAAGCCTGACGGTCTTGGTGTTCTCGTTTTCGAGCGACTGCTTGCTGTTTACCAGGTGGTAGGTTTCGGCAATCTCGAGCGCCTTTTTGTTGGTAGATGTCTCTTGGATTTTGCGGGAGATCAGGGCGAGTTCTTCCCAGGTGTAATCGTCGAGTGACGGCTTAATGCCGTGCGCAAGGTCGATGAGCCCCCAGCATCCCGTGGCAATGGCGGAAGCTGCGATGCCGGCAACGCAGACGCCGCCGAGCGCGAGCGCAGTGCGACGCGAGATGACCAGGTGGCGCGTCTGGGTCTTGACGGAGCCGGAAGCCTTTGGTTGCTGGCTAAAATCGACAGGTGCGGGCAGTGGCGTGCGCGGCTCAAAATCGATGTCTTTAATCCAGGCATCGAGTTTGCCGACAATCGTAGACAGCGGCGCGCGCTGGGACTGCTCGTTATGGATACCGCTCATGATGATATCGACGAGCTTTTGGTCGCCGGGTAAGCGCGCCTCGAGCGGCTCGGCCTCGTGCTCGATCTTATACAGGTAGGGAGACTGGTCCATATGCTCGTTTAGGCGATATGGCGTATGACCGGCATAGAGCGTATAGAGCACACTGCAGAGCTCATATGTATCGATGCTGGGCGACGTGCGAAGCGGCGCCAGCTCGGGGATATCGTTGGAGAGCATCTCGGGCGGGGCGAACTCGGGGGTGCCGTTGCGCCAGATGCCGGTGGACATGGTAAACGAGGGGTCCGAGCGCTTGATGCTCGAGCTGCCCAGATCGACCAGGCAAAGGTCAAAACTGCAGTGTGCAATCTGCTGGGCAAGGGGCCGGCGCGTTGTGCGAATGATGATATTGCGCAAGGAGATATCACGGTGCGCAAACGGCGCATCGAGCTTTTGGGCACCCAGGAGAATCTCTCCCAGGCGTTTTCCGATGGCGGCGACGGTGTTTGCGGGAATGTGGCCGCCCTCGGCGGGGTCGGTTAGCTCTGCCGCGGCATCGCGAAGGGGCAGGCCCTCAATCCACTCCATAAGGATGACCGGCGTGTTGCCGGTATAACCGTAGCCATAGGTTTTGGGAAAGCCGCCCAACAGTGAGACGGCTGCAAGGTTGCGATATTCCTCGGTAAGCGTCTTGATGTCTGAAGGGGTGATAGCGGGGCCGTTTTCCTCACAACTGCCGAGGGGCCAAAGCGTCTTGAGCGCAAAGGTCTCGCCCTCGGTGTTGGCGACCTTGCGAAGATGGTGGGAGCCTCCGCCGACTGCTCCGCAATCCAACAGAGTGGTAAAGCGGCGAATGGCATCGGGGTCTTCGGTGGTCGCAAACATGGCGTTTGGTTCAAAGGGAGACAACGCGATGATATTCATATCCGTGTCGTACGTCACGGGGCGATCCTTTCGAGAAAAAAGTGCGTAGCGATAATGTTAGTGAAAAGGTAGCGCAACCGTTGCCTTAATCGAAAAGGTGCCGTTATTTGCATGGGTTGATGCAAATAACGGCACCTTTTGCGTCGAAGATGTGTGGGCGGGCTAGTCTGTGATGCGAATGACCAAGAAGCGCGTCGTGGCGCCCAAGCAAAGCGTGTCTCCGTTGTGAATCTCGACGGGGGTGTTGGCAAAGTTGGCGGGGCGCTCGCGTCTGGGCGGTTCGATAGCCTGTCGGCAGCGGTCGACGCCCGAGATCAAAAACGATCCGTTGGTGGAGCCGAGACCCTGCGCAAGCCAGCGTCCGTCTTGGAGCCAAATACGCAGGTGCTGGCGCGAGACGTCGGAATCGACGTCGGTGATGGCGTTCTCGTCTCCCGTCAGCGACCCGATAATGCTGCCCACCGGGTCCGTGGTAAGGGGACGCAGCGGCGGTCGTACCGAGTTGCCCACGACGCGCAGCAGCCCCAGACGAATGTCTCCCGTGGGGCGCGCGGTTGTCGAGAAAAACGAGGTGACGGTCGTCTCGACCGTGCCGAGTGTCGAGAGCATCTGGTCGGACACAAAGGACTCGGTGTATTCGATGGCGCGGGCGGGGTCGCCAAGGCAGCCGGTAACGATAAAAAAGACCAGATGGATGTAGAGGCGATCTTTAATGTCGCTATCGTCAGCGGTCTCGATGCGCTCAACGCCGTTTCTAAAGAGCATGCCGTCGACGCCGCAATTGGTAAGGGCGTCCTGCATGTCTGGGACACACGACTCCATGTAGCGTTTAGCGACCTTGCTCAGCGATTGGGGGTCGGAGCCTCGGTTTTGCATGATGAGGTTGAGTATCTGGCGCGCACTTTGTTCAAAGGGCGCAAACAGCGGCTCGGGAAGGTCACCGGGTTTTGCGTGGACGATTTCGCGTGAGATAAACGACGGGACCGCCAAGCGTTCGGAGATGAGGCGTCCACCGTAACGGGCGTTGCCGGCCATGAGAATTTGCGCGGCGTTACCGTTGTTGATGCGACCGAGTGACTTAAGCCCGGCGTACAGTGCACAAGATGGAGTGTCGGCCATTTGTTTTACCCCCCCCCCTCCTCAAAAAAGCGACATTGAATACGCAAGTATCCTCAATTATAGGCGCTTTGCAGCTCGAAATGCTCGCCAGGGGGCGCGGACGGTGTAAATCGCTGCCGGAAGACAACAAATCAAAAAGCGGAGAGTGGATTAATAAGCTGGGAAAACGCGTTAGCAAGACCGTTGTGGGCAACATTTGGCATGATGTCGCTTTGGCTTTTGGCCACGGGGTCGTGCGGTACCATAAACGTTAATGAACTTTGACGTACGACCCGCCGAGCTTGCCCCGGCGGGCTTTTGGCGTTGCAATGCCGGAGGAACAGCATGCTCATTCACCGTATAGCCGCGCAGCTCTACACTGCCGAGGCCTTGCAGACTGTCGAGACCGGACTCGATGCTGGCGAGGACGTGACGCTGGCTGTGTCGCAGTCGGGCCGCACGCTTATGGCGGCAGCCCAGTTTGCGCGCCGTCCGCGCCCCACGGTCTACATTGTGAGCGGCGAGGACGCGGCCGATCGCGCCGCGCGCAGCCTTGCCGCTTACGTGGGCCTGGCACATGTGTGCCGTTTCCCCGAGCGCAAGGACTATCCGTGGCGCGAACAGGCGCCCGACGACGCCGTGGTGGCGCAGCGCTGCGAGGCTCTGGGGCGCATCGTGCGCGGGGATAACTGCATTATGGTCGCCTCAGCCCGTGCGTTGCTGCGCTGCGTGCCGCCGGTCGAGAGCCGCTACTGGGAGTCCACTACTTTTGCGGTGGGCGAGGAGATTCCTTTTGACGAGGTGCCGCAACGCCTGGTGGGCATGGGCTACACCAATGCCGGTGCCGCCGATGCGCCTGGCCTGTTCCGAGTTCACGGCGACACCGTAGAGGTGTTTCCCGCGCAGGAAAAGGCGCCCGTGCGCATCGAGTTTTTCGGCGACGAGATTGACCGCATCCGCCGCATGGTGAGTTCAACGGGGCAGACCATCGGTAACGAGGACAGCATCGAGATCTTCCCGTGCCGCGAGCTGGCGCTTACCGACGAGGCGGTCCACAACATGCACGTGGCGCTCTACCGCGCAAGCCAGGACGACAGCAAGCTGGCGGCGCTGCTCGAGATGGTGGATGCGCGCATCGTCACGCCCGAGCTCGACCGCTTTTTGCCGGTGATGTACGGCCAGACCGTGAGCCCGTTGGCACACGTGAGCGGCAAGGCGCTCGTGGTTTTGTCCGAGCCGCGCTCGCTGTTCGACGACTGCCTGCGCGCCTACGAGGATATCGAGGCCCGTGCCGGCGAGGCGGGGATTGACCGCTTGGACGGCTTATACGTGCGCGCCCAACAGCTCGATTTTGGCGCCCAGCAGCGCCTGAACTACGTGAGCCTCATTCGTGCCGGCGGTGCGGTGACGGCCGAGCTCAAGATTGAGCAGCCGGCCATTGCGGGCTCGGACAATCGCTTTATGACGCGCATTCAGGAAGTCGTGGGCAAGCGCTATGCCTGCGTGTTTGCCATTCCCGACCGCGGTGCGCGCGAGTCGATGGAGCTTACCTTTGGCGACGAGGGCATTACCTTTGAGGAATCGCTGACCGCGGCGCCCGAAAATGCCGGCGCTATCGGCGACCGCGTGCGCGTGGCAGCGGCGGATTCCGCCGACCGTGCCGCACGCCAGGAGGCCCATGCTTCCATTCGCGAGCGCCGCGCCGATGCGCTCAACGCCCGCTCGCTCGAGGCGGGTGCCGCCCAGGCTGCCGCCGGTGCCGCCGTGCCCACCATCTCGCGCGGGCGCGTGACCTTTGTGGACGCTGCCCTGCCGCAGGGCGTGGTGGTGCCCGATGCCAACCTGGCCGTGTTCTCGATTGCCGACCTCAACGCCCGCATGGATGCCAACCGCGCGCGCAGCCGCCGCAAGGTCGACATTACGCAGATCACCTTCCCGTTTAAGCCGGGCGACTACGTGGTGCACGCTACCCACGGCATCGCGCTCTTTAGCGAGATCGCGCGCCAGGAAGTGGGCGGCAAGGAACGCGACTACTTCTTGCTGGAATATGCCGATGGTGACAAGCTCTACGTGCCGCTCGAGCAGGTCGACCGCATCACGCGCTACGTTGGTCCCGACGGCGATAAACCGCGCTTGACCAGGCTCAACACCGCCGACTGGACGCGGGCCACCAACAAGGCGCGCAAGAATGCCAAAAAGCTGGCGTTTGACCTGGTCGACCTGTATACGCGCCGCTCGTCGATTACCGGTATCGCCTGTCCGCCCGATACGCCCGAGCAAATCGAGATGGAGCAGAGCTTCCCCTACGACGAGACGCGTGACCAGCTGGAGGCCATCGCCGACATTAAGGCCGACATGGAGGCGCCCAAGCCCATGGACCGCCTGCTTTGCGGCGACGTGGGCTTTGGCAAGACCGAGGTCGCTCTGCGCGCGGCGTTTAAGTGCGTGGACTCCGGCCGCCAGGTCATGGTGCTCTGCCCCACGACCATTCTTGCCCAGCAGCACTACGAGACGTTCTTTGAGCGCTTTGCCCCGTTTGGCCTTGAGGTCGAGGTGCTCAGCCGCTTCCGCACACCGGCGCAGCAAAAGCGCGCGCTCAAGGCGTTTGCCGAGGGCACGATCGACGTGCTCATCGGCACGCACCGTCTGCTTTCGGCCGACGTAAACCCCAAGAACCTGGGCCTGGTGATCATCGACGAAGAGCAGCGCTTTGGCGTGCAGCACAAGGAGCAGCTCAAGAACCTGCGCGAGCAGATTGACGTGCTCACGCTCTCGGCAACGCCTATTCCGCGAACCATGCAGATGGCCACGAGCGGCGTGCGCGATATGAGCCTAATCACCACACCGCCGACCGGGCGTCGTCCTGTGATCGTGCACGTGGGGGAGTACGACCCCGACGTGGTGAGTGCGGCGATTCGCCTGGAGGTGGGCCGCGGCGGTCAGGTGTATTACGTGTCCAACCGCGTCAAGACCATCGACGACGCCGTGGCGCGCGTACACGAGGCCGCGCCCGAGGCGCGTGTGGGCGTGGCGCACGGCAAGATGAGCCCGCGCGAGGTCGAGGACGTGATGATCGAGTTCGCGACCAAAAAGATCGATGTGCTCATCGCCACGACCATCGTGGAGAGCGGCATCGACAACGCGACCGCCAACACGCTGATCATCGAGGATTCGCAGCGTCTGGGTCTGGCACAGCTCTACCAGCTCAAGGGCCGTGTGGGCCGTTCTGCCACGCAGGCATACGCGTACTTTATGTTCCCCGGCGAGCTGCCGCTCACCGAGGAGGCGACGGCGCGCCTGACCGCACTGTCCGAGTTCCAAGACCTGGGCAGCGGCATGCGCATTGCCATGCGCGACCTGGAGATTCGCGGCGCCGGCTCGCTTATGGGGGCCGAGCAGCACGGCAACCTGTCGAGCGTGGGCTTTGACCTGTTTACGCAGATGCTGGGCCAGGCTGTGGCCGAGGCGCGCGGCGATGACGACGCCGGCGTGGAGGCGGCGAGCGTGGGTATTAACCTGCCGGCCGACTACTTCTTGTCCGAGGAGTACCTGCCGGCGGTGGATCAGCGCGTGCTCGTGTACCGTAAGCTCGCAGCGGCCGAGGACCTGGAGAGCATCGATGAGGTACAGGAAGAGACCGAGGCCGCGCACGGTGAGCTGCCGTTGGCGGGGCTCAACCTGTTCAACCGCGCGCGCATCCGTATTCGCGGCGAGCGCCTGGGGCTCGAGAGCGTCACGCTCAGCGGCGGTCGTATCACGTTTTTGGGCGTCGACGTGCCCAAGAAGGTGGCCTTTGAGCTTAAGACTCGCTATGGTGCGGTGAACTTTCCCAAGAGCCGCAAGCTGTCGGTGCCCTACAAGGCGGGCGCCGGCGCGGGCAGCGGCCTGGGTCGCGGCCTCGACGCCAACGACGGCACCGGCCCGGTGGCCGCGGCGCTCATGCTGCTGCAGCAGCTGGGTGCGAGCGACGACGACTAACGGGTCGACGCTGCAAACGCCCCATTTGGGCAATCTGACCCTCACTCGTCGGTCGCGTACGCAAGTACGCTTCCCTCCTCCTTCGGGCCACCTTGCCACAAATGGAACGTTTTCGCTTACTTATGCTCAACCTGTAAGGGTATTTACGGGACAAAGCCATCTTCGTCTCACCCACATTGCAGGTTGACCGCCCTTCGCCCGACCGAAAGGAAAGTATGTTCGGGTATATCTATAAGAAAGATGCCGCTGCTATCGCGGTCATCCTGGCCTTTTGTCTGCTCGCTGGGTCGTTTTTCGATTATCAGATCTCGAGCGCGCTGTTCAATATCGGCAGCATGTACGGTCGCTTTATCGAGGCCGCCGGCGAGCTGCCGTTCGGGCTGACGGCAAGCGTCGCAGGCGTCATGCTCGTGCGCGCGGTGCGTCCCGATTCCAGAGGGAGCAAATGGCTCGCCGTGCTCGGCATCCTCGTCAACGTTGGCCTGGCCGGCTACGAGATCGTCTCGTCCCTGAAGGTTGGCGGCAAACTCATCGCGGTTCAGTTGGTACTGACGTTTGTGCTGGTCATCGCTGCCAACCTTATTGTCTATCGTCTCACGCGCGCGACCGAGCCTGACGAGCTCACACGCTGGGCGTTGATGGTACTTGCCGTGTGGGTCGTTCAAGCCATTATCCTCAACGTGATCGTCAAGCCGCTGTGGTCGCGTCCGCGCATGCGCGTGATCGAGGTCACGCCGGGGCTCATTTTTCAGCCGTGGTGGGTAATCGGCAATCCCGACAAGTGGACCTATATCGCCGCCGGCGTGATCAAGGACGGGTTCAAGTCGTTCGCGAGCGGGCACACCGCGCATGCGGCGATTGGCCTTATGCTCGCCGGGCTTCCCACGGCAGCCTTTAAGGAAAAACCGTCGCGCCGTCGTGTGGTCTTTTGGACGGCGGCTGTGGTCGCGGCGCTCGTCGCGTTTGGCCGCATCGTGATCGGAGCGCACTTTTTGAGTGACGTGAGCTGCGGTTTTGCTCTGGTACTGGCACTTGAGTGCCTTGCCGCGCGCATTGCCTATCCCAGCGGCGTACAATAGCTCCGTTTGAATCATCTGGCCGATACCCGGTAAGAGAGGATT
>CABVAC010000053.1 GCA_902496275.1 uncultured Collinsella sp. | reverse complement strand
CGAAGGTGGTAGTATCGAGCATGGGAGCCCCTTCCATGAATGCGGCGTGGCCGCCACGGCTGGATTAGACACTCACCATTGTCGGCCTAATCCGCGGACTTTCATGCCGGGGGCTCCCAATGTTTTATGTCCGGCTCATATCGTCTCTGCCGGCAGTTGGGGACACTCCTTGCGCCAGCGTTGCATCGAATGCTCGGGAAAATACGAGCCGGTATTTGGCCGAATAGCGGGTCACGGTTTCCGGATGGGGTGGGTTGCGGAAAGTGAGACCCGGAATACTGCTCTGAAACGGGATGCGGTTTCCCCGACAAGGCTCAACCGGAAAGCGCATCCCATTCTGAGGCGGCAAAACGGGATGCGCTTTCCGCGCGACAGAATCTATGCAGCCGTGTTGAGCGACAGCCCCGCTACTCGCCCAGAATCAGCGCCGCGAGCTCGTCCTGGGTGTCCACCACGTAGTCGGCGCCGGCGGCTTCCAGCTCTGCGCGGCCGCGGAAGCCCCAGCTGACGCCCGCACTCTTAAGGCCGGCGTTGTGGCCGGTCAGAACATCGACATTGGAATCGCCCACATAGAGTGTGGTTGCCGGGTCGGCGCCTAGCTCTTTCATCACATGCAGCGTAACAGGCGCCTCGGGCTTGGGAGGAAACGCATCGACGCGGCCCTGCGCCAGCGCAAAGCGCTCGGAACCAAAGTATTTCTCGATAAGCGGAGCCGCCGAGACGTGGTCCTTGTTAGTGAGCACGGCAAGCTGCACACCCGCGGCGCGCAGGCGGTCGAGCATCTCGATCGTACCGGCATAGGGGGCGGTGTGGTCCTCCTTGTGCTCGCCGTAATAAGCCCTAAACTCGGCAAGCGTCTGCTCAAACATACGGCCGTCGCCCGCATACTCGGCGGGCATAAAGCGCTCAACCAGCTTGAGCATGCCGTTTCCCACCTTGTAGCGGTACTCGTCGACGGCAAACGTAGGCCAGCCGTGCGTCTCGCAGGTATGGTTGCCGGCGGCCGCCAGGTCCTCGAGCGTGTTGAGGATGGTGCCGTCTAAATCAAAAATCACATGGGAAAAAGCTGCTGCCATGAAAGCTCCCGTCATTGGGTTTAAAACGCACCTCATAATACTGGGCTTACGTGTCTGGCGTGGCTGGAATCTGAACATCTCCAGGGATATCAAGCCGCATCGCGCCGACCGTGCGGTTCCGCCCTAGCAAATTCTCGGAAGCTGTTCTCCTACGAGCATGTCGAGGATGCGGGTCGATCCCCAGCCGGTGCGTACGCGCACGGCGGGACGGGTGTCCTCGGCAAGCGGCAGCACGCGACCGATAATCGCGGCGTTTTCGCCGTAGCGCGCGGCGCGCATGGCTGCCAGCGCGGCATCGGCCTGCTCGGCCGGCACCACGGCAACCATCTTGCCCTCGTTTGCCACCTGCAGCACATCGTAGCCGAGCATCTCGCAGGCGGCCTGCACGTCGGGGCGCACGGGCACAGCATCCTCGTCGATCTCCATGGCAACGCCGCTGGCCTGGGCAAACTCGTTGAGCGTGGATGCCAGGCCGCCGCGCGTGGGGTCGCGGAAGCAGCGGGTGTCGGGGGCGGCGGCGAGCACGTCGGCAACCAGATGATTGAGCGGTGCGGCGTCGCTTTCGATGTTGCTCGAAAACGCCAAGCCCTCGCGCTGGCTCATGATGGCGATGCCGTGGTCGCCTAGCGTACCCGACACCAGGATGACATCGCCGGGCCGACAGTTTGCACCGCTGAGCGCTACGCCCGCGGGCACTTCGCCCACGCCGGCGGTATTGATGTAGACGCCGTCGGCACCTCCACGCTCGACCACCTTGGTGTCGCCGGTGATTATGGACACGCCCGCCTCGCGCGCTGTTTCGGCCATGGTTTGCACAATCTGGCGCAGCTTGTCCATGGGATAGCCCTCTTCGAGGATAAAGCCGCATGAGAGGTAGCGCACGTTGGCGCCCGAGGTCGCGACGTCGTTGACGGTTCCACATACGGCGAGGCGGCCGATATTGCCGCCGGGGAAGAACTGCGGCGTTACCACAAAGCTGTCGGTCGACATGGCGATTCGCCCGCTTGCGGGCAGCGCGGCGACGCCGGCATCGTTGCCCGCGAGCAGCTCGGGCGACCCAAAGGCATCCAGAAAGACCTCATCGATAATGCGCTTCATCATCTGGCCGCCGGAGCCGTGGCCCAGCAGGACAGTGCTATCGGTGGCATTACGGGACATATCGAAAACTCCAATCGTGGGTGGTGCCGGTACGCGGGAGCGTCCGGGCTAGTCGCGGTATCTAAAGTACGCCGCGCAGCTGCCTTCGGAGCTCACCATGCAGGGGCCGACGGGGTGTTCGGGCGTGCAAGCGCGGCCAAACAGAGGACAGTCGCTCGGCGTGATGGCTCCGCGCAGCACGTCGCCGCAGCGGCAGCCGCGTGGCTCGACCGTCGGTTCAATGGGTACGTCAAAGCGGGCGCCGGCATCAAAGCGCACGAATTCGGGTCGGATGGAAAGACCCGAAGCCGCAATCGGTCCCAGTCCGCGCCACGTGGTGTCGCACGGCTCAAACACCTGCTCGACCAGCTGGCGCGCTACGGGATTGCCGTCTGCATTGACGCCACGGCGGTAGGCGTTGTCGATTGCGGGCCTGTGCTCGACAACCATCTGGACCAGCATGCAGATGCCCTGCAAGATATCGACCGGCTCAAACCCGGTGACTACGCCGGGGGTCTCGAACTCATCGACCAAAAACCTAAAGGGTGCCAGGCCCGTGATGGTAGCGACGTGACCAGGCAGGATAAAGCCGTCGATGGTCGTTTCGGGGTCGTTGGAGATCGCACGCAGAGCCGGCGGCGTGGTCTTGTGAGCACAGTAGACCGAGAAGTTCTGGAGCTCGCGCGCGTCGGCCTCTAGGATGGCGGCGGCAATGGTGGGCGTTGTGGTCTCAAAGCCGACGCCCATAAAGATAACCGGGCGTTCGGGATTTTGCTCAGCAATGTCGAGTGCGTCGAGCGGAGAGTAGACGATGCGGATGTCGCGTCCCGCCGCCTTTTGTGCGGCAAGCGAGGTGGACGATCCTGGCACGCGCATCATGTCGCCAAAGGTGGTGATGATGGCGCCGTCCATCTTGGCGAGCGCGATTGCATGGTCGATATCGCGGTTGGCGGTAACGCAGACGGGGCAACCCGGACCGCTCAGCAGTTTGAGCCCGGCAGGCATAATGGAGCGAAAGCCATAGCGCCCGATGTTCACGGTATGCGTGCCGCAGACTTCCATAAGGTTGATGCTGCGGCTGCCGACAAGCGCATGAATACGATCGATGAGCTCGCGAGCCAGCCTGGGGTCGCGAAATGCCGAAAAGTCGATACCGGAGCGCGCCGGCTGTCCGGCCGCCACTAGTATGCCTCGGCCGGATTGCTGGCCAGTTGGTCTTCTTCGGCCAGTTCGGTCATGGCGTTAACGAGCTCGAGCGTTTCTTGCGCTTCCTGCTCGTCGACGATCTGGATGCCAAAGCCGGCGTGTACGAGAATATAGTCGCCAACCTGCGCCGTCGGTACGAGACGCAGCGAAATGGGGCGCTCGATGCCCATCATGTCGACGGTCGCCTTAAGGTCGTCGTCGCGTTTGACCACTTTACCGGGAACGGCAAGGCACATAATGTTCCCCTTTTATACGTTTTGCGCTGGATAGGCGCCTAATTACCCATCAGTTGATGGTAGCGCTCGCGGGAGTCACGAGCAAACGCGTTACACCTGTGAAACGGCGGCGCGCAGGCTGGCAAAACAGCCTATCGCAACGCCGTCTGCGCGAGGCGAGCGCGAGCGATGGCGGCCTGACCGTAGGCGATGCAGCCGTCGTTGGCGGGTACAGCGTGGGGGACCAAGACGGCAAGACCGGCGTCTTTGAGTTCGTGGGTAAGGAGCTGAAGCAAAAGCCGGTTCATGAACACACCGCCCGAGAGCGCGACGGTGTCGAGGTCTTCACGGACGCAGATCTCGCTTGCGATGCGGGCCGACGCGCGTGCGATGGTGACATGGAAGTCGAGCGCGAGCTTGCCGGCGGGCACGCCGGTCCTGATTCCCTCCAAAAGCGCCTCAAAAAGCGGTCTGGAGTTCAGAACATGGAAGTCGTCCGGACGGGATGATTCGGTTACGGAAAAGCTGGCCATATTGCCGGTGGGGCAGGCACTTTCACTGCTGAACGCGCGCCAGGCGGCGGCTTCGAGTTCTATGGCAGGCTCGCCCTCGTAGGTTGCCTTGTCGCAGATGCCCAGAATTGCTGCCGCGGCATCAAAGAGACGCCCCATGCTGCTGGTGCGCGGGCTGTTGATGCCGTGCTCGATCATGGTGGCTGTCACGCTGCGCGTTTGCTCGTCGAGGCTGCCCAAAAGCCGAGCGGCGCCTGGGTGCTCGAGCAGACCGAGCTCACTGAGCAGGGCAAAGGCGTTGCGGCGGGCGTCGCGCACGGAGGCCGCCCCGCCGGGGAGCGCCCAGGTGAGTAAATGCGCGGCGCGCTCAAAGCCGCCAAGGCCGGCAACAAGAAACTCGCCGCCCCAAATGGTCCCATCGGTGCCGGCGCCGGTGCCGTCAAAGGCGATGCCAAGGACACGCGCGTCGGTTGTAAGCTGGCCCGCGGCGATGGCCTCGGCCATTACGCTCGCGATATGCGCATGATGGTGCTGCACCTCGACGAGCGGCAGATTGTGCTCCCGTGCCTGCTCGCGCGCCCACTGGCTCGATAGATAGCTGGGGTGCAAATCGCAGGCCAAGGCGGCGGGCGCCAAGTCAAAGAGATCTTCCAAGCGCGTGCGCGCGGCGTTCCAGGCATCGAAGGTCTCGCCGTTTTCGACATCGCCGATATGCTGCGACACAAAACAGGTTGCCTCGCCGTTCGTCCCTTCACGCGTGAGCGCAATCGTGGCCTTTTGTTGTGGCCCGCAGGCGAGCACGCAGGACGGAGCGCCGTCGAGCGCCGGCAACGGCAACGGCTGGGGTGCATATCCGCGAGCGCGGCGCACGGGCATAACGGCGCCGTCGACCACGCGCACTACAGAGTCGTCGTAGCGCGAGAGGATCGCGCGGTCGTTGCCGAGCAACGCATCGGCGATGCCGGCGGCAACGAGGTGTTCCCAGGCAAGATCGTCGTCGGTTTCTATGGGTTCTTCGCTCAGGTTTCCGCTGGTCATGACGAGCGCGTGCATACCGCAGGCTTCTGCCGCGGCAAGCAACAGATGTTGAAGCGGCGTATAGGGGAGCATGATGCCGAGCTCTGGAAGGTCGTGCGCGACGGACGGCGCGAGCGCGAGGGCGTCGGGGGAGCCGCCGCTCTCGCAAGCAGCACGTCGGCGCAGCAGCACAATGGGGCGAATGCTGCCGGCCAGCAAGCCGCGCTCAACGTCGCTGACATGGCATAGGCGTTCAACGTCGGCAAGGTCGCGCATCATGACGGCAAGTGGTTTGTTGCTGCGGCGTTTGCGACGGCGCAGCTCGGCCACCGCCTGCTCGCTGGCGGCGTCACAGGCTAGATGAAATCCGCCCAGGCCCTTGATGGCGACGATGCCACCGCTGGCCAGCAGCTCAACGCAGCGCTCGATAATGGCGTCGCTGGCCTCGCGTGTGGTGCCGACTGCCGGTGTCGCGGACGAATTCCCGCACGCATCGCCGTTCACAGCCTCGCGCCACGTAATATGCGGCCCGCAATCAAAGCAGGCATCGGGTTGCGCGTGAAAACGCCGGTCGAGTGGGTCGGCATACTCCGCGGCACACTTGGGACACATGGGAAAACAATCCATCGACGTGGCCGCTCGGTCATAAGGCAACGATCGGATGATGGTAAAGCGTGGGCCGCAGTTAGTGCAGTTGATAAAGGGGTAGTGATAGCGTCGGTCGGCGGGATCGAACAACTCGCGCAGACAATCGTCACAGGTAGCGATATCGGGCGAGACGAGCGTCGTGTGCGCGGTCTGGTCCTGCGATGCCACAATGCGAAAGCCCTGCTCATCGGCAGCACTCCAACCGCCAGGCCCCAAGTCCACAACCTCGACATGCTCTACGCGAGCCGCCGCGGGCGCATGCTCAGAAAGCGCGGCAACAAAAGCATCGAGCGCATCGGCCGGAGCGTGCGCCTCAATATGTACGCCGTCGCCCGCATTGAGCACCCATCCGCAAATGCCATGCGCCATAGCCTCGCGATACACAAATGGCCGCATGCCAACGCCCTGCACAATGCCCGTCACATGAATATGCACATGCCGCATGTGGCTCCCCCTCGTCAAAACCGACCAAAAAGGGACAGGTTTATTTTGGTCGGTAAAACTTCTAAACCTACCAAAATAAACCTGTCCCTTTTTGGCAGGTGCGCTGTGGGAAATCCCGTTACAGCCCCAGGCTTTGCTTGGTGGCGGCGCAGGTGAGCTCGCCGTGCTTAACGCCGCGCAGGCCCAGCAGGCGGTCGGCTAGTTCGTAGACGCGCTCGCCGCGACCCTTGAGCGCCAGAATCTCCAAGCAGTTGTGGTGATCCAGATGCACGTGCATGGTCGATACGATCTCGTCGGTGTAGTCGTGCTGCACTTCGTCCAGACGGCGCGTCAGGTCGCCGGTATGGTGGTCGTAAATCATGGTGAGCGACCCGATAACATGCTCATCGGGCGTGCGCATCTGCTCCTTGGCGATCGAGGCGCGAATCAGATCGCGTACGGCCTCGGATCGGTTAGCCACGTCACCGCGGCGCGCGATCTGCTCGTCAAAGCGGTGCAGCAGGTCGTCGGGCGCGGTGACCGAAAAGCGGACCAGCTCGGAGCTGGGGCCGCTGCAGCGGCAGCTCGCATCGTCGTCCGCACCGTGGCCGTGCGCGTGCTCGTGCTCGGCCACGTTACACCAGTTTCACAGAGCCGACGGAGTTGTGATCTGCCTCGATGGCCTCCTCGTAGCCCTCGAGCGCATCGTGCGCCTCGTGGAGTGCCGCCATGGCGGCCTCGAGCTTGGCGCCAATGCGCTCCATATCAAAGTTCTCGGTCGCATGCAGCAGCTGATGGCTCCACTCGTGAGCGAGCTCAATGGTGTCGTCGACCTGCTTGACGCTCATGGCAAGCTGGCTCATGTTCATTCCGACGTCATGCATAGGAATCTCCTTTTGTACGGGGCGATATGGTGGTTCAGATTCTACTACGCCCGCCTTGGGCGCCGCCGCATAAGAAAACGGGTGCGAGTCCGTCTGACCCGCACCCGTTCACTGGGGGCTGTTTGTATCTACCATACTATCCGTGGTCGCATACCTTGCGTTTGGCACTCCGGCGAGCGGTGCGAAACCGCTCATGGACGGCAGATGGGTAACAAGCGTATTACAGATGTTTCTCCAGCAGTGCCTGAAGTCTTGCCTTGGGTAGGGCGCCAACCGAGCGGTCGACCTCCTCGCCGTTCTTAAAGACGATCAGCGTGGGGATGCTCATGACGCCAAACTTCATGGCCAGGTCCTGGTTGTCGTCGACGTTGCACTTGGCCACAGCCAACTTGCCGGCCAGCTCGTCGGCAACCTCGTCTACGATGGGCGAGAGCGAGCGGCAGGGGCCGCACCACGGGGCCCAAAAATCAACCAGTACGGGCAGGCTATCGTTGACGACAGCGCCGAAGTTCTCGGGGGTAATCTGCTTAATGTCAGCCATGGTGACCTCCATAATACGACGCGGCTCGGCCGCGTAAAAATCAGTACGACCGTGCTTATACCCAGCGGCTCGTAAAGCAACCACTCGCGGGCGGCTCTTTTATATAATGGTGGGCATGCAAACGATTGGAGAGCGCATGCCCACGTCACAAAGCCAGAAAAAAGAAGCCATCGCCCAGGCGGCCGAGCAGGAGCTTGCATCGCTTGCAGATCGCGGTGTGCGCATCGCGGGCAACGCGTGCTCGCCGATCGTGCTGGTCAAAGGTGATTTGGATGATGCCGAGCGCTCGGGCGGCGAACTTGCCGCCGGCGCGGATGGTGCCGCATTGCGCAAGGCGCTCGGGGCAATCGGTTACGCGCCCGAAGATTTTTGTGTGCTGGCGAGTGTTGCCGGCGCGGGCGACGGAGCTGTGACGGTGGGCCACGCCCTGCCGTGCGACCTGTTCCGCGAGGCACTGGAGGCTCTGGATCCCGAGGCGGTGCTGCTGCTCGATAACAGTGCGGCCGATGTCATGCGCGAAACCTATGCCGATATGCTTGTGGCGATTGATGACTTTGACACTGCCATGCTCAAGCCCGGCCTGGTCGCCCATGTGCAGGGGCGCCGCGTGCTGGCGCTCGACGGTTTTGAGGCGGCGCTCACCGACAAGGCCGCCAAGCAGCGCATGTGGGCCTACATCAAGCAGCTGACCCCGGCGGCTGCACCGCTGTAGCGAGGCTGGCGGCAGCCCCTACATCACGGCGCGCAGCTCAATCCGGTCGCCGTTAATGCGGAACTGGCAGTTGCCGTTCATGCGCTCGACGGCAAGCATAATGCTCTTGGTGCCAAAGCCGTGCCCAGTGTGCTGAGCCACGGGCATGCCGTCGACCATGTGCGGCGCCCGTCCAAATGTGTTGGAAACCAGCAATAGAAGCTGACCGTCTTCGTAGCGAAGGTCCAGGTCGACAAACCGCTTGCCTTCGGGGGCGGCGCTCGCCGCGGCGATGGCATTGTCCAGGGCGTTCGATACCACACTGAACAGATCGACATCGCCCACGTGGACGGTTTCGGGCACGGCGGCGCGCAGGTCGGCGGTGATGCCGTGCGCGTTGATGTCCGCGGAAAGCGACGAGAGCGCAATGTTGACCGTTTCGTTGGCGCAGTAGCGGCGCACGGCGGTGCGGTCGTTGGTCTCGCAGAGCGCGTCGATGCGCTCGAGTGCCTCATCGGTGTGACCCTCTTCGATCAGGGCCGCTAGACCGCGCAGGTAGTGGCGCATGTCGTATCACATTGAGACCAAGTCAAGAAGAATCGCTTCGGTCGAATCGCGTCTTTTGGGTGAGTTCTCAACGTCCGCTGCCGCTGGTTTCCACCGTATGCCGAAAACACCCGGACGATGCCGTGCAGATCGCTTCGCTCTGCTATAGTCTCCCAAATTCACGTTTTCTATTGGGATGGTGGTTAATATGGGCGACATACTCGAATCGTTCCTGCGCGTGGCGATGGTGGTGTTCATCGTCGGTCCGCTCACTGCATGGGTCGCCCGTCGCGGCGCGCGCGAGCGCAGTGAGGCGACGGACAGCCTCGATCGCTTCACGGTGCGCATGCCCGCTGCCATCCGCACGATCATCGCCTGCTGCGCCGTCGCGTTCGAACTGCTCATGCTGGGTGTCTACGTCTGGCAGGGCGTCTCGTTGGGCGAGTGGGACCACGAACTTGTGTGGTTCGGTCACGCCATGGCGCTCGCGGGCATGGCCATCTGGGCCCTGCTGAGCATCCCGCGCATCGACGTGGACGGTGAGCGAATTCTCTCGCGTAACGCCTTCGGCATCCGCAAGGAGACGACGTTTGGCAACATCACCCGTGCAACGCTTCACACGCAGATGATGAGGATCGACCTGTTCGAGGGCGACTGGAAGTTCTGCTCGATAAGCCTCGAGGGGGTGTGCTCGCTCAACCTCCTCGCCCGTCTGGAGGAAGAGGGCATCGAAGTCTCGGACGCCGTCGACGGTCCCATGACCAAGGCGGGCCTGTGTTGGTCTGCCATCAAGCCGTTGACGATTGTTTTCAACGGCATGGCGCTCGTCTTCTCGCTCGTGATCGCCTTCATGGCTGTTTTCACCGATGCCGGTGCTCGTCTGCTCTTGCTCGTCCCGTTCCTCTTCCTGTTCATAGGGGGACTCCTGCCCCTGCTCATGCTCAGCATGCCCGCCCGCGGCATCCTCGAGATCGGCAGGCAGGAGCGCGAACTCGGCTTCTCCTTCGCCGAGGAGATGGCAAGTCGAGGTACCACGGGCACTTCGCTTGTCGACGATGATTGGTTCATCGAGATCAGCAATGCCCGCGTCGTGGCGTTCCGTCGCGATTACCTCAAGAAGGTCACGGCGCACGAGAACAGCGAGAGCGGCGACCGTTGCACGGTGACCACGAAAGGCGGTCGCAAAATCAAGGTGTATGCAGCGGGCAGCACGCTCGAGGACCTGCGCTCGTGGTTCAAACAGGGTGCCAAGGCCAGAAGCACGCTCGACCGTGCAGAGGACGCGCTCGAGACGACGTCTGATTGGGTTGTCTGACCTGTATCGTCTTTTCGGACACGCATGCTAGAGGCCCAATCCTTTAGAATGCATTCATCGACGACCGAGAGGACGGTATGCTATGTCCAACCCAGCCGCCAGGTACACCGACGAGTTCAGGCGCGAGACCGTCGACTACATCATCTCGACGGGCAGGCCGATAACGGAATGCTGCGCAGAACTGGGCCTGAATTCCAAGACCGTGAACAAGTGGGTGCAGAACCGCCGGCGCGAGCTTGCCGGCGGGCCCGACCCCAAGGCCGAGGACCGCGAGCTTCGCGAGGCGAAAAGGCGCATACGCGAGCTCGAGATGGAGAACGCCTTCTTGAAAAAAAGCCGCGGCCTTCTTCGCCAAAAGCCAGGCGTAGCCGCATACTACCGGATGATGTTGGCGGAGAAGGCCGAATTCCCGGTGAAAATGATGGCCCGCGTGCTCGGCGTGAGCCGATCGGGCTTCTACTCGTGGCTCTCCAACGGCTGCCCGCGAGAAGACTGGTCGGCCGAGCGCGAGGCGGTCCGGCGCGTGTGGCTGGAGTCGGACCGCAGGTTCGGCTTCCGGTTCGTGAAATGCTTCCTGCCCGGCGAGTTCTCCGGATTGACCCTGTACAGGGTGCGCAAGCTGATGCGCGAGCTGGGAATACGCGGCTGCACGCCCAACGCCAGGAAGCGCGCCACCATCCCCGACCCGAAGGCCAGGCCCCGGCCCGACCTGGTGCGCCGCGACTTCACCAGTCCCGTTCCAACCTACAAGCTCGTGGGCGACATCACCTACCTGCGCACCGGCGAGGGATGGCTGTACCTGTCGACGGTCATCGACCCCAACACCCGCATGGTGGTGGGCTGGTCGCTCTCCGAGCGCATGACCGCCGACATCGTGGTTTCGGCGCTGGCGTCGGCCAAATCGCGCGGCTACGTGGCCGGCAACGCGATATTCCACGCCGACCGCGGCGCCCAGTACACCAGCAGGCTTCTGGCCGAATGGGCGCGCGACAACGACGTGCGGCTGTCCTGCAGCCGCACCGGCAACTGCCACGACAACACGGTGGCCGAGTCGTTCCTCGCCATGCTGAAGAACGAGATGTACTACAGGCGCAGCTTCCCGACCAGGGATTCCGCCAAGCACGCGGTGGTCGAGTTCATCGAGGCGTACTACAACCGCCGAAGGCCCCGCTCGACGATCGGCTACAAGGTGCCGGCCGAGGCCATGGCGGCCTTCTTCGAGAGAACCGAGCCCAAGCTCGAGGCCATGCCTATGGCCGCTTGATTTCTCGAGCATGCGTGTCCGAAATCTTGACACAGGTCAGAAGGCCTCGATGCCAGCGCTGCGCCGATATGGGGCAGCGGCCCCCCGTTGGCCGCCATGGCCCTGACTTCCGAGCGTATGCTGGCGCCGCTCGTCTTAAGACGTTGACCTCCATCCGGAGCCTGCGGTTCTCGCGCTCGGGCTCCAGGATCCGGTTCTACTCGGGCGTGCGGTTGTCGGCGGCGCGCGGCGAGCCGGTCTCGTTTATCGACTTGACCCGCCTCTCCACGGTGCTCTTGTCGAGGTCGCACTCGTCCATGGCCTCGCGCCTGGGCTTTCCGGCGTTGTGGAGATCGACTATCTTCCTCTTGAACTCGTCGGTGAAATGCCTCGGTCTGGGGCCGGTCGAGGCCGAGCCCCCGGTCCGGCTGGGGTAGCATGTCGCTGCGGACCATTGTCTTTCCTCTCGTTGAATATCTAGGCGCTGACGATTCTAGGCGATGGCCCTCTCTTGCTTCTTACACCTCGATTGTGCTCGCTACCCCCAGCGGGCCCGGATCGAGCGATTCGGGCCCGCTTTTGGGGCCTGCCGGAAACCCGGTGGTCAAAAAGGGCCAAATATGAGTACTGTTACCAGTTTGGTGGCAGCCAAATGGCCTCAAAAATCGGTGCCAGAGGCCAAAAGTGCATCGATTTTCGTTCTTCAGAGTCGCGATCGGATCGCGCGCGCGAGCGTGGTGTAAGAAGGCGCATCGCCTGCTGCCGTCGTCAGC
>CABVAC010000052.1 GCA_902496275.1 uncultured Collinsella sp. | reverse complement strand
GAGCGCGTCGACGTGATCTGCCAGAGCTGGGATATCTCGCTGGCCATTCCCGATGGCGAGTCGATGAGTTCCCACCAAAGCGAGATCCTGGCGCCCATCGCACAGGGCGGCAACAGCGCGCTTAATCAGTACGACGCCAACGTGGGCTCCTGGAAGCCGCAGCAGCGTTCCTAAAATTAGTTCGCCATAGTCGGCATAACCTACGTGCGCAATTGATGTAAGCCCATGCTTATTGCTACAATTCGTACAAATATGCTTTAAACGCACGAGGAAGGAACCACATGTTTGGGTTTAAGAAAGAGCTCTACACGCCCGAGTATCAGCTTGCCGGCGACGAGTGCGCCGTTATCGAGACGTCGAAGGGTACTATCAAGGTCAAGTTTGACGGCGAGGGCGCTCCCATTCATGTCGCGAACTTCTGCGAGCTTTCTACGATGGGCTTCTATGATGGCCTTAAGTTCCATCGCTATGTGCCCGGTTTTGTCATCCAAGGCGGCGACCCCAATACCCGCGACATGTCCGGCGCCGACGTCGCTGCCGGTCTTGAGGGCCCCGACGGCATGCCCGGTACCGGTGGCCCCGGCTACTGCATCAAGGGCGAGTTTGCCACCAATCCGCACAACAGCCATGTCGATGGTGCCCTTGCCATGGCACGCTCCATGGACCCCGATTCCGCGGGTTCGCAGTTCTACTTCTGCCTGGGTGCCCAGCATAACCTCGATTCCGGTTACACCGTCTTTGGTACCACGGTCGAGGGTCTCGATGTGATTTCGCAGCTGCGTGCCGGCGACGAGATCGTCCATGTCGAGATCGTTCACGAGTAAAGGGGACTTCCTTGAATAGCCAGCTGATCCAACAGGGCCGCGCCGCTTACCGCGCGGGTGATTTTTCCGCTGCAGCCCAGATGCTTGGGGCGGCAAAAACTCCCGATGAGATTATGGGCGAGGCCGATCACCTTCGTGGTAACGCCTTGATGCATCTGGGCATGTATGCCGAGGCCGCCGAGGCCTATGACGCCGCCCTCAACGACGGCACCTACGGCAAGCGCGGCGCACTGCTCACCAACCGCGGCAAGGCGCTCGCCGCCGTGGGCGACTACACGACGGCCGCCCAGGCGTTCTCTGCTGCTACGCAGGATGCTTCCTATGCCACGCCGTTCAAGGCCTATCTGGGCCTGGGTAACGCGCTGTTCCAGTCGGGCGACTATGCCAACGCGGGTACTGCCTTCCGTCAGGCTGCCATCGACGGCGCCAATCCGGCTCCTGCCGCCGCACTCGGCGAGCTCGGTCGTTGCTTCATTAAGCTCGGCCGTCCGGCGGATGCCGTGGAGACCTACCGCACGGCTATCGACTTTGCCGGTCCCCGCGACGACACGCGTGCGCTCAACGCCGGCATGGGTCAGGCGCTTTCTGCCGCCGGCCGCCCCTCCGACGCACTCGACGCCTTTAACGCCGCTACTGCCGATGGCATCTACCAGCTCACCTCCGAGCAGGCCGATGAGCTTGCCCGCGTGCACGATTCGCTTGCCGCGCTGTCTGCCCAGACGGCTATGGCCACGGCTCCGGCGCCCGCGATGGACGCTCCTGCCGTTGACCCGCTCGATCCTACGGGCGCGACCGGTCAGTTTATGCCCGATCCCTCGGACACCGGCTTCTTTACGCTGTCCGAGTCCGAGATGGTCCAGCAGGACCGTCAGGACCGTAAGCAGGCCAAGGTCCGTCGTCGCCATCGCCACACGGGTCTCAAAGTCTTCATCGTGCTGCTTCTGCTCATTTTGATCGCCGCGGGCGGTCTGGGCTTTGCCTACACGCGCGGCTTTGGCTTCCCGTCTCAGGAGTCTGTCGTTACCGATCTGTTCCAGGCTGCCGGCGACGGTGACACCGCAAAGGCCGAGTCTTGCCTGGCCTCGAGCCTGTCCGAGGACGCCAAGTCGATGATCATCTCTTCGATTCCGCAGGGTGCCACCGTGTCCGTCGAGGGCATGGATCAGTCCATGACCGAGACGACCGCTAAGGTGAAGGCATCGCTGTCCAAGGGCGGCGAGCAGGAGTACACCGTCAAATTCGTGCGCTCCGACAACCATATCGGCTGGGCCGTTTCCTCGCTCGATATGGATTTCTCGGCTGCTGACAACCAGTAGTGACCTTATGGGATTTAGCTTTGCCCGGCGCTTCACCGCAAGTGAGGTGCCGGGCTTGCGCTAGTATGATGAGCTAGTAGTTTTCCAGCAATCATCCAACACATCAGGAGTTGCGTTGTTTTCTTTGATGGATATGTTCTTCGGTAGCTATGCGGGCGATCTTGCCATCGACCTCGGTACCGCAAATACGCTTGTCTCCGTGCGCGGCAAGGGCATCGTCATTCGCGAGCCCTCTGTTGTCGCCATCGACAAGAACGACGAGCGCATCCTGGCGGTCGGTATCGAGGCAAAGCGCATGCTCGGCCGTACGCCCGGCAACATCGTGGCCGTTCGTCCCCTGAAGGACGGCGTCATCGCCGACTTCGATGTTACCGAGGCCATGCTTCGCTACTTTATCGACAAGGCTTCCGAGAAGCGCTATCCGTGGACCCCGCGTCCGCGCGTTGTCGTCTGCGTTCCCTCCGGTGTCACGTCGGTCGAGAAGCGTGCTGTCTTTGAGGCCACGATCCAGGCCGGTGCTCGCCAGGCCTACCTGATCGAGGAGCCCATGGCTGCCGCTATCGGCGCCGACCTGCCCGTCGAGGAGCCCACCGGCTCCATGGTCATCGACATCGGTGGCGGTACTACCGAGGTCGCCGTTATCGCTATGGGCGGCATCGTCGTCTCGCAGTCCATCCGTATTGCCGGTGACGAGTTCGATCAGGCCATCCTCACGCACGTTCGCGATGCCTACAACCTGGCCATCGGCGAGCGTACGGCAGAGGACATCAAGATCAAGGTCGGTTCCGCCGTGCCGCTCAAGGACGAGCTCGACGTCGAGGTCAACGGCCGCGACGTGATCACCGGTCTGCCCAAGACCGTGCGCATCGAGAGCGAGGAGATTCGTCGCGCGCTCAACAAGCCGCTCGACGAGATGGCCAAGGCCGTCAAGGACGCACTCGACGCTACGCCTCCCGATCTTGCCTCGGACCTTATGTACTACGGCATTTTGCTGACTGGTGGCGGCGCGCTGCTGCGCGGTCTCGACGTGCGCCTGCGCGATGAGACCGGTGTTTCGGTCAACGTCAGCCCCACGGCGCTCGATAACGTCGTTAACGGCTGTGCCCGCGTGCTCGAGGCCAATGCGTTTGATGGCGGCTTCGTCCAGACCAATGCTTAATTTCCAAAAGGTGGATTCCATTTGGCACGATCTTCGGGTTTCTCCACAAATCTGAATACCAAGCGACAATCAACGGGTATGCGCCCGTTGATTGTTTTCAGCCTGATTTCGGTGTTGCTGCTCACGTTTTACATCCGCGAGGGCGAGGCAGGACCGATTCATGCCGTGCGTTCGGGCGTAACGACGATTACCTCGCCGGTGCGCTTTGTGGGTTCGGCTGTGGCGGCTCCTTTCAATGCCATCGGCAACGTGTTCTCTAACCTTACGGCGTCCCAGGACACGCTCGACGAGCTCAAGAAGCAAAACGAGGAACTGACCTCTAAGGTTGCTGAGCTCTCCGAGGCTCAAAAGACCGCCGAGCGTCTGGAGGGGCTGGTCGGCCTGCAGTCGACCTATAACCTCAAATCGACCGCAGCTCGTATTGTTGGTGCCTCGGGCGATGCCTGGACCTCGACCGTCACCATCGACAAGGGCTCTGCCGACGGCCTTACCATCAACATGCCTGTGACGAGTTCGGCCGGTGTTATCGGCCAGATTATCGAAGTCTCGGCCAAGACGTCCACCGTGCGCCTGATTGGCGACGAGAACTCGGGCGTGTCCGCTATGGTGCAGGACACGCGCGCCCAAGGCATGCTGCAGGGTCAGGCTGACGGCACGCTGCGTCTTGAGTACGTGAGCGTCGACTCCGATGTTAAGGTTGGCGACATCATCGTGACCTCGGGCATTGGCGGTGTGTTCCCCAAGGGTCTACCGCTCGGCACCGTCTCGTCGGTCGAGAAATCGGCAAACGACGTGTACTACACCATTGTGGTGCGCGCCCAGACCACGGCCGAGAACAACGAGGAAGTGCTGGTCATCACCTCGCTGACCGACGAACAGTCGGCCTCGGATGAGGACGTGAGCACGGCCAACAGCACGCCGCAGGGAACGTCGCGTGATGCTGCGACCAAGACGAAGGACGAGAGCTCGGATGACAGTTCCGACACGTCCGAGACGACCGATTCCGGCTCGAGCGAATAGGGGGCATGTCCATGGATCTACACGAGCAGGGGATGAGCTCCCGCACGTTTGTAATCGCCGCCATCGTGTGCGTGCTGCTGCAGGCAGGCCTGGCACCGCAGATCTCCATTGCGGGCGGTCGCGTCAACTTCATGATTATCCTGGTGTGCCTAAGCGTGTTCTCGGGCGACCCGACCCGTGCCGTCGTGTGCGGTTTTTGCAGCGGCTTGTTCTATGACCTGTCCGCTGCCGTGCCGGTGGGCGTTATGTCGCTCCTGCTGACCGTGGGTTCTTTTGCCCTGGTGCACAGCGCCGTCGGTCAGACGGGCGGTACCCCGAGTGCGCGCGGCGTCACTGTGGGCGCCTTTGCGCTCGTCATTAATGTGATTTACAGCATCATCTTGCTGTTTATGGGTTTGGAGACGAGCTTTGTCGTGGCGATCTTCGGCCATGCGCTGCCGTCCTCGATCCTGACGGGTCTGGTTGCCATTCCGTTTTTGATGTCCGGCGTCGTGCCGCAGTCCGGCTATGGATTCTCCGCACGTGGCGGACGCCAGACGGGTATGCGCTTTAAGCCCAAGACCCGCAAGCTCAAATAGGGGAGGCCCGTAGATGTCTTCCCAGTTGACGGTTATTATCGCTGGTATCGTGCTGGTTGTGGCCATCGTGGTCGCGCTGGTCATCATGCGTCGTGGCGATTCCCGTTTTACCTACGATACGCAGCATGGAACGGCCCCACGCGCCACCGAGGGCGAGGGCAATACCGCGGCGACCGCCTTTAAGGGCCGCTTTTCCATCCTCACCACGGGTGTGGGCGCGATGTTTGCGGCGCTCGCCGTCAAGCTGTGGGGCATGCAGATGGTCTCGTCGGACTATTACGAGAAGCAGGCTAATAGCAATCAGACTCGCACCGTTACCACTCCCGCTGTACGCGGCCGCATCCTCGACCGCAATGGCGTGGCGCTTGTCCAGAACCGTCCCTCACTTGCTGTCGTGGCCTACCGCGACCTTGCCGAGGATGAGGTTCTGGTTCGCCATCTTGCCAACGTGCTTGGAATGCCTTACGTGGCGGTCCTTCGCAATATTCAGGACAATACAGAGGGCGCTCAGAGCCTGCATACCATCGCGACGGACGTCCGTCGCTCCACGGTTGCCTATATCAAGGAACACGCCGGCGAGTTCCCGGGCGTCAAGATCGCCGAGCGTACCGAGCGCCAGTATCCATATGGCGAGACGGCATGCCATATCTTGGGCTATACCGGCACCATTACCTCCGAGCAGCTCGAGGCCCAGAATAAGAAAACCTCTGGCGATGATGATGCTTCTGCTGGCAAGATTACGTACCAGTCGGGCGATATCGTGGGCCAGGCGGGCGTTGAGAGCTACTACGAAAACCTGCTGCAGGGTATTCGTGGCGAGCAGACCGTCAAGGTCGATGCCTCGGGCAATGTGACCGGTCAGGCCGGTGCCGTGCCTGCGAAGGCCGGCTCCGACATTAAGCTCACGCTCGACCTTAAGATCCAGCAGGCCTGCGAGACGGCGCTGGCGAGCGCTATCGAGCTTGCCAAGACCACTGGCTACAGCAATGCCGGCAACGGCGCTGTGGTGTGTCTCGATCCCAACAATGGCGAGATCCTGGGCATGGCGAGCCAGCCCAAGTTCGATCCGTCCGTCTTTATCGGCGGCGTCTCAAATGACGTGTGGACCGAGCTCAATGATGACAAGGGTTCGCACCCGCTGCTCAACCGCGCCATTAGCGGACAGTACATGTCGGCCTCGACCATCAAGCCGCTCTCGGCACTGGCCGGTCTTGAGTTTGGAACCTACACGTCGGGGCAGACGACCAACTGCACGGGCTATTGGACGGGTCTGGGCAAGTCGTGGGGCAAGTACTGCTGGTTGCATTCCGGCCACGGCACCATGACGCTGCAGTCGGGCATCGCCAACTCGTGCGACCCTGTCTTCTACGACATGGGCAAGGCGTTCTTTTATGATGAGAAACATTCCGAGGGCTTGCAGGAGGTCTTTCGTCGCTGGGGCCTAGGCAAGACCTGCGGTATCGATCTGCCGAGTGAGGGCGCGGGCCGTATTCCCGATGCCGAGTGGAAAGAGTCGTACTTCACCGACGCCTCTGCCGAGGACCGCAAGTGGAATGCCGGCGATATGACCAACATCGCCATCGGCCAGGGCGACATCCTGGTGACGCCCCTGCAGATGGCGTGCGCCTATATGGGTCTTGCCAACGGCGGCAAACAGTACGTGCCTCACGTGTTTTTGTCTGCCGTGTCGCGCGATGGCGACGGCGATGCCTATAAGTACAACGGCAAGGGCAAGAAGAAGCGCCTGGAGGCCAAGATCAACAGTGATTCGGATTTGGCTCTAGTTCGCAACGGCATGCACGACGTGATTTACACGGCATCGACGTCCCTGGCGGCGCACTTTGGCACCCTGACGCCGCAGGTATACGGCAAGTCGGGCACGGGCGAGAAAAGTGGCGAGGACGAATACGCGTGGTTCTGCGCCTATGCACCGGCCGATGACCCCAAGTATGTCATCGCTACTGTTCTGGAGCAGGGCGGCGGCGGCTCAGATACCGCGATGCATGTCGTGCGCGACGTGCTCGGCGTGATTTATGACGAGCCCGATACCTCTTCGGCCTCGGGCGATTCTTCGGTTCGATAGGAGGTTGCGATGGATTTTTCTCCGGCGGATCTGTTCCATTCAACCAAGACCGGCTCTCGCAGCAGCCTGGACCGCGTCAACAAGCAACTTTCGGCCTCGCGCGGCACGTTTCGCCAAAAGGTGCATATCGGTGTGCTCGTGGCTACTGTGGCGCTCGTTGCCTACGGTGCCATCATTATCTGGTCGGCTTCGCAGTTTAAGGCCGATGCCTCGTTCTCACGCCATCTGCTGGGAATTGGCATCGGGGCGCTGCTGGCGGTGCTGGTCTGGCGTACCGACCTGCGCGGTATTTCCAATTTCTCGACGGCGTTGCTCGTCATCGACCTGATCGTGATCTTCTCGCCCAAGATTCCGGGTCTGTCCTATACGGGCGGTCTGGGCATGACGGGCTGGATCAAGATTCCCGGTATCGGCTTGACATTCCAGCCGGTTGAGCTTGCCAAGCTCATCACCATCTTCTTTATTGCTACGCTTGGCTCGCAGTATAACGGTCGCATCGATACCGTTCGTGACTACGTCAAGCTCTGCGGCATGCTGTCCATTCCGTTTTTGGCCGTCGTTGCCATGGGCGACCTGGGCTCGGGCCTGGTCGTGCTGGTTTCGGGCGCCATCGTCATCTGTATGAGCGGTGCACGCCGCGAATGGGTGCTGTCGACCTTGGCCCTGCTCGTGGGCCTGGTGGCCCTCGTCCTGGCGCTCGATTCGGTCTTTGATTCGTTGCTCGGCCACGATGTGCTTATCAAGCAGTATCAGATGAACCGTCTGACGGTCTTTATCGACCCCGATAATGCCGATTCGGACGATGCCTACAACCTGCAGCAGTCGCTTATCGCCGTTGGCTCGGGCGGCTTCTTTGGTAAGGGTTTGGGCCATGCGACGCAGTCGGCCGGCGGCTTTCTGCCTGAGTTCCACACCGACTTCGTCTTCGCCTTCCTGTCCGAGACCTTTGGCTTTTGCGGTTCCTTTTTGCTCCTGTGCCTCTACGTGCTGTTGATCTTTTCGACGATTCGCGTCGCCTTTAAGTGCGAGTCCCTGTTTTTGCGTCTTTCGTGTGTTGGCATCGTTGGCATGTGGGCGTTCCAGACCTTCGAAAACATCGGCATGTGCATCGGCATGATGCCGATTACCGGTATTCCGCTACCGTTTATTAGCTTCGGTTCGTCTTCGATGATGATTCAGCTGCTGACGGTGGGTATCGTACAATCCATATGGCGGCATCGTTCGGGCGCCGCGTAACCGCTGGAGGGGTTTGCTATGAAAATTCCCGTAGATAAGCTGACCCGCGCTTTTAAGATGGGCGCGTCCGTTAAGAAGGATTCCGATACGCCGGTGCGCGTCTCGGTCTATCTGGATTCGTCTGCCTCGCGCTTTCTGGCCGAGACGGTGCGTGATGCCTTTGTGCCGCAGACGACCTCGGGCATTGTGCGCGTCGAGCGTCTGGGGGAGGAGCGAATTGCTCCAAAGACCGATACCGATGTGGTGCTGGTGCTCTCGTGTGGTTCCGACCGCTTGGAGAGTGCCGTGCAGGAGCTCGTGATCGCCGGCGCGCCCGTGTGCGTGCTTGCCGAGTCTGCTGTGGAGGTGCCGTTTATCGAGGAGTCCACGCCCATGCTTGGCGTGGTAGCGGCAACCGATAAGACGTATCTGCTCGAGACGCTTGCCCGCTGGATTCTCGATCGCACGGACAAGGAAACGGCTTTTGCGGCGAACTTTGCCTTCATGCGCATCGCGGCGGCCAACCGCATCATCACCTCGTGTGCGCTCACCAATATGGCGACCGGTGCGCTGGCGTTTTTGCCGGGCGCCGATTATCCCGTTATGGCGCTGGCGCAGGTGGGCATGCTCTTTGAGCTCGCTGCCGTCTTTGGACGCGGCATTAAGCCTGAGCGCGGCTACGAGGTCGCGGGCGTGCTTGCCGGCGGTTTTGTGATCCGCGCGGTCACCCGCGCACTCGTCAAGCAGACGCCGCATATTGGGTTTGCCGTCAAGGCGCTCACTGCCGCCGCGGGCACCTATGGCATGGGCCGTGCGCTCGTTTCGCTCTACGAGCGCGATGTCGACTACAGTCGTGCCAACGAGGTGGTCACTGCCACGTTCTCCCGCGTTCGCGATCTGGTGACCACGGTCGCGGGCGCTACCCGTCCTATGGCGTCCTATCAGGACGCATCAGATCTCGCTGCTTAGGGGTTTTCCGTTGCGCGTTGCATACCAAGATTGTTTTCATTTAATTGAGCCGCTGCTCGCCAAGGTCGAGAAGCCGAGTCGCTATATCGATCACGAGTGGGGCACGCTTTCCAAGGCCGATGCCGACTACCGTTGCTGCCTGATCTACCCGGATGTGTACGAGGTTGGTCTGCCCAACCAGGGCATCGCCATCCTCTACAACATCCTTAACCAGGCCGAGGGCATCTCCTGCGAGCGTGGCTATGTGCCGTGGCCCGATATGGGTGATGCCATGCGCGAGGCGGGTATTCCGCTGCTGTCGCTCGAGGGTGCAGCGCCGGTCGCTTCGTTTGATATCGTCGGTCTGCATGTGCCGCACGAGATGGCGGTGACGAACTTCCTCGAGGCACTCGACCTCGCTGGTATTCCGCTGTTAGCGGCTGACCGCACCGAGGACGACCCCATTATCATCGCCGGCGGCCCCTCGGTGTACAACCCCGAGCCGTACGCGGCCTTCTTCGATGCCATCCTCATCGGTGAGGGCGAGGAATCGCTGCTCGAGACCTGTCAGCTGCATCGCCGCCTGCGTGACGAAGGGGTCCCGCGCGTGCAGATTGTCGAGCAGCTTGCATCCATTGCCGGCAACTACGTGCCGTCGCTCTATGAGGTTCGTCACGACGAGCCTTGCTCGCCGCATGGCTACACCGTGCCGCGTGAGGGCAAGGATGCGCCGACCGTGGTCTACAAGCGCGTCGTCGAGGATTTCGGCGCCACGAATCCGCTGTCGCAGTCGTGCGTGCCCTATGCGCAGCTTGTCCACGACCGCCTGTCTATCGAGATCCTGCGCGGCTGCGCCCGCGGCTGTCGTTTTTGCCAGGCTGGCATGACGTATCGCCCGGTGCGCGAGCGCTCGGCCGACCAGATTGTCTCGTCGGTGATTCAGGGTCTGGAAAAGACTGGCTATGACGAGGTGTCGCTGACCTCGCTCTCCACGACCGACCACTCCTGCATTCGCGACGTGCTCGGCAGGCTCAACCGTCGCCTGGAGGATACGGGTATTCGCGTGTCTATTCCGTCGCAGCGCCTGGATTCGTTTGGCGTGGATATGGCCGAGTCGGTCGCCGGCGAAAAGAAGGGCGGACTGACGTTCGCGCCCGAGGCCGGCAGCCAGCGCATGCGCGACATCATTAACAAGAACGTGACCGAGGAGGACCTGGACCGTGCGGCCAAGGCGGCCTTCGAGGCCGGCTGGAACCGCATGAAGCTCTACTTTATGATGGGCCTTCCCGGCGAGCGCGACGAGGACATCGTGGCCATCGCCAATCTGGCCGATCACGTGCTGGAGCTCGGTCGTTCCGTGGTGCCCAAGGCTCGTCGCGGCTCGATCTCGGTGTCCATCTCGGTTTCGGTCTTTATCCCCAAGGCCGCCACGCCGTTCCAGTGGTGCCCGCAGCTCGACTACGACGATGTCAAGCGTCGCCAGAAGCTGCTTATCACGAGCGTTCGCAACCGTGCCGTCCGCGTTCATTACCACGATGCCGAGACCTCGCTCATCGAGGCCGCGCTGTCCCGCGCCGGTCGTGACATGACGCCCGTCATCATCGACGCTTGGCGCTCGGGTTCTCGCTTTGACGCCTGGGTAGAGCATTTCTCGCTCGATAACTGGAAGGAGGCTGCTGCCAAAAACGGCATCGACCTCAATGAGCTCGTGCACCTGCCCTACGAGTTGGACTGGCGCCTGCCGTGGGAGCACGTGAGCCCCGGCTGCACACGCGGCTTTCTCGAGCGCGAGTACCGTCGCTCGCTCGAGGGCGTCACGACTCCCGACTGCACCCGCACGTCGTGCACCGGCTGCGGAATCTGCCCCACGCTCCACGCCAAGAATATATTGATGGGTGATCGCGCATGAGTGAGCGCCTGACCGACAACCCCACGCTCTTTAGACTTCGTGTTCGCTATGGCAAGCGCGATCGCCTTAAGTACCTGGGCCATCTCGAAGTAATCCATACCATTGAGCGCATCGTGCGCCGTGCGGGACTTCCCTATGCCGTCACGCAGGGCTTCTCCCCGCACATGCGCGTGGGCTTTTCTTCGGCGCTACCGGTGGGTACGTCGTCGACCTGCGAGTGGTATGACCTGTTTATGACCGAGTTCGTGGCGCTCGACGAGGCGTTTGGGCGCCTGGCTGCGGCGTCTCCGGCCGATCTGGCGCCCATCGAGGCGGCGTACATCGACGTGCGCACGCCGGCGTTGACGGCGCAGCTCACGCGCCTGTCGTATCGCATCGACCTGCACTTGGATCCCGAGGCGCCCGTATGCGCCGACGAGGTGCGTCGTGCGATCGACACGCTGCGCGCGGACCATGGCATCGACTACGCGCGCGGAAAAAAGAGCAAGCGCTTGGATTTGGATCACACGCTCGTTGGCTATGAGCTCACGGCGGGGGAGCATGAGGACCATCTGGTCCTCATGCTCGACACCCATGCCGACAACGAGGGCTCCATGCGTCCGGAGATTTTGCTTTCCGCTGCTGATGTTTTGTTGCAGGGCTTGACCCCGGGCGTGGATGCACCTATTGTTTCCACCGGTATGCAAGACCTCGTGACCATCTGCTCCTACGATGTCGAGCGTCAGAATCAAGCATGCGAGGACGACGAGGGCCGACTCGTCAGCCCCATACCTGTGCGAACTTGTGGATTTGCTCCACATACTCGTTGACGGGGGTATTTTCGCCTGCTACTATATTCGGCTGTTGCACTAACTGATGCATGAAGGGCAAGTAAACATGTACGCAATCGTTAACACGGGCGGCAAGCAGTACAAGGTCGCCACCGACGATGTCATCACCGTCGAGAAGATCGAGGGCAATGAGGGCGACAAGGTCACCCTGCCGGTTATCTTCCTCAACGATGGTAAGAAGATCGTCACCGATCCCGACAAGCTGGCCAAGGCCAAGGTTACCGCTCAGATCGTTGAGCAGTTCAAGGGCGAGAAGCAGCTGGTCTTCAAGTTCCACAAGCGTAAGCGCTATCGTCGTCTGAAGGGTCACCGTCAGCAGCTCACCAAGCTGAAGATCGTGAAGGTCCAGGCTACGTCCCGCGCCAAGAAGGCTGTCAAGGCAGAGGCCGAGGCTGTTGCCGAGGCTCCCGTCGCCGAGTAGATTACACTCGTAACGAAAGAGTAGGTATACACAATGGCACACAAAAAAGGACTCGGTTCCTCCCGTAATGGCCGTGACTCCCGCGGTCAGCGCCTTGGCACGAAGCGCTATGCCGGCCAGACGGTAACCACGGGCACGATTCTCGTCCGTCAGCACGGCACGCACATCCACCCGGGTGAGAACGTTGGCCGTGGTAAGGACGACACGCTGTTCGCGCTGGTCGACGGTACCGTTGAGTTCCACAAGGGTATCAAGCACAGGGTCAGCGTACGCCCGCTCGCGAACGCGTAATTCACCCTTCATAGAGCACATATGTGGGAGGCACTTGAGTTTTAGGATTCAAGGGTCTCCCTCTTTTTGTAGGAGGCGATTCTGTTGTCACAGTTCACCGATATCAGCCGCATTAACGTGTGCGGCGGCGACGGCGGAGCCGGATGCATGTCGTTTAGGCGCGAGGCATTTGTCCCCAAGGGCGGCCCCGATGGCGGCGACGGCGGTCGTGGCGGCAATGTCGTCATCCAGGCCGATGCTCAGCTGTCTTCGCTGATCGATTACCGCTTTAAGCATCACTTCCGCGCCGAGCGCGGCACGCACGGGCAGGGTGCCCGTCGTAACGGTAAGAGCGGCGAGGACCTGATTCTCAAGGTCCCTATGGGTACCGTGGTGCGGGAGCTCGACCCCGAGACGCAGACCCCGATGTTCGAGATTGCCGACCTGGTGCACGATGGCGAGCGCGTCGTCGTGGCGCCCGGCGGTGCCGGCGGCCTGGGCAACACGCACTTTGTGACGTCGGTGCGCCGCGCGCCCGCGTTCGCCCAGCTGGGCGAACCGGCCGAGGAGCACTGGATTGAGCTCGAGATGAAGCTTATGGCCGATGCCGCGCTCGTGGGCTTTCCCTCAGTGGGTAAGTCATCGCTCATTGCGCGCATGAGTGCCGCCCGCCCCAAGATTGCCGACTACCCGTTTACCACGCTCGTGCCGAACCTCGGCATGGTGCGTGCCGGCGAATATTCTTACGTCGTTGCTGACGTCCCCGGTCTTATCGAAGGCGCGAGCGAGGGCAAGGGCCTGGGTCACCAGTTCCTGCGCCACATTGAGCGTACGGCTCTGATCATGCATGTCGTCGACATGACGGGTGGTTTTGAGGATCGCGATCCGGTCGAGGATTACCACATCATCAACCGCGAGCTCGAGCAGTATGGCGCCGAGCTCTCGGAGCGTCCGCAGATCGTCGTTGCCAACAAGTGCGATGCGCCGGGCACGGCCGACAAGATTGCCGACCTTAAGCGCGCAGCGCTCGACGATGGGCATATGTTCTTTGCCGTGTCTGCTGTGACGGGCGCCGGCCTCAACACGCTGATGCTTGCCGTGGGCGAGCAGGTGGCCAAGCTGCGCGCCGAGTTGGCTGTCTCCGATGAGCCGGTCGTTCTGCGCGACGATGAGTGGGAGCGCCGCCGCCTGCAGCGTGAGAAGCGTTTCCGCATTGTCCAGGAAGAGCCCGGTGCCTTCCGCGTGGTCGGTCGTGCCATCGAGCGCATGGTCATCCAGACCGACTGGGAAAACGA
>CABVAC010000051.1 GCA_902496275.1 uncultured Collinsella sp. | reverse complement strand
AAATCCAAGGGTTATACCCTAAGAGCAAACCACCCCTTTTAGGGGTGGTTTTGATCCCCGGGGGGCGGAGGAAAACGGATCATTTTAGGTTTTGGGGCAGCTTGGTCGGCACTAGTCTCCGGATGCCTGGTTGCGGCCGGTGGCGTAGTCGACCTGCACATGCGGCTGCAGGTTGTAGCAGTACACGTGGAAGCACAGGGTCTTGCCGCGGTCCTCGACCGATTGCGCCTCAAGGCGCACGCCACGGCAGACAAGTTCCTCTTCGTTGTACATGGGCGTGACGCGGTAGAGCACATGGTTGCCCGTGTCGTGGATGTAGTCGAGGATCTGCTCTTCAAACGGCAGCATGCCCGTTTCGTTGAGATAGCGCGTGCCGGTGAGGAGATTCTTGCGATTGGCGTTTTCGCCGCAGAGCGACCAGGCGATGAGGTGGCAGCGGTTGTAGAGGCTTTGACCCGGAATAAAGTCGTAGCGCTGCTGGTGCCACCCGGCGGGATGGATACGCGAGATATCGCCGCGCTTGCCCTGACCGAGCGATTCGGGACCCACGCAGGCGAGTGCCTTGCGGGTGCGGCCCAGGCTATCGAGCTTGGAGAACTTCTTAAAGCAGCCCTCTTCGGTAGCTCGCTCGTATTCGTCGAGCGTGAATGATGGCGTGCCCAACGGGTGCGTGCTGTCGGCGCGAAGGGCAACGTAGGGGTTGCCGGCGTAGTCGGGAATGCTGCTGAGATATACGCCGCGGGCGCGGTCGAGATCGGGGTTTTCGACCTCGTCGATGGGGGTGGTGGAGCTGTCCTCGGAAGCGGCGTCACCGGTGTCGGGTGCGGCGGATTCGGAGCCATCGCCGGAGTCCTCGGAGCTGGCTGTTCCCGATTCGAGCCGGGCGACCAGGTCTGCCTCGTTGTCGGTGCGGTTGGGACTCTCGTTTTGCTTCTCGGCCAGAGCCGCCGCCTGTTCATCGCTTTGCGGCGAGAGCAGCTTGGGAGCTCCGTCGAGCGATCCCGTAAACAGCGCAAACCCCAGCACCACGGCGGTGCCGATGGAAAGTACTTGCTTGTAGGCGGACTTGCGCGACATTGGGGCTCCTGGATGGACGGTTAGGAATCTACCAGTCTAGCAGGAGCCGGCAGAGGCCGTTCTGTCGAACAAATACTTAAGATTTGGGACAAATGCCGCTGGTCCATTTGCCCCCATGTTGGGCTTATGGCTAGATTGAGGTGGAGCCGAGCCAATTGAGTTTGCATTCGAGAATGCGCTGCTCACCGGGCATGCTGCTGCCATCGAGTAGTGCGAGGAGCATCTCGGCCGCCTCCCTGCCTTCCTGGTCGACGGGCTCGATGATCGTGGAGACGGTCGGCGTGGTGAGGTTGGTCCAGTCTTCGCAGTTGAGTCCCAAAAGACCGATTTGCTGCGGAAGTAGATGGGCCATGGGCTGGAGGGCCTTGTAGACACGGGGAAGTGCCCACTGATTTTGCACGAAGATAAGGGTTCGCTTGGCGGGGTTGAGCTTGTATTTAAAGTACTCGGTAAGCTCACTGACCGACGGCTTGTTGTGGTCGATGGGAATCGCTTTGTAGAGTTGTCCGTTCGCTGCCAGCGCCTCGGCATACCCCTGAAAACGCTCCATACGGGTGCGCATTTCGGTCATGTTGGCGGCAATGGAGAAAAAGTCCTCGTAGCCGGCATCGAGAAGCGCCTGCGTGGCATTGTACACGCCGTCGTAGAGGTTGGTTTTGATCCAGCTGGTGCCTGGGCTGTAGATGGCCGCGTCAAAAAAGACGACGGGCTTGCCGGCGCGCTTGATGCGGTCGTGGACGGCCTTGAAATTTGCCGTGGGCTGGATGATAAAACCATCGACGCCCAGCGAGAGCATTTTGTCGACATACATGAGCTCGGTCTCGGGGTTAAAGTTGCTCGTGCAAACGACCGTCTGGTAGCCCGCGGGGAGCATGACTTGTTCCATGCCGTTGAGGACGAGGCCCGCCCACTTGTTGGTGTTATCCAAAATGATGATGGCGATGACGTGGGTCTGCTTGCCGGTGAGCGTTTGCGCTTGGGCGTTGGGAACGTATCCGAGTTCCTTGATGACGCGCGCAATCTTTGCCTGCGTCTTCTCGCTAAGCTTTTCTCGTTTGTCGTTGAGGTAATACGAGACGCTTGCCGTCGAGGTTCCCGCCTCTCGAGCGACGTCTGCGATCGTAACGCGCTGTTTTGCCACAGCGACTCCTTCCGACAGATGAGCATTTTCCAACATGATGACTTTGAGTCTTGGTGAGGGATGCGCTTCGGTGAGCGACTTTTTCCTTTCATATGAGTATGCAACAAATGCGGTATACGGGTGGGGTCGAAATTTGTGACCGGCATGCGCATCTGCCGTCTACCGAGAAAATCAAATACTTCTTGACTTTTGAAATCGAGGGTAAAATCGCAGGATTTATTTTTGGTTAAACGCATAACCAAGTAGCATAACCAACGCTCTGACCTGCGCGTTTACCGAAATAAGCTGGCATTAAGAAAAACGAGCACCTATATTGGTCTTGTCGAAAAGACAGCAAGTCCAAACGGCAGGGGATGCTCCGGAGGCCTCCGCAAACGGTGTCTTGCGCACGCAACTCTATGAAAAGAGGGAAGCAATGAAGATCGTAGGCGTTGCCGCCTGTACCGTGGGTATTGCCCACACGTATATGGCCCAGAAGGCGATTCAGGATGAATGCGCCGCCCGTGGCATCGAGTGCAAAGTCGAGGCTCAGGGTGGCCTGGGTATCGAGAACGAGCTGACGCAGGAAGACGTGGATTCCGCCGACCTGGTGCTCGAGTCCGTCGACGTGGGTGTCGAGAACGAGGATCGTTTTGAGCAGAAGATGGCCGAGGGCAAGTTCCTGAAGGTCGGCACCTCGGATGTAATCGCCGATCCGGTAAAGATCATCGACCAGGCCGTTGAGATCATCAAGGCGACGGGTGGCGCCGTTGACGCGCCCAAGGCCGAGGCCAAGGCAGAGAAGAAGGCCGTCTCCGCTGCCCCGCAGGCCCCGACACCGGCGTCCAAGCAGTCTATCTTTGCCGATCCTGGCAAGACGCTGCTCAATGCGTTCAATACCGGCGTTTCCTATTTTATCCCCATCGTCGTTATCGGCGGCGTGTTTCTCGCCTTCTCGCTGGCATCCGGTACCGCCGGCGCCAACGGCATGGAGGTTACGAACCCGCTGATGGTGAGTCTTAACACCATCGGCATGGCCGGCATCTCCATGATGATCCCGGTGCTTGCGGCTTACATCTCCTACTCGATGGCCGGCAAGCCCGCGCTTGCCCCTGGCTTCGTCCTGGGCTACTTGGTTAACAACGCCGTCGTCACCCCGAGCGGCAACAGCGTTTCGACCGGCTTCTTGGGTGCCATGATCATGGCGGTTATCTGCGGCTACTTTGTCCGCTGGATGAAGACCTGGAAGGTCAACAACACCATTCAGACCATCATGCCGATTTTGATCATCCCGATTCTGACCTCGCTCGTCCTGGGCATGGCCTACATCTACATCCTGGCCACGCCGCTTGGCTTTGTGATGGATTGGCTCACCAGCGTGCTCGGTAGCCTGCAGGGCGGCTCCGCCGTCGTCCTGGGCCTGGTCATTGGTGTTATGACCGCTTTCGATATGGGTGGCCCCATCAACAAGACCGCTTCGACCTTTACCATGGCCATCATGGCCTCCGGCATCTACGGCCCCAACGGTATGTTCCGCGTCGCCGTCGCCATTCCCCCGATCGCCTGTGGTCTCGCCGCGCTCATCGCCAAGAACAAGTTCGATGACGCTGACCGTCAGATGGGCATCTCCGCGCTGTTCATGGGCTGCATCGGCATTACCGAGGGCGCTATCCCCTTCGCGGTCAAGGATCTTGGCCACACCCTGCCCGGCATCTGCATCGGCTCTGCCGTGGGCGCGGCGCTTGCCGCCTTCCAGGGCATCGACTGCTACGTTCCGCACGGTGGCTTTATCGTCGCCCTGGCCACCAACAACGTCGCGCTGTTCTGCCTGGACATCGTGATTGGCTCCGTGGTCGCCGCTGCAATCCTGATTGCGATGAAGCCCACGCTCGATAAGCAGGCCAAGTAAACCTTTAAGGACTCCGGTTGTGCGGAGGGATGGATTTGACTCCGCACAACCGCCCCTACACAACAAAATCCATCCGTACTGATAGGGCCCACATCTGGGTCCCAGGGAACTTTTGTCAAAAATCCTCTGGAGAAGGAGAACAAAATGTCCAACCTCACCATCCGCCAGGCCGTTCAGGGCATGCTCAAGCTGCAGGATAGCGGCGATCACGCAACCATGGTCGGCATTGGCCCCATGAGCCCCAACCTGATTCAGGCCGTGTTCGAGCTTGCCAAGGACGAAGATTTCCCGCCCATGTTTATCGCCAGCCGCAACCAGGTCGATATGGACGAGATGGGCGCCGGCTACGTCAACGGTTGGGACCAGACGCGCTTTGCCGCCGACATCAAGAAGGTTGCCGACGAGGTGGGTTACACCGGTCCGTACTACCTGTGCCGCGATCACGGCGGTCCGTGGCAGCGCGACGAGGAGCGTAACGCCCACCTGCCCGAGGACGAGGCCATGGAGCTCGCCCGCAAGTCCTTCGTCGCCGACATGGAGGCAGGCTTTGACCTGCTGATGGTCGACCCCACCAAGGACCCCTATCAGATCGGCAAGGTTATTCCGCTCGACGTGGTGCTTCGCCGCACGATCGATCTTATCGACTACCTTGAGCAGTACCGTCGCGAGCATAACCTGCCCGAGGTTGCCTATGAGGTCGGTACCGAGGAGACCAATGGCGGCCTGACCTCCACCGACAAGTACGAGGAGTTCATTTCTCAGCTGCAGCCCGAGCTCGAGAAGCGTGGCTGCCCCATGCCCACCTTTATCGTCGGCCAGACCGGTACGCTCACCCGTTGGACCGAGCAGGTCGGTCATTACAACTTTAAGAACGCCCGCGAGCTCGCCGACATGGCCAAGCGCTACGGCGTGGGCCTGAAGGAGCACAACGCCGACTACCTGGATGACGCGACGCTGCTCGAGCACATCCCGGCACACGTGACCGCTTCCAATGTCGCCCCTCAGTACGGCACCGAGGAGACCCGCGCTTACCTCAAGCTCTGCGCTACCGAGCAGATCCTGGTCGACAACGGCCTGTGCGACGATCCTTCCGACCTGTACCACACGCTGTTGGTCAAGGCCATCAAGACCGAGCGCTGGCGCAAGTGGATGACCGGCGATGACGTTAACCTGCAGGTTGATGACATCCTGGCAGACGACGAGCTCAGCCTGAAGATTCTGGATGTCTCCGGCCACTACGCCTTTAACGATCCCGAGGTCAAGGAGCAGGTCGAGAAGCTCTACCGCAACCTCGCTGCCCAGGACATCGACGGCAAGCGTTTTGTGATCGAGCACATCAAGCGCCCGATCAAGCAGTACGTCGTCGGCCTTAACCTCAAGGGCGTCACGAGCCGCATCGAGAAGGCTCTCTAAGTAGCTTTTCCTACACGACGCCGGGCCCGGGGCATGTCCCAGCTGCGGGCCCGGCACATAGGACAAAGGGACATCCCCTTTGTCCTATTTTTTGAGTTTTGGATTCCTTAGAAGGAGTTTGCACTATGAAGTTCTTTATCGATACCGCCAACCTTGACGAGATCGCCGAGGCCAAGAGCTGGGGCTGCCTTGCCGGCGTCACCACCAACCCGTCCCTGTACGCCAAGACCGGCGGCAAGCTCGCCGACTTTGAGCCCCATATGCTCAAGATTGCCGAGCTCTGCGAGGGCCTGCCCGTGTCTGCTGAGTCCACCGCGACCACTGCCGAGGGCATGATCGAGGAGGGCAAGCGCCTTGCCGCCCTGGCTCCCAACATCGTGGTCAAGCTTCCCGTGTGCGAGGCCGGCCTCGCCGCCTGCCGCGCCCTGGCCGATGCGGGCGTGCGCGTCAACATGACGCTTGTTTTCTCGCCGACGCAGGCCCTCATGGCCGCCAACGCCGGTGCCCGCTACATCAGCCCGTTTGTCGGCCGCTTTGACGACATCGCCGAGGACGGCATCTCGCAGCTCGACAATGTCGTGACCTGCATCAAGAACTATGACTGGACCGGCAAGAACGTCGACAACACCGTCGAGATCATCACCGCTTCGGTCCGCACGCCCAACCACGTGACCCAGGCGGCTCTTCTTGGTGCCGATATTGCGACCGTCCCCATGGCCGCTCTTAAGAAGTGCCTGCATCACCCGCTGACCGACCAGGGCCTTGCCTCGTTCGAGGCTGACTGGCAGAAGGTCGTCGCTCAGGCTTAACGAGTGGATCGTCCCGGCATCGCGTCATCCGGTGTCGGGGTTGTTCTCAAGAGAGGAATTCGTATGACCAACCAGGAGCTGGCGAAGGTCGCCAATGAGGTCAGGAAGGGTGTCGTGACTGCGGTTCATGCGGCCAAGTCGGGACATCCGGGTGGATCGCTCGGTGCTGCCGACATCATGACCTATTTGTACTTTGAGGAAATGAATATCGATCCTGCCGACCCTCACAAGGCCGATCGCGATCGCTTTGTGCTCTCCAAGGGTCACGCGGCGCCGGGACTGTATTCGGTGTTGGCAACTCGCGGCTATTTTCCCGTCGAAGAGCTCGAGACGCTTCGCCATATTGGCAGCCGACTGCAGGGCCATCCCAACATGAACGACACCCCGGGCATCGATATGTCCACCGGCTCGCTCGGTCAGGGCATCTCTGCTGCAGTTGGAATGGCGCTTGCCGCTAAGCACTGGGGCGACAGCTACCGTGTCTACACGTTGCTGGGCGACGGTGAGTGCGAGGAGGGCCAGGTGTGGGAGGCGGCCATGTTTGCCGGCAACCATGCGCTCGACAATCTTGTTGCCGTCGTCGACCACAACGGCTTGCAGATTGATGGCACGATCGATGCAGTCAACTCGGCCATGCCGCTCGCCGATAAGTTCCGCGCCTTTAAGTGGCATGTGATCGAGCTTACCGACGGTAACGACATGACGCAGATTGCCGCCGCCTTTGCCGAAGCTCGCGAGGTGGATGGCGCGCCCGTCGCTATCATCGCCGAGACGGTGAAGGGCAAAGGCGTCTCCTTTATGGAGAACCAGGTTGGCTGGCATGGCAAGGCGCCCAATGACGAGCAGTTTGAGCAGGCCATGGCCGAGCTCGCGGCAGCAGGGGAGGAGTTCTAATGGCAGAGGTCAAAAAAGTCGCCACGCGCGTAAGCTACGGCGAGGCGCTTGTCGATCTGGGCAATGAGCACGATGACTTTGTGGTTCTCGATGCCGACCTGGCCGCCGCCACGCAGACCGGTAAGTTTAAGGCTGCCCATCCTGAACGCTTCTACGACGCCGGCATTGCCGAGAGCAACTTGATGGGGCTTGCCGCCGGCATTGCAACCACGGGCCACGTCGCCTTTGCAAGCACCTTTGCCATGTTCGCCGCCGGTCGCGCGTACGAACAAGTGCGTAATTCCATCGCCTATCCGCACCTCAACGTCAAAATCGGCGCCACGCATGCGGGTATCTCGGTCGGTGAAGACGGTGCCACGCATCAGTGCTGCGAGGACATCGCGCTCATGCGCACGATCCCGGGTATGACGGTGATTGTTCCCGCCGATGACATCGAGGCTCGCGCTTGCGTGCGGGCCGCCTATGAGTTTGAGGGGCCGGTCTACATGCGTTTCGGCCGTCTGGCAACACCGGTCATCAACGACCACGAGGACTATGAGTTCAAGATTGGTCGCGGCGTGGTCGTGCGCGAGGGGTCCGATGTGACCATCATCGCTTGTGGCCTTATGGTCGCTGAGGCGCTTGAGGCTGCCGAGGCGCTCGCTGCCGATGGTATCGACGCCGAGGTCATCAACATGCACACGATCAAGCCGCTTGATGAGCGCCTGGTGGTTGCCAGCGCCAAGAAGACTGGTCGCGTGGTCACCGCCGAGGAGCATTCGATTATCGGTGGTCTTGGCGAGGCCGTGGCCTCGGTGCTCGCGGAACAGCATCCGGTGCCGATGCGACGCGTCGGCGTGCGCGATGTGTATGGCGAGTCCGGCCCTGCGGTCGATTTGCTGCACAAGTACGGTTTGGACGCCGACGGCATCGAAGCTGCGGTCAGGTCCGTGTTGTAAGGAAGGTTTCCATGGGATTTGTATCTGCCAACCAAGTGACGATCGGGTATACCGCCGCCTCGCGTGAGGACGCCCTGCATTATTTGTCCGAGCAGGCCATCGAGCTCGGCTTTGCCGATGACGCATCTGCCGTAGAGGCCGCCTTCATTGCGCGCGAAAACGAGGCCGAGACCGGCCTTGTCGCCGGCTTTGCCGTTCCGCATGCCAAAAGCGACGCGATCCATACGCCGGGCGTTGCCGTGCTTAAACTGGTCGAGCCCGTTGAATGGCCGAGCTTCGATGGAGTGCCCGTCGATGTTGCGCTCGCGCTGTACGTGCCCGCCGGCGAAGCTGGAACCACGCACCTGCGTCTGCTCTCCAAGGCTGCCGTGATGCTGATGGACGCCGGCTTCCGTGACAAGGTGCGCGCCAGCACCGATCCCGTTGAGATTGCGGAGCTCATCAATAGCGGACTCGAAGACTAGAACGGTCATCCTGTTCAATCAATCGATCCTTCTCCAAGGAAAAGGGCCGCGACGCCATATAGGTGTCGCGGCCCTGCTTGCGTTTCCCCAGATAAAACCTGTCAAAACAAACCTGTCCCTTTTTGGTGGGTTGGCGACAATTTATGTAGTTCAGGTTGAGCATAAGCGAGCGAGCAGGTTCCGGGCGCGGCAAGGTGACGTGAAACAAGCGGGCGCTGACCTTTTGGTCGCGCCCGTGAAGTTGAACGTCAGATTGCCGTGCCCGGAGCCCGCGCAGCGCCGAGCAGGTACGCCGTTTGTAAAACGGCGTAACCTAAAGGTTCATGTTGCCGTGGATATAGGGGGTAACCTCGGGGGAGATATGGTCGCAGCCCAGCTCGCGCAGCGCGGACTCGATGGCGGCGGGCAGCGGGGTTTTGCCCTCGGCATCGACGGCGGTGCCGCCGAGGGCGGCAATCTTGGTGATATCTGCGGGGGCGGCCTCGATATGCATGCAGCTGCCGACCAAGCGCGCGCGAACCTGCGCCAGGTCAAGATCGTGCAGGTAGTCCTCGCAGGTACGGATTAAATCGATCTTATCGCGCGTAAGCTCCTCGCCCGTGGGGACGCGCGTGGCAAGACAGGCTCCCGCCGGCAGGTTCCAAACGGGATAGCCCCATACGCGCAGCAGCTCGCGCTCTTCGTCCTTGGTAAAGCCGACCTCCATGAGAGGGGAGCGTACGCCGAGCTCTTTTGCCGCGCGCATGCCGGGGCGGTAGTCACCGCGATCGCTTGCATTGCTGCCATCGATGACGGTGGAAAAGCCGAGCGACTTGGCGTGGTTGACGATAACGGTAAAGCCGGCATGCTTGCAGTGGTAGCAGCGATTGGCATCGTTGCAGGCTACTTGGGGGAGCTGCAGCTGATCGACCGAAAGATTGAGCACGGGGAGCTTAAAATGCGGCCCCTCATTGGCTTGTCCATCAACGGAGCGCTCAAACGAGGTCTGTTCGGGCGTGCCGATGAGCGGCGTGGTGAGGTGAACGAGAAGCGTGTCGGCGGGCATGATACGGGCGCAGACCGCGGCCAAAAAGCTGCTGTCGACGCCGCCGGAAAAGCCGATGGCGACGCGTCCATATGCCAAAAGCAGCCGCTCGAGCGCTGCGAGTTTGTCCTGAAGCTCCTCTGCAGGTGCGGTGGTGTCTGAAAACATGAAACGATCCTTGCCATTGAGTACTCGGTCGAAAACTATAATCCTACCGGGCTGCTTGTCATAAGATTTCTACCTATGTAACGAAAGTGCAATATGCTATATACGTTATATACAAGTTTGTAAAGTGCGGTAGAGTGGCAGTAACGCAATCAGGTGAGGGGACCGATATGATTAAGGCTGTTATTTTTGACATGGACGGAACGCTGGTCGATACCGAGCGTCTGGGCATCAAGGCGTGGAAGGCGGGCGCCGCCGAGCTTGGGGTCGCGATTGATGATGCGCTGATCCATCAGTTTATCGGTCGCACGCTGCCCGATGTCATGGACATTCTTGAGGCGCATTACGGCAGCAGAGAAACCGCTGAGGCGATCTATCATCGCCACAAGGAGATTCGCGACGAGATAGTCAAGACCGATTTGGAGCTTAAGGCCGGTGCCGCCGAGTGCATAGACGAGCTACTGGCTGCGGGCTATCACGTGGGCCTAGCGACGTCGTCGCGTCTCGTTACGGCCGAGCGCAACCTTAAGATGGTCGGTCTTTTTGACAAGTTTGAGACGGTGACCTGCGGCGAGGACGTCGTGCACGGTAAGCCCGACCCCGAGATGTATCTGCTCGCCTGCGAGTGCGCGGGCTTTGCTCCCGAGGAGTGTGCCGTGGTCGAGGATTCGCGCAACGGCTGCGTCTCGGGCATTACGGCCGGCTGCCACGTCTTTGCCGTCCCCGATATCGTGCCGCTGCCGCAGGACGTGGTGGACGGCTGCGAGGCCGTGCTCGATACGCTGTTCGACCTGACGGCCGCGGTCAAGGCCGTGTGCTAAAGGTAGGCGCCGAGGTTGATGGCGGTGGCTTCGGTGTGACTGCTTACCTGGGTGCTGGCGCGCTCCAGTAAAAACGGGCGTACGAGCTCTTGGCGGTTGATGTCCTCGACGGCCGTGACCGCGGTGACGATGCGTGCGGCGGAACCGATACGGGCGTGCTTGGTCTTCGCCGGGGCTTTGTTTTCGATTTGCTCCATGAGCAATTGAATGCCCTTGCGGCCAATCTCGTAGCCTGGGGGTGCCACCGTGGTGAGTGGGACCGACCCGCTCCAGGCGAGCGGGTTGCCGTCGCAGCCAGCCACGCGGACCTGCTCGGGGACGGAGATGCCTTTATCGACCAGCGCCGAGATGACGCCCGACGCCAGTACGTCGGTCAGGCCGATGACAAAATCGGGGCGCTCGTCGCCGGAGCGCCCGGCAATCTGAGCGCCAATGCTGTAGCCGTCGGCTGCGGTATTCCACTCTCCGGCGTCAATGACCTCAATTTTGATATCGGGATGCAGGGCGAGGGCCTTGTGGATGCCAAGTACGCGCAAGGTGAGCTGCATAAATGCCGCCCTTCCCACAACGGTGATATGGCGTGCGCCACGGGCAACGGCGAGCTCGGCGATAATGCGGCCTTGTGCCTCGTTGTCGGCAGCCACGTAGTATCCGGGCTCGGAACAGTGGATGTCAAGATGGACGATCGGCACGGGCATCTTTGCCATGGCGGGGTGCCAGTCGGGAGACGCCATGGACTGAACCATGACGCCGGACATCTGCGTGCCCATAAAATAGCGCAGGTAATGATCCTCGAGAATATCGTCGTTATCGGCATTGGCGATGAGTAAATCGTAGCCGTGCTTGCGGGCCTCTTTGTGGGCGCCGCTGGCAATTTGGAGCGAGAAGCCGTGGTCGAGGCGGGGGAGGACTAGGCCAAAGGACTTGGTGGCGCCGCCTGCGAGCTGACGGGCGCTTTGGTTGGGCAGGTAGCCCAGTCGATTGATGGTTTCGTTGATAAGTTTGAGGGTCTCGGGGCGCAGCTTTTCGGGATGGTTGAGCGCGTTGGAAACCGTGCCCAGCGAGACTCCCGCCTCGCGCGCGACATCGCTGATTTTTACCTTTGCCATAGCGGCCCCTTTGATGCGTTTCAAGTACAAGCCAGATTGTAGCATCGCCCGCCCCTAGGGTGTCAAAACCTGCCAATTAGGGACAGGTTTATTTTGGCAGGTTTTATCTGGGCAAACGCTGGAGTCCAAACCACCACAAAGGTGCCTGTCCCCATCGTGGTGGTTTGGGCATGTGTGCATCGAGTGGTATCGCGATTAAGATACCAGTTCTGGTATATCAGATTGCGCTTGCGTGAGTACAATACTCGAACGTTATACGTCTCAGCGCCCCCTGTGCGTGGACGTCTTGCAGTCACGCGGACGAAGGGATTTATCCTATGTGCGGAATTGTCGGCTACACCGGCTCTGATATTGCAAAGAACATCCTGGTCACGGGCCTCAAGCGTATGGAGTATCGCGGCTATGACTCCTCGGGCGTCGCGCTCGAGGTGGGTGAGGGCGCCGCGGCGCACCTCGACGTCATCCGCCGCGTGGGCAAGGTCGCGGGCCTGGAGAGCGAGCTTTCCAACATCGACAGCGACGCTACCTGCGGTATCGGCCACACCCGTTGGGCCACCCACGGCAAGCCCTCCGTCGTTAACGCCCATCCCCACACCAGCTGCGACGGTCGTATCGCCATCGTCCACAACGGCATCATCGAGAACTTCGCCGAGCTGCGCGAAGAGCTGAAGGGCCGCGGCCACCACTTTAAGAGCGAGACCGATACCGAGGTCTTCGCGCATCTGATCGAAGAGGCTTATGCCGAGACGCACGACCTGATGGCCTCCGTGCGCGAGGCTTGCACCCACGTGGTCGGTGCCTATGGTTTGGCCGCCGTGTGCGCTGACGAGCCCGGCGTGATCGCCGTGGCGCGCAAGGACTCCCCGATTGTGGTCGGCGTGGGCGAAACCGGCTCCTATGTTGCTTCCGATGTCATCGCGCTCATCGACGCCACCCGCGATGTCGTGGTGCTCGAGGACGGTCAGTTTGCCAAGCTCACGCCCGCGGGCGTCGAGTACACCGACGAGGCCGGCAACGTTATCGAGCCCAAGGTCACCCACATCGACTGGGACCTGGACATGGCAGAAAAGGGCGGTTATCCCGACTTTATGCTCAAGGAAATCCACGAGCAGCCGCGCGTCGTGCGCGATACGCTGGTGGGCCGTATGACCCCCGCCGGCGAGCTCGATATCGACGAGCTGGGCCTGTCCCTCGAGGAACTCAACGACATCGACCGCGTCTACGTGATCGCTTGCGGCACTAGCTATCACGCTGGCCTCATCGCCAAGAACCTTATTGAGGGCTGGGCTCGCATCCCCACCGAGGTTGAGGCGGCCAGCGAGTTCCGCTATCGCAATCCCATCATCACGCCGACGACGCTTGTCGTGGCTGTGTCCCAGTCGGGCGAGACGGCCGACACCCTTGCCGCCATTCGCGACGCGCGCATCAAGGGCGCCAAGGTCTTCGGCATCACCAACGTGGTGGGCAGTCCGGTGGCGCGTGAGAGCGACGGCGTCATCTACACCAAGGCCAACAAGGAGATCGCGGTCGCCTCGACCAAGAGCTTTATCGGTCAGGTCGTGAGCCTTACGCTGCTGGCTCTGCTGCTGGCGCAGGTTAAGTACCGTCTGACCACCAAGCAGGCGCGCATGCTGTTCCGCGAGCTTTCCGATACGGCCGAGCAGATCCAGTGGATTTTGGATACCCAGACCGAGGCCGTTCATGAGGCCGCCCTGCTGTGCAAGGACGCGCAGTCGGCGCTGTTCGTGGGCCGCGGCATGGGTGCCGCTATTTCCTACGAGGGCGCGCTCAAGCTCAAGGAGGTCAGCTACCTGCATGCCGAGGCTTACGCCGCCGGCGAGATGAAGCACGGCCCCATTGCCCTGATCGACCCGGGCTTCCCTGTCATCGCTGTGGCCACCAAGAGTGCCACCTACGACAAGACCGTGTCGAACCTCATGGAGTGCAAGGCGCGCGGCGCCAAGGTTATCGTCGTTGCCACCGAGGGCGACGAGGAGATCAACAAGATCGCCGACTGCATCATCCGCGTGCCGGCAGTCCGCGACGTGTTCAGCCCCATCACGGCGAGCGTCCCGCTGCAGTTGCTTGCCCGCGAGGTAGCCATCCTGCGCGGTTGCGATGTTGACCAGCCCCGCAACCTGGCCAAGAGTGTCACCGTCGAATAACTAATATTCCGCCGTTCTAACGACCAAGGCCCGGCTCCGCGTCATCAGACGGAGCCGGGCCTTTTTGTGCGTAGAAACCACCACAAAGGTGCCTGTGAACTGCGCCCCGAAACTTGGACTGAACAAATAGCGACTACGCCGCAAGGGCCC
>CABVAC010000050.1 GCA_902496275.1 uncultured Collinsella sp. | reverse complement strand
ATGAGCGACGGCATGGAAAACCCCAAGACCAAGGGCCAGACCTACAAGCTGTCGCACGAAATCGCCAAGCGTTTTGGCGAGAAGAATACGACGACCGTCTGCGGCACGCTCAAGGGCATCGGATCGGATAAGGGTCCGCTCCGCAGCTGCCCCGGTTGCATCGACGATGCTGTCGAGATCGCCTGCGATGTGCTAAAGCAGCTCGCCGAGTAAACGGCAGCGACAGAAAAACAACGGCCGGCGCGCTTGGGATCCATCCAAAAGCACGCCGGCCGTCGCCGTTAGAACTCGGCAAATTCGGGAGCACCGACCTCAATCTCCTCGCGCCCCGCCATAAGCTCGCGCATCTTAGCGCAAAATGGCTCCTGCTCACCCGCCTTAAACACCAAATGAAGTGTCACGGCATCCGCGTAATCGGTATCCGAAACCTTGGCACCCGAATCCTGCGCCAAACGAAGCACCTGCTCATACTGCGGATAGGCCACGTGCACGTCAACCGGCACGACGCTCGTCATCTCGACAATCTGCCCAGCCTCCCGAGCAGCTGCCACCGCCGCCTGCGTGGCCGCGGTATAGGCGCGCACCAAGCCACCAGGTCCCAACAGCGTGCCACCAAAATAGCGCGTCACCACGCAGCAAACATTTTTGAGCTCTGCGCCGCGCAGTACCTCGAGCGTCGGCATGCCGCTCGTGCGGCTCGGCTCACCGTCATCGCTCTGACGTTCACGTCCATCGACTAAAATCCACGCAGGAACATTGTGCCGAGCGTCGTAATGACGCTTGCGAACCATCTCGATAAAGGCATTCGCCTCATCCTCGGACTCAATATGGACCAGCTGGGCAATAAACCGGCTCTTGCGGTCCACAAACTCGCCCGAAGCCTCAATATTCGACTGCAGAGTAAAATAGCTGTCCAACAAAGCCCCTCAAACACAAGCAAAGCAACAAACAGCCTCAATAATACGGCAAAGACAGCACCGTTGCCCTCGCCAACAAGAGCAGAAACGCCAATGATGCCGCCACCAACAGCGAGAACCCGTCAGCGCGAGCAAGGTGCCTTGAAGGACGAGATTGCAACAGAAATGAGGCTGCCGATGACCAGGCAAAAACAGCGAGACGGCGTCAGCTGAGTCGATTTGGCCCGAAAGAGGAGGGAGCACGCCTTATGGCGGCGACCGACGAATGAGCGCCAAATCGGCCAGCTGACGCCGTCGCAGCGCCAACATAGTTGCTGAGTGGGCTTGTAAGCCGGGTTCTGTCGTGAACGGTCATTTATCTTGTCTGCACGTTACCGTGCAGCTCCACGCACGCTACCCGAACGCGGACCGGGCCGGCCCATAGCGTTCCTATTCGCGCTTGCTCCGGATGGGGCTTGCCAAGCCGCCGTGTTGCCACGACGCTGGTGGTCTCTTACACCACCGTTTCAGCTTTTCCCTTTACGCCTTGCGGCGCAGGTGGGAGTCTTCTTTTCTGCGGCGCTTTCCGTCGGATCACTCCGCCCGGCCGTTAGCCGGCATCCCGCCCTCTGGAGCCCGGACTTTCCTCACGCGTGCCGCAAGCAGCACATCGCGCGACCGTCTGGCCCACTCAGCAGTGCAAGAGTGTAGCACACCGTTGTCACAGGCAATGGCACAACACAAGCGTTCGACACGATAAACCAAGAACCACGCTATGCAGTACAATAGTATCGTCGATGGGCAACGTCGTCAGTCGAGACGCGACCTCGCTCCGCACCCCTCCGTCTACTCGGTGCGTTCCCGCCTCCTCCCCGAGGCGGGATGTCGGCATTTTTCATGCACCGACAACCCAATAGTCTGCGAACAGCCAGGGCAGCATTGCACACGGGAAGCATCGCGCACCTCATCAGCAAATGCAAAAAGGGACCCGTCCATTGCGGACGAATCCCTTAAAACAAGTGATCGTCAAACCGATTTACTCGGCGTCGGTCTCCTCGTCCTTCTTCTCGGAAGGCAGCGGGGTAACCTCGATCTCGACGCCCAGAGTCTCAGCAGCAGACTTCATGGACAGGGAGATACGACGACGGTCGAGGTCGATCTCCATGACCTTGACCTGAACCTTGTCGCCCACGTGGGTGACCTGAGAAGGCTGGTCGACGTGCTTGTTGGCCATCTCGGAGATGTGCACCAGGCCCTCGATGCCCTCGCCCAGGTCGACGAAAGCGCCGAACGGGACAAGCTTGGTCACAGTGCCCTCGACGATAGCGCCGACGGGGTACTTCTTGACCAGTGCGCGCCACGGATCCTCGGTGGTCTGCTTGAGACCCAGGGAGATGCGCTCGCGGTTGAGATCGACGTCGAGAACCTCGACCTCGACCTCCTGACCGACCTTGACAACCTCGGAAGGATGGTTGACGTGGTTCCAGGAGAGCTCGGAGATGTGGATGAGGCCGTCGATACCGCCGAGGTCGACGAAGGCGCCGAAGTCGACGATGGAGGAAACGGTGCCCTGGAGACGCATGCCAGACTTGAGCTTGGACAGGATCTCGGAGCGCTCGGCCTTACGGGACTCCTCGAGCACGACGCGACGAGAAAGGACGACGTTGTTGCGGTTGCGGTCCATCTCGATGACGCGGGCCTCGATGCGGGTGCCCATGTAGGAGGTGAGGTCCTTGACACGACGGAGGTCGACGAGGGATGCGGGCAGGAAGCCACGCAGGCCGATGTCGAGGATCAGGCCGCCCTTGACAACCTCGATAACCTCGCCCTCGACGTTCTCGCCGGAGTTGAACTTCTCCTCGATGCGGTTCCAAGCACGCTCGTACTCGGCACGCTTCTTGGACAGGACCAGACGACCGTCCTTGTCCTCCTTCTGGAGAACCAGAGCCTCGATGGGATCACCGAGTGCAACGATGTCTGCAGGGTTAGCGTCCTTGCGGATGGACAGCTCGCGGACCGGGATAACGCCCTCGGACTTGAATCCGATGTCAACGAGCACCTCGTCATGCTCGATCTTAACGACAGAGCCGTTAACGAGATCGCCCTCATCAAAGTCGGTAATCGTACCGTCGATGAGGTTGTTCATCTCCTCCTCGTTGACATCGTCAAGAGAGAAAATGGACGAGTTCTGAATCTCACTCAAAGGTGGACCCCTTTCGAACTACGGGGCCCCGATTGCTAGGACCTACAGAAGGGTGCGACAAGCACACAACGTTTAGGAACACTCGGGAGCCGACAGATACTAATGTGACGCTTATGCAATCACGTTCGTATAGGTTACGGGGAAATGGGTTCGATTTCAAGCCTGAACTGCGTTTTTTTACTCGTGTGGAGACTTTTTCGTAATCTTATGGACAGCCGTCTCCACAACTTGACGATAAGCAGTTTGCCCATACACCTTTAGGGTAAAGTATCCGGAGCCAACGATTCTGGAACGATTTTTCGAGAAAGGTGCCCGCGTGCTCAAAGCAGTCGTTTTCGATATGGACGAAACGCTTCTTAGCATCAACCTCAACGCGTTCATCCTTCGCTATTTTAAGGATGTCTCGTCGATGCTCGCGGATATCGGTCGCCGCAGCCACGGTGGCACGATGGCACGCCTCGGCACCATCTTGGTCGACCTCAACGCCAATCGCCGAAGCGGCACGGATAATCGCACCAATCTTGAGTTCTACCAAGAAGAGGTTGAGCGCCGGTGCGGCATCTGCCTCTCCGATCCCCTCATCTACGAGGCGTTTACCTACTATGACCGCGAAGTTCTTCCGCACAAGAACGACGATGTCATTAACGCCCACGCCATGCCGGGCGCGCACGCCGCGCTCCAGGCTGTACAGGACGCAGGACTGCGTTGCGCGCTCTTCACCAACCCCAGCTTTCCGCAGGGGGCCATCGAGTGCCGCATGGGTTGGGGCGACCTGGCCGACGCCCCCTTTGAGCTCGTCACGCACATGGGAAACACCACCCGCTGCAAGCCCGATGCCACCTACTATCTAGAGCAGCTTCAGGTGATGGGGCTCGAGCCGCACGAGGTCCTCATGGTGGGCAACGACCCCAAGCGCGACTTCCCCAGCCCCGCCTGCGGCATTCAAACCGCCTATGTTGGCCAGGGAAAACCAGGCCGAGCCACCTGGCGCGGAACCATGGAAGACTTCGCCCGCGACTTTAACGCCGTAGTAGAAGCCTTCTACGAACACCAAGTAGCCAACGAACTGTCGTAGGACCCCTCGCTCCAAACAAAATAGTGCCGCAGGTTGTAAGGTGACAAAGAGACAGTCCCTTTGTCACCTTACAAAGCAACGCCGATGTTATGGCAAAGACAGCGAAAACGCCCCTAAGCGAGCAATGTGCCTTGAAAGAGGAGGGCATAGGCCTTCTGGCCATGCCCGACGATTGAAAGGCAAATTGCCGCTTAGGGGCGTTTGCAGCGTCGACTTGTTACGCGGTTTGGTAAAACCGCGTAACTAACAGACTTGGGTTTTGCCGATCATGATGTTTAGGATCTCGATGTCGGTGTCCTTCATGCCCACGCGGCCCACGTAGCCCATGCTGGCGATCGTCTGCTCGACGGTATCCTGAATCAGGCCCTCGCCGGCACGGAAGCCACGGCCCTGCATAGCCATATCGTGGCCCAGAATCGCAGCGTCCACGGCTGCCGAAATCTTAGCCGCGCAACTCGCCTTGGCGCCATCGCACACGATGCCGCCCACGTTGCCGAGCGTGTTCGAGACCGTCGCGCCAATCTGCTCACGCGTGCCACCGCACAGCCAGGTAATCGCGGCACCGGCACCGCATGCGGCGCAAATAGCACCGCAAAACGCCGAGAGCGCACCAATATAGCTCTTGATATGCACGGCGATCAGATCGGACAGCATCACGGCGCGAACCAGGCGATCATGGTCGCAGCGCAAATACTCGGCATACTCCATAACAGGCAGCGCGCAGGTAATGCCCTGATTGCCCGAGCCGCACACGATGGCGACCGGCAGCGCGCAGCCGTTCATGCGGGCGTCGGACCCGGCGGCTGCACGGGCACGGGCACGGCAGGCGACGTCATCGGCACGAGCACCCAGCAGCGTACGGCCCACCTCGGCGCCCCAAGCGTGTGCGAGGCCCTCGGCACTGATCGCACCGTTCAGCTCAATCTGACGCTCAACGGCAGCGCGGGCGTCCTCAATGTCACCGTCCTCGATAAAGTCGATGATGGTCTCAATGCTCATAGGGGTATCGGCGTTATCTGCCGCACGCTCGGCCACGACGCGCTCGGCGCAGGCGGCACACTCCCCCGCCGACTTGCCGCACACCGGAATACCGTCGAGCGTATGGCACGTAACATTGGTGTGGTGATCGGTAATCTCGACGACCGCGGTATGGCCCCCGGCCGTCGCAGTCACCTTGATGTAGAGGTTGGGCACACCCTCGACAAGCGACACATCGCAGTAACCGGCATCGGCGAGGAGCTCGGCCACGCGAGCACGGTCTTCGTCGTTAACGCTCTCGAGCACCTCGAGCGCGCTCTTGGCGTCACCGCCCACGGCACCCAGCACGGCCGCCGCTTCAATACCGTGCATGCCGCCCGAGTTGGGCACGGTCACACTCTTGACGTTCTTGATGATGTTGCCCGAGCAGGCAACATCCATATGATCGGGTTCGCAACCGAGCGTCTGACTCGCCAGCGCCGCCGCATAGGCAACGGCAATGGGCTCGGTGCAGCCGAGCGCGCAGACAAGCTCGCGGTTCAAGACATCGCAAAAAGCGGCATCGCGGATGGAATCGGTAGGCATAGGTATCTCCTGCTTACATAACGAACTGGGCTCTCGATAATAGTTAACTCTTTTATTTGATAACAATGCATCAGAAACCGCAACCATGGTTCCGACGGACGGCGCTTAAGCGCAATCTGACGGCATTAATTCATGAGAAGCCAGTCTTGTTGCATGCTAAAGCGTTTGACCAAAAAACGCCCGAGCGTTTACGCAAAAGTCGCGCTATGATGCAGTCGAACGCGGTAAAACCTTTAGCAATTCCGCCGCACGGACCAGAGAGGAACCACTCATGAAGATCGGTATCGGTAACGACCACGCCGCCGTTGAGCTCAAGAACATCATCTCCGAGCACCTGAAGGAGCGTGGCTGCGAGGTCGTGAACTTTGGCACCGACACCTCCGAGAGCTTTGACTACCCCATCGCCGGCTACAAGGTGGGTAAGGCCGTTGCCAACGGCGACGTCGACCTGGGCATCCTGATCTGCGGTACCGGCGTCGGGATTAGCCTGGCTGCCAACAAGGTCGAGGGCGTACGCGCCGTCGTGTGCTCCGAGCCCTTCAGCGCCAAGCTCTCCCGCATGCACAACAACACCAACGTGCTTGCCTTTGGCGCCCGCGTCGTGGGCTCCGAGCTCGCCAAGATGATTGTCGACGAGTGGCTCGACGCCGAGTTTGAGGGCGGTCGTCACGAGCGTCGCGTTAACCTCCTCAACGAGATCGACCACACGCGCGGCCTCAAGGTCGTCGACGAGGCCTAAACTACTCAGTGCCACAAGCTAACAGCAGGGGCCCGCTCGGAACTCAAGTCCGAGCGGGCCCCTTCATAGATTTTGGAATAAATAGGGCGCCGCGGATGGAGTTCCGCGGCGCCCAAGCCACACGCTAACAGCTTTAAGGAGCCAAAGCTGGTTTAGCCAAAGAAGCGCTTGATCTCGATCTCGGCGTTCTCCAGGCAGTCGGAGCCGTGGATCACGTTGGCGTTAACATCGACAGCGAAATCGCCGCGAATGGTGCCGGGCGCAGCATCAAGCGGGTTGGTAGCGCCCATAAGGGTGCGCATCTTGGAGACAGCGGAGAGACCGGAAACGACCATCTTGACGACCGGACCGCTCGTCATAAAGTCGCAGAGACCGCCAAAGAAGGGCTTGTCGGCCAGATGGGCGTAGTGCTCCTCGACGGTAGCGCGCTCGAGCGTGGTCATCTCCATGCGCTCGATGACAAGGCCGCTGCGCTCAATGCGAGCAACGATCTCGCCGATCTTGCGGTCGCGCACGGCGTCGGGCTTAATCATGATGAAGGTCTTCTCGATAGCCATAAGGTAGCCTTTCAAGTAGGTTCGCGCGTGCCCAAGTCCCATTCCGGCACCCGCCTGGACTGCATCGTAACAGAGTTTTAGCTGCAGTTAAACAAAAAGCTGTTTATTGAAACGTTGCAATTTATTAAAGCGCTCCATATGTGTCACTTCTGTTTCGAAGCCCGATTAGAGTACCATCCGACCGCCCATCAACCGCATCGAACAGAGCAGGCGGTCGGTTGCCGCCCGCGAACGTAACCCCTTCACAACCTGCCCAAAGGTCCTACAGAACTTCTCGACAAGCCCCTCCCCCATAGCAACAAAATACGGACGCCCACATCAGCAGGCGCCCGTAAAGCGAAAACGATTTATCAATAAATGGACAATACGTCTTCAGCCAAACCTCTACTTTGCCCCGTGACCCATCTCGACGACCTTGGTCAGCGATCCAAACACGCCCTCATCGGCCACGAGCTGTGACTCGGCACGCTGCAGCTGCGCGGCAACGGCGGCAGGAGCGGTGCCGCCCTCGGTCGTGCGCGCGGCGACAATCGACGGGATGTCGAGCGCCTCGGTAATGTCGCGCTCAAAGAGCGGGCTTGCCTCCTGGAACACCTCAAACGGCAGGTCCTCAAGATTACAGCCGCGCTTCTCGCACATCAGGACCAGATGCCCCACCACGGCATGTGCCTCGCGGAACGGCAGGCCACGCTTGGCCAGGTAATCGGCAACATCGGTGGCGGCAAGGTGTCCCACGCCGCACTCGCACGCCATGGCATCCTCGTTGACGGTCCAAGTCGAAATCATTCCGGCCATAACGGACAGGCACTGCATGAGCGTATGGGCGGTATCGAGCGCGCTCTCCTTGTCCTCCTGCAAGTCCTTGTTATAGGCGAGCGGCAAGCCCTTCATGGTCACGAGCAACTGCACCAGGTTGCCGTACACGCGACCGCTCTTGCCGCGGATAAGCTCGGCAAAGTCGGGGTTCTTCTTCTGCGGCATGATAGACGAGCCGGTGGAGTAAGAGTCTGAAAGCGTGATAAAGCCAAATTCGGAGCTCGACCACAGCACGATCTCCTCGGAAAGACGCGACAGGTGCATGGCCATGACGGAGCCGGCGTAATGCAGGTCGAGCAGGAAATCACGGTCGGAAACCGCATCGAGCGAGTTGGGAATCACGCCCGCAAAGCCAAGTTCGGCAGCCGTCATCTGGCGATCGAGCGGATAGCTTGTACCGGCAAGCGCGGCAGCACCCAGTGGACAGTTGTCGGCGGCATCAAAGGCGGCCTTCAGGCGCGTAAAGTCACGCGCGAACATCCAGGAATATGCCAGCAGATGATGCGACAGCAGCACGGGCTGAGCGTGCTGCATATGCGTGTAGCCCGGCAGAATCACCTTGTCGTACTTCTTGGCCGCATCCACCAGCACATGGCGCAGCTCAAGATTGGCCTCCATGAGCTCCTTGGCAAGCGCCTTGACGCCCAGGCGCGTATCGGTCGCCACCTGGTCGTTGCGCGAACGCCCGGTATGCAAGCGCTTACCGGCCTCACCGATGCGACGCGTCAGCTCGCTCTCGATGGACATATGGATGTCCTCGTCGTTGATATCGAAGGTAAAGTTGCCGGCATCGATATCCTGTTCGATTCCGGTCAGGCCCTCGGCGATCGCCTGCTCGTCCTCGGCACTGATGATGCCCTGGGCCGCCAGCATCTTGGCATGTGCCTTAGAGCCGGCGATATCCTGCTTATAGAGATGCTTGTCGACCGGCAACGACGCACCAAACTCCTGCGTGACCTCGGCCACGCCCGCCTCAAAACGACCGCCCCAAAGAGCCATGGAACCGTCTCCTTTCTCCAAATACCAAAACAAGCGCCCAAAGCAATGCGCCATATCGCTAAAGCGATTTTTCAACCGCTAGTTTTGCATATTCCCCACCGTGCGCGAGGCCATATAGCTAATTTGCAAAGAAGTGACGCACCATGCACTTGGCGCCCAACGTCTCCCTCCGGATGTTGCCCTGCGAACCGTCAATCCAAGCCTTCAGGCTCATGGGGACCTCCTCCACCTTGGCGGTGTCGAACTCGGGGGCAAGAGAAAGCAAAGCGTGTGCAATGGCGTCAAACATAGTAGGTACTCCTCATATATATAGGCGCAAGGCCGACAAATTGATAGAAAGAGCCCCGCCGGACAACCCCGGCGGGGCTCGGACTCAGCCGCAGACGCGGCGTCATATATGCGGGCGGAACGTAGGGGCCACCGATGTTAAGAAGTGTCAGCAAGCATAACGAAAGGTAGGGACCCCGTGCGCCCGTTTTGTATCACGCGGATGGGCCGCGCGGATACCAAGGGAAGGAAAAGCCTTAGGCCTGAGCGGCAGCAGAGCTGGGACCCTGGACCTTAGCCCACGTCTTGAGCGACAGCGTATCGATCTCGATAAAGCCGGCGCTGGCCTTCTCGTCAAACGTGGTGTCGCGGTCGTAGGTAGCCAGACCGTAGTCGTAGAGGCTGAAGGGGCTCTTGCGGCCGACAACATGGCAGTTGCCCTTAAAGAACTTCAGGCGGACGGTGCCGGTCACGAACTTCTGGGTGTCGGCCATAAAGGCGTCGAGCGCGTTTTTGAGCGGGCTGTACCACTGGCCGTTGTACACGGCGGTGGCCCAATCCTGCTCGAGCTTGATCTTAGTCTTGAGCAGGTCGCCCTCGACGCAGATATCCTCGAGTGCCTTGTGGGCGGTGATGAGCGTCAGGGCGCCGGGAACCTCGTAGCACTCGCGGCTCTTGAGGCCCACCAGACGATCCTCGACCAGGTCGAGACGGCCAAAGCCGTTGTCGCCGGAAATCTTGTTGAGGGCGATGACGATCTCGGAGAGCTTCATCTTCTTGCCGTCGACGGCGACGGGCTTGCCCGCCTCAAACTCAATCTCGGTGTAAGTCGGGGTATCGGGCGTGTCCTCGGGATTCTTGGTCATAACCCAGGCGTCGTCGAGCGGCTCGTTCCAGGGATCCTCCAGGTGGCCGCACTCAATGGCACGACCCCACAGGTTATCGTCGATGGAATAGGGGTTGTCGTTGGCACCCTCGGGAACCGGCACATTGTGAGCGTGAGCATAGGCGACCTCGTCGGGACGGCACTTCAGATCCCACTCGCGAACCGGGGCGATAACCTTGAGCTCGGGGTCGAGGGCCTTGACGGCAGCCTCAAAACGAACCTGGTCGTTACCCTTGCCGGTGCAGCCGTGGGCGACGTAGGTCGCGCCAAACTCGTGAGCGACCTCGACAAGCTTCTTGGCGAGCAGCGGGCGAGAAAGGGCGGAGAGCAGCGGGTACTTGTTCTCGTACATGGAGTTTGCGGCGATGGCCTTAGTCAGGAACTCATCGGAGAACTCGTCGCGCAGGTCGAGCACCTGGCAATCCAGAACGCCCAGGTCGAGGGCCTTCTGCTTCTTGGCGTCCAGGCCGGTCTCCTCCTGGCCCACATTGCCGCAGACGCAAACAACATCAAGATTCTTCTCGTCCTGGAGCCACTTGACACATACGGATGTATCAAGACCACCGGAATATGCGAGAACGACTTTTTCCTTGCTCATGGCTGTTTCCTTTCGCCCTTGGTAGCTAGTTAGAACATCGGTCAGTTGCAAGTCATTTCGAGGTCAAAAACCGTGCAATATCAGGTTATTCAGCAGAATGCAGCACAAGCATGCCCTAGAAACATGCGGCTATGTCGTGCTTAAAACCCAACGACCTCAAAATGACTCTGTTGAGGCGTTACGCCCCATGCGGACAGAGACGATTGTTATCGTCGTCGGGAAATTGCGCGCTGGCGTCGGATGGCATTGTCTGCAGTAGTGATGATCTTTACGAACTGCATCTGCCTCTCCTTTCACCTATCGCCGGGCGCAATTCTAATATCGTAAACGGTACCTATTCCTCGGTAAGCGGTTGTTTTTCCGTCTCCGTTTTCGATGGTCGCTATATTACGCTAAAGTGTCTGCTGCACAAGCGACAAATTCAAATTTCTGAAAAGTTTTTTCATTAGTTTGTGAAATGCAGTGCAAATACGCTGCGTTCCTGCGAAAATACGCCTGACTACGAGTTGATGGTTATAACGTCTGAAACAATTTCGAAACGAAAGGCTCGCCTTTATGCAAACTTACGAATCGGACGCCAATATCGGAAACATTAAGCTCATCGCCGTCGACATGGACAAGACGCTACTGACCGACGAGCGCGTGCTGCCGCAAGGCCTCGACGAACGCCTGGACAAGCTCGCCGAAGCCGGCATCGTATTCTGCCCCGCCAGCGGACGTCCCGCCCCCAAGCTCGAGGAGATGTTCGAGGGCATCAAGAACCGCCTCGCTTTTTGTCCCGACAACGGAGCCTGCGTGATCTATCGCGGCAACTATATCTATAAGAGCAATATCGACGTGGAGCTGTATCAGCAGGTCTTGAGCCGTGCCTCGGAGGATCCTCGCGCTGTCCCCGTCCTGTGCTGCTTCGACGAGTTCTACGTGCTTGCCCGCGACCATCAATACCACGACGAGATCAGCGTCTACTACAACACAATCAACTACGTCGATAGCTTTGAGGGCATCGATATCGAGTCCAACAAGATATCGGTCTTCTTCCCCGGCTACGATGCCGAGCCCGCATTCCGCGAGACCTATAGCCCCGAGTTCTCGGACAAGCTCTACGTCACCAACGCCGGGCGCGAGTGGATCGACTTTATGAACCTGGGTGTCGACAAGGGCGCCGGCGTCGCGCATCTGTGCGAGCACCTGGGCATCGATATTGCCGACGCCGCCGCCGTGGGCGATACCTACAACGACATCCCCATGCTCGAGCGCGTCGGTCACAGCTTTATCGTGGACAATGCCGAGGAACACATGAACGCGCATGCCAAGTGGCGCATTCCGAGCAACAACGACGGGGGCGTACTGACGCTCATCGACGCCATCTTGGCGGCTCGTTAACGCAACTTGTCGGACCTGGCCGGGCGAGGCGGGTAAGTTTTTCGTTCGGTCAGGTCCTGGGCTCGCTCGGAAAGCACATTAAGTGCTTTCCGGCTCGTGCGGAATCTACGAAAAACTTACCCGCCTCGCCCGGCCAGGTCCTGCGGTGACTTGCTTGCCGCCTAGATGGCGTCTTGGCGTCTAGATACTTGGCTGATTATTTGGAATGAAGGGGGCTCCTTGTTGGCAAGGAGCCCCCTTCTGCTTTTGGTTACTCTGGGATTGTTGGCGCATCTTTATTTGGCGTCGGCCCAGGTTATGCCGGTGCTGGCTTCGGCGATTAGGGGGACACGGAGGTCTACTACGTGTTCCATGACGTCGCGGACCATGGTGGTTAGGCGCTCGACTTCGTCGACGGGGCACTCAAAGTCCAGTTCGTCGTGTACCTGCAAGATCATGTGGGCGGCAAAGCCCTCTTCTTCCAGGCGGCGGCTTACGCGGGCCATGGCGATCTTGATGATGTCGGCCGCGGTGCCCTGCATAGGATGGTTCATGGCCGTACGCTCACCAAAGCCGCGGAGCTGTGGGTTTTTGGCCTTGAGCTCGGGAATATGGCGACGGCGGCCGTACATGGTCTCGGCGTAGCCCGTCTGCTTGGCGCGCGCCACCACATTGTCGAGGAACGTGCGCACGCCCGGGTAGGCCTCGTAGTAGCGATCGATCATATCGCGCGCCTCGGCCATCGAGATATGCAGCGACTGCGACAGGCCGTAGGCCTGCTGGCCGTACACGATACCAAAGTTCACAGCCTTGGCGCGGCTGCGTAGGTCGGGCGTTACCTCGGACACCGGCACGCCAAATACGCGCGCGGCCGTCTCGGCATGGAAGTCCTCACCCTCATTAAAGGCGCGCACCAGGTGCTCGTCACCCGAAAGATGCGCGAGCAAGCGCAGCTCGATCTGCGAGTAGTCCACCGCCAAAAAGACGCTGCCCTCGCCCGCCGAGAACGCCGTCTTGACGGTACGCCCCAGCTCCGAGCGAGTCGGGATGTTCTGCAGGTTCGGGTCGCTCGAAGACAGACGCCCCGTCGCGGTGATGGTCTGGTTGTACGTGGTGTGCACACGACCGTCACCACGGCGCAACGGACCTAGCGTGTCCAGATAGGTCGACTTAATCTTGGACTTCTCACGCCAGTCCAAAATCAGGCGCACGATCTCGTGGTCGCGGGCAAGATCGCTCAACACCTTGGCGTTGGTCGAATAGTAGCCGCGCTTGGTCTTCTTGAGGCCCTTGGTCGGAAGCCCCATCACATCAAACAGCACGTGCGAGAGTTGCATGGGGCTGCCGATGTTAAAGGTCTCGTCACCGGCAAGGTCGCGAATGCTTCGCTCGACCTCGGCAATCTGGGTCGCCAGACCCTCGGACAGACTGTGCAGGCGGTCGGGATCCACGAGCATGCCCGCGCGCTCCATCTTGGCAAGCACCGGCACAAGCGGCATCTCGATGCCATCGAACACGTTGACGGCGTTCTCGCGGGTCATGCGGTCGCGCAACGGCGCCACGAGCGCCAGCATCAGGGCCGCAGTACGGGCGGCAGGCGACGGAGCGTCCTCGCCGGCACCCTCTGCACCGCGCGCCGCAGGCAACGTCATCTGCAGATAGGTATCGGCCAGATACGCCTCATCAAACTCGGAACGATCGGAATCCAGCAGATAGGCAGCGACCACGGTATCGAAGATACGCGTGGAATCGGCAGCGAGCGGATCCATGAGCTCGGGCTCAGAGGAATCGATGGGCGAAAGCTCGTGCAGCAGCGCCTTCATGTCCGGACTCACCACGCGGCCCTCCATAAACAGGCGCGCGAGCACGCCGGCAATCACGCCGTGGGCGAAGTTAAAGCCTTCAACCTCAGCCGCCGCACCGCCGTCGCCCTCCTCGAGCGCGAACAGGCCCTTGGACGTCGCCAGCCACAGCGTGCGTGTCAGCCCAAAGAGCGCGCCCTCTTCCTTGTCGTCGTCCACCACGGCGGCGACCCACTCGCCGGCATCAATCGCGCGGGAAATCTCAGCCGCAACGGCACCAAGCGCGTCAGCATCGCCGGCGGCTGCGCGAACCATCGCAGGCATCTCAAACACACTGGAGGCAGCAGCAGCCCCGCCCTCGCCACCGATCAGCGCCAAGAAACGGTTCTGCATGGCGGTGATACCAAGCGTGCCCAGCGCCGCGGAAACCTCATCGGCAGAATACGCCGGGAAGGACGTCGCCTCAAAATCGAGCTCAACGGGCGCATCGGTGCGGATGGTCGCGACCTTGCGGCTCAGCAGCGCGTCGTCGATGTGCGCACGCAGGTTCTCGCCCATCTTGCCCTTGACCTCGTCAGCATGCGCGATGACCTCGTCCAGGCTACCGTACTGCGCAATGAGCGCGCTCGCCTTTTTGGGGCCGATGCCCGGCACGCCGGGGATGTTATCGGACGTGTCGC
>CABVAC010000049.1 GCA_902496275.1 uncultured Collinsella sp. | reverse complement strand
GAGCTGGGCTTTAAGCATCTGGTGTATACCGACATCGCGCGCGATGGCATGCAGACGGGCATCGATGTGGCGGCGTATCGCCATGTGGCCGAGGTCGCGGGTTTTCCCGTCGCGGCTTCGGGTGGCATCTCGGCGCTCGACGACATCCGCGCACTGGCCGCGGTGGGTGAGGGCGCGATTGAAGGTGCCATTACCGGTCGTGCGCTCTACGAGGGCAACTTTACGTTGGCCCAGGCGCTGGCCGCCGCCCGAGGGGAGGAGTAGCCCATGCTTACCAAACGCGTGATTCCCTGCCTGGACGTCAAGGACGGCCGCGTGGTCAAGGGCGTCAACTTTGTGAGCCTGCGCGATGCTGGCGACCCGGTGGAGCTGGCGCGTGCCTACGACCGCGAGGGCGCGGACGAGGTCGTGTTTTTGGACATCACCGCGACGAGCGATAACCGCGCGACGACCATCGAGATGGCGGCGCACGCGGCCGAGGAACTCGCTATTCCCTATACCGTGGGCGGCGGCTTCCGCGACCTGGCGGGCATGCGTACCATGGTTGCGGCCGGCGCCGACAAGGTGTCGCTCAACTCTGCTGCCGTGCGTGACCAGTCGCTGATCAGCCAAGCTGCCGCGGCGTTTGGCAGCCAAGCCGTGGTCGTGGCGATTGATGCCAAGCGCGTCGGCCTGCCCGGCGAGCCGGGCGCCGACAAGTGGGAGGTCTTCACCGCGGGAGGCCGCAACGCCACGGGTATCGATGCTGTGGCGTGGGCCGAGGAAGCGGCTCGTCGCGGCGCCGGCGAGATTCTGCTTACCAGTATGGACCGCGACGGCACCAAGGCCGGCTTCGACCTGGCGCTTACCCGCGCCGTGGCGCGTGCGGTGCCGATTCCCGTCATCGCGAGCGGTGGCGTGGGCACGCTCGAGCATTTTGCCGAGGGCGTGATCGAGGGCGAGGCCGACGCCGTGCTGGCGGCCAGCGTCTTTCACTTTGGAACCTTCAGCATTCGCCAGGTCAAAGAGTACATGGCATCGCAGGGTATCCCTGTGAGGTTGGATTTCTAATGCTGCGGCTTGCCCAGGCACCCGACCTTCCGGCTCCAACCCTCCTCGCGTACTTAAGTACGCGTCGTCGGGCTTGTCGCTCGGAACCTCGGGCACCTGGACAACCCTCGTCGACCTGCGATGTTTAAATTTGGGGAGAGAAATGGAAGAGATAACCGATTCTTCAAAGCTTAAATACGACGCCCGCGGGCTGATTCCTTGTGTGGTTCAGCAGTATGACACCGGCGAGGTGCTTATGGTTGCCTGGATGAACGAGGAGTCGGTGGGGCTGACGCTCAAGACCGGCACCACGTGGTTTTGGAGCCGCAGCCGCCAGGAGCTCTGGAACAAGGGCGCGACGAGCGGCAACATGCAGGCGGTCAAGGAGCTCTGGGCCGACTGCGATAGCGATACGCTGCTGGTCAAGGTCGACTCGCCGGGTCCGGCCTGCCATACCGGCAACCGTACCTGCTTCTTTAAGAAACTTGCGTAGGGCGGGCGCTCGACTAGACGCTTGGCCAACCAGAAAGGATTGAACCATGGGTGTGCGCACCGCGAATGTTCAGGATGGAAATATCGGTGAGACGCTGACGGGGCTGGCCGAGGTGATTCATGGCCGTCGCGACGCGTCGCCGCAGGAAAGCTATACCGCTCGTCTGCTGGTCGACGTCGAGGATGAGCTGCTCAAGAAGCTTGCCGAGGAAGCGAGCGAGGTCATCATGGCCTGCAAGGATAACGACCACGACCACATTCGCTACGAGGCCGGCGACCTGGTCTACCACCTGCTCGTGACGCTCGAGCGCTACGGTATTACCCTCGACGAGCTGGCCGGTGAACTCAACGCCCGCCGCCACTAGTCGAGCTTTTGGTGCAAGGGGGACAGGATACTTTGCTCCAAATGATCCGTTTTCCTCCGTCCCCAACGGATCAAATGGAAGTTGCGGTGGAATAGTTCTTGTTTGACGGTCTTAGGGCTATAAACAGGAACTATTTCACCGCAACTTATGAAGGGATGGCTAGGTGAGGGGTGCGGGCTCCCATTCTCCGGTGAGGTGGGGGATGTCGAAGGTTCGATAACCGCAGTCGTAGGCGTGGGACTGGGCCTCGCGGATATTCCAGCAGATGTCACAGACGCGGTGCGCGTCCGAGCCAAAGGTGATGGGTACCTCGGCGTGGGCGAAGCAGCGCAAAAGGCCGGTCGCGGGGTAGTAGTCATCGAGCCCCTTGCGCGGCGCGGCAGTCGAGACCTCAACGCGCCGACCCGTGTCGTGTGCGCATTCTGCCATCTGCCCCCAGAACGGCGCGGGGTCAAAATCGGGTGCAAAGCCTTCCTTCGAAAAGCGCATGACCAGGTCGGGATGAGCCATTACATCAAAGTTGAGCGGGCTCTCGCAGGCGCGGCACCAGTCGTCGACGTAGCGCTCCCACACGCCGCGTACCCCCAGGTTTTCCCAAACGTGCAGGTTGGTGTCGTCATCGATCCAACCGCAAAGGGAATCGGGTGTATCGGGTCGAGCGACGTTTTCCGTTCCCGCCGTACCCGCGGCACCGGCCATGATATCGCCGGGGTCGCCAATCCAATGCACACTGCCCAGGCGCACGACGGCGCCCTGGGACCAGCGCTCAACCAAAGGCTCGCAGCCCTCGTACCAATCGCATTCAAAGCCATAGATAAAGCTGAGCTCCGGCGCCATCTGCGCGGCAAGCTTGCGAGCATCCTCAAAAGCCAGACGATGTGCCGGCAGGTCGCCCTCAGTAACCTGCACTTCGCAGTTGGCGTCCATGCTGGCGGGCAGGGTGAGATGGTCGGTCGAGACCATGACGCGGCAGCCGGCCGCAGCGGCGGCGCGAACGTTGTCCTCAAACGAGGCATGCCCGTCCGAGAACGAGGTGTGGGTATGGCAATCGACCAGCGGGCAAGCAGGCATGGAGGCTCCTTTGCGTCAAGCGAATCCGCTTCATTGTAATGGTGCAGCTCTCAACGCGCCGGGCACGCCGGGGGTCGAAATCGATTGGAAAGGCTGCGCGACGCATGAGGTTTGTCGCGCGGCATCGGCCCGGCTCCAAAACATGTACATCAGCCTCCAAAACCGACAAAAAATGACATGTTTGGAGGCTGATGTACATGTTTGAGGCGAGGGCGAGGGGCGGGGAGGCGCGTGCCGGCGTCGGCGATTACTTGCTTCGTGCCGCCGCGCGTTTGGCCTGCACCGTTACCATTGCGTGCCGTACGGCGGTGATGGGGCGATAGCGGATCATACGCGGTCCCGACCAGCGCATGACCTCGCGGATCTTCTCGCGCATGGCAGGCCGGTAACAATGCGAAGGACAGGCCGAGCAAAATGTCTTGGTGCCCATGTGCGGGCAGTGCTCAATGCGTGCGACGGCGTATTTCTGCAGCTCGGCGCATTCGGGACAGAGGGTGATGGCCCGGAATCCGAGCTTCACGCGCTCGGGTGCATCGCCGCTGGCAGCCTGCTCGCCCGCATGCCCGCCGCCATGATGCCCACGGCACCACAGCGCAATCATTTGCGACACCATTTGGGCCTCGCGCTCACGTTTGCGTACTAGCTCCGGTGTGTCGACCGCGCGCGCCATTAGCTCAGCCTCCCGTGTTCGACCGAAAGTGAGCAGTCGGCAAAAGCGCAGGTGCTGTCGCGGTGACTGACGAGCACGATAGTCTTGCCGCGGCGCTTGAGCTCGTCGACGGCCTTCATCACGGACGCCTCGTTGAGTGCGTCGAGGGCGCTGGTGGGCTCGTCGAGCAAAATGAAAGGCGCGTCGTTGAGGAAGATGCGTGCAAGTCCGATGCGCTGGCGCTCACCGCCCGACAGCGAGTCGCCCAGCTCGGCAACCGGTGTGTCGAGGCCTTGCGGCAGGCGGTCGATGAGGGCGGTGAGCGAAGCGGAGCGGCAGGCATCGAGCAGCTCGGCGTCGGTGGCGTCGGCGCGTGCGACCAGCAGGTTCTCGCGTACGGTTCCGCAGAACAGATGCGTGTCCTGCGTCATGTAAGCCTCGTTGTCGCGCAAGCTCGCCGTGTTGATACGGCGGGCGTCGACATCGCTTACCGCGATGGTGCCGTCGGTGGGGTCCCAAAAGCGCATGAGCAGCTTGAGCAGCGTCGACTTGCCCGATCCCGAACGTCCCGTGATGCAGGTCATGGTGCCGGGTTCAAAAGTGCAGGTCACGTCGTCGAGAATAAGTCCGGCGGCTACTGCGCCTGCATCGCCCGCAGAGTTCGCGCCATGTCCTCCCGCATAGCTAAAGCGCACGTGCTCGGCTGCCGCGCCGGCAAAGTCGACATCTTGGCCATTGGTGACTTCGGCACACTGAGGTTGCTCGTCGAGCAGGTCGAGCACGCGCGCGCCCGAGGCGAGCGTCTCTTGCAGGGAGGCGCCCAGACGGCTCACGGCCATCACCGATCCAAAAGACGAAACAAAGGTAAAGACGGCGACAAACGCAGCGGCCATATCGATCGCACCTGCGGCCACCAACTGCAGCGCGCGCCCGAGCATCGTCAGGTTGGCGATAAGAATGAGCGCGTCGGCCACTGCCTCGCTCGCGGCTTGGCGGCGCTTGAGGCGGGCGTCGACGGCACCGACCTGATCGGTTAGCTTGCTCAGCGTGTGGCTGCGATCGCTGCCGCCGGCAAATTGGATGGTCTCGCCTGCTCCGCGCAAGCTATCGAGAACATAGGCGCCCAGCTTGCCTGCGCCCTCGCGGCTCTGTCGGCCGGCGGCGCCACATGCCTTAGACGAAACCAGCGGCAGCAGCACGCCCAGGCATAGGTAGCTCGCCAGTGCGATACCTGCGAGCTCGGGGCTCACAGCCAGCAAAAAGGCCTCGAATACGACGGTGCAGACCAAGGCGATGGCGATAGGCGAGATGGTGTGTGCGTAGAACACCTCGAGCAGCTCGATATCCGAGGTGACGAGGCTCACGAGCTCGCCCTTGCCGCGGCCCTCGAGCTTGGCGGGAGCCAGCTGGCGCAGGGCGCCAAAGACCAGGTCGCGGACGTGTGCGAGCAGGCGGAACGCGATGTAGTGGTTGCAGAGCTGCTCACCGTAATGGAGCGGCCCGCGTGCGATGCCGCAGACGGCGCAGGCCACGCATGCCGCGACAAGGCCAAACCCCAGGGCGTTGTGGCCCAGGGCGGCCATAAGGCCAAAGGCGCCAAACGTCGGAACAAACGCGGCGGTAAGCATGCCAATGCTGCCCAGCGCGACGGCCAGAGCAAGCCAGCCGGCAAGCGGGCGCACGAGTCCCATCATGCGCCACATGATGGACGGTGCCGAGCGACGGGCGGGCTTGGCAGCCGATACCGCGGTGGGAGACGCTCCGACAGCCGTGCCGGCATCGTCGGCATTCTCAACCGCATCCTCGGCGTTCGCGCTCATATCTTCAGCGCCCTCATCGTCGGCATATGCATATGCCGAGAGCTGTTTCTGGCTATTCCACATGCGTGCATAGACGCCCGCGTCCGACAGGAGCTCGTCATGGGTGCCGCGCTCGGCAATGCGACCGCGCTTCAGCACCAGAATCTGGTCGGCGTTCACAATCGTTGACAGGCGATGCGCCACCACGATCACGGTGTGCTCGCCGACAAGCGATGCGATGACCTCGCCAATCGCGGCTTCGCTCGCGGCGTCGACGTTGCTCGTGGCCTCGTCAAACACATAGATGGGGGAGTCGTGCAGCAGGGCGCGGGCCATGCACACGCGCTGGCGCTGACCGCCCGAAAGGTTGGTGCCGCCCTCGTTAATCACCATGTCGAGCCCGCCGTTGGCCTGCACAAAGGCCGCCACGCGCGTGCGGTCGAGCGCGTGCAAAAGCTCGGCATCGGTGGCGTTGGGCTGGGCGAGCAGCAGGTTGTCGCGCAGGGTACCGGCAAACAGGTAACCGTTGGTGGGTACCAGCGTGACGGCACGCATGAGCGAGGCGGCCGTGGCATCGCGCAACTCAACACCGCCAATGCGCACGCTGCCGCGGTAGGCCTCCTTGCGGCCCGAGATAATGCCCGCGAGCGTTGACTTGCCGCCGCCGCTCTCGCCAACGAGTGCCACAAGTGAGCCGCGTGCGATGGTGGCGCGGGCTTGATCCAGCACGGTGCGGTTGCCGTAGGCATAGCTCACGTCGGAAAGCTCGATATCACCGCGGCCGTCAAGCTCAACGTCGCCGCGCTCGGGCTCGGGTGTATCCAGGATGCCAAACATGCGGCGTGAGGCCGCCATGCCGTTCATGGCCGTGTGAAACAGCGAACCCAAGCGTCGCATGGGCAAAAAGAACTCCTGCGACAAAAAGACGATGAGGAAGGCGGCTTCAAAGCCGACCTTGCCGCTGGCGAGCTGCACCACCGCCACGATAATACCGAGCGCGGCACCCATATAGACGACCAGGTCCATTACGCAGATGGAGCGCAGCTGCATTACCAGCAGGCGCATGGTAGCCACGCGAAAGCGCTCGGACTCGGCATTGATGCGTTTGTGCCAGTCGCGATCGGCCTGGTACACCTTAAGGGTGGTGAGGCCTTGGACGGCCTCCAGGAACATACCGCCCAGGTCGACGTAGCTGCCCCAGTACTCGGAACCAATCTTTTTGGCGTTGCGCATGACCATCATGATGGAGACGGGGATGACCGGAACGCACGCGAGCAGCAGCGCGGCGGGAAGTCCCGCTTGGCCTGCGAGCAGCACGAACAGCGTGATGGGTGCCAAGGCAGAAAAAAAGAGCTGCGGCAGGTAGCCACCAAAGTGCACTTGGAGCTGCGTGGCGCCCTCGACGCTGGTCTGCACGGCCTCGGCGGTGGGGACGGTCTCGGTATAGGAGGGGCCGAGCGCGGTGAGTTTGTCGTACACGAGCGAGCGCACGCGGCGGACGGCCTCGAAGGCGGCCTTGTCGCCGGAGCGCTGGGCCAGATAGATGGAAGCGGCACGCACGATGATGGCTGCGGCGAGCGGCAGGGCGGCCTGCGTGAGCGCCTCGACGGCGAGCGCGGTAGGGAGGCCGCCGGTGAAAACGCCGCCCAAGATGCGCGCTAGCACCCACATCACGGTGATGTTTGCCATGAGCGCAATCCACTTAAACAGGACGCTTGCCACAATGTAGGGCGTTGCCTGCGGAACAAGGGAGAAGAGCCGCTTCTCGAACATGAAACCTCCGATGCCGTAGCGACTGCCGCGCGGGCTGCTCGGCAGTCGCTTAGTTAGCCAAATGCAACTAGGGTAGCACTTGCGACGGGATGAGTTTCCTGATGGTAATTTTTTAGCCGATGAACTGCGTAAAATGTTCAAAATTGTTGTGCATGGCGAACTTTGAAGCGCATTGCCCACGGTCACGGACCCACATGGGTGCGGCTCTACTCCAAATCATGTACATCAGCCTCCAAAAGCTGCAAAAAATGACATGTTTGGAGGCTGGTGTACATGTTTGGATGGGGCGGTGGAGCGTCGATTTCTTGCGGACAAGGAAAATCGCGCTCATCGCGCGCCGCCACACTTGCGCCGCCCGCTATGTGCTAGCGTTTGGGTGAATAAAACGAGCCCGTGCGGAAAGGAGCCGGACCGTATGCAACGTGGAAGTACATCTCCGCTGTCCCGCGAGACCGATGCGCCCGAAACCATCGTCAAGCTGGAATGCGACATCGACGACGCATCGCCCGAGGTGCTCGCCTATGCCGCCGACCGCCTGCGCGAGGCCGGCGCGCGCGAGGTGCATTGGCTGCCCCTCTATTGCAAAAAAGGCCGCCCCGGCTGGCAGCTGCAGGTAATCTGCGCCCACGAGGATATCGAGCGCCTGCAGACGATTATCTTTTTGGAGACCACGACCAACGGCATTCGTCGCCAGGTGATGGAACGCGTTTGCCTGCCACGCCGATTCGAGCAGGTAACGACGCCTTGGGGCGAGGTGTCCGTTAAAGTGGCCACCCTGCCCGACGGCAGCGAGCGTGCAGCGCCCGAGTACGAGGACTGCGCCCGTTTTGCCCGTGAGCACAACGTGCCGCTCCAACGCGTGATGCGGGCGGCCCAGAGTACGGCACTGCGATTTGAGTAACACGGCCGAGCGACGCGACGCGCCCGGCCACATCAACCCCACTCCGAAAGGACTCCCCATGAAATATCTCATCGCTTCCGACATCCACGGATCGGCATATTGGACCGAGCGCCTCTGCGCCGCCATCGAGTCCGAGCAGCCCGACCGCATCGTCCTGCTGGGCGACCTGCTTTATCACGGTCCGCGCAACGACCTGCCGCGCGACTACGCCCCCAAGCGCGTGATCCCGCTGCTCAACGCCCTGGCTGACCGCATCATCGCGGTGCGCGGCAACTGTGACGCCGAGGTCGACCAGATGGTCCTCGACTTTCCCGTCATGGCGGACTACGCCACGCTGTTCGACGAGACCGGCCGCGAGCTGTTCCTGACGCACGGCCATGTTTTTGGCGCCGGCATGCACAACAGCATCGACCACGCGCCTGCGCTTCCCGAGGGCTCCGCGCTCGTCTACGGCCACACGCACATAAAGGTTAACGAGGAAAGCACCGCGCACCCGGGCCTGTGGCTCTTCAACCCCGGCAGCGTGAGCATTCCCAAGGACGGCTCGCACAGCTACGGTATCTACGAGGGCGGCGCGTTCTGCCACGTGATCATGGAGGAGGACTAACCATGCCCGAGCATATGGCTCATCAAAATGCCGAGGGTTCGCGCGACCTGTCCACGCTGGTCGACGCGTCGGCCGAGCTGCAGCATCTGGTGCAGACCATCTGGCGTCTGCGTCAGCCCGATGGCTGCCCGTGGGATCGCGAGCAGACGCACCGTAGCATCGGCAAGAACATGATCGAGGAAGCCTACGAGGCGCTCGATTGCATCGAGGCCGGTGATGCCACGCATCTGCGCGAGGAGCTGGGCGACGTGCTCATGCAGGTAGTGCTGCATGCGCAGATCGCGGCGGACGCCGGCGAGTTTACGCTGGCCGACGTGGCGCGCGATATCGACGCCAAGCTCATCCGACGCCATCCGCATGTGTTTGGCGATGCAGATGCCGATAGCTCCGACGAGGTGCTCAAGATTTGGGATGAGGTCAAACTTGCCGAGAAGGCTGCCAAGGACAAGGCCGTGGCAGCAGGCGAGGCTGCACCCGAGGGCCTGCTCGACGGCGTGCCCACGCATCTGCCGGCGCTGATGCAGGCCCAGAAGGTGTCGCGCAAGGCGGCTGCCGTGGGCTTTGAGTGGGAGACGGTCCAGGATGTGTGGGACGAGGTCGCCGAGGAGCGTGCCGAGTTTGAGGCCGAGGAGCCCGGCTCGCCCGAGCGCGAGATGGAGTTTGGCGACCTGCTCTTTGCCCTGGTCAACGTTGCACGCAAAGAGGGTATCGATGCCGAGAGCGCCCTGCGCGCGAGCACGGCCAAGTTTCGCCGTCGCTGGGCTGCGATGGAGCAGATGGCGGCCGATGCCCATGTTGATCTTGCCGAGCTTTCGACCCACGGCCTCAACGACCTCTGGGATGCTGCCAAGGCAGAGGAGTAAGACTGCGGGAACGACGGACTGACATGCCTTGTCGTTCTCGCTAATTTTTCGAAAAACAATTGTATCCCTCGGCTAACTTAGGGCATAATGCAAAAAGTGCGACATGGCTAACTTACGGAAGCGCACCGATGGTGCACAGTCGGCCAGTCGCTTGCATCAACTACGTTTCCAAGTGAGAGGGAGACAGCATGAGTGACATTTTGGACGTCTACGGTCGCGAGGTGCTCGACAGCCGCGGCAACCCCACCGTCGAGGTCGAGGTCGTGCTCGAGGACGGCAGCTTCGGTCGCGCGATGGTGCCTTCGGGCGCATCGACCGGTGCCTTTGAGGCATGTGAGCTGCGCGATGGCGACAAAGGCCGCTACCTGGGCAAGGGCGTTTCGCAGGCCGTCGAGCACGTCAACAACGAGTGCGCCGATGCCGTCGTGGGTCTCGATGCCTTCGACCAGCGCGCCGTCGATGCCGCGCTGATTGCCGCCGACGGTACGCCCAACAAGACCAAGCTCGGCGCCAACGCCATTCTGGGTGTGTCGCTGGCCGTTGCCCGCGCTGCGGCAGAGTCGGCGGGCCTGTCGCTGTACCAGTATCTGGGCGGCGTCAACGCCCATCTGCTGCCCACGCCCATGATGAACATCCTCAACGGTGGCGTGCATGCCGACAACAACGTTGACTTCCAGGAGTTTATGATTATGCCCGTGGGTGCTCCGAGCTTTGCCGAGGGCCTGCGCTGGTGCGCCGAGGTCTACCACACCCTCAAGGGCGTGCTGCACGAGGCCGGCCTTGGCGGCGGCGTGGGCGACGAGGGTGGCTTTGCGCCCAATCTCAAGACCAATGCCGAGCCGTTCGAGTACATTACCAAGGCCGTCGAGAAGGCTGGCTTTAAGCCCGGCGTCGACTTCATGTACGCCATGGATCCGGCATCGACCGAGTTCTACAACGCCGAGACCGGCATGTACGAGCTCAAGGGCGAGGGCGTTGAGTACACGAGCGCTCAGATGGTCGATTACTGGGAGAAGCTCGTCGACACCTATCCCATCATCTCCATCGAGGATGGCATGGCAGAGGAGGACTGGGACGGCTGGGTTGAGCTCACCCGCCGCATTGGCAACAAGGTGCAGCTGGTGGGCGACGACCTGTTCGTCACCAACACCGAGCGCCTCAAGAAGGGCATCGAGCTGGGCGCCGCCAACGCGATTCTGGTCAAGGTCAACCAGATCGGCACGCTCACCGAGTCGCTCGAGGCCATCGAAACCGCCAAGGAGGCCGGCTACGCTTGCATCGTGAGCCATCGTTCCGGCGAGACCGAGGACTCCACGATCGCCGACCTGGTCGTGGGTGTTAACGCCGGTCAGATCAAGTCGGGCGCCCCGTGCCGCAGCGACCGTATCGCCAAGTACAACCAGCTCATCCGCATCGAGGACGAGCTCGAGGGCAGCGCGCGCTACGCCGGCAAGTCTGCGTTCTACAACATTCGCTAGGCAGCGGCGTGTGCGGGGGCGGGGCTGACTCGGATTCGTCTCGCTTCCGCCGGGCACTGTTGAGCACCATTGGGCGCTGGGCCATACGGCTCAGCGCCTTTTTTATGTCGAGCAAAGGCTGGCGAAGGCGATGCGGGCGCTCGTGCTATAACTAAAGGACTTAGCGCAAACAAACCTCAACTGCACAAGGCGCACATGGATCAGATTTACGACAACAGGTATTATTCCGCCGGTTCGCGCGAGCCGTCGCCTCGTTCTGCACGTACGATGCAGCTCAGCGGGTCCGACTACGGCGGCGCCGATCGACGCGCACAGCGTCCGGCAAGCGCCTCACACCCCCGTGCTCAAATGAATATGCCGACGGAGCGCCCGCCGCGTTCGGTGAGCCCGACGCATGCTCAGCGTCCCTCAGCTCAAACGCATGAAAAGTCGACCAGGCCCTCGAGCCGTCTCTCCGGTTCGGACTTTATGCGCTATGCCAACGACAACGCGGTGGTCAAGGCAATCTACGACTTTACCCATGGACCCCAACGCGGGCTGTTTATTGGCATTGTTGTCGTCCTGGTGCTCGTGAGCCTGTACTTTCCCGTGCGCGACCTCTACGTTGCCAAACGCTCGAGCGATATCTTGGCCAAGCAGGTAGAGATTCGCCAGCAGTACAACGACGACTTGCAGAAAAGCGTCGACAAACTGCTCTCGGAGGGGGGTATTAAGGATGCGGCGACCGAGGACCTGGGCCTGGTGATGCCCGGCGAAACCAAGATTGACGTGCTGGGCCTGGACGACGATTCGGACTCGTCGTCGAGCAAAAAGTCCTCGAACGCCAAGAAGGCCAGCGAAGTCGCCAAAGAGATCGAAGAGGTCGGCAAGGACGCGCCGTGGTACATCCAGACGCTCGATATGCTGTTTGGGTTTAACGGCGTCGAGGGCCAGACGGTCGTGTCCAACGGCAAATAGCGCCCGGAGGGGAGCCTGCAATGACGCATTGCGACAAACGATATAAGGTGGCGGCGATTGACCTGGGAACGGTGTCGTCGCGACTGGTGTTGGCCCAGGTCGAGGGCGGGGCGATCGTGGAATCGTCCAAGCATACCGAGATTACCGACTTGGGCGAGGGCGTGGACGCGACGGGGCGCTTTTGCGAGGCGGCCGTTGAACGCGTGCTCGCTGCGTGCCGAATGTTTGTGGACGAGGCCCGTGCCTTTGGGGCCGCGTGCGTCTGCACCACGTGCACGAGCGCCGCGCGCGATGCGTCCAATGCCGCGCTGCTACTGGACGGCCTGCACGAGCTGGGACTCGAGCCGCAGGTGATTCCGGGCGAGGTCGAGGCGCGCTTGACGTTTTTTGGCGTGGCGCACGACTTTGCTGGCGAGCGCATCATTGTTGCCGATTCGGGCGGCGGATCCACGGAGCTCGCGACGGGCGTCTATGCGCCGGAGCGCGACGTCTTCGCGCTGGAGGGAACTCGCTCGCTGGACATCGGTTGCCGCCGCGTGACCGAGCGGTTTTTCTCGGCGCTGCCGCCAACGGACAGTGAACTTGCCGCCGCTGGCGTATGGGCGGGCGAGCAGTTCGGGGCTTACTTTGAGGGCCTGCCGAGCAATTTTGAGCGTGCAGAGCGCTTGGTCGCCGTGGGTGGCACGGTGACTACGCTGGTGGCTCTGGTCCACGAGCTGGAACCGTACGATTCGAGCTTTGTTCACCTACGCGAGCTGTCGCTGGAGCAGGTCTCGGCCGCTATCGAGCGAATGTCTGTGTTGGACGCGGAAGGCATCGCCGCGCTACCGGGTGTACAGCCCAAACGCGCGGGCGTGATCTTGGCTGGCGCCGTGGTGATCCGCGAACTCATGCGTGCCGGCGGCTACAAGACGCTCACCGTAAGCGAGAACAGCCTGCTCGCCGGTATGGCCGCCACCATCAACGAGACCCTCGACGGCGCGACCCCCACCATCGCCTGGACCCCGAGCCTGAGTGCTCTTTAACCGTCTTCCTCTGAGTTGCGGTGAAATAGTTCCTAAATAAGCTGGTAAACGGTATAAACAGGATCTATTCCACCGCAACTTAGAGCCCCGCCGGCGTCCAAAAGAAACGGGCACGCATCCCTTGGGGACACGGGCTCGAAAGCTCCATATGGTAGGGGCGGTGGGACGTCCGCGCATTTGCTGCGCAAATACGCACCGGCTTCGGCCGCCTGTCGGCGCCCTCGCCGGCTCGCTTCGGACGCTGCGCGTCCGCTTAACGCTCGCCCCCTCGCGGGTTCGAGTCCCACCGGCATCTAAAAGAAGCGAGCCCGCATCCCTGAGGAACACGGGCTCGAAAGCTCCATATGGTAGGGGCGGTGGGACTCGAACCCACAATCCTTGCGGCGAGAGATTTTAAGTCTCCTGCGTATGCCAATTCCGCCACGCCCCCGTGAGACTAGAAGTCTAGCACAAGCCGTCCGTTACGCGTTGACGGCCATCGAGTGTTGGCCCGACTTCTCCAGGAACTCTTGGAACTTTGCCTCGTCGCCCTTGTTTTGATACTGCAGGGCCAGCAGGTACTCCAGTCGGCAGCGCTTGACCGGGTCGTCGCCGACATCCTCGAGCATGCGCTCCAGCTCGGGAATGTCGTTGTGGCGCTTGAGGATCATCGTGTCGTACATCAGTTGGCATTCGTGCGCGACCGCCTCGGCCTGACCGCCCTCAAAGCCCTTGATTTCGTGCAGCAGCTCCTTGGACTTTTTGCGGTCCTCCTGGCCAACGTAGTAGTTAAAAGCCTTGATCACCAGGTCGACGCGCTGCATTTTGGGCAGGTTGAGCCCCAGCAGCAGGTCGAACATCTCGTCGGCGCGCTTGTGGTCCTCGCGCAGCAGATATGAGTTCAGGCGCAGGTAGTCGCGGTTATAGCGCGGGTACAGCATGCTGGTGAGTTTGCCATCGAGCAAGCGATCGAACTCGTCCCACTGCTTGGCAGCCATAAGCTGCTGCAGGCGCTTAAACGTGGTGCGTTTTTTGACGCTAAAGAACACCGACACGGCGATGCAGATGATAACGACGGCGGTCCAGAGGGTGCGGGAATCGGGCATATTGGGGTCCTTAGTCGCTCGTAAAGCGAGCGGTATGACAACACGTGCTAGATGTATTATACGCAGCGCGCAAGCAAACTGGCATAAAAGCTCATCGAGGCTGAGTGCCATCGCTCGCTGCGGTACACTTACCTAAAGTAAACCACGAAGGGAGACATTACCTATGAAGAAGATCGTTTTGGCTTGCGGTGCTGGCGCTGCTACTTCCACGCTCGTTGCCCAGAAGGTCGCTACCCTGCTCGACGCCAACGGTTACGCCGACAAGTACGAGATCGTGCAGTGCGCCATCTCCGAGGCCAAGGACGTTTGCGACGAGGGCGCCGACCTGCTGATCGCCACCACCGTTGCCCCCGAGGGCCTCACCTGCCCGTACGTGAGCGGCGTGCCCTTCATGACCGGCATGAACCGCGTCGCCGCCGAGAAGGCCGTCCTCGACGTCATGGCTCAGTAGGCGCTGACTGTATGAGTGAGCAGAACGCCAACCCGGTAGAGCTCTTTGGCATGCGCGTCGCTCACGTGGGCATCAACGCCACCGACCCGGCCGATGCCCTGGAGATCGCGGAGCTGTTCTCGACGATGATGGGCCTGCCCGTTATCGAGACCCCGGTTTCGTACTTTAACGATTCGCTGGTCGAGATCATGAAGCAGAACGGTCGTGGCACCAAGGGCCACATCGGCTTTGCCGTCAACGACATCGATGCGGCCGAGAAGTGGTTTGCCGAGCGCGGGCTCGAGGTCAACGAGGAGTCGCGCGTGCTGCTGCCCGACGGCGGCACCAAGCTCGTGTACTTTAAGCGCGAGTTCGCCGGCTTCGCCGTGCATTTGTGCCGCGAGTAGCGCACAAGCTGTCATAGCTAGCAAAAAGGGATAGGGCTGCGTGGCCCTATCCCTTTATTCAAGACTTTAGTCCGCTGGCCGCGCAGCGGCCAGCTTTAAACCACCCGCTAC
>CABVAC010000048.1 GCA_902496275.1 uncultured Collinsella sp. | reverse complement strand
GCGGGCCGTGTTCCGCTATGCGGTTGTCAATTTGCGAAAGAAATTATGCGTCACCATTTGTAGCTGCGAACATACTTGTTATTTAAGCTCTGGTTCAAAGAACCTTAACCTTACTAAAACCTGAGTCATACAGACTTAGATATGCTTATAGTACCGGACTCAAAAAACTTTATAGTCGATGTATATATGAGCACTGGGTGGGCATATATAAGAGCGTCAAAAGAAGTCCCAGTCACCTAGAAGATGGCTCGGCAGTCCTTAAAAGGAGTGGTAAACATGGCAAGCATGGTTCCTTATCGTTCGGTTTTTGGCGTTCGTCCTTCTGCTAGCTCGCTGTTCGATCTGTTTGATGATATGACCGACCTTGCAAACAACTCGATTGCCTCCAAGGCGTTCCCCGTTGACGTTGAGGACAAGGGCGATGGCTACGAGGTCAAGGCGTATCTGACCGGTGTCGCCAAGGATGACATCGACGTTGAGCTCAATGAGGGTCGCCTGTCCATCAGCGTGAACGTCGAGGAGAGTGCCGAAAACGAGGGTAAGAATTTCCTCCAGAAGGAGTTCAGCTCGTACAGCGCGACGCGTGGCGTATATCTGAAGGACGCTTCGAGCGAGGGCCTCTCTGCAAAGTATGCTGACGGCATCCTCACCGTTACGGTTCCTAAGATCGTCGAGAAGAAGAACGTCACGAAGATCTCCATCGACTAACGATGGCTCTGCTTCAATCGAGAGTATGAGTTAAGGGGGCTGGGAAGTGATTCCCAGCCCCCTTTTGTTGTCTTGAGGGGCTATTGAATAGTTGTCGGTTGATACTGACTTGCAGGGCGTATCGAGAGCTTCCGTGGCCCTTGAAGACGGGTGGCAGAACTGCCGAGTTCATCATCGAGACTTGCATCAAGCGCGTTGGCATAGCTTTTGACGGTAAGGCTTGGACGATTATTGTCCTGGCTGATATGCATGGCGATGAGCTGTTCGGTGCGATCGGTAACAAGTTCGCGCGCGGCTTCGGCGGCCTGGTTGTTGGAGAGGTGCCCCTTTGTGGACAGGATGCGCTCCTGAAGAAAGCGGGGGTACGCTCCTTCGCGCAGCATAGCTACATCGTGGTTGCTTTCGAGCGCGAGAACTCGACAGTCTTTGAGGATGCCTATGGCCTTGCTCGATAACTCTCCGGTGTCGGTGGCAAACCCAATGGAATCATCGAGAGCATTAAATCGATAGCCGACAGGATTGATGACATCGTGCGATGTTGAGTAGGTTTGCACGTGGATGCCGGCAATGGGGAGCGTGTCGCCGGGGTCAAATTCCTCTACGGGCAGGCGCGCGAGGTTTTCTTTGCATGAAAGGGTGTCCCTGCTGGCAAAGAGGGGACCATGCCAGTGCTTGCACCATACATCGAGCCCCTTGATATGGTCACCATGCTCATGGGTGATTACAAGAGCGGCGACGTCGTCTGCCGAGAGGCCAAGCTCCGCCATGCGTTTAAGTGTCTCGCGGCGGGACAGGCCGTTGTCGATCATGATGAGCCCCTGAGGTCCCTCGACGAGCGCGCAGTTGCCTTTTGAGCCGCTGCCGAGGATATGAAGGTGCAGGCGAGACATAAGATTCCAAAGGATACAATGAGTGCGGACGAATAGAGGAGGAAGCGAATGCCAACGGTATCTCAGCACTATGGACATCATGCCGCGCCGAGGACGGATAAGAGCGCCCTGGCAACGCGGCAGGCCGCTGCCCCCGTAGTGCTCATGGTATCAGGCGGTGCGGATTCGACGGCGCTGCTCCTTATGGCTTGCACATCAAAGCTGGATATCCAGGACGGGCGCGGCGTCGCTCCCATTGCGCGCGAGCGATTGCACGTGCTGCATGTAAACCATCATCTGCGCGGGGAGGCATCCGATGGCGACGAGGCCTTTGTACGTGATCTGTGCGCACAATACGGTTTGCCGCTGTGTGTTGAGCATGCCTATTTTGATGACGAATCGGGCAATATCGAGGCTGCGGCTCGCGAGGTGCGCTATGCCGCGGCACGGAGATACGTTCGCGAACTTTGTGCCGAATCGGGCGCACCGCGGACGGCGGCTCGTATCTGTACCGCGCATACTTCGTCGGACCGCGCGGAAACATTTTTGATGAATGCCATTAAAGGGTCGGGTCCCGCGGGTCTATCGAGCATTCCGCGCCGTCGGAACATTGTGGTTCGCCCCTTGCTCGACCTCACGCACGATGAGCTCGTGAGCTATCTGCAGGTGCACGGTCAGCCATGGCGGGAAGATGAAAGCAACGAGGACGTTTCGTACCTGCGCAACTATGTACGCCATCGGGTGATGCCGGTGGTGGCACAGCGCAACGCGAGCGTCTGTAAGACGATTGGCGCCGCTTGCGAAATTCTGGGCGACGAAGACGCCTTTCTTTCCCAGCTTTCGGCACAGGCGTTTCGAAGCTGCCTGCGCAAGGAAGCGGCGGGCGCACTGGTGCTCGATGCGCGCCGTCTTGCCGCCGCTGAGGTTGTGATTGCACGGCGTATCGTGCGATTGGCGATTAAGCGCATCGATCCCGACGCGCGACCGGAGATGCGGCACGTGGAGCGCGTGCTCGCCTGCGTCGCTGCGGGCTCGGGCTCGGTTACGCTTCCTGCGGGAATTGATGCCCGTGTGGAGTTTGGCACGCTGGCGTTCAAGGCCCCGGCGGCGCGCGAGGGTTTAGTGGCCGATTGGATCTCCGTTCCCGGTCGTCTGCCGCTGGGGGCGGGGCATATGCTGACAGCGGAGCCGATGACTGTGGAGCCGGGGTGCGATATCGTGCACCGTGCCCGCGAGCTTGCTGCTGCCGGAAAGCTTGCGGCCTTGGTGGATGCGGCGGCCCTGGGGTTTGCCGACCGCGATAGCGAGCGGATGTTAGCCGGCTCGCGCGGGGAGATTCCCACCGAGGCACGATCGGCGCGCCTGTGGGTGGATAGCCCTGTGCCGGGAGACGTGATGTGCCCGTTGGGGATGAACGGCCGAAGCAAGAAAGTGTCAGACCTGTTGAACGAGGCGCGCATTCCTGTTTCAGACCGCTCTGGCGTACCCGTGGTAAGAACGGCTCCGGGAGGTGCCGTAGTATGGGTCGCGGGCGTTCGCGCGGACGAGCGTTTTAAATGCACGGCCGCAACGCGCGTGGCATATCTGCTTCGTGTGGTCGATGCGGAATAGCGCTTCGCGCCAGCTATTCTGTGCGACGTTGACGGTATTCCCGCGCTGATGGCGCACGTGCTGGTAAATATACCCCGTGCGCTGCTAGAATGTGTAGTTCGCGTCCATGCGGCGGTGCGTGGGCGATAAGCACAAGAAAGGGTTGTCATGGCTTCTCAACATCCGGATATCGAGAAGGTTCTGTTTACGCAGGAGGATATCGACGGTATCGTCTCTCGCCTAGGCGAGCAGATTACTCGCGACTATGCGGGTAAGGATCTGGTGCTGATTGCGGTCCTGCGCGGCGCCGTGGTCTTTATGGGCGACCTGATGCGCAAGATCGAGCTGCCGACCAACATCGATTTCATGGCTGTTTCGAGCTATGGCGACGGTGTGAAGTCCTCGGGCATCGTGCGTATCATTAAGGACCTGGATATCGACATCCGCGGTCGCGACGTGCTGATCGTCGAGGACATTCTGGACTCGGGCCTGACGCTCAAGTATCTGATGAAGAACCTCGAGAGCCGCAAGCCCGCCTCGCTGGAGGTTGCCGCCTTCCTGTGGAAGGACGTTGAGGACCGTACCTCGGCCGTCACGCCCAAGTATGTTGGAACCCATTGCCCCGATGCCTTTGTGGTGGGCTACGGCCTCGACTATGCCGAGCGCTATCGTAACCTTCCGTATCTGGGCATTTTGAAACCGGAGGTTTATTCGTAAGATGCCCGACGACCGTAACGATAACAATTCCCAGACTCCCCGGGAGCCTAAGATCCCGGGGATGCCCGGAGGCAAGAAGCCCACGCGTACGGGCTGGCTGTATTTTATTTTGGCTTGCGCGCTTCTGGGCTACGCCTTCTTTAACATGGGCTCCGGCTTCGCCAATTCCAGCAATACCGTAAAGCTCGCGACGAGCGAGATGGTCAACGCCATTAAGCAGGATCGCGTCGAAGATTTGACCTATACGGTTCAAGACGGAAGCGTGGCGGGTCATTACTGGAAGACGAAAAAGGACAAGGGTGACACGAGCGAGCTCAAGAGCTTCTCCTCGACCTATGTCGGCTCCGATTCGCTTGCCGAGCTTATGGCGGAGCACCCCGATACCAAGTACATCGTCAACACCAATGACCCCGATTTTTGGGGCGACTTGGCGATGAGCGTGCTTCCGACGATCGCCCTGATCGCCATCATGTTCTACTTTATGCGCCAGATGATGGGCGCCAACAACAGGAACATGCAGTTTGGCAAGACCAACGCCAAGACCAACGAGGCAACGCGCCCCAAGGTCAAGTTTGAGGATGTTGCCGGTGTGGACGAGGCAGTCGAGGAGCTCGAGGAGATTCGCGACTTTTTGAGCGATCCGGACCGCTATCGCAAGCTGGGCGCCAAGATTCCGCGCGGCGTGCTGCTGGTTGGCCCTCCGGGTACCGGTAAAACCCTGCTGGCCAAGGCCGTTGCCGGCGAGGCGGGCGTGCCGTTCTTTAGCATCTCGGGTTCCGACTTTGTCGAGATGTTCGTGGGTGTCGGCGCCAGCCGCGTGCGCGACCTTTTTAAGGAGGCCAAGTCTCAGGCTCCGTCAATCATCTTTATTGACGAGATCGATGCCGTGGGACGTCAGCGCGGAGCTGGCTTGGGCGGCGGTCACGACGAGCGCGAGCAGACGCTCAACCAGCTGCTGGTCGAGATGGACGGCTTTGAGGAAAGCGAGTCGGTCATCCTGATCGCTGCGACCAACCGTCCTGACATCCTGGATCCGGCATTGCTGCGTCCCGGCCGTTTTGACCGTCAGGTTACGGTCGACCGTCCGGATGTGAAGGGCCGCGAGCAGATCTTGCGCGTGCATGCCGAGAACAAGCCGATGGACGAGGACGTTAAGTTTGAGAAGCTCGCCCAGATGACCGTTGGCTTTACTGGTGCCGATTTGGCGAACCTGCTCAACGAGTCTGCGTTGCTGGCCGCTCGCCGTCATCGTTCTGTGATCTCGATGGACGAGGTCGAGGAGTCGATGGAGCGCGTGATTGCCGGACCGCAACGCAAGGGTCGCGTGATGACCGAAGCCGAGCGCACCACGATTGCCTACCATGAGAGCGGCCACGCCCTGGTGGGTCACATCTTGGAGCATTCCGATCCGGTTCATAAGATCTCGATCGTCAGCCGCGGTCAGGCCCTGGGTTACACACTGCAGCTTCCGCAGGAGGATCACTTCCTCAAGACCAAGAACGAGATGCTCGACGAGCTCGCCGTGTTCTTGGGCGGTCGCGTTGCCGAGGAGCTCATGTGCGACGACATCACGTCGGGCGCGAGCAACGACCTGGAGCGCGCGACCAAGATGGCGCGCGAGATGGTCACACGTCTGGGCATGAGCGAGGAGCTGGGCACGCAAGTGTTTGGCGAGGCGCAGCATCAGGTGTTCCTGGGTCGCGACTATGCCGATCACCAGGATTACTCCGAGGAGACGGCGCGTCGCATCGACATCGAGGTCCAGCGCATTATGCGTGAGGCCCATCGTCGTGCGGTCGAGATTTTGGATGCCCGCCGCGATCAACTCGATCTGATGGCCAAGGTGCTGCTTGAGCGCGAGACCGTCGAGGGTGACGCCGTGAACGCCCTGCTCGACAACGAGTGGGACGCTTACCTTGAGCGCGAGGGCGATATCCTGGCGGCCAAGGAGGAGCGCAACGCCAAGGCGGCTGGCATGCCGACCAAGAAGCGCTCGCTTCGCATGAGCGAGGAGGAGTTGGCGGCTGATGCCGCGGCCTTTGCGCAGGCGGCCATGCAGGAGGATGCCGAAGCCGCATCCGATGATGCCGGAGATGGCAATGCTGCCAACGCTGACGGCAACACCGACGCCGACAAATAGTTCTTGTAGCGAAAGCCTCCGCGGGGAAACCTGTGGAGGCTCTTTCTTTTGAGCGATATGTTGATTGGGGACAGACTTAAATGAGCGTTTTCACGCATTTAAGTCTGTCCCCAATCAACATTGCTGCGGCACTTTGCTCAGCTAAAGCGTACAATAGCGCCTATGCGAAAGGGGAACAGATGATCAACGAAACTATGTATGCTCGCGGTGCGGAAAGCTCCATCATCCGTGAGATCTTTAGCTATGGCCTTGAGCGCAAGGCACAGATCGGCGCGGAGAACGTATTCGATTTTTCGCTGGGTAACCCGAGCGTTCCGGCACCTGCCGCCGTGGCTGAGTCCATTAAGAAGGCATTGGAGCTGCCGAGCGACCAGCTGCATGGATACACGCCTGCGCCGGGTCTGCCGCAATGTCGAGCGGCCGTCGCCGACTCGCTCAACCGTCGCTTTGGCACGAACTATGAGGGCAAAGACGTCTTTATGACGGTGGGTGCCGCGGCTTCGCTCACCTGCACGCTCAACGCCGTTACGAACCCGGGCGACGAGGTTATTGTTATCGCCCCATACTTTCCGGAGTATCGCGTTTGGATTGAGAAGGCCGGCTGTACGTGTGTTGAGGCGCTCGCCGATGAAGATGCGTTCCAGCTGAGCGTGGACAACGTGCTCAAGGCGATTACCGATAAGACGACTGCCGTCATCATCGACTCGCCCAACAATCCGACCGGTGCCGTATATACACGCGACACGCTGACGCGACTGGCCAATGTTCTGCGCGAGGTCAACGCCAAGCGCGATCCCGAGAATCCGATTATGCTCATCTCGGATGAGCCGTACCGCGAGATCGTGTACGGTGCCGAGGTGCCTTGGGTGCCTTCGATCTACGAGCACACCATCGTGTGCTACTCGTATTCCAAGTCGCTTTCGCTACCGGGCGAGCGCGTCGGGTGGATCCTGGTTCCCAATACGAATCCTCAGGCAGCTCGTCTAATGCCCGCCGTTGCCGGTGCCGCCCGTACGCTGGGCTTCGTGTGTGCACCGGCGCTCTTCCAGCGCGTGATCATCGATTGCATCGATGAGCCGAGTGACGTTGAGGCCTATGCGCGCAACCGCACCGCGCTTACCGATGCGCTGGCGGAGTACGGCTACACCTATGTTGAGCCGGATGGCGCGTTCTACCTGTGGGTGAAAGCACTGGAGCCCGATGCGAACGCCTTCTGTGAGCGCGCGAAGAAGTATGAGCTGCTCGCGGTGCCTTCGGATAGCTTTGGCATGCCGGGCTGGTTCCGCCTGGGCTACTGCGTGAGCTATGAGACAATCGTCAACTCGCTGCCTGCCTGGAAGCAGCTGGCCGACGAATATCGTCGAAAGTAAAGCGCTCTGCTTACAATGTTTTACGTGAAACGGGGTTTGGTTTTAAGCCAGACCCCGTTGTCTATGCCGTTGTGTGATTGGGATGAAGCAGTTTTACGACTGCCGAAAGCTATGCGTACAATGAATATACGCGACGGCCATACTGGACAAGGAGACCCGATGCCCTACCTTCTTTCTTGTGATATTCATACTCATACGATGTTCTCTGCGCATGCGTACTCAACCATCGAGGAGAACATCTATTGGGCGGCAGAGCGTGGTCTGCAGGTGCTCGGATCTGCCGACCATCTGAGCTCTATGGTTACAGCCTGCCCCAATGACCTGCGCAGTTACCAGTTCTTTATCAACCAGGATATCTGGCCGCGCATTTGGAGCGGCGTGCTGGTGCTGCGTGGTGCCGAGGCTGATATCGTTTCGCTGGACGGAAGCCTGTTTGGCGAGGATACTCCTGTCACGCTCGATATCGCCGGCGATTCGTATAGTCGTGAGCATTCGCTGTTCGATTTGGTGACGCGCAATTTGGATTATTTGGTGGCAAGCGTGCATAATCCGCAGATTGCCGAAGGCGCGACGCTCGCCCAGACAACCGAGATGTATATCAATGCCTTGGAACACCCCAAGGTATTCATGCTGGGCCACGCGGGGCGCTCGGGCGTGCCGTTCGATATCGATGAGGTGCTGCTGGCGGCCAAGGCCAAGCACAAGATTATCGAGATCAACAACCATAGTCTTGAACACGGTGTCGACACTGAGCATTGGGCCGTATGCCGCAAGATCGCCGAGCGCTGCGCCGAGCTGGGCGTGGGTATTGGCGTGTCGACCGATGCCCACATTGGCATGGCCATTGGCAAACTCGATCACGCGCGCAAGATGCTTGACGAGATTCACTTCCCGCTGGATTTGATCGTGACGCGCGACCGCGAGACGCTGCTGCGCGAGATGGCGGCAGCCGGCGTATGTGACCTGCGCAAGGGGATGTAGCGGAGTTCATAAACCAAGCGAAGGGGGCGGTCCAGACGGGCCGCCCCCTTTCTTGTCTCGAAAATCTACCGGGGTGGATTAGCGGCGCTCGAGGACCGCTACGGTTTCGGTGTGGTCGGTATGGGGGAACATGTCGACGGGCGTGATCTTGAGCAGGCGATAGCCTCCGTCGAGGAGCTGGTGCAGGTCGCGCTCTTGGGTCACGGGGCTGCAGCTGATATAGGTGATGCGGCGCGGCTTAAGTGCGCAGGCGGCTTCGAGGAACTCGGGTGTGGAGCCGGCGCGCGGCGGGTCGATGGAGAGAACGTCAACGCGCTCGTTGTTATCGGCAGCGTCCAGGATGTAATCGGTGGCGTCGTCGGCCATAAACCAGGCGCTGCGGGTGAGGCCGTTGAGCTCGGCATTGCGACGTGCGTCGGCAATGCCCGCCAGGTTGCGCTCCACGCCAAGCAGCATAATGCCGATGCCCTTGTTCTGGGCGGCTTTGGCTGCGCACAGGCCGATGGTGCCGCTGCCGCAATAGGCATCCATGAGCACATCGCCCTGGTGCAAATCCATGCCGTCGATAGCGAGCTGATAGAGCAGTTCGGTCTGCTGTGGGTTGGTCTGGTAGAATGCGGTGGGGGAGATGTCGAATTCGCAGCCGAGCAGCTGATCGCGCATGCATTCGGTGCCATAGACGATACGAGTCTCCTCACCCAAGATGGCGTTACCGGGACGGCCATTGATATTTTGGGCAACGGTGACGATATGCGGATCGAGTGCCGCGACGGCCTCAAAGAACTCCTGCGCATGCGGCAGGTCGCGCTGAGCGGTCACGAGGGTGACCATAATCTGGTCGGTGCGCCAGCCGCAGCGAACGACGGCATAGCGAAGCAGCCCCAGATGCTTGTCTTCGTTAAAGGCAGGAATATGCAGACGTTCGGCCTCGCGAGCGATGCCGTTGAGAATCTGACGAGTGCCCGGCGCCTCGACAGGGCATTCAAGAACAGCAACGATCCTGTGCGTCCCACGTTCAAAAAAGCCGCAGCGGACAGCGCCCTCTTTGCCGGGAGCAAACGGAGTGGCAGCCTTATGACGAAAACCACGCGGCGCAGGATACTTGCCCGGGTCGCCCAGGGTAACACCCATACCGCGAATGGGATCAACGCTAATGCCCTCGCGCTCACAGAGCTCAGCAAACAGCTCCTCCATAGCAGCCTGCTTGGCCGCCAACTGCTTCTTATAAGGACGATTGAGCGCCGTGCACCCACCGCAAGCTTTCATGATCGAACAGGGAGACTTGGGGTCCACAGCCTTACGCGCAGACGAAACCGGATCTTTATGCGAGCGCTTGGAGCGAGTCTGAGATGCCTTATCCTCGCTCCGACGAGAACTGGGGCGCTTGGCCTTAGCCTTGCCCTTGGCCGACTTACCCTTCGCATCCTGAGATGACTTGGATTTCGTAGAAGTTTTTTTCTCCTCCGACCCCTCAGCCGCCTCGATCAAAGCACGACGAGCCTTACGCTCCGCACGAGATTCTGCCATGAATTAACCCCACTATTAAATAAAAGAAAAGTCCGAAGCAATTGTACCGTGCATTCAACGTGCCCGTTTGGAGAGGAGGCTATTTAAGGTTCCGAGCACGTTGTCTCCCGGCTGGGTGGCGCCCGGCGCGGAGTTTAATTTGTCGCGAGTTCCGCACGAACAGGAGGCCACTTAATGTGGCCTCCGTCGTGAGCAGGACTGTAGAGCAGCAAATTAAACTCCGCGCCGGGCGCCACCCAGCCGGGTGCTCCAACCTAGTGCTCCATGCGTGCTTTCCGTCTTGCGCAGGACTGTAGAGCAGGAAACTTAATTCCGCGCCGCTCCCCGCCCGCGCCGGGCAAGCCCTCCCTTGTACTCTATCCCACTAAAGTGTATGATTCTGAACGTTACATGACTCACTTTACTTAACTAAAGTGCCATCAAGGGGGAATACCATGAATACCGATATGTCTCGTCGTCAGTTTGTTGGTCTAGCCGGCTCGCTTGCCACGGTGCTTGGCCTTGGTCTTGTCGGCTGCGGCGGTGGTGCCGGCAAGGGCTCCGCTGCTGGTTCTGCCGCGGCCAAGGATGTGAAGGGCGCTGCGGAGTCCAAGAAGCTCGTGGTGGGCTTTGATAAGTCCTATCCTCCGTACGGCTTTGTAGGCGACGATGGCGAGTACACCGGCTTTGATCTCGATCTGGCCAAGGCTGTTGCCGATAAGCAGGGCTGGGAGGTCAAATACGAGGCCATCGACTGGGATGCCAAGGACACACTGCTCAACTCCGGCGCCATCAACTGCATCTGGAACGGTTTTACCAAGGAGGGCCGCGAGGACGATTACACGTTCTCCGAGCCGTACATGCTCAATGAACAGGTGCTGGTGGTCAAGAAGGACGCGGGTATCAAGAGCTGGGACGATCTTGCCGGCAAGACCGTGATTACCCAGACCGATTCCGCTGCGCAGGACGTGCTCGAGGGTGATCAGAAGGATCTGGCGGCGACGTTTGCCACGCTCGATACCATCGGCGAGTACAACACGGCCTTTATGCAGCTCGAGAGCGGTGCGGTCGATGCTGTGGCGTGCGACCTTTCGATTGCCCAGTATCAGCTTGCCGCCAAGCCCGATGCCTACACGCAGCTTGATGAGCCGCTGTCCAGCGAGCACTACGCCGTTGGCTTTAAGAAAGGCGACACCAAGTCGGCCGATGCTGTGACCGAGTCGCTCAAGGCGCTCTACGAGGACGGCACGGTTAAGGACCTGTGCGACAAGTATGCGAGCTACGGTCTTTCCTTCGACAACTGGGTGCTCAAATAGCGGCTTTCCCAGGCACCCGATTTTGCCGTTCAAACCGTCGCTTGCGTACATTTAGTACGCGGCGCTCCTCTTTCACGGCAAACTCGGGCACCTGGAAAACCCGCTTTAGCATTGGGTTCGCTGTTCCGTTACTGTGAAAGAGAGCTTGGGTTGTCTATTCAGGTCATGATGCAGATGCTTGGCCAGGGATTCTTGGTCAGCTTGCAGCTGTTTGTGCTGACGTTGCTCGGGTCGATTCCGCTGGGAATCCCCGTGGCGTTTATGCGCATGAGCAAGGTCGCGCCGCTGCGTTGGATTGCGCGCATCTATATTTCGGTGATGCGCGGCACGCCGCTTATGCTGCAGATGTTTGCGATCTACTTTGCCCCGTACTACGTGTTTGGCATTTCGCTCACGCCCGATTCCAAGTGGACGGCGTGCGTCGTGGCGTTCATCATCAACTACGCCGGTTACTTTGCCGAGATCTATCGCTCGGGCCTGCAGTCCATTCCGCGCGGTCAATATGAGGCCGCCGAGGTGCTGGGCTACTCGCGCCTGCAGACTTTTTTGTACATTGTGATGCCGCAGGTCGCTAAGCGCATTTTGCCGGCGATGGGCAACGAGATCATCACGCTGGTCAAGGACACGTCGCTGGCATTTGCCATTGGCGTGGGGGAGATGTTCTCGACGGCCAAGGCGCTGGTTGCCTCGCAAGTGAGCATGGTGCCGTTTGCGATTGCGGCGCTGATTTACTGGGTCTTTAACTTTGTGGTCGAGATGCTGCTGGGCGCCGCCGAAAAGAAGCTGGACTATTATCATGACTAGATCGTTCCGCCGTTCTAACGAACGGCGGACTGCTCGACGCTGCGCGCGTGTCTGACGGCCAATCTGCTTCTCAAGCTGTCGCTTGCGTACAGAAGTACGCGGCGCTCCTCTTTCGAAGCACATTGTCTCGTCATCCACACGCTCGCTGACTTCTCAAACACATGGAGGTTCCCGTGTCCGGAACGGTAATGAATATATCGAACGCGCGCAAGGCGTTTGGCGGCAATGAAGTGCTCAAGGATATCTCGCTCGAGGTAAAGCGTGGCGAGGTCGTGGCGATTATCGGGCCTTCGGGCGGCGGTAAGTCTACGCTGCTGCGCTGCGCCACGCTGCTCGAGACGCTCGACGGCGGCTCGCTTTCGTTTGGCGACCTTGCCGTTGCGACGGACGCGGGCTCGGGCACGGTGTATGCGAAAGGCGATGTGCCCAAGCGGGCGCGCTCGCGATTCGGCCTGGTGTTCCAAAATTACAACCTGTTCCCGCACTATACCGTGATGAAAAACATCACCGACGCTCCGATCCGTGTGCTCAAGCGCCCGCGCGAGCAGGTGGAGGCGCGTGCGCGCGAGCTGATCGCGCAGATGGGGCTTGTGGGCAACGAGAATAAGGTTCCGTGTGAGCTTTCGGGCGGTCAGCAGCAGCGCGTGAGTATTGCCCGCACCCTAGCGCTCGACCCGGAGATCCTGTTCTTTGACGAGCCGACCTCGGCGCTCGATCCCGAGCTGACGGCCGAGGTGCTGCGCGTCATTAAGGACCTCGCTGCGCAGAACATGACGATGGTGATCGTGACCCACGCAATGCAGTTTGCGCGCGATGTTGCCGACCGCGTGGTCTTTATGGATGGCGGTCGTATTGTCGAGGAGGGTCCTGCCGAGCAGGTCATCGACCATCCGCGCGAGCGGCGCACGCGTGAGTTCTTGAGCCGTATCGAGGGATAGGCTCAGGTATTTACTCAACTATTAATTGAGGCGAAGCCGCCACAGGTCTTACGGTCTGTGGCGGCTTTTTGTTGACATCGACGGGGTTCAATAATTGCCTTACAAGCTTGTCTCTTCCTCTCGCCGCCTGTATTCATACGCGTGCCGAAAGGCATGCATGGGCAGCCGCCCGTGAGGGTAGGGTGGTGGCATAGGACATTTGGAGGGTGAGTCGGCTCGGCTGCCGACCATGCTGCTCCCGGGACGGCACCGACCACGAACTCTCCCCGTTGGCGTCGCGCATTGCGCGCGGCCCTGCAAGGAGGTCATCATGGGTGCTCCCAAGACCGGTAACGTAAGGAACGTGGTGCTCGTAGGCCAAGGCGGGGTGGGCAAGACTTCACTCGCCGAGGCCATGCTCCACCTTTCCGGCAAGACCGCCCGCCTTGGCGGCCACGACGGCACCAAGCCCACGCTCGACTATGACCCCGAAGAGGTCAAGCGTGCGTTTTCCATCTCGACGACCATTGCGCCGATCGACTGGAAGGGCGCTCGCATCAATGTGCTCGATGCCCCGTGCTACCCCGATTTTATCGGCGACGCCTTTGCCGCGATGAGCGTCTGCGAGACGGCTCTGTTTGTGGTCGACGCCGAGGCCGGCCCGCAGCCTACGACGGTTAAGCTCTGGTATGCCGCCGAGGACCTACGCCTGGCACGCGCGGTGTTCGTAAACCGCCTGTCGCGCTCCGAGGCCAGCTTTGCGACCACGATGGACCTGCTGCAGGAGCGCTTTGGCACGCGCCTGGGCGCCGTGACCCTTCCCTGGGGCGAGGGCGAGGACTTTGACGGCATCATCGACCTGGTGCGCATGAAGGCGCGCCACTGCAACGGCGCCGAGGCCGTTGAGTTGGAGATTCCCGAGGAGTATCGTGCCCAGGCCGAGGAGGCCCATGACCATCTGTGCGAGCTGGTGGCCGAGGCTGACGACGAGCTGATGATGAAATACCTGGAAGGCGAGGAGACGCTGACGCAGGAGGAGCTTGAAGGCCTGCTGTCTAAGGCGATCGCCGAGCGCATCTTTGTGCCGGTCTTTGCGGGCGATTGCATTAAGGAGCAGGGCGTCAACTCGCTGATGGACGACATCGCCACGTACTTCCCGGCGCCGACCGACTACGGCGAGATGCCGCTCATCGACGGTGATTCGCTTAAGATTTCGAGTGACGATGACCGTCCGGTGGCGTTTGTGTTTAAGACGCTGGCCGATCCGCAGCAGGGCCGCATCAGCTTTATCAAGGTGCTGACGGGCACGCTTGAGCCGGGTCTTGAGTTGGTCAACGCGCGTACCCGCAAGAGCGATCGTTTGGCTCACTTGTATGTGATGTGCGGCCGCGATATGACCGAGGTTGGCCATGCCTATGCCGGCGACATCATCGTGGCGCCCAAGCTGGCTGCCGAGACGGGCGATACGCTCTCCATTACCGGTAAGGTCGAGGCTGCGGCGTTTAAGTTCCCCAACTCGCAGTACCGCATCGCCATCGAAGCCGAGAACCGCGGCGACGAAGAGAAGCTCTACACGTTTATCGAGAAGGCCTGCAAGGCAGACCCGACCATGAGCATCGACCGCGACGAGGAGACCGGCCAGACCATCATCTCGGCAGTGGGCGAGGCGCAGGTTTCGGTGCTGCTCAACCGTCTGGAGGACCGCACCAAGGTCGCCGCCAAGAGCGTGCCGATCCGCATTCCGTATCGCGAGACCATCCGCCGCACGGCGAGCGCCCAGGGTCGCCACAAGAAGCAGACCGGCGGCGCCGGTCAGTACGGCGACTGCTGGCTGCGCGTGGAGCCGCTCATTGGGCCCGACGGCACGAGCGACGGCTATGAGTTCGTGGACGAGGTCGTGGGCGGTCGCATTCCGCGCTCGCTGATTCCCGCCGTGGACAAGGGCGTCCAGGAGACCATGAAGGACGGTATTATTGCCGGCTATCCGCTCACGGGCATTCGCGTCGCGGTGTACGACGGCTCGTATCACAGCGTCGACTCCAACGAGATGGCGTTCCGCGCGGCGGCACGCATCGGCCTGCGCAAGGCATGCGCCGATGCCGACCCGGTGGTGCTGGAGCCCATCGAGGAAATCACGGTGACGATCCCCGAGAGCTACGCCGGCGCCGTGATGGGCGACATCTCGGCCTCGCGCGGTCGCGTGACGGGCATGGAGACCGATGAACGCGGCGACACCGTGGTCATCGCACAGGCTCCGCTGGCCGAGCTGACGGATTATTCGACGCGCCTGCGCTCTATCACGCGCGGCACGGGCGACTTTACCATGAAGCCCGCTGGCTATGAGCAGGTGCCTTATGACGTTCAGGCCAAGCTCGTGGAGCGCTATGAGGAGGGCCGCGCCAAGTAACGTGTGGCTTTGCCTGTAACATACATGCCGATGCAAGGGCCGCTCCGGGTAATCCGGGGCGGCCCTTTTTGATTACGGGCTTTAGCCTGTGCGGGGCGCGCAGCGCGCCGCATCAGAAACCACCCGC
>CABVAC010000047.1 GCA_902496275.1 uncultured Collinsella sp. | reverse complement strand
CATGGCTGCCTCCCATCAACTGGTAGCGTGTGTCACTTTTGATGATGGGGGAGTGCGCGATCTTTCACGATACCCAGACGGCTCAACGAGTCTCCACAACTGGGACACATGGCTCATTTTTCCTACTCATTGGGGACACTCTTTGTCGAATGCGGCGGCTGCCGAATGTGGGCGCCGTTCTTGCTATGCCACGGTCACGGCGATCTGGGCGTAGCGGGTGCAGGGGCGCTCGGCGCGCGTCTGCACGGTAAGCGTGAGTACGAAGCGGTCACCGGGCTGCGCGTCGGCGGGCACGATGAAAGCGGTGTCCACCGTGCATTCTTGCCACATCGACAGATCCTGGACGCCTGCATAGCTCGATGGGTCTACGGCCACATCCCAATGTGCATCGAAGCCCTTGTCGTCGGGGTCGACGATGGTTGCCGCAAGGGCGACGCGCTCGCCGGCTGCGGCGCTACGGTCGGCCGTGACCTCGACAACATGTGCCGGATGCGAGCAGATGGCCGGATCATGGGCGCACCATTGCGCGCGGGCGGCAAAGTTTTCCTGATAGGCACGCAGATAGGGATTGAGATTGTCGTCTGCGGGCGTGCCGATGGAGGCAAAACCGGCGGGCGCGCTCGCATCGGGGTGTCCATCAAGAAACATGCGGCCCAGCAGCGTATCGAAGTCGCGGTCGTCGATGCCGCGCAGGCCAAACGGCAGCAGTGGAATATAGGTCATGCTGTCGCCTTCGGCCATAAAGTCGCCGCGCTCAAACTGCACCGCGGGCATGCCTTCCAGGCCCCAATCCAGGCGGGCATGCTTGCCAAACTGAAAGCGCTCGGGTTCGTTTTCGTAGACCTTACCATCGCCATAGAGCATATAGCGTGCCATGAGGGGGCCGTTGCCCTGCGTGAGATTCTGCTCGGGCCAGGGAGCCTTAAACAGCGGCAGCGTATCGGGCTGAGCTGTTTTGGCGTCGAAATAGTTGCCATACATATAGGGCGTACGCCAAAAGATGAGCTCGGGAAAGAGCTCGCGCCCATGGTCGAGCCACGAGTTGTCCTGTCCCACGCCATCGGCAACGCCCATCACGCGCACCTTCTGATAGACCTGCTGCTGCACGGCGGGCCACTCGGGCGTGGCGCGATAGCGCTCGGCAATACTCATGAGGGCGCGAACGATCGTATTCATACCACCCCAGCTGAGCAACCATAACGTACGCGGATCATCATCCAGAATCGCCTGCGCAATTACGCGAGACCCCTCAGTTTCCTCAGTCACATCACCTTCAAAGGCAACATTTCCCACAAAGGTGCGCTCGATCATCTGGGCGGGCGTGGGAAATGGCGGCTCACCGGCAGCGGCCGCATTTGCTTGCAACTGCGGCCAAGCCTGGGCATATTCATTACTCCAGAGACTCTCAATCCAATGCTCGGGAAACGGCCGATACTCACGAAGCTCGCCGGCTAGCGGATCGGGCTCATGAGGCACAACAGCCCACTCATAAGAGCGCCGCCCTTTGGTCCGCCAATGCGAATTCACCTCGCCGAGCGTATGAACCCCATCCCCAAGAAAGTGATACTGCGAAGCCGTATACACCACAGCCTGAACATCAAGCAAGTTGAGATACAGAGCCAAATGAACAAGCGAGTTCATATCATCGACTTCCATATCAGTGGTAACAATCACCCGAGTCAACTTCTGGGACATAGGAACAGCTCCAATCAAAATCAATTCAGCCAGTTACGCGCAAGGCAAGACGGGACCCATACCCCCATCGCCACCGACCCGGCGGCCCGCTAGAAGCGGCCGGCCAGGGTCACAGCAACGTCAACGCAGCGGAGACCGGGGTTTAGTCTTGCAAACATTCCGCAGGGGGCATGGGCAGGCGCAGCGCGAAGCGCAAAGCGCCAGCCCATGCATGCCCGAGGACGTTTGCAAGACTAAACCCCGGTCCCCGCGATGGGAGGGCTTAGCGGTCGACCCTGGCCGACCACTCCCAGCAGCCCACCGGCTCGCCGTCGATGAGTACGTTGCCCCCGTCGAAGTCTTGATAACACAGGTCGTTGAATTGGTGGATCCACACGCCGTGGTTGAACGTCTTCTTGGCCGAGCCGTCGGCCTCGCGATACACGCCGGTCAGGTCCTCGACATGGCTAAAGTAGGTGAGATGCACGTTGGCGCCGGCATCGCGCAGGCGCGCGAACAGCGGCAGCACGGTCTGTTGCGGGTGCACGAGCTCGTCGCCCTTGGAGTGCGTAAACCACAGCGGCGTCTTGGCGAGCGCGGCTACGTCCTCGTCCGTGGCGTTGTACCACGGGGCGCAGCAGGGAAGGCCCGCGGCGAAGAAATCGGGGTAGTCGGCGCACAGGCGCAGGGTCATAAAGCCGCCGTTGGAAAGACCGGCGACCACGATGCGGTCGGTGTCGATGCGGTCGGCATGCTCGGCGACAAACTCATCGATAAGTGCCTTGAGCACGGGGGAGTAGATGCTCTGGTTGGAGTGACCAAGCTGCTCGACGCCGTTGTCCATCCAAAACGTGGGCGACTGCGGCACGAGCACCCAGGCAAAGCCGCCAAAGTAGCGCTGGATCTGCGCCTGGCTGATGGCCGTCACGCGGTTGCCGATATAGGCGCGCGTGGCGCCTTCGCCCTGCGTGGCGCCCTTGCCCTCGCCGGCGCCGTGCAGATACACCACGAGCGGTGCCTTTTGGGGCATGGCCGTGGCCTCGGGCGCAAAGGGGTTGAAGCATGCCGAGTCCTCGGCCTTAAAGCTGGGCTCAAAGAAGCCGTATTCGAGCGCGATACCGTCGACGGCGGTCTTTTGCGTGGCGTTGCTCCAGCCTTTGAGCGCGGGGCAGATATCGCCACGGCAGGTGTCGAAGACCAGGCCGCAGGTGGGATCGTCGCCGTCGTTGCCGGGAAGAGCTGTGAGCTGCGTGATGCGCAGCTGGTCATCGAGCATGCGCGAGCCCATGACGCCGCCTTCGATGGTCTTGGTCAGGCGCTGCTCGGCGACCTCGAGTGCCACATGGGTGCCCACGGCGAGCTTACGTCCGTTCTCGTCGCACGGATATGCGGCGAGAATGTCGATGTAACCCACGGAGGGCGCGGCATGGTCGGCGCCGCGCTCCTTGCGCATCAGAACCTCGCCCGAGCGCTCGTGACGCTCTACATATATATGGAAGGTGTTCGTGTCGATGTCGTTGGCGCGCACGGTGCAGGGCAGGTCGAGTACGACCTTGCTGATCCAGGGGCCAAAGTCGCCCAAGGTGGTGACGGTTGCGTAGGTACACAATTTGAGTTCCATGAGCTGCCTCCCTTGCGCCGCGAATGCCTGGCATCTGCGGCAATACAAACTAAACATGTTTAGTGTAATCTAGAATTGAAGAATAACCAGATGAACTCGGTAAACGGCAAAATTGAACACGTCGTGAACTACTAAACGTATGTTTACTAGCTTCTAGCAGGGATTCTGTTGATGAGTTAACAGATCAGTGAGGTGTTCATCAAAATAAAATCCCACGTAAATGGCTATATATCAATAGAGGGTCAAAGAGACCATCTCCCGCCATTCAAATACGTTCACCCCCGATTTCCTACCGTTCACCGGACTGTAGACGGCAAAATTGCCATAAATTCGGCGCTCCGTGTAAACTAAAGCCCGTAAACGTTCAGTAAACACCTTGTTTACAAAAGCGTATCCAAGGGTCCGGCAACCGTAAGGGGTTATAGTCGCCGGGCCAAAGGCGTGCCTAAGCCCAAGGGGGCTGGCACACGAAGATATGGGGAGGGGTCCCATGGCAGTAGATAACAAGCAGATTGCCACCGATGTCCTCGAGCTCGTGGGCGGTGCGGAGAATGTTTCCGTTGCCACCAACTGCATGACGCGCCTGCGTCTGACGCTCAAGGATAACAGCAAGGCCGACGTGGAGAAGATCAAGAAGGTCAAGGGTGTTCTGGGTTGCCAGTTTGCCGGCAGCCAGCTCCAGGTCATCATCGGCCAGAACGTGCCCAAGGTGCTCGCCGAGTTCGTCGCCATCTCCGGTGTCAAGCAGGGTGAGGCCGTCAACGAGAACCTCGATGCTCCCAAGGAGAAGTTCGAGCTCAAGAACCTGCCCAATATCATCCTCGACTATCTGTCGGGCTCCATGACCCAGCTCATCCCGCTGCTCATGGCCGGCGGTCTGTTCCGTACCATCGCGGCCGTCCTCGGCCCCACCATGCTCGGTGTGCTCTCGGCCGACGACCCGACCTATACGTTCCTCTACACCACGCTGTACGAGGCCACGTTCACCTTTATCCCCATCTACCTGGGTTATGCCGCGGCTAAGAAGCTCGGCGCCAGCCCGGTGCTCGGCATGCTGCTCGGTGGCGCCCTCATGGCTCCTTCCGTGGTGAGCGTCGCCACCCAGGAGGGCGGCGGCATCATCTCCGTCTACGGCATCCAGATCGCTGCTGCAAACTATCAGCAGTCCGTCCTGCCGATCATCCTTTCGGTGCCTGTCCTCTACTTCGTCGAGAAGTTCTTTAAGAAGGTCATGCCCGACGTGCTCTCCACGGTCTTCACGCCGTTCTGCACCATGATCGTCACGATCCCCATTGCCTTCATCGTCCTCGCTCCGATCGGCAACGAGATCGGTACGCTGATCGCCAACGCCCTCTTCGGCCTTGCTGACCTTGGCGGCATCGGCATCCTGATCGTCATGGCCGTCCTCGGCGCCTTCTGGCAGCTCTTCGTGGTCTGCGGCATGCACATGCCCGTCATCCTGCTCGCCCAGGTTCAGATCATCGCTGCCGGTTACGATCCCTTCGTCTTCGTTTCCACCAACTGCGCTATGGCCGCTGTCTGGGGCTGCGCCTTCGGTGCCTTCCTCAAGATGAAGAACCCCGACGAGAAGTCTCTCGCCATCGGTTACGTCATCTCCGCCATCGCCGGCGGCGTCACCGAGCCCGCGCTCTTCGGCATCCTCATGCGCTTCCGTCGCACCATGTTTGGCATGTTCATCGGCGGTGCCATCGGCGCTGTGTTCTCGGGCCTCATGGGTGTCACCTATTACCTCGCAGGCGGTGCCTCCAACTTCCTGGTCTTCACCAACTACCTGCAGGGTGGCCAGATGAACACCGTCTGGGCTATCGTCGGTATGGCAATCTCCTTTGTCATCGCCGCTGCCGTCGTCTTTGTCTCCGGCTTCTCCAAGGAGGAGCTCGCCGAGATGGAGGCCTAAGGCCAAGCCATTCGGTCTAAAAAGACCCCTACACGACAGGGCCCCGTCAGGCGTAAGCCCGGCGGGGTCTTTTTTGCAAGGTAGACTGATTGGGGGCGGATGAGATCCGCCCGCGAGGGATTGCCAAGTGCCGGGGGCTTTCGCGCGGGGCTACCGCGAAAGCCCCCGGGGTTCGCAACTCCTTTGTCAAACGAAAGGACATGCAGATGAGTTTGGGAAAACTGACCGTCAACGCCCGTGAGGACGGGTTTCTCTGCGACGGCAAGCCGTTCTTTTGGTTTGCCGACACGTGCTGGAGCGCATTCACGAGTATCACCGAGGCGGACTGGGACTACTATCTGACCCGCCGCGCCGAGCAGGGCATGAACGTGCTGCAGGTCAATACCCTGCCGCAGTGGGACCGCTGCCTGCCCGACCTGGGCATCTGGCCCTACGCGAGCGAGGACGGCGTGCACTTTAACTGGAGCGCGCCCAACCAGGAATACTGGGACCGCGCCCGCCGCATGTGCCAGGCGGCCGTGGAGCACGGCATTCGCCCGGCGCTCGTGCTTATGTGGTGTAACTACGTGCCCGGTACCTGGGGCTCCATGATCGCCGAGCGCACTGGCGCCGAGGTCATGCCGCGTTCCGAGGTGCGCCGCCATGTGGCGCGCGTGGTGGAGAACCTGGGCGAGTTCGACCCCGTCTACGTGGTGACGGGCGACACCGACTTTGCCGGTGACGAGGCGATTGCCTATTACGAGGACGCGCTCGACGAGGTTGTCAAGCGCGCGCCCGAGGCGCTGCGCACCATGCACATCAACCGCGCCAACCGCACCATACCGGCGCAGTATCTGGACCGTTTGGACTTTTACATGTTCCAGCCTGGCCACAACTACGAGGGCCAGCCCGAGGCTTGGCGCTTGCCGCAGGACTTTATCGCCAACTATCCCAAAAAGCCGATGGTCAACTCCGAGCCCTGCTACGAGCAGATGGGCGCGAGCCGCAACGTGTACTGGCGTTTTACCGCGCAGGACTGCCGCGCGAGCGTGTGGTCGAGCATTCTGGCTGGTGCTTCGGCGGGCATCACCTACGGTGCGCACGGCGTTTGGAACTGGCAGACCTCTCAGAGCCGTGGCAGCGTCCTGGGCGAGGGCTTTGACATGCCGTTCCGCTGGCAGGAGTGCCTGCAGTTTGCGGGCGTGTGGGACTTTGGCCTGATCGAGCACGTGCTGCGCGGCCTGGGTGCCGCGGCTGGCGACGACGCGGCGGCTGTGGTTCCGGCGCAGGAGCTGCTCGACGACGCGCGCGAGGCCATCCGCGTGGCCCGCGTGGGCGAGCGCGTGGTGGTCTATCTGCCGAGGACCACGGCCGTCAAGCTCAAGCTCGAGGGCGGCGTCACCGCCTGGAATGCTGTGGCGTTTGACCTGGAGATCAAGCGCGTTGCCAACCTGCCGGTTGCGTCCGTCGACGGGGACGGCGAGATCCGCGTGGCCCAACACCCCTTTGAGCACGACGCGCTCCTGGTGGTCTCACCTGCAAAGTAGCGCGCAGCCCCAACATAACCAATGGCAAAAAGGCCCGAGCGCTGTCTCGGGCCTTTTTTATATCGACATAGTCGTTACGGTCGGTGATGGCAATCATGTGCTGTCGCTCTTAGCGGTAGCCCTCCCAGAGGGGAAGGGGAAAGAGGATGTCCTCAAACTTGGACCACTCGGCGGGATAGTCGATCTCGTCGGGTCGCGCCACCCAACGGCCTTCCAATCCATACATCGCGGCCAGCGCGCACGAGAGCGCCTCGTTGGCGTCGACCCCTTCGGGAACGCTCCAGTTGCCACCGGGCTCGGGCTCGATAACGCCGCGCGAGCGGTCGTTGAAATACTCATGCAGCGGGCTCTCCGGGCTCATGGCCTCGGTGTTGAGCATCTGGAAGAGCATGACGAGTTCGGGCTGGTTATTGTTTTCTGCCACGATCAGGCGGCAGTATTCGGGAATCTTGGGGCTCTGGCCCTCAAATGCCCCGCCAGGATGAAAAAGGGAGAGATAGTCGTCTGAGGTTGAGCTGCGATCGTAATAGCGACGGATCACCTCGACCAAAAGCCCGTGCTTGCTGCCCACGTAGTGCAGTACGCCCGCCTGGGTGATGCCCACCTCGTCGGCTACCGCTTGGAGTGACATGCCGTTAAAGCCGCGCGCGTTGATAAGCCGCACGGCCGCCGAGACAATCTGGTCAAGGCGTTCCTGCGCCGCAGCGCTGCGTTTCTTTGCCGCGGGTGTGGGAGTTTTCTGAGTGTCCATATAAATCGCGCTGCCTTATTTAGGGCGGCTCGAGTATTGCCGCCAAATGCCTTTTGTATACCCCATAGCTTACCTCAGCCGTTCAGCGGCTCAAAACAACCGTTTACCGCCCTTATTGGTTACTGAGTACTTAGTAAGCGTACTATACGGGTCATGGAAGTTACTAACTAGTTAGCAAGTAACGCCCAACAGACGCTCGCGAGCGGCCGTACCCCATTCCACGGCCGCCGCATCCAGCGGGTTTGACCCCTTGACCCTTGGTGCACGGGCGCCCTCGCGCATTCCATCAGAGAGAGGATCTATCCCATGGCAAATCAAACCGCCGCAGCGATTGACGAGAACGCCATCGCCCCCGACACCGGAAAGCCCATGACCAAAACCGAGACATGGCGCTTTATGATCGGTTTTATTATCTTTGGCGTTATGTGGATGATGTCGGGCACGATCGGCTCCAACGTCTTGTTCCCCGAGCGTTTTAACGGCCTTAATATTGGTCAGCCCGAGGCAATTCTCGCGGCGATGAACTCGGTCGGTTCAATCTTCGCCCTGTTCTCAAATCTCGTTTTCGGCGCGCTTTCCGACCACTGCCACAGCCGCTTTGGCAAGCGCACACCGTTTATCGTTCTCGGCGGTTTTATCTGCGGCTGTGCTTTCTGGAGCACTTCGGTCGCGACCACACTTCCCATGATCGTCGCCTCCTGGTGCGTGCTGCAGATTGGCCTCAACTGCATGCTTGCCCCTGCTGTTGCCGTGCTTTCCGACCGCATTCCGCTTAACAAGCGCGGCACGCTCTCCGCATTCTATGGCGGCGGTGCAACGGCTGGCCAGTCGATTGGCACCATCATCGGTACGCAGTTCCTCTCCAACCCAGTTCCTGGCTTTATCATCGGCACGGTCTCTTGGCTGCTGACCGGCATCCTCGCCGTCATCATTTGGCCGCGCGAGAAGTCTGCCGCTCTTGACGAGGGCGAGCAGTCTGAGAAGCTCAATCTCAAGTCGCTGCTGTTCATGTTCGTTCCGCCCACCAAGAACTGCCGCGACTTTTATCTGGCGCTCTTTGGCCGCCTGCTCCTCATCTTCGGTTACTTCTGCATCAACGGATATCAGCTCTACATCCTCGAGAAGTACATCGGTCTTCCCGTGGCAGAAGCCGGCGTCGTCCTCTCCTCCATGTCCGTCGTGATCATGGTCGTGTCGCTTGTCGCCTCGCTTACCTCGGGCGCTATCTCCGACAAGATCGGCCGCCGCAAGCCCATCATCCTCGTCGCAACGATCATGATGTGCATCGGCATCGCTCTGCCCTGGCTGCTTAAGTCCGTTATCGGCATGTACGGATTCGCGCTGCTGGCCGGACTTGGTTATGGTATTTACTCTTCCGTCGACCAGGCACTCAATGTCGATGTTCTGCCCGATAAGGAGAACGCCGGCAAGGACCTGGGCATCCTCAACATCGCTAACACCATCGGCCAGATCCTTGGCCCCATCGTGACCTCGGCAATCGTTGTCGCCACCGGCTCCTATTTCATGGCGTTCCCGATCTCCATCGTGCTCATCGCCGTGGGCTATGTGTTCATCATGCTCATCAAGAACGCCAAGTAATCCGTCGCTCTCTTTCCTTCCGTCGGGCAGCGTTCGCGTTGCCCGACGGACTCCGACTATTCAATCGCTTAACTTGGAGGCTTATTATGACCACCGTCGAGCAGTACAAGGTGTTTAAGCTCGAGCTCACGGGCACCGCGGCCGGCAATCCCTATGTCGAGGTCGAGCTGTCGGCACGGTTCGCCCGCGCAGATGGCCAGGACAGCTTTGAGGTCCATGGCTTCTACAAGGGCAATGGCTGCTACCGAATTAACTTTATGCCCGAGAGCGCCGGCGTCTGGAACTACGCGGTGAGTTCCAACGACCCCGAGCTCGATGGTACCGCCGGCTCTTTTGAGGCCGTGCCTGCCACGGGCGACAACCATGGTCGTGTGCTGCTGGCAAAAGACGTGCTTGCCCACGACGCTCCGTTCATTACCGACGAGGATTCCAACTTTGCCTACGAGGATGGAACGCGCTACCTGCCCTTTGGCACCACTTGCTATGCCTGGACCAACCAGGATACGGCCTTGCAGGAGCAGACGCTCGAGACGCTCGCCACCTCTCCGTTCAACAAGATCCGCATGTGTGTCTTTCCCAAGTTCTACGACTATAACGTTGAGGACCCGGCGATGTATGCCTACGAGGGCGAGAAGGGCGATTTCGACCATTACCGCTTCTATGAGCCGTTTTGGGAGAACCTTGAGCACCGCATCGAGCAGCTCGACGAGCTGGGCATCCAGGCGGACCTCATCGTTTTGCATCCGTACGACAAGCCCGAGGACTGGGGCTTCTCTCGTATGACGCGCGAGGAGGATGTTTTCTACCTGACGTATGTCGCCCGCCGCTTCTCGGCGTACAAGAACATCTGGTGGAGCCTTGCCAACGAGTGGGATCTTATGCCGTGGAAGCCGGCCGAGGACTGGGATCGCTATGCCCGCATCATCATGGCGAACGACCCGTATGGTCATCTGCGCAGCATCCACAATTGCCGTGAGATCTTTGACCACAGCCATCCGTGGATTACGCATGTGAGCTACCAGAGGTGCGACCTTAAGAACACGGCCGAGGACGTTACCACGCTGCGCGCGCAGTATAACAAGCCGGTTTTGATCGACGAGGTCGGCTATGAGGGCAACATCAACTGGGGTTGGGGCAACCTGACCGCTCAGGAGCTCGTGCGTCGTTTCTGGGAGGGCAGTTTACGTGGCGGTTATGTGACCCACGGTGAGACCTACGTCGACCGCGGACCCAAGCTGTGGTGGGCGCACGGCGGCAAGCTCTACGGCGACTCGCCCGAGCGCATTGGCTTTTGCCGTCGCTACATGGAGGCGCTGCCGGCCGATTTTGACTGGGTGCCCGATGAGGTCGGTATCCTTGACGGTACGTTTACCTGGGATGTCACCTGCATGTCCAACGACCATGGCCGCGGGACTGCCGATGTCCTTATGTACTTTGGATTCAACCGTCCGGCGTATCGTGAGTTTGAGGGCGAGCCGGGCGCTCGATACAGGGTGAGTGTCGTGGACACATGGGGCATGACGGAGGAGGAGCTTCCCGGAACCTTTGAGGGCAAGTTCCGCATCGATCTCCCAAGTAAGCAGTATATGATGCTTCGCCTGACCAAATTAGAGGCGTAAAACAGAGATAATCGGCTCCGGGCGTGACTTGCTGCACGACCACCGCAGGGGGGTAGCCCCTGTGATGGTCGCGGCGATGCGCGTCCGGGGCTACGCTTGTAAGGAGTGAACATGCAGGAGTTTTTTGGAATCGATGTGGGCGGTACGGCCGTTAAATGGGCTGTGCTGGGCGAGGATTTTTCCATCCGCGAGCGCGGAAGCCTGCCGACGGGCTTTACCACGGCTGATGAGACGGTCGCGGCGCTGATCTCGCTCGTCGAGCCGTATCGCGAGCGCGTGAGCGCCGTGGGCGTGAGTGCGCCCGGCGGCATCTACGAGGGAGATGTCACAGGAACGATCCATCGCGGTGGTGCGCTCACGTTTATGGATGGCTGTCCGCTCGGAAAGCTTATGCGCGAGGCTCTGGGGGTGCCGATTGCCGTCAATAACGACGGTAAGTGCTGTGCACTCGGTGAGTATGCGGCTGGCGCTCTGCGCGGGACGCGTTTTGGCGTGGTGCTCGCTATCGGCACGGGCATCGGCGGCGGTATCGTCATCGACGGCAAGGTCCTGCGCGGCGCGCACTGCTTTGCAGGCGAGTTTAGCTTCTTGCGCAACGATGTCACGACTGCTGCGAGCATGGAAAACTCCTTTGCGGGTTCGGGCGGTTGGCGTGCGCTCCGCGATGCCGCCGTTGCCGAGAAGGGCCTGCCTGCGGATTCTCCGGTGGACGGCCGCCGCGTCTTTGAGTGGATCGCGGATGGCGACATGGCGGCGCAGCGCGCACTCGACCGCTACGCTCGCGCCTTTGACGGACAGCTCATCAACCTGCAGGCCGTGCTCGACCCCGAGGTCTTTGTGATCGCAGGCGGCATCTCGTGCCATCCCGAGCTCGTCGATGCCCTGCGTGTACAGATGCCGCTGACCCTCGCGAGTTACGAAGGGACCCTTGCCGGCATTCCTGTGCCGCAGATAAAGGCGGCCGAGCTCGGCAACGACGCCAACCTTTACGGTGCCGTCCAGGAGGCCATACGCCTGGTGTAGCGCATTGGACATAATCATTGGGGACGTTCTTGTTTGACTAGTCGTTTAAGAACGTCCCCAATGACTACCCACAGAATGAGAGTGGATAATCTTCCGTTTTTGGCCTTCATACAGGCTCAAAGTGGGAGATTATCCACTCTCGTCATTTGATTGACACTTGCACTCATTGGGGACGTACTTAAATGAGTGACAGTTGGGGACGCTCCTTGTCGAGCTGCGGGCCGTACGTGCCCCTTCTGGGTCATGCGGCTCAAAACCGGTGTATGCCGTGGACTGTTGGGGTCAAATTGGCGGCATTTCGAGGATGGGTTCGATATTGGGACTGGTTCTCTAATAGAATAGATTTGCAGGCAATTAAACGACTGCGGGGGGGGGTATTCATGAAAGGTATGGGAGACACGGCCGCGTACTTTCGTCGGGGCATTCGGGAGATTATATGCCTGGCGCTGTTCTATTTTACGTTTTTGGCTGGCGAGTACCTCTTCGACGTGCGTGTGGCCGAGTTTGTGCCGCCGAGTGAGGTCGTTGTCTACGAGAGCCTCATCATCGGCGCGAGTGTGATCGGCTTTTTTGTGCGTCCTATTCTGTACTATCGCCGCCCCCGTGCGATCGATACGACGAGCGACATCACGGGCGTGCTGCTGGTAGCGGCATTGCTGCTGATGATTATGGCGGTACAGTTTGGGGTGCTAATTGCCGGCGGTTTGATGGCATGCTGCACGCTGGGCTACTGCGGATCGACCGCCCACGCCAACTTTGCGCGGCGCTTTGCGCGGACGCCGTATTTGGCGCGCGGCGGCGCTTTCGTATGGCCTGGGTGTTCTGGTGCAGGTACTCAACCATATGGTGATGCCCGCGGGGATTCCGCAACAATTTGTTTTTGTTGCCTGTGCAGTTGTGCTGGTGGCGCTACTCCACGGCGCCCGTCGTGCCAAGCTGCGCGGTGAATCTGAGCCTGGGCTCGAGTCCGATATCGCCGAGCTTTCGGTGGACGCGTCGGAGTTTGGCGCCAAGTGGCAAAACGATTCTGAGTCAACGGCGGCTTTTCGGCGTGCCGTGGTGCGCCTGACGATCGCAACCGCCTGCCTTACCGGCGTGTTTGCCGCCCTCAATGCAGGGCTCACGACCTCGCAAGCCGCAGGGTCCGTTGACTTGGGCGATTGGTCGCGCTTGCTGATGGGCGTGAGCGCTCTGCTCGCCGGCGCCCTATTTGACCTGCACGATCGTTCGTATATGAACATCACCATGACTTGCACTGCCATGTTGTCCGCGCTTTCGTTCTTTGTCTTGCTCGTCGACGGCAATGGCGGCAATGCGCTTGCGGCCATTGCGATTTTCTATCTGGGTTCGGGCTTCTTCGTGGTGTTTTTCACGACGAAATTTGCTGCCATTTCGGTTTATGCGCACTGGTCGTATCTGTGGCCGTGCATGGGCCGTGTCATCAACAACGTTTGCGCGATGTTCGTGACGGCGCCGGCGGTGGCAATTGTTTCGAGCCAGAACGTGCTGCTGGCGGTGGGTGCCGGGCTCGTGCTGTTTGTGGGTATTGCGATTTCACTGCTGGGACAGTTTGGGCATAGGACCGATGACATTGCGGCGCTGAACGAGCTGGCGTTTGCTGCCGACGACCTTGATGATGGCTCCGTGTCTACCCAAAGCGAGCCCGCTCCCGCGGAGGCATCGGAGCTCACGCTCGATGAGCGCCTCGATGCCTTCGCCGCTGCCTTTGAGCTTACGCAGCGCGAGCGCGATATTCTGGAGGCCTTGGTCGCATCGCACGAGAGTGTTCAAGACATCGCCGCAACGCTCTTCCTTTCGCGCTCCACGCTCTACCGTCATATCGCCTCGATCAACAAAAAGACCGGCGCCTCCTCACGTGTGGCCCTCATCAACTTTTTCTGGTCCTGGACACCCAAGAACTAGCTCATTTGGGACGGGGCTTTTTTAGCTGTTTTGGGCCGCCGCGGCCAGCGGGGGCGGGTCGCGGCGGCCCACGCATTCTTGACGATAGCGACGACGATACTACAGCAGCTCGCCGTGGCGGGCGATGTAGCGGCGCTTGGCCAGCTGGGTGAGCACGATATAGGCGGCGACGATGCCGATGAGCAGCGCGAAGAAGCTCGGCGGCAGCGGCATGAGGCCCAGCACATCGGCGATGGGGCTTGCCGGCAGCCAGGTGACGAGCGCCAGACCCAGCACGGTGAGGATGCACAGCGCGGGCGCGGCGTGGTCGCGCGCGCTCGGCAGGCGCGGGGAGCGCAGCATGTGGATCACGAGCGTCTGCGACCACATGGACTCGACAAACCAGCCACTCTGGAAGAGCGCCGCAAAGGCTGCCATGCCCGTGACATTGCCCGCGGCGGCAAGCTCTGCCCAGCTTGCGCCCACGGCGGCGGGGCACACCACAAAGAAGAGCACGGCGAAGGTCACGATATCAAACAGCGAGCTCACGGGGCCCAGCTCGAGCATAAAGCCCTTGATGGACGCGGCATCCCAGGCGCGCGGACGGGCAGCCCAGGCGTCGTCGACGGTGTCCCACGGCAGCGCGATGCACACGATCTCGTAGACCAGCGACAGCAGCACCAGCTGCAGAGCGCTCATGGGCAAAAACGGCAAGAACAGGCTCGCGACGGTCACGGACAGCACGTTGCCAAAGTTGGAGCTCACCGTGGTCTTGAGGTACTTGAGCAGGTTGCCGTAGGTGCGGCGGCCTTCGATGATGCCGCGCTCGAGCACGCCTAGGTCCTTCTGAAGCAAGATGATATCGGCAGATTCCTTGGCGATGTCGACGGCCGAATCGACCGAGATGCCGCAATCGCTCGCGCGCATGGCGGCGGCGTCGTTGATGCCGTCGCCCATAAAGCCCACGGTGTGGCCGAGCAGCTCGCGCATGACGCGCACCAGGCGCGCCTTCTGCAGCGGCGAGAGCTTGGCAAAGAGGTGGGTTTGCTCGGCGCGCTCGGCAAGCTCGGCGTCGTCGAGCGCATCGATCTCGGAGCCCAGCAAGACGTTGCTCGCGTCGATGCCGATCTGCTCGCAGACGGTGGCGGCGACGCGGTCGTTGTCACCGGTTAGGACCTTGACCGCTACGCCCTTGGCCTCGAGGGTGGTGACGGCGCCCGCGGCACTTGCTTTGGGCGGATCGAGGAAGGCCAAAAAGCCCATCAGCACCATGTCGCACTCGTCGGCGATGCCAAACTCGCCCACGCAGCGCGGATTGGTCTTCTGCGCCACGGCAATTACGCGTAGGCCCTCGGCGTTAAGTCTGGCGACCTGCTTGCGAATCTGGGCGAGCTTGTCTTTGGTGAGCGGCTGAGCGATGCCATCGACCTCGACAAAGGAGCAGATCTCGAGCATTTCCTCGGCAGCCCCCTTGGTAACCATCTGGGTTTTGCCCTGGGCGTCGGCGACAACTACGCTCAGGCGACGGCGCGAGAAATCGAAGGGCACCTCGTCGACCTTGGTATAGCGGTCGCGCAGGCTCTGGCCCAGCATAGAATCGGGCACGACGGTCGAGGGCGTCACATCGGCACGGTCGATGACGGCCAGGTCGATAAGGTTTTTGAGGCCGGTCTGGAAGAAGCTGTTCAAAAACGCATGGCGCAGCACGCGTGCATCCTCGTTGCCGTCGGTGTTGAGGTAGCGCTCGAGCACGATGCGGTCCTCGGTGAGGGTGCCGGTCTTGTCGCAGCACAGGACGTCCATCGCGCCGAGGTTTTGGATCGCCGGCAGTTCCTTGACGATAACCTGGCGACGGGCGAGGTCCTTGGCGCCCTGCGACAGGCTCGTGGTCACGATGACGGGGAGCATCTGCGGCGTGATGCCCACGGCCACGCTCGTGGCGAACAGCAGCGCATCGATGACGTTGCCCTTGGTGGCGGCGTTGATGGCAAAGACCGCCGGCGCCATAACGAGCATGAGGCGCACGAGCAGCATGGAGACGCTCGAGACGCCGCGGTCAAACGCGCTCTTCTCGCCGCGCCCGTTG
>CABVAC010000046.1 GCA_902496275.1 uncultured Collinsella sp. | reverse complement strand
GGGCCCTTGCGGCGTAGTCGCTATTTGTTCAGTCCAAGTTTCGGGGCGCAGTTCACTGTCCTCTTTGTGGTGGTTTTCGGTCTGTCTCGATCTGTAACATCTTGGCCGCTAAAAGTGGGCCTGGTGTTACAGATTTAGATTTTTGATCCGGGTGTTTTCTGTTCGTCTCAATCTATAACATCTGGAGCCATAAACAGTCGCTAGATGTTACAGATTGAGATAGTAAGGGGACGAGGCCGCAGCGGGTGAGCGTGCCTGCCCCCTATCTCTTAATCACTCATAAAATCTTATATATAGAGACTTAGATTTATGTATAAGATCGTACAAAGCTGGCAACAATACTTCTCGAACAACGTGAAGCCGCCCCGTAGGGCGGCCGCCCCAAGAGAGGTGATTCCATGAGAATCGATAAGCTAGCAATGACGTCGCGCGAGGCGTTGCAGACCGCCATGAGCACGGCTGCCGACGCGCAGGCCGGTGCGGTGGAGCCGATTCACCTGCTGTCCGCCCTGCTTGGTGCCGGCGAGCGCAATATCTCCGTGATCATCGAGCGCATCGGTGCCGACCCGGCCCAGCTCGCACGCTCCACACAAGATGCCATCGACCACGCGCCCAAGGTTTCGGGCGAGGGCCAGCAGATGGGCCTGTCCAACGAGCTCGTCCGCGTCATCGAAAAGGCCGAAAAGAAGGCCACCAAGATGGGCGACAGCTTTGTGGTGACCGAGCATCTGCTCATGGCACTTGCCGAGGACAAGGGCGAGGCCGGCCGCGTGCTGCGCGATGCCGGCGTGACCAAGGAGCGCATCGAGCAGGTCTACGAGGAGCTGCGTGGCGATGACCGCGTGACGTCTGCCGAGGACAAGACCCAGTTTGAGGCCTTGGAGCAGTACGGTCGCAACATCTGCGACCTCGCCCGCGCCGGCAAGCTCGACCCGGTCATCGGCCGCACCGACGAGATTCGCCGTACCATCCAGGTCCTGTCCCGCCGCACCAAGAACAACCCCGTGCTCATTGGCGAGCCGGGCGTCGGCAAGACGGCTATCGTCGAGGGTATCGCCCAGCGTATCGTGGCCGGCGACGTGCCGAGCACCCTGCGTGACCGCGACCTCATCGAGCTCGACATGAGCGCGCTGGTCGCCGGCGCCAAGTACCGCGGCGAGTTCGAGGACCGCTTGAAGGCTGTGCTCAAAGAAGTGCAAAAATCCGAAGGCAAGGTCATCCTGTTCATCGATGAGCTTCACACCATCGTGGGCGCGGGTGCCACCGAGGGCTCCATGGACGCCGGCAACATCCTCAAGCCGGCGCTCGCCCGTGGCGACCTACATGCAATCGGCGCGACCACGCTCGACGAGTATCGCAAGTACATCGAGAAGGACGCGGCGCTCGCCCGTCGTTTCCAGACCGTTATGGTGAGCGAGCCTACCGTCGAGGACACCATTTCGATCCTGCGTGGCCTCAAGGAGAAGTACGAGATCTTCCACGGCGTGCACATCACCGATAGCGCGCTCGTGGCAGCTGCCGACCTCTCCGATCGCTACATCGCCGACCGCTTCCTGCCCGACAAGGCCATCGACCTGGTCGACGAGGCCGCAAGCCGCCTGCGCATGGAGCTCGACAGCATGCCGGTCGAGATCGACGCCACCACGCGTCAGCTCACCCAGCTGCAGATCGAGGAGCAGGCGCTCATGAAGGAGACCGACGACGCCTCCAAGGAGCGTCTGGAAGCCCTGCGCCAGGAGATCGCCGAGGTCCAGGAAAAGCTTAACGTGCAAAAGGCCGGCTGGCTCAACCAAAAGAACGCCATCGACCACGTGCAGGAGCTCAAGGGGCAGCTTGACGAGGCCAAGAGCGAAGAGGAGCGCGCGACGCGCAACGGCGACCTGGGCCGTGCGTCCGAGCTGCGCTTCTCCGTGATTCCGGGCCTGCAACAGCAGATTCAGGATTCCGAGGCCGCGCTCGAGGCACAAAAGCAGCAGGACGGCGAGGGCCTCAACGAACAAGTGACCTCCGATGAGATCGCCGAGGTCGTGAGCGCCTGGACTGGCGTGCCCGTGTCCAAGATGATGCAGGGCGAGCTCGACAAGCTGAAGGGCCTGGAGGGCGAGCTGCATAAGCGCGTCATCGGTCAGGACGAGGCCGTCTCCGCCGTTGCCGCGGCCGTGCGCCGCAGCCGTGCGGGTCTCTCCGATCCGGACAAGCCCATCGGCAGCTTCTTCTTCCTGGGCCCCACCGGCGTGGGCAAGACCGAGCTCGCCAAGGCGCTGGCCGAGTGCCTGTTCGATGACGAGCGTGCGCTCGTGCGTATCGACATGTCTGAGTACATGGAGAAGTTCAGCGTCCAGCGTCTGATCGGTGCGCCTCCGGGATACGTGGGCTACGACGAGGGCGGCCAGCTCACCGAGGCCGTGCGCCGTCGTCCGTACTCCGTGATCTTGCTCGACGAGATGGAGAAGGCCCATCCGGATGTTTTCAACGTGCTGCTGCAGGTGCTTGACGACGGCCGTCTGACTGACGGTCAGGGTCGCCAGGTGTCCTTCAAGAACACGATCATCATCATGACGTCTAACGTGGGTTCCAAGGCCATCGCCGAGCTTTCCGGCAAGGACGAGGAGGAGATGCGCCATCAGGTCAACGCGGCCATGGCTCAGACCTTCCGCCCCGAGTTCCTCAACCGTATCGACGATATCCTGGTGTTCCATCCGCTCGGCATGGCGCAGATCGAGAAGATCGTCGACATCCAGCTCGCCGACGTCCGCGCGCGTCTGGCCAAGGAGCGCATGACGCTTGCCATCACCCCGGCGGCCAAGCAGATGCTCGCCGTGGGCGGCCTGGACCCGGTCTTTGGCGCCCGTCCGCTCAAGCGTCTGGTCCAGCGCGAGGTCGTGGATGCCATCGCCGCCGCTATCATCGACGGCACGGTGCGCGAGGGCGATCAGGTGACGGTCGATGTCGACAAGGACGGCGGCTTTACCGTCGTGTGCGACAATACGCCGGCGGCCACCTACGAGGTCCCCGACGCCGAGTAGATTTTGGGCCATGCCTTAAAATCTGCCTTTTGAGCCGAACGCCAAGGGCGGCGGATCCGATTGGGTCCGCCGCCCTTTTTCGTGCGACAATCGATGGTGTTGAACGTGAGCACATGGCAAGGAGCTATGCAGATGAAAGACGAGAACAAGACGAACGCACCGGTGGCTGAGGCGGCGCCCGCCGCACCGAAGACTCCGCCTAAACCGGCACCCAAGCCGCGCGACCCCTACATCCGTGCCGAGAACGAGGACGATGACGGCTACGATCCCTACAGCGATCGCCGCCCCGAGCGCGAGCCAATGTTCGAAGCCGATCCGTGGCGCTGAGTGCCACCCAAAAGGCCACCAATAAGTTGCGGTGAAATAGGGACTGTTTTGCGGTTTGACCAGCAAAAACAGCCCCTATTTCACCGCAACTGCGTTAGGGATCTTTCTACAGGGGGAGGGTAGTCAAAAAAGCCCCGTCCCAAATTGACTGCTCGGGGAGTCGCATTCGAGCTCGGTTGTCCTCTTAGCCACTCGATATCCTTCGGAGCAATAACAGTGAAAAAACTTGCTTAAGTGTTAATCAAGCTACACACAATCTTGCTCTCTAATTAATCAAGAATCAGTATAATTTTGATTAGCTAGAGAGCAAGATTGGAGAATCATGGCATTCAACGACTTGATCGCCCGGAAAATAAAGGACTTTGAACAGCAGGGGGTTCCGCAGGTCTTTGAGCGAGACCTTGATCTGGGAAACCCACAGGAGCCAAAGCGCGACAACATCGTAAATGTGGTTGTGGGGGCCCGCCGTTGTGGAAAGACGTATCGCCTGTATCAGGAGATGCAGCGGCTTCAGGGCCGGGGCGTCGAGCTTGACCGGATGCTTTACTTTAATTTTGAGGACGAGCGCTTGCGCCCGTATGAGTCATCGCTGCTGGCGGACGTGCTCGACACGTTCTATGCGCTGTATCCTGCTGCTCGAACCGAGGGCGCTTACATTTTCTTTGACGAGATCCAGGAAATTCCCGAATGGGGTGCGTTTCTGCGGCGTGTAGTCGATACGGAGAAAGCGACCGTCTATGTGACGGGATCTTCTTCTAAGATGCTGTCCTCAGAGCTTAAGAGCGAGATCAGGGGTCGTTCTCTTATACGGGAGCTTTTTCCGTTGAGTTTTTCGGAATACGTTCGATATAAGACGGGGAGCGTTTTCGAGCCAGATGCGACCTTTTCCCCAAGCGATGCAGCGCTGCTTCGACATCATCTGATCGGATATCTTGAACGAGGGGGATTCATCGCGACGCTTGAGCAGACGCCCGCAGACGCGATTCAGCTGCTACAGGAATATGCTTCGCGAACGGTCGCTATGGACGTCGTTGAGCGTTACGACGTCAAGAACCCTCGCCTGGCATCGCTGTTCCTAACGCGGTGTATGGCATCTTCGGGACGAGAGCTGTCGGTGAACAAAGTGTACAACGAGTTCAAGAGCAGGCAGATACCCGTCAGTCGTAATTCGCTCAGCGACTTACTTGAGTATTATGAGGATGCCTGCCTGCTGTTCTCCGTGCCGGAGTTCACGCGTTCACTGGCAAATAACATGCGGTCTGCGTCTAAGGTCTACGCTGTCGATCCTGCGATGTTTGGAGCATTCTCTCCCGCATCGGCATTGGACCAGGGTCAGAGGCTCGAGACCGCAGTGTTCAACGCGCTAAGAAGAAGGACTCCCGCGGTGAGGGTCGGATCGGTCTGCCGCCTGCTGATCAAAGAGAAGAGCAAAAGCCATGAGGTGGACTTTGTGGCTGGGGACGCACTTCTCATGCGGGCTTATAGCCTGATTCAGGTGAGTGTGGATATGGCAAGTGAGAAAACGCGCGAGCGCGAAATTGCCGCGCTTGATGCCTCGATGGCCCAGTTCGATCTTGGCGAGTCGGCAATCGTTACCATGGATGAACAGACCGATATTCCATGCGAGCACGGTGTGGTACACGTTATGCCCGCATGGAAGTGGCTCCTTGCCTAATCATCTATGGACCTGTGGGGTCAAGACCTCCTGGCTCCTTCATCACGGTTGGGGAGCACCTTGCTGCGCCAGGCTAGTCCTGGGCTTTGATACTCGGCAGGAGAATCTGGGCGAGGTAGTCGGTCTCGAGTTTGGTCGCGGCGTCGGCTTTGCCGTCTTTACCGACCAGTACGTTCTTGATCTGGCTATAGGTGTAGCGGTTGCCGGTCGTAAGCTCGACAAGCTCAATGGCCGTGTCCATGGGGTAGGTTGACACGGGGTTCTGTGTCCGTCCGTTGATGGTCTGGGGCACCACGTACGGATAGACGGGGCCGCTGGCGTAGACGGTATAACCGTTGCCTAGATTGGCCGCACCCAAAACCGTATCGCCTTCATCGGGCGTAAAGCTCTCGCCCTCGCGCACCGCGACGAGCGTCACGAGCGGCGTATTGGCGTCGTCGCCCAGATAGATGCATAGCGTGCTTCCGTTTTGCCAAGTTGCGACCTTGCCGTACCACTCGACGGGAATATCGAGCTGGTAGAGGTCGGTTGCCTTGTGGCGAGCGTCAGCATCACGGGACGCCTGTGCCTTTTGCGCGCTCACGGCATTGACGGCGGCGTCGCGCCGCGCGGTTGCTGCCTGCTGGAGCACTTTGGCAGCCGCGGCGGAGCTCGCACCGCCCTCCTCGGCGTACTTGGCGGCGGCATCGATCTGGTCGTCGGTCACCGTGTCGGCTGAGGGCACCTTAAGCTTAAAGGTGGCTTGAGCGCGCAGATCCTGCCCGTCATTCTTGACCGTAACCTGGGCCTTGGTGGTCGGGACGGTGTAGATGGTGCCGTCGGCCGCGATGGGGGAGGCGGCGATGGAGAACGTGTAATCGCCGGGCAGCAGCTTAATGCCGCGACCGTGCTCGTCAACGTAGAGCGTTTCGCTCACGGAAGAACCGTCGGAATCCTGACCGCTCACCTGCACGGGAATCTTGGAGCCAGTTGAGCAGTCGAGCCCCGCGGCATGTACGCCAATTTGCACCGACATCATGGTATGGGCGTTTGCGGCAACCACGGCGGCCTGCTCTTGCCGGTATCCATTCCAAGCGGCATAGCCTGCGCCGCCGGCGACAAGCGCGACGGCTACGACGCCTGCCACCATCAGGTTGCGGCGCTTGGGCGACATCTTACGGTGACGAACCTCGGCTTCGCGTGCCGAAGGAACGGACGGTAGGGGAATATCGCCCATGGCGATGGTCTCGTCCACGGCAGGCGCAGAGCCTAAGCCAGGGAGCTCGCGGGTCAGCGAATCTTCGGCCGGCAAGTTGTCGAGCAAGATGGTTTCCTCGCTCGTGTCGGATCCGGGCTGGTCGTCGGCCTCGCTTTCGGTGTCTTCGTGATCTGCCTCATCCTCGGCAGGCTCAACGTCGCCTGTATCCTGATCATCGGGCTGCGCCTCGATTTCCGGCTCATCCTGCACATCAACGCTCGAATCGTCAAACGCAACATCGTCAAGCGAAATCCGGTCTAGGCTCTCCAGGGCCTCGGCACACGCTTCTGCATCTTGGACCGCGTCCTCTTGGCCCGTCGTCTCATCTTTCATATATCCCCCAAGCTCAATATCGGGACAACACTGTACCCAAAAATGGAGCCATATAAAGCGCGTGCGAAATATAAGATCCGATTTAACTCGAGCGCATCGTTCGGCCGCATCCTCGCGGCAGCAAAAGGCCCCCGGAACGCGAACGAATCACATTCCGGGGGCTCTGCAATGCGTTGAGTTGCGCGGAGCCGGCTATGCTGCTTCGCGCCCAAGCGATGTCTGCGTCAGGCGCGTTACTCGGCGTGCGCGTAATCAACCTTGGCGCGGCGAGCGGTAGCCTTCTCCCAATCGCTGGTGCCCTCAAAGACATCCTGCTTGTAGGGATTGCGGCCGAGCTTCTTGGCACGGTAGGCGATGTAGATGATCGCGGCGACGTTGGCGACCAGTGCGGCGATCGAGACCGCGGTGGCGGCGCCGGGGTCGAGCGTGGAGTGGGTCACAAAGATGGACTCCTCCTGGAAGTACGGGAACACCTGGGCAAACATGCACCAAATAGCAAGCGTAAAGGCGCGGTTCTGGATCCAGCCGCCCTTGTTCCAGATAAAGGCGGCGACGGTGGGCGCCAGCAGCAGCGCAAAGCCGCAGAACCAGGAGTGGGTGGGCAGGCAGTTGTAGGTGTAGCAGAAGTTCCAGATATCGTAGGCGATGATGTAGACCCAGGTCATGTCGGGCCACAGCATATCGGTCTGATCCTCGGAGGCGTAGACGCTCCACCAACCGGTCATGCAGAAGATGTTGATGATACCGGCGATGCCGTTGAACACGTTGTTCCAGCCGGCCAGCTGCGTAGCACCTTCGGAGGTGACCCAGGTGGACTCGCCCAGGACAAAGAAGTGATAGGCGCTCTCAAAGTCGGATACGACGGCGATCATGATGTTGATGGCGACGATCACAAACGGCCATGCGCGGAACCAATGCGCCTTGCCGATCTTTCCCCACTGGTACTTAATGGCAATGAAGCCCCAGCAACCGGCGAGCGCCGCGTATACCTTGGCGTAGTGGAACCAGCTGTTCTGGTACACATGGGTGGGGTTGGTGAGCGCCCACTCGGCGCCCTGCGAAACGCCCACGGCGATGGCGACGCAGTAGATGGTCATGGCCAGCGGAGCCACGCCAAAGATGATTGCCGCGCCCAGCTTGGTGCGGCGGCCGACTTCGTTGAGCACGATCAGGCCAATAAAGACCATGGCCCAGCCGGCCCAGTGGATAAGGGTATCGCTACCCCAAACATCGAACAGCATGCTGCTCTCCTTTCACACGCCCGCGGCCCCTCTTCTGATCGCGGGCAGTTTGGCCAAATGTCGTCAGTTCTGGGGCTTGCGCTCCGGATACTTGGCGGTATAGCCCTCGATGTGGAGTGTCGAGGCGATGATTTCCTTGACCGTCTCGTCGGGCACATCGGGGTGCGTGCGGATATACATCAACAACCCCATGATGAGGGTGTAGAACGTCTCGTAGACATGGTCGATGCGTAGCTCATGATGGGCGGCAAAATCCACCACGGTGGTGTCGCAGATATACTGTGCCACACGCTGGACCACGTTGTGCAAAAAGCCGCCGTAGAGCGCGCCGCTGCTTGAGGTGAGCGTACTCGGCAGCTCGTGGCCGCTGACGACCAGGCGCTTAAAGAGCGGGGCGACGGTGTCGAGTGCGCCCTCGATATCACCGACGGTGCGGTTGGCATTCCACTGCTCGAGCTCGGAGATAAAACCGTCGATCGCCTCGTCCATGACGGCGGTGACAGCGGCGTCCATGTCGGCAAAGTAGTGGTAGAACAATGAGCGCGTGCAGCCGGCTCGCTTGGTCACGGCCGAGACGGATAGATGCGACACGCCTAGCTCAGAGCTCACGGTGCGCACGGCGGCGAGGATCTCGCGACGGCGTTCGTCGCCCGTCAAGCGCTTTGCCGCGCTATCGGATGCGGGGACGGCATCGACCACAGAGGTATCTGCTGTGTTGTTGCTCATGTTTTGCCGCCTTTCATCCTCTTTTGCCTGACCGTTCGCCTAACAGTCTTGAATATTGTTGACGGTTCGTCAATACTATTTTTGACACAATGTCAACTAATGGCGGGTGAACGGCATGGGGGCATGCCCGGCCTGCAAAAAAGAGGGGTGCCGCGGTCTCGCCGGGCTGTGGCAAGAGAAGGGACAACCATGATTCTCAACGGACCGGGGATTAGCTACACCGAGCCCGACATCGGTTCGGAGTTCGTGCCGCCGCTGCCGGAGCATCCGCGCGAGGCCATCGTCAAGCTGTGCGAGCACTGCACCAACCGTCTGCTGCATCGCGACGAGCTGTTGGGCTACGAGTACTGGTCGTTTGCCGAGGCCGCGACCGACGAGCAGGCCGAAGTGCTCTGCAAGATGAAGATGCGCCGTCCCTATACGCTGCCCGAGATGGCCAAGCTCACCGGCATGCCCGAGACCCAGATCGAGAAGATGCTCGACGACATGAGCTACACGGGTCTGCTCGAGTACAACTGGGAAAACCCCGAGCGCGCCAAGCAATGGGTGTTGCCCATGCTGGTGCCGGGTTCTGCCGAGTTCCTCAACATGCGCGTGAGCCAGCTCGAGGAGCACCCGGTCTATGCCAAGTTCTTTGAGCAGGCGTCCAAGGGACCGCTGTCCAAGGCCACGCCGATGGTGCCGCCCGGAGGCGCCGGCATCGGCATGCACGTCATTCCGGTCGAGAAGGCCATCGACGCCGCGAGCACCTCGGTGCCGATCGAGCATATCGAGCACTGGCTCGACAAATACGATGGCAAATATGCCGCTAGCACCTGCAGCTGCCGCGCGAGCCGTCGCGTGATGGGTGAGGGCTGCGCCGACGATCCCGCCGACTGGTGCATTGCCGTGGGCGATATGGCCGACTATGTGGTTGAGACCGACCGCGGCCATTACGTGACGCGCGACGAGGTCTACGACATCCTGCGCCAGGCCGAGGACAACGGCTTTGTGCACCAGATCACCAATATCGACGGCGAGAACAAGATCTTCGCTATCTGCAACTGCAACGTCAACGTGTGTTATGCCCTGCGCACCTCTCAGCTGTTCAACACGCCCAACCTGTCGCGCTCGGCCTATGTCGCCAAGGTCGAGAAGGACAAGTGCGTTGCCTGCGGTCGCTGCGTTGAGGTGTGCCCGGCCGGCGCCGCCAAGCTCGGCCAGAAGCTCTGCAGCAAAAAGGCCGGCGGACAGGTGCCCGAGTATCCGCGCCAGGAGCTGCCCGACGCCACCAAATGGGATCACACCAAGTGGTCGCCCAACTACCGCAACGACAACCGTATCGAGACGCATGAGTCCGGCACCGCTCCCTGCAAGACGGCCTGCCCCGCGCACGTTGCCGTTCAGGGCTATTTGAAGCTCGCGGCTCAGGGTCGCTATGACGAGGCGCTGGCGCTCATCAAGCGCGAGAACCCGCTGCCCGCTATCTGCGGCCGCGTGTGCAACCGCCGCTGTGAGGATGCTTGCACCCGCGGCCGTGTGGACGCCGCCGTGGCTATCGACGAGGTCAAGAAGTTTATCGCCCAGCGCGATCTGGATGCCGCGACCCGCTATGTCCCGCCTGTGGTGACCCCGACGCGTGCCGGCGGCTTCGACCAGAAGATCGCCATCATCGGTGCCGGTCCGGCCGGCCTGTCCTGCGCTTTTTATCTGGCCGAGAAGGGCTACAAGCCCGTCGTGTTCGAGAAGAACGAGCGCCCGGGCGGCATGCTCACCTACGGCATTCCCAGCTTTAAGCTGCAGAAGGATGTTATCGAGGCCGAGGTCGAGATCATTCGCCTGATGGGTGCCGAGTTCCGCTATGGCGTTGAGGTCGGTCGCGATGTGACGCTCGACGAGCTGCGCGCGCAGGGCTTTAAGGCCTTTTACGTGGCCATCGGCTGCCAGGGCGGCCGCCTTGCCGGTATTCCGGGCGAGGATGCCGTGGACGTGACCGTGGCCGTCGACTTCCTTCGCGAGGTTAACAGCGGCAAGATCGATACCCTGTCCGGCCGCACCATTGTGGTGGGCGGCGGCAACGTGGCCATCGACGTTGCCCGCAACGCCTGCCGTCTGGGCTCTGAGCACGTTGAGATGTTCTGCCTGGAGAGCGAGGTCCAGATGCCCGCCAGCGAGGAGGAACGTCGCGAGGCCGTTGAGGACGGCGCTCACATCAGCTGCGGCTGGGGCCCCAAGGAGATTCACCTGGACGAGGCCGGTCGTGTGTGCGGTATCACCTTCAAGCGCTGCACGCGTGTCTTTGACGACGAGGGCCGTTTTGCGCCCGAGTACGACGAGAACGATCTGCGCCGTGTCGATGCCGACCGTGTCGTCATGTCGATTGGCCAGTCCATTGTGTGGGGCGACCAGCTGGCTGGCTCCAAGGTGGAGCTCGGCCGCGGCCAGGGCGCCCTTGCCGATCCCCAGACTTACCAGACCGCCGAACCCGACATCTTTGTGGGTGGTGACGTCTACACCGGCCCCAGCTTTGCCATCGACGCTATCGCCGCCGGCCACGAGGCCGCGGTGTCCATCCATCGCTTTGTGCAGCCGGGCTCCACGCTCACCATCGGCCGCAATCAGCGCCGCTACACCGCGCTCGACCGCGACGACGTTGTGCTCGAGAGCTACGACAACGCGAGCCGCGAGGTTGCGCATGTGGACCGCGAGCGCGAGAAGGCTGCGCCGTTTAGCGAGTATGTTGAGACCTTTACCGAGGAGCAGGTGCGCGCCGAGACCGCCCGCTGCCTGGGCTGCGGCGCCTCGATCGTAGACCCCAACAAGTGCATCGGCTGCGGCCTGTGCACCACCAAGTGCGCGTTCGACGCCATCCATCTGGATCGCGACCGCCCCGAGTGCTCAACGATGGTCAAATACGAGCAAAAGCTCCCAAGCCTGGGCAAGTATGCTTTGAAACGCGCAATTAAGATCAAATTTGGGAAGAAGTAAGAGACCTAACAAGTAAGTGAACGGCGCAGAGGGCGGTTGGACAGCGAGCGGGTCCCAGGCGTGGCGAGGTGCCTTGAAAGAGGAGGGCATAGGGCTTTTGCCCATGCCCGACGATTGAAAGGCAGATCGCCCGCCTGGGACTCGCGCAGCGTCAAGCCGACCGCCGTTCGTTAGAACGGCGGAAGGAATTAAAAGTGCACGAGCTCGGAATCGTTTACCACATCATTCGCGATGTCGAGAACGTGGCGCGCGCCAATGGCGTGAGTCGCGTTTCGAGCGTGACGTTGCTGCTGGGCGAGGTCTCGGGCGTCGTTCCCGAGTTGCTGCTCGACGCTTGGCGCTGGGCGGCAGATAAAAAGCCCATCGCGCAGGGCGCGGAGCTTATTGTGGAGCCCGTCGAGGCCGTGACGCATTGCAAGGCGTGCGGCCGCGACTACGCGACGGTCGAGCACGGCAAGACCTGTCCCCATTGCGGTAGCGGCGAGACATACCTGCTGCAGGGCCAGGAGGTCATGATCAAGCAGATCGAGACCCCCGACGAGGACCCGGCAGACGCTGCTCCTGACGGCCTCTCCGACGCCCCCGATGCCGTCGACGCCGCCAACCCACTCCACATCGTCTAGGATCCCCTATAAGTTGCGGTGAAATAGTTCCTAAATCCAGCCTTCTGACTCTTAAACAAGAACTATTTCACCGCAACTTCTTTGAGTAGTTTTGTTGAGCATAAGTCGTGCAAATAGTCAAGCCATGTCTGTTTAAACAAAATAGTGACAGTACGAGCACATTCGCACTTGCTTAATATCGATATTAATGAACAGCTTGCTTGTATCTATAAAATACATAGCTTGATGAGCGACGCCTTGTCGTGTAATGAGTCAAAAAGCAGTAACGTAATCAACTTGTAACAAACTTGGACGTTTAAACAAATAATGCAATCTTTTACGAATTTAGCTATAATTCCACAAACCAAACAGGTATACTCCTTTCATGTCATGTAGGAAATACGTAGACAAAAAGGAGGTTATGTGATGGTAAGTATTGTTCTTGCTAGCCACGGGGACTTGGCAGCTGGAATCAAGCAGACGGGCTCGATGGTCTTTGGCGATCAGCCGTCTGTTGCCGTGGTCTCGCTCGAGCCGAGCATGGGCCCCGACGACTTCCGTGCCAAGGTCGAGGAAGCAATCGCTTCCTTCGAGGACCAGGAGCAGGTGCTCTTCCTCGTTGATCTGTGGGGCGGCACGCCGTTCAACCAGATCAGCGGGCTCATCGAGGGCCATGATTCCTGGGCTATCGTCACCGGTGTCAACCTGCCTATGCTCATCGAGGCATATTCGCAGCGCTTTGACGCAAAGAACACTGCACATGCGATCGCAAAACATCTCGTGACTGAGGCTAAGGCTGGCGTGCGCGTCAAGCCCGAGTCTCTGGAGCCCGAGGAGAAGAAGCCGGCTGCGGCCGCCGCTGCTCCTGCAGGCGCCATCCCTCCGGGAACGGTCATCGGCGACGGGCACATCAAGATTGCCCACGTCCGTATCGACACCCGTCTGCTTCATGGTCAGGTGGCCACCACGTGGACCAAGCAGATCAACCCCAACCGCATCATCGTGGTTTCCGACGGCGTTGCTCACGACGAGCTCCGCAAGACCATGATCGAGCAGGCTGCCCCTCCGGGAGTCCATGCCAACGTCGTGCCCATCAAGAAGATGGCCGAGGTCGTCAAGGACACGCGCTTTGGTGACACCAAGGCCATGCTGCTCTTCGAGAACCCGCAGGATCTGCTCAAGGCCATCGAGGCCGGCGTCGACATCAAGGAAGTCAACATCGGTTCCATGGCTCACTCCAAGGGCAAGGTCGTCGTCACCAACGCCGTCGCCATGGGCGATGACGACGTTAAGACTCTCGAGGCCCTCAAGGCCAAGGGCGTCAAGTTCGAGGTCCGCAAGGTTCCTTCGGATTCCTCCGAGGATCTCGACGCCATGTTGAAGAAAGCTAAGGCCGAACTGGCCGCTCAAGCATAGTAAAGGAGGGTCCGATACATGTCTGCAATCACTATTCTGCTTGTTGCGATTGTCGCGTTGCTTGCCGGTATGGAAGGCATTCTGGATGAGTTCCAGTTCCATCAGCCGCTCGTGGCATGCACGCTTATCGGTCTCGTAACCGGTCACCTTCAGGAGGGCATCCTCCTGGGCGGTTCGCTCCAGATGATGGCCCTTGGCTGGGCTAACGTCGGCGCCGCCGTCGCGCCTGACGCCGCTCTGGCCTCGGTCGCTTCTTCGATCATCATGGTGCTCGCCCTCAACGGTGGCGCCACTGATTCGGCCAAGGCCGTTACCGCGGCCATCGCCGTCGCCGTCCCGCTGTCGGTCGCTGGTCTGTTCCTGACCATGATCTGCCGTACCATTGCTACCGCTATCGCTCACGCCATGGACGGTTGCGCCGAGAAGGGCGACTTCTCCGGCATCGAGCGCTGGCAGTACGCTGCCATCCTCATGCAGGGCCTTCGTATCGCCATCCCGGCAGTACTTCTGTGCGTTATCCCGGCCGAGGCTGTTACCAACGCGCTTAACGCTATGCCCGACTGGCTGTCCGGCGGCATGGCCGTCGGCGGCGGCATGGTCGCTTCCGTCGGTTACGCCATGGTCATCAACATGATGGCCACCAAGGAGACCTGGCCGTTCTTCATCCTCGGCTTTGTCCTTGCTGCCATCCCTCAGCTCACGCTGATCGCCCTTGGCCTCATCGGCATCTCCCTTGCCCTCATCTACCTTGGCCTTAAGGATCTGGCCAAGCAGGGTGGCGGCACGGGCGGTGGCTCCGGCGACCCGCTCGGCGACATTCTGAACGATTACGAGTAGGAGGGGAGTGATACATATGGCAGAGAACAAGATTCAGCTCACCAAGGCTGACCGTAAGAAGGTTTGCTTCCGTCATCAGTTCCTTCAGGGCTCGTGGAACTACGAGCGTATGCAGAACGGCGGCTGGTGCTTCGCAATGATCCCTGCGATCAAGAAGCTCTACACCAGCAAGGATGACCAGATTGCCGCGCTTAAGCGCCACCTGGAGTTCTATAACACCCACCCCTATGTTTCCGCCCCCGTCATTGGCGTTACCCTCGCCCTCGAGGAGGAGCGCGCCAACGGTGCTCCGATCGATGACGTCGCCATCCAGGGCGTCAAGGTCGGTATGATGGGTCCGCTCGCCGGCGTCGGTGACCCCGTCTTCTGGTTCACCCTTCGCCCGATTCTGGGCGCTCTGGGCGCTTCCCTGGCCATGTCCGGCAGCATCGTCGGTCCGCTGCTGTTCTTCTTCGCGTGGAACATCATCCGTTACGCTTTCCTGTGGTACACGCAGGAGTTTGGCTACAAGGTCGGCTCCTCTATCGCCAAGGACCTCTCCGGCGGTCTGATGGGCAAGGTCACCGAGGGCGCTTCCATCCTGGGTATGTTCATCATCGGCGCCCTGGTCGAGCGCTGGGTGTCCATTTCCTTCACCCCGATCGTCTCCACGGTCAAGCAGTCTGCTGGCGCCTTTATCGACTGGGCTAGCCTGCCTTCCGGTTCCGAGGGTATCAAGGAAGCGCTGACGATGTACAACTCCGTCGGTGCTACCGCCCTTGATCAGATGAAGGTCACCACGCTTCAGGCCAACCTCGATCAGCTCATCCCCGGCCTTGCCGCCGTGTGCCTGACCCTGCTGGTCTGCAAGCTCCTCAAGAAGAAGGTTAGCCCGATCGTCATCATCCTGGCTCTCTTCGCCGTCGGCATCATCGGTCGCTTCTGCGGCTTCATGTAAGCACGCTTCGGCTTAAGACCGAGAGTTGCTAGGTAAGGGCTTTTGAGCCATTGAAACGGACCGCACCCGGTGGGTACACTGGATGCGGTCCGATTGTTTTAATTGGAGGGCGAGGCGCGTATGGCGCAATCTCAGAACAGCACGGTCGATCTGGCAACGCCGGCAACCTGCCTGATGGGGCTTACCAGCCACGGTAACGTGATGGTGGGCAATAAGGCGTTCGAGTACTATAACGAGCGCAATCCCGAGGATTATATTCAAATCCCGTGGGACGAGGTCGACTATATTGCCGCCGAGGTTTTGCGCGGCACCAAGAAGATCACGCGTTTTGCCATCTTTACCAAGGATAACGGCCACTTTACGTTTACGACGCGCGATGACAAAGAGACGCTTCGTGCGGTCCGTAAGTACGTCGATGAGGATAAGCTCGTGCGTTCGCCCGATTTTATCGACGTAACGACCAAGGGCGCCAAGAGCATCCCCTCCGTTATCAAAAATCTCTTCCACAAAGGTAACTAGTCATTAAAGAGCGCCCCCCAAAGTGGGACGCAGTTTCCCATGGGGCTCGATTGGGAAAGTGCATCCCAGTTCGAGCGCCGATTCCGGGATGTAGTTTCCGGAACGGGGTCGTTTGGGAAACCGTGTCCCGTTTCGAGCCGAAATTCTGGGACACAGTTTCCAGCGAGGTCCCATTGGGAAAGTTTGACCCAGAATTTGCCTGGATAGTGGGACACACTTTCCGGAGGGCTGTTCCACCGCAAGGTTGATTTCCGATCTCAACCGAACACATTGAGCAAATAGGCCATTCCCGCAGTT
>CABVAC010000045.1 GCA_902496275.1 uncultured Collinsella sp. | reverse complement strand
CGAAGGTGGTAGTATCGAGCATGGGAGCCCCTTCCATGAATGCGGCGTGGCCGCCGCGGCTGAATTAGACACTCACCATTGTCGGCCTAATCCGCGGTCTTTCATGCAGCAGGGGCTCTCAATGTTTTTATGTCCTGCTCATATCGTCTCTGCCGGCACAATAGGAACGTCCCTAACTGTCGGGTTGGTGACTGGGTGTAAAGGGGCGCCGCGGGATAGATCCTGCGGCGCCCCCTTTGCGTTGGCGTGTCGCCTAAGCTTTACAGTTGGTACAGCGTGGTGAACTTGTCCTGCAGGTAGCTACAGTAGTAGCGGGCATCGAACGCCATGCCGCAGGCGCCCTTGATGAGCTCCGGCGCGTCCTTGGCGCGGCCCCACTGCCAAATGTGCTCGCCCAGCCAAGCGCGGACGGGCGCCAGGTCGCCGCTCGCGCAGGCACCGGTAAGGTCGACGCCGTCGCGGCACATGGCCGGCACAAGCATGGCGTCGTAGGCGCTGCCCAGCGCATAGGTGGGGAAGTAGCCAAACGAGCCACCGCTCCAGTGCGTATCCTGCAGGCAGCCGTGCGTGTCGTCGGGAACGGGAATGCCCAGGTACTCGTCCATAAAGCGATTCCAAAGCGCGGGGATATCCTTGGCCATGGCCTCGCCGGCAAACAGCATGCGCTCGATCTCGTAGCGCACCATAACGTGCAGCGGATAGGTGAGCTCATCGGCCTCGGTGCGGATCAACGACGGCTGCGCGATGTTCACGGCGCGGTAGAGCGTGTCCTCGTCGACGTCGCCGTAGACCTCGGGTGCGTGGCGGCGCAGCACCTCGAGCAGCGGTCCCATAAAGGCGCGGCTGCGACCCACGGTGTTCTCGAAGAAGCGGCTCTGGCTCTCGTGGATGCCCATGGAGGTGCCACCCTCAAGACAGGTGCGCGCATAGGCAGGATTGACGCCCAGCTCGTACATGGCGTGTCCCGCCTCGTGGATGATGCTGTAGACGTTGGAGGTGCAATCGTCCTCGTAGATGTGTGTCGCGATGCGCGCGTCACCCACGGCAAAGCCCTCGCTAAACGGGTGCTCGGTAAAGGCAAGCGTGGTGTCGTCCAGGTTCAGGCCGACGAGCTTCATAAGGTCGAAGCTCATGGCGCGCTGGGCGGCCTCGGGCACGCGGGCGTGCAAAAAGTCGGCAGCGGGCTGCTGGCCGCGCTCGCCGATGGCGTGCACGAGCGGCACGACCGTCGCCTTGACCTCATCGCAAAACGCATCGAAGCTCTTGGCGGAAAGGCCGCGCTCGTACTGGTCGAGCCAAACGTCGTATGGGTCGCGCTTGGGGTCCATGAGTTCGGCCTGATGCTTAAGTTGGGCGACGATTTTATCCACATAGGGCTCAAAACTCGCCCAGTCGTTGGCCGTCTTGGCCTTGTGCCACACGGCGTCGGCCTCGCAGGTGAGCCTGGTCCAGGCCTCGGCCTCCTCGGTAGGAATAACGCTTGCCTCGCGTTGATCGCGGCCGAGCACGCGGATCTCGTCGAGCAGCTGCGGGTCGTCTACGTGTCCGCCTGCAACCGTCTCGCGCGCTAACGAGCGTACGAGCTCAACGGACTTCTCGCTGGTCAGTAGCTTGTGATGTTCGCCGGCAAGCGTGCCCATGGCGTCGGCACGGGCGGCAGCGCCGTTGGCAGGAGCAATCGTCGCTCCATCGAACTCGGCAATCTTGAGCAGGTACTCGCGAGTCCACAGCTTGCCCTCGAGTTTGCGGAACTTTTTGACGGCCTTGTCGACTTTAGCAGCCTTGACGCCCTTGGCAGCCTTTGCCACGGCGGCCTTGGCCTTCTTATCGAGTTTCTTTCCCATACCGCATCCTTAATCTCGCAGGCCGAGCGCCGCAGACGGGTGCACGGCCAGTTTGCACAGCTACCTGCCTTGTACCCAGCGCGAACAAAACGGAACGCGGCGATGCGCCCGCGAAATGTGTTATCCTATAGCCCAATGCGTTGACGGAGAGGGTTTTGCCCGCCGTGTCGCCGGCAAGAGAGGGAAGGTCATGGGCTGCAAGCCTTCCTGCGGTGGCAAGGGCCAAGCGTTCACTCCCGAGCAGCGACCTCAACGGGCGCGCGGCCGGTGGCAGCGAAGCCCCAGTAGGGAAGCCGTGAGCCTCGCGACAAGGGGCGCAGAGTGGGCACGGCGGGCCAGACATCCGCCGGGTCAAACAAGGTGGTACCGCGGAATTCAACCGTCCTTGGGCAATGTACATGCCCGAGGGCGGTTTTTTGTTACCGAACCGGGCCGCACATCCGCAGCTATCGGGTGCTAGCCGCCCCGGCAAGCGAGATGCGCGAGAGACGAAAGGGAAGACATGAGTCTGATTGATGATCTGGTCAAACTCGAGGAAGAGGCCAAGGAGCTCGTCGCAGGCGCCGACGACGCTGCCAAGCTCGAGGCTGCGCGCGTTGAGCTGCTCGGTCGCAAGGGCCGTATCACCGGCCTGATGCGCATGATGGGCAAGCTCGCCCCCGAGGATCGTCCCATGATGGGCAAACGCGCCAACGAGATGCGCCAGCTGATCGAGGGCATGCTCGACGAGCGCACCACCGAGATGAAGGCTGCCGCCCTCAAGCACGCGCTCGAGCACGAGGCCGTCGACATCACGCTGCCGGGCATCCGTCCGCAGATCGGTCACCAGCACCTGATCAAGCAGATCATCGAGGAGGCCGAGGACATCTTCTGCGGTATCGGCTACACCGTCGAGTCCGGCCCCATGGTCGATACCTCCTACTACAACTTCACCGCGCTCAACGCGCCCATGGATCACCCGAGCCGCTCGGCTCGCGACACGTTCTATGTGGTCGACAACAACCCCGGCAGCGTCGCGCATCCCGAGGCTCACGCTCACGGCGAGTCCGACGTGCTGCTGCGCACCCAGACCTCGGGCGTGCAGATCCACACCATGGAGTCGCAAAAGCCGCCCATCTACATGATCTGCCCGGGCACCGTCTACCGTCCCGACACGGCCGACGCCTGCCACCTGCCGCAGTTCAACCAGATCGAGGGCCTGGTCGTCGACGAGGGCATCACCTTTGGCGATCTTAAGGGCACGCTCGACTACTTTGTTAAGTGCATGTTTGGCGAGGATCGCAAGACGCGCTACCGCCCGCACTTCTTCCCCTTCACCGAGCCTTCCTGCGAGGTGGACGTGAGCTGCCACGTGTGCGGCGGCAAGGGCTGCAACTTCTGCAAGCACAGCGGCTGGATCGAGATCCTGGGCTGCGGCATGGTCGACCCCAACGTCCTGATCAACTGCGGCATCGACCCCGAGAAGTACACCGGCTTCGCCTTTGGCATTGGCGCCGAGCGCGTCGCGGCCCTGCGCTACGACCTGCCCGACCTGCGCACGTTGATGACCGGTGACATGAGGTTCTTGAACCAGTTCTAGAACGCTTTCTTCTTAGTTGCAGTTTCCGGCTCAAAGCCGCATTTATGAAAGGAGACCAGTTAGATGCGCGTTTCTTACGACTGGCTCAAGACCATGATCGATATTCCGGAGGATCCTAAGACCCTTTCGGACGAATACATCCGTACCGGCACTGAGGTCGAGGCGATCGACACCGTGGGCGAGTCCTTCGACCATGTGGTGACCGCCAAGGTGCTCACCAAGACCCCGCACCCCGATAGCGACCACATGTATGTGTGCTCGGTCGACGTGGGCGACAAGAATCTCGACGCCGACGGCAACCCCGCCCCGCTGCAGATCGTTTGCGGCGCGCAGAACTTTGAGGCTGGCGACCACATCGTCACGGCAATGATCGGCGCCGTGCTTCCCGGCGACGTCAAGATCAAGAAGAGCAAGCTTCGCGGCGTCGTGTCCATGGGCATGAACTGCTCTGCGCGCGAGCTCGGCCTGGGCGGCGACCACTCCGGCATCATGATCCTGCCCGAGGATACGCCCTGCGGCATGCCGTTTGCCGAGTACGTGGGCTCGAGCGACACCGTGCTCGACTGCGAGATCACGCCCAACCGCCCCGACTGCCTGTCCATGATCGGCATGGCCCGCGAAACCGGTGCCATCTTCGACCGCGATTTCCACGTTGAGCTGCCCGCCATCAAGGTCGAGACCGGCCGCGCGACCGACGACGAGCTTTCCGTCGAGATCGCCGACGAGGGCCTGTGCGACCGCTACGTCGCTCGCATCGTGCGCAACGTGAAGGTCGGCCCGTCGCCCGACTGGATGGTCAAGCGCCTTAACGCCCTGGGCGTGCGCCCGCACAACAATATCGTCGACATCACCAACTATGTGATGATGCTCACCGGTCAGCCGCTGCACGCCTTTGACCTGGACACCTTTGCCGAGCGTGATGGCAGGCGCCGCGTGGTGGTTCGCGCCGCCCAGCAGGACGAGAAGTTCACGACGCTCGACGGCGAGGAGCGTGTGCTCGATGCCGGCATGGGCCTCATCACCGACGGCGAGCGCCCTGTGGCGTTGGCCGGCGTTATGGGCGGCATGGATTCCGAGATCGAGGACGATACCGTCGATGTGATGGTCGAGAGCGCCTGCTTCAACGCCGGTCGCACCTCGCACACCAGCCGCGATCTGTCGCTGATCTCCGACGCCTCCATTCGCTTTGAGCGCCAGGTTGACGAGACCGGCTGCGTGGATGTTGCCAACATTGCCTGCGCGCTGATTGAGGAGATCGCCGGCGGCGAGGTCGCCCCCGGCTATGTGGACGTGTTCCCCGCGCCCAAGACCATCGACAGCATCAAGCTGCGCCTGGCCCGCGTGCACGCCATCTGCGGTGCCGACATCGAGTCCGACTTTATCGAGCGCTCGCTCACCCGCCTGGGCTGCACCGTCGAGCGCGACGGCGAAGACTTTATGGTTACCCCGCCGAGCTTCCGCCCCGACCTGCCGCGCGAGATTGACCTGATCGAGGAGGTCCTGCGCCTGTGGGGCATGGGCCGCGTGACGGCGACCATCCCGGCTGCCAAGAACCACATTGGCGGCCTGACCCGCGAGCAGAAGCTCACCCGTAAGGTCGGCGAGATCCTGCGCGCCTGCGGCCTCAACGAGACCACGACCTTTGGCTTTGCTGCCCCGGGTGACCTGGAGAAGATCGGTATGTCCACCGAGGGCCGCGGTTGCCCCGTGGTGCTCATGAACCCGCTGGTAGCCGAGCAGACCGAGATGCGTCGTTCGCTGCTGCCGGGCCTGCTGCAGTCCGTGGCCTACAACGAGGCGCACGGTACGCCCAACGTGCGCCTGTACGAGGTCGGCAGCCTGTTCCACGGTCGCGAGAACGCCAGCCTGCCCAAGGAGACCAAGTCCGTGGCGGGTGTGCTCTCGGGCCAGTGGAGCGAGCAGTCCTGGAACATGAAGTACCGCAAGCTGCGCTTCTTCTTTGGCAAGGGCATCGTTGAGGAGCTGCTTGCTCAGCTGCGCATCGAGAAGGTTCGATTCCGTCCCGTCGAGGGCGAGAGCTATGCCTTCCTGCAGCCGGGTCGTGCTGCCGAGGTGCTCTCGGGCGGTACCGTGCTGGGCTGGGTTGGCGAGATCCACCCCGAGGCGCGCGAGGCTATGGGCATTGACGAGGTCGTCGTTGCCTTTGAGCTCGACCTGGACAAGCTGATCAAGGGCGCCCGCAACCAGGAGAACTACCGTGAGTTCTCGCAGTACCCGGCCGTTGAGCACGACCTTGCTATCGTGGTCGACAACACTGTGACCTGCGAGGATCTTGAGCGTCGTATTACGAGTGCCGGCGGCAAGCTGCTCGAGGGCGTGCGCCTGTTCGATGTCTACCGCGATCCGGTCCGCATCGGCAAGGGCAAGAAATCCATGGCCTTTGCGCTTACGTATCGCTCCGACGACCACACGCTCACCAGCGAAGAGGTCGAAAAGGCGCACCAGAAGATCGTCACCAAGGTGTGCAAGGGCGTAAACGGCGAGGTCCGCGGCTAGGTCCTGCGCTGGGGTATGGGTCAGCGGTGGCTGCTGCCGAATCCTACGTGACTGCTATGCCCGGTATAAGGCGCTGCTGAGCCTGCATATATGACACGCGCATTACATAACGGCGTGCTGCTTTGTCGGCAGTGCGCCGTTTTGCTATGATAGCCCGCGGCGTGTTACGAATCTGACAATACGTAACACTGACAAGGTGATTCAAGCGGCGTTGCAATTCCGTGCGCCGATAACCGGGAGGCGTACATGCACATTCCAGATAATTATCTGTCCCCGCAGACCGATGCCGTCATGGCAGTGGCGATGGTGCCCGTTTGGATCCACTGCATCAAGAAAGTGCGCGCCACGCTCGATCGCGAGCACATGGCTTTCCTGGGCATCTGCGCCGCGTTCTCCTTCCTGCTTATGATGTTCAATGTGCCGCTGCCCGGCGGCACCACAGGTCACGCCGTCGGCGGCGCGCTCATTGCACTGCTGCTAGGCCCCGAGGCCGCGGCTATCGCTGTCTCGGTTGCGCTGGCGCTGCAGGCGCTGCTGTTTGGCGACGGCGGCGTTCTGTCGTTTGGCGCTAACTGCTTTAACATGGCCTTTGTGCTGCCGTTTGTCGCTGCTATCGTGTTCCGTGCGCTCAACAGCCGCCTGCACGACAAGAGCTGGGGCACCTCGGTTTCTGCCGTCGTGAGCGGTTGGGTCGGCCTGTGCCTGGCGGCCCTGTGCGCGGCAATCGAGTTTGGTATTCAGCCGATGCTCTTTACCAACGCTTCGGGCGCGCCGCTGTACTGCCCCTTCCCGCTGTCCGTGGCTATTCCGGCCATGTTGATCCCGCATATGCTGGTTGCCGGCGTGATCGAGGGCGTGGCGACGGCCGCCATCTACGGTTTCATTAAGAAGACGGCGCCGAGCGTTATCGTCGGGCCCGAGGCCGTCGATGGCCAGCTTACTGCCGAGGGCGCTGCTGCCAAGAAGACCTCGCTGGTCCCCACGCTCATCTTGGTTGCCGTGCTTGTCGTGGCTACGCCGCTCGGCTTGCTTGCCACAGGTGACGCATGGGGCGAGTGGGACGCCGAGGGCGCCGCGACCGCCGTTCAGGAGGCTGGTGACGACAGCCTGCAGGCTTCGGTCGGCCTTGATACCCCGACCTTTGCCGACGCTCTGCCTACGGGTGATTACCTGCAGGCCTATTCCGAGGAGCAGGGTCTTGGCTTTGCCGGCCAGGCTGCCATGTATATCCTCTCGGGCGTAATTGGCGTGGCGGTGCTCACCATCGCATTCCGTCTGATCTCGCTGACGGTTAAGGAAAGCGGTGCTCATGGCAATAGCCGAGCTGCCTAGCTGGCTTGCGGTCGAGCAGCGTTACGAGCCCGTGGGGGCTCGGCATCGTGTGATGCAAAAGAACGTCCTGCACCTGGCGAGCCTGCTTGAGCGGGTTCGCCTGGGTGGAGGCGCGCACGAGGGCGGGTCGATGGTCGACCGCGCCCTTTCTTGCGTTTCGGCTCCGGTGCGCCTGGTGGGGATGTTCGTCTGCGTCCTGTGCGTGTGTCTGACGCAGAGCCCGCTGTACCTCATGTTGATGGCGGCTATCGCGCTGGTGCTGGTCGCGGTGCGCCCCGCACGCGGGCTGCGTGCGACCATTGTACCGACGCTCGGCGCCACGGGGCTTGCGGTGGTTCTGGCATTGCCTGCCCTGCTGCTGGGCGCGTCTGCCACGGGCGCCATGCTCAAGATCGCGCTCAAGACCTTCATTAATGTGTCGCTGGTGCTGGGCGTTTCGTGGACGCTTACCTGGAGCCGCATGTCGGCGGCGCTCAAGATGTTGCACCTGCCCGACGAGGTTATCTTTACGTTTGATATGGCACTCAAGCATATCGAGGTGCTGGGACGCACGGCGCACGATCTGTGCGAATCGGTCATGCTGCGCAGCGTTGGCCGTGCGCCCGAGGGATTTTCGCGTACCGATTCGATCGCGGGTATCATGGGCATGACCTTTATCAAGGCGATGAAATGCAGCCGCGCGATGGACGAGGCTATGCTTTGCCGCGGCTTTGCCGGTGCGTATCCGGCTCCCGCGCGCGCCAGGTTTGGCTGGCGCGATGCGGCCTATGCGGCCGGCGTGGCGCTGCTGACAGTGTTGTGCGCCGTGCTGTAGGCGCTGCTGGTTCCGACTGGGGATGCAAATGGGGAAGGGCGACGTTTTGGCAAACGATACAAATGACGCGATGGGCGCGAGCGGTGCTGTTGGCGCCGAGGCAACGCCGCTCATCGAGTTTCGCGACGTGGTGTTTTCCTATGCGGGCCATACGGTGGTCGACGGCGTTTCGCTGCGCGTGGACCGTGGTGAACTCGTTGCCCTGCTCGGTCCCAACGGCTGCGGCAAGACGACGATTATGCGTCTTATTAACGGCCTTGAACTCGTGGATGCAGGGGCATACCTGTTTGACGGGCACGTGATCGATGAGGCGTTTCTAAAGGATTCCGCGGCCGCTCAGCGTTTTCATCAGCGCGTAGGTTTTGTGTTTCAGAATGCCGATGCTCAGCTGTTCTGCGCTACGGTGGGCGAGGAAGTTGCTTTTGGTCCCGCGCAGATGGGGCTGCCGGCAGACGAGCTCGAGCGCCGCGTGCGCGATGCCATGGGGCTGTTCCAGGTTGCCGACCTTGCCGACGCCTCTCCCTATCAGCTCTCGGGCGGGCAAAAGAAGCGTGTGGCGCTGGCGGCAGTCGTATCGATGAACCCCGATATCCTAGTGCTCGACGAACCTACTAATGGGCTCGACGAGGATTCATGCGACATCGTGGTCAACTTCTTGCTGGCCTACGTCGCGGCGGGTAAGACGGTCTTGATGAGCACGCATCACCAGGATTTGGTGCGACGCCTGGGTGCCCGTGCAATCTATATCGATCGATATCACCATGTGGTCGAGGCGCCTTCACCGTCGTATGGAACCGAAAGCGGTGCTACGGACTAGTTGCTGCGTAGAGCGTGCGTAGCCGCCCGCGCGGCTTTGCCGTGATGGTATAGTTATCCAGGTTTTTTATGGGGGTGGCTATGCCAAGCTGGAACATTCATATCGCTCAGACGGAGCGTTTGCTGGAGCGCACCGGTGCGCTTGCCAAGAGCGTGCGCGACCGCAATGCCTTTTTGTTTGGCTGCGTGGTTCCGGATATTTTCGTGGGCTATATGGTCCCTGGCATCGCCGATCCCATCCCGTATCGCATTACGCACTTTGCCAAGCCCGAGCCTATCCCCAAGCCGCGCGAGCATGAGTTTTGGGATACCTATGTGGCGCCGCTGCTCAAAGGGGCGCTTGTTGGTGCGCCAGCTGCCGCGACCTCGATTGCCGAGGAGCGCGAGCGACTCAATCGGGTGCATTATCCCCAACGCTTCAAGGATGCCGAGCCGGTTGCCGGTCCCCGCGCCTGTGAGTTCTCGCTTGCGTCCGAAGATGTGGCACAGTCGTTGCTCGATTTGACACTGGGTGTCTGGTCGCATCTGGTGGCCGATACCGTATGGAATACGCGCGTGAATCAGTACCTGGAGGCGCATGGCGGCAAGCCGTGCGAGGAGTTCCGCATTAAAAAGCAAGGCGACTTTGACTGGTTTGGCAAGACGCTCGGCATTGTTTCGATTCCGCGCGCGACCGATCGCCTGTATACTGCGGCGACGCGTTTTGGGCAGTATCCCATCCATAAGGAGTATGTGCTCAAGACCATCGGCGTTATGCACGAGATCGTGCGCGAAAACCCCGGCGAGCCCGACCATCCGCCATACCGCCTGCTGACCGAGAAATTCTTCGACGCAACGTTTACCGAGGTCATCGAGCTGACCGAGGCGGGCTTTGCGGCTCGCGTTGCCGCTTCTGGCGTTCCCGCAGTCCCCCTGATTGCTAGCTGCTAGCTGGCCGGCTTGGCGGTGAATAGCTCAACCCAATTGACAAGTAGCTCTTGCCGCAGGGTGACTTCGGCGGCGCGCTCCTGTTTGGTCTTTGGGGTGTAGGAAAGTCCAGCCTTTTTATGGATGAGCTCGGCTATGTGGTCGAAGCTCTTCTTATCCTTAATCTGGCCAAAGGTAATTTGGATGACGTCGTAGCCCATGCTTGTGAGCGCGGTGGCGCGCTCGGCATCGGAGAGGCTCGCGGCTTCGCTGTCGTGGGCGGAGCGGCCTTGGCATTCAAGGATGACACCCATGCTGTCGGTGGCGCTTTCGATGAGGATATCGGCGTAGCAGCAGGTTTTGTCATACAGCGAGCGCGCGGCGTCGCTGAGTGGGATGCGCACGTTGTTTGCGATGTTGATGCCCATGCCGCCCTCGTCGCGGGGGAGCGAGATAAGCATGGAGGTCTGTACTTCGAAGGGCGAGGCGGTCTGTCCTGTCATGCGTTCGGCGGCCCAGCGGAGCTGCTTAACACCGCGCAGGCCTGCGGCCTGCTTGGCGAACGCGGCGATATCCGCTGCGGAAAGAAGCGGCGTGCGCTTCCACAGGTTGGTATCCTTGCCGTTGACGTCGATAACCCGCTCCCAGCCGCAGTTGGGTGGAATGAGCTTAAGCGAAATAGCTTCATCAAGTTGCCGTTGCGCTCGTTTGCAGGGTGTATACACAGCAAACGAGCTGCACATCTCATAACACGCCATAAGCAGCTGGTTGCGTGAGACCTGCGTAGCAAGGTTGAGCAGTGTGAACTCGGGCGATGTGACATCAAACCCATGCTCGGTTTGCCTAAACGACCCGGGAGGCGGCTCTTGGGTCAGGAGGTGCGATTTAAACAGGCTTCGCGACCCGGATTGTGCCCGAGTGAATACAATCCTGTGAAGCGGTGCGTGAAGCAGGTCTTTTACAACTGCATGACTTCCGAGGCCGCAACATCTGCGATCCATATTGCCAAGGCTAATGGCAGGGTAAAGGCCTAATATCTGTGGCGGGATACGGTGATAGTAAAAAGCGGATTGACCGCATAGCGTCAGGTCCATGACGTCCTCCTGGTCGAAATATGCTTTTGGACCGTGCGATGCCAGTGTCAATTCGGAAGTATGCGGCAAAATCTAAACCTTGTGAGCAGACCTGGCTTTTGAGGCTAGTTTATCAGGCATTTTGTTGCGAAAAAACGGGGTGTGCTCGGAGGTATCAGAATTTGCCGCATACTTCCGAAAAGCAGGTCAATCCGGCTCTTGCTAAAACGATTTAGCAGCGTCGGTTAAGGTGTGGGTTTGCCACCGGGCGAACACTTTTAGCGCTTGGGGCTTTATTTTTTGGGCCTCGAAGGGTGGATTTCGCGCTTTTGGTAAAGAAATGAGTGCGTGTTTTGCCGTGCGGCGGCATTGGCACAGAAAAAGGGCCCGGAAGGCGAAGCCTTCCGGGCCCTTTGCAATGCAAGTATGCTTGCAAGTACGACTTAGCGCACCTGAGCGACGTAAGCGACGTTGGTCGAGGAGACCTTGTCCTCGAGCTGGACGCTCATGCGGGGATCGCCAGCGGTGGCGACGGTCAGGTCGCCGGCCTCGACGTAGCCGAGCTCCTTAGCGGTCTCGATCGCCTTGACGATCGTGCCGTTGACGGTGCCCTGGGTAATCTCGGCCTGGTGCGGGATAACGCCCCAGTACATGATCATCTGCTGGACGGCCCACTCGTGGCGGGAGAACGCGCAGATCGGCATGTTGGGACGGAAGTGCGAGATCAGGCGAGCAGTACGGCCGGTGGTCGTCGGCACGGTGATGCACTTGGCGCCAACGGTGGTGGCCATGTTCACAGCGGACATACCCACAACGTTGTTGACAACGCGGGTGCCGTGAGCGTCAGCCGGAACCTCGAGCGGAGCGTGAGCCGGGAGGTACTTCTCGGTCTCGAGAGCAATGCTGGCCTGCATCTTGACGGCCTCGACCGGGTACTTACCGGCAGCGGACTCGCCGGACAGCATAACGGCGTCGGTGCCGTCGTAAATGGCGTTAGCAACGTCGGCAACCTCGGCGCGCGTCGGGCGCGGGTTCTGCTGCATGGAGTCGAGCATCTGCGTAGCGGTGATAACGGGCTTGTAGGCCGCGTTGCACTTGGCGATGATCTCCTTCTGGATGTGCGGAACGAGCTCGGGCTTGATCTCGATGCCCAGGTCGCCACGGGCGACCATGATGCCGTCGGAAGCCTCGAGGATCTCGTCGAAGTTCTCGACGCCCAGGGCGCACTCGATCTTCGGGAAGATCGTCACGTGCTCGCCGCCGTTCTCGCGGCAAAGCTCGCGGATGCCGCGGACGGACTCGCCGTCGCGGATGAAGGAAGCGGCGATGTAGTCGATGTTCTCGGTCAGGCCAAAGAGGATGTCCTGACGATCGCGCTCGGTGATGGCGGGCAGCGAGATGTTGACGTTGGGCATGTTGACGCCCTTGCGCTCGCCGATCAGGCCGTCGTTCTTAACGACGCAGGTCATGTCCTGGCCGTCGACGGACTCGACCTCGAGGGCAACCAGGCCGTCATCGATCAGGATGAGGGAGCCCTTCTCGACCTCGGAGGGCAGAGCCAGGTAGTCGAGGGAGATGTGCTCAGAGGTGCCGTGGAAATCCTCGGTCGTGGGCTGAGCGGTGACGACGATCTTGTCGCCGGTCTTGACGGCAACCTTCTTGCCGTCGACCAGAAGGCCGGTGCGGACCTCGGGGCCCTTGGTGTCGAGCAGGATGCCGACGGGCAGACCGAGCTCCTTGGAAATACGACGGACGCGCTCGATGCGACCGTGGTGCTCGTCGTAGGATCCGTGCGAGAAGTTAAAACGGGCGACGTTCATGCCCGCCTTGATCATCTCGCGGATGGTCTCGTCGCTATCGCAGGCGGGACCCATGGTGCATACAATCTTGGTGCGCTTGTACATTCAGACCTCCATCTGACATCGTCTTGCGCTGATAGATAAACCATAAGAAATAAAACCGAGTTGATTATAACGAAATGGCGTCCGAATACCCCAAAAAATCGACCGTATGCCGAATTAGAAGTTCATTTTTTGCGGAAAAACGGTATATGCAAAAACTTTACCAACCGTTCTAACCGCTGCTATCTGGGCGATATTTCAATTTGATGATGCGCCGAAGAAAAAACGTTTTATCAGTATTGAGCATCACACGGTCTGCACCGTTGCTTATGGACCATATTTCCAAATGGATTGTTTTGGCTAGACGCGTTGCTTTGGGGTACCATAGCTCCACTATCAACTGCCGCTCAGCACGGCAGCCTTGATGAGCCCTTGCCCTTCTCCTGGGAATTATGATCGGGCATCAATCTGCTGAGTGGCCCGAATCCCAGGAGGGGACTCTATATGCAAAAGGAATACCTGTCCGCCGCGGCGGAGGTGCTCAGCGACCAAGGTGTCGATGAGAACCTCGGCCTGAGCGACGACGAGGCGTCGTCGCGCCTCGCTAAGACAGGCCCTAACAAGCTCGAGGAAGCCGAGAAGACGCCGCTGTGGAAGCGCTTCTTTGAGCAGATGGCCGACCCCATGGTCATCATGCTGATCGTTGCCGCCGTCATCAGCGCGCTCACGGGCATGGTCAAGGGCGAGGCGGACTTTGCCGATGTCGCCATCATCATGTTCGTCGTTATCGTCAACTCGGTGCTGGGCGTGGTCCAGGAGGCTAAAAGCGAGGAGGCTCTCGAGGCCCTGCAGGAGATGAGCGCGGCGCAGTCCAAGGTGCTGCGCGACGGCAAGCTCGTGCACCTGCCGAGCGCCGAGCTCGTGCCCGGCGATGTGATCATGCTCGAGGCGGGCGACTCCGTCCCGGCCGACTGCCGTGTGCTCGAGAGCGCCACGATGAAGATCGAGGAGGCCGCCCTTACCGGCGAGTCCGTGCCCGTCGAGAAGCATGCCAACGTCATTGAGCTCGCCGCCGGCACCGACGACGTGCCGCTCGGCGACCGCAAGAACATGTGCTACATGGGTTCCACCGTGGTATACGGCCGCGGTCGCGCCGTCGTGGTCGGCACCGGTATGAACACCGAGATGGGCAAGATCGCCGGCGCCCTGGCCGAGGCCAAGGAAGAGCTCACGCCGCTGCAGGTGAAGCTCGCCGAGCTCAGCCGCATCCTCACCATCATGGTTATCGTCATCTGCGTCGTCATCTTTGGCGTCGACATCATCCGCCACGGCGTGGGCAACGTTCTCACCGATCCGACCGCGCTGCTCGACACCTTTATGGTCGCTGTCTCGCTTGCCGTCGCCGCCATCCCCGAGGGCCTGGTTGCCGTCGTGACCATCGTGCTGTCGCTCGGCGTGACCAAGATGGCCAAGCGTCAGGCGATTATCCGCAAGCTCTCTGCCGTCGAGACCCTTGGCTGCACGCAGACCATCTGCTCCGACAAGACCGGTACCCTCACCCAGAACAAGATGACCGTCGTCAAGCACGAGCTCGCTGCGCCTAAGGAGAAGTTCCTGGCCGGCATGGCTCTGTGCTCCGACGCCCAGTGGGACGAGGAGCTGGGCGAGGCCGTGGGTGAGCCGACCGAGTGTGCGCTCGTCAACGATGCCGGCAAGGCGGGGCTCACTGGCCTGACTGCCGAGCATCCGCGCGTGGGCGAGGCCCCGTTTGACTCGGGCCGCAAGATGATGTCCGTGGTCGTCGAGACCCTGGACGGCGAGTATGAGCAGTACACCAAGGGCGCGCCCGACGTGGTGATCGGCCTGTGCACCCATATCTACGAGGGCGACAAGGTCGTTCCGCTGACCGAGGAGCGTCGCGCCGAGCTCGTGGCCGCCAACAAGGCCATGGCCGACGAGGCCCTGCGCGTGCTGGCGCTGGCGAGCCGCACCTACACCGAGGTCCCGGCCGACTGCAGCCCCGCCGCGCTCGAGCATGACCTGGTCTTCTGCGGCCTGTCCGGCATGATTGACCCGGTCCGCCCCGAGGTCGCCGACGCCATCCGCGAGGCGCACGACGCCGGTATCCGCACCGTCATGATCACGGGCGACCACATCGACACCGCCGTGGCCATCGCCAAGCAGCTGGGCATCGTCACCGATCGCGGCCATGCCATCACCGGTGCCGACCTCGATCGCATGAGCGACGAGGAGCTCGACGCGCACATCGAGGACTACGGCGTGTACGCCCGCGTTCAGCCCGAGCACAAGACCCGCATCGTCGAGGCTTGGAAGTCGCGCGACCAGATCGTGGCCATGACGGGCGACGGCGTCAACGACGCCCCGTCCATCAAGCGCGCCGACATCGGCGTTGGCATGGGCATCACCGGTACCGACGTCACCAAGAACGTCGCCGACATGGTGCTTGCCGATGACAACTTCGCCACCATCATCGGTGCCTGCGAAGAGGGCCGTCGCATCTACGACAACATCCGCAAGGTCATCCAGTTCCTGCTTTCGGCAAACCTTGCCGAGGTCTTCTCGGTGTTTATCGCCACGCTCATCGGCTTTACCATCTTCCAGCCGGTGCAGCTGCTGTGGGTGAACCTGGTTACCGACTGTTTCCCCGCGCTCGCGCTGGGCATGGAGGACGCCGAGGGCGACATTATGAAGCGCAAGCCGCGCAACGCTAAGGACGGTGTCTTCGCCGGACATATGGGTCTGGACTGCGTGGTCCAGGGTCTGATCATCACCGCGCTGGTGCTGGCGAGCTTCTTTGTGGGCGTGTACTTTGACATGGGCTACATTCACATCGCTGATATGATCGCCGGCAATGCCGACGAGGAAGGCGTGATGATGGCGTTCATCACGCTCAACATGGTCGAGATTTTCCACTGCTTCAATATGCGCAGCCGTCGTGCGTCGCTGTTCACCATGAAGAAGCAGAACAAGTGGCTGTGGGCTTCCGCTGCGCTGGCGCTGGTGCTGACGGTGATCGTGACCGTACAGCCGACGCTTGCCGAGATGTTCTTTGGCCCTGTGACGCTTGAGCTCAAGGGCGTTCTTGCCGCTTTGGGCCTGGCCTTCCTGATCATCCCGCTGATGGAGATCTACAAGGCGATCATGCGCGCTGTGGAGAAAGAGTAACGTACCTGTCCGGGCCCGCCCCACGCCCTTTCTCCCTCACTGGTCCTCGCGCTTCGCGCTGCGGGATCGTTCGGGAGAAAGGGCTTCCGGGGCGGGCCCTGCGGTATCCTTGTTGGCTTTTCTCCCGTGCGGATGAAAAGGGCTGAGGGAAAGTTTGTGAGCTGGTCGGGCTTTGCCCGGCCAGCTCTTTTTGATTACGGGCTTTAGCCTGTGCGGGGCGCGCAGCGCGCCGCATCAGAAACCACCCGC
>CABVAC010000044.1 GCA_902496275.1 uncultured Collinsella sp. | reverse complement strand
GGGCCCTTGCGGCGTAGTCGCTATTTGTTCAGTCCAAGTTTCGGGGCGCAGTTCATGTCCCCTTGTGGTGGTTTTTGATCGGTTAGCCTTCGAGCTGGGCCACTTTGTAGCGGTAGGCGGCGGCGATGACGTCTTTACAGCCCTCGCGGCCCAGCTTGGCGCGGTTGACGACGATGTCTTTACCGCTCGTCATCTTCCACTTTCCGGCACTGTAGCGCTTATAGAACGCCTCGCGCGCCTTCTGCTGCTGCTTGACCAGCTTGGCGCCCTTCTTTTTGTTGAGGCCGCGCTTCTTGCGCACGATCTCGACGCGGTCCTCAAAGGGCGCAGTCACCAGCACGGCGATGTGGTTGGGGTTGTTGCGCAGCAGATAATCGGACAGACGGCCTTCGATAATGCAGCTCTCGGTCTCACCCAGATCCAAAATCACCTGGCTCATCTTTTGGAACAACTTGTCCGAGTACGAACGCGCATCGTAGCGGTCGGGCAGAAACGCCATGTTCTCCACGGCCAGACGCTCATCATAGGCAGCCATCTTGTCGAGCGACTCGCCCGCGCGCAGCGAAGCACGCACCAGCAGCTCGTTATCGTACAGCGGAATCCCCAGCTCATCGGCGAGGATACGACCAATCTCGTGGCCCTCGGCGCCAAAGTCGCGCGCGATGGTAATGACCACAGGATTCTTCTTGTTCTCCAGATCGCTCATCGCGATTCCTTTCTCTATGTGACAAAGGGGCTGTCCCTTTGCCACATTCTACGCTGCCACCATTCGCCTCTGATATGCGCGAACCAGCAGCGAGATACCAAAGTTGAGCACAAAGTACATCGCAAACACCAGGCCGTAGAGCATAAGCACCTGCGATAGGTCGATCGCGTGGGCCATCACGACATTTGCCGTGTACATGAGCTCGGCCACGTTAATGCCCGAAAGATACGAGCTGTCCTTGATGACGGTCGTGCACTGGCTAAACAGCGCCGGAATAATCGTCTTAAACGTCTGCGGCAGGATGATATAGCGCATGGTGGCAAAGAAGCCAAAGCCCTGGCTCTGCGCTGCCTCAAACTGGCCGCGCGGAATCGAGTTGAGGCCGCCGCGCACAATCTCGGCCATAACAGCGCTGGTAAACAGCGTAAAGGCGATGGTCGAAATCACAATGTCCAAACCCTGCACCGTAAAGTAGATAAACAGGATCCACAGCAGGTTCGGCGTGCAACGGAACAGCTCGATATAGGCGCTCACCAAAATACGGAACGGGCGGGGCGCATAGCTTTTAACGAGCGCCAGCACCGTGCCAAAGATGAGCGAGAAAAAGATCGACAGCGCCGAGATCTCGATTGTCTTAACAAAGCCGCCCCAAATGTAGAGCAGGTTGGTCGCGTTGAAGATTTCCATGCGCTAGGCCTCCTCTACGTTGTCGAGCCCCAGCTCGGCCAGGCTCACGCCGCGCGGACGCTCCTTGGAGCGGCGCTCGAGCCACTGCACCAGCATGGCGAGCGGAAAGCAGATGATGAAGTACATAAGGCAGCAGACGATGTATCCCTGCAGGTAACCGTACAGACTCACAAAGTTGTCGGAACGATACATAAGGTCGCCGCCGGCCACGAGCGCCAACACCGACGTGTTCTTGACCAGGTTGAGTGCCTGGTTGCACAGCGGCGGCAGAATGATCTTGAACGTCTGGGGCAGTACGATGTACCAGTAGGCCTGCGCACGGGTGAAGCCCTGGCTCTGGGCCGCCTCCATCTGACCGCGCGGAACCGCCTCGATACCAGTGCGGATGACCTCCGAAATGTAGGCCGCGTGATACAGGCCCACACCCAAGAAGCCCAGCACAAACGGCGCGATGCGCACCGGCTGGTCGGCACCGGTTATGGCCTGCAAAAACTGCGGACCGGCCATGTACATAAAGAGCACCTGCACGGGCAACGGAGTGTTCTGGTAAAACTCAACGTACACGCGGCTTATGGCGCGCAGCACGCGCGAGCGAGTGGTAGAGAACACGCCCAGCAGTGTGCCCAGCACCAGCGACAGCAGCAGACCGGCAACGACCACTTGCAGCGTCACGCCAAAGCCCTCCCAGAAGGGCCCCATGTTTTGAAATGTCGTCGACCAACGGTCGGCGTCAAATAATCCTTCGAGCATTTGATTCCTTCCTTGGACGATGTGCCTATACAAGACCCCAGGTCTTGACCTCTTGGTCGAGCCAGCCATCGGCCAGGCGATCGCAAATCACCTGATCGACCACGGCCGAAAGGTCGCAGCCCTTCTTGGTCGCCACGCCGTAGCCCTGCTCGCCAAACTTGACCTCGGGCTGCAGCAGCTCAACGGTCTCGTTCATGTAACCGGCCAGCGTGGAGCGGTCCATGGCAAAGACGTCGATATTGCCGGCGTCGAGCGAACTCTTGATGATGGGGTAGCCGCTAAAGGCCCTAAACTCGGGCTTGCAGCTAAAGCCGTTGTCCTTGATCATTTGCTCGATCAGGCCCTGCGTGGTAGCACCCTGGCTCACGCCAATGACCTTGCCGTCCAGGTCCTCAATCGAGGTAAAGCCCGAACGCTTCTTGACCATGAGTCCCACGTAGTCGGTGCGGTACGGCGTCGAGAAATCCCAGCTCTTCTTGCGCTCGTCGGTAATGGTGTAGGTCGCCGCGACCACGTCGAGTTGGCCGTTATCGATCAGCGGGCCGCGCGTCTTGGGCGTTACGTCGGTAAACTCGACAAGCTCCTGAGCGCGAGCCTCCTTGTAGCTCACGCCAAAGACGGCAGCGGCGATCTGGTAGCACAAATCGACTTCCATGCCCTCAAAGCGGCCCTTGGCGGTGTCGTAATAGCCGTAGCCGGGAACGTCCTTCTTAACGCCGGCATTCAGATGGCCACGCGACTTGATGGCCGCAAGCTTGGACCCCTTGTCGGAGCCCTCGCCGCTGGTGGAGTTGCCGCAACCGGTAAGCGCGGTCCCCGTCAGCGCAAGCATGCCGGCGCCAGCCAGCTGCAAAAAGTGACGGCGCGACACGGCCGCCCTTGTCATATCCGTCATGTCCATCACCGCGCCTAGTGCAGAATCTTGGACAGGAACTCACGGCAGCGCGGGTTCTCGGGGTTATCGAAGAAGTGCTCGGGCGTGCCCTCCTCCAGGATACGGCCGTCCTCCATAAAGATGACGCGGTCGGCCACCTGGCGCGCAAAGCCCATCTCGTGCGTCACGCAGATCATGGTGATGTCCTCCTGCGCGAGCTCAATCATAACGTCCAGGACTTCCTGGACCATCTCGGGGTCGAGCGCCGAGGTCGGTTCGTCAAACAGGATGATGGGCTGCTTGGTGCACAGGGCACGGGCGATGGCGATGCGTTGCTGCTGACCGCCCGAGAGATTCTGCGGATACTCGCCGGCCTTATGCGCCATGCCGACGCGCTTGAGCGCGGCGATGGCGATCTCGGTCGCCTCCTCCTTGCTCTTCTTTTGCAGTTTGATGGGCGCGAGCGTCAGGTTGCCCAGCACCGTCATGTTGGGATACAGGTTGAACTGCTGAAACACCATGGAACTATACTTGCGAGCCATCTCCAGGTGATTCTTTTTTGTGAGCGGCGTACCGTCGATGACGACCTCGCCCGACGTGGGCTCCTCCAGATAATCGACGCAACGGATGAGCGTCGACTTACCCGAGCCGGAAGGCCCGATCATCACGAGCTTCTCGCCGCGCTTGACGGTGAGATTGATATCTTTGAGCACATGCAGGTCGCCAAAGTACTTGTTGAGATGCTTGATCTCGATCATGTCTGCCATGAATGTCCCTTCCCTGCGTTTACACGAGTTGAACTATTGTACGGAAAGAACCGCGTTTCCGCAGCCCACACTACATTCCCGTAAAGAACCCGCAACCTTCCACCTGCTCGTCGGCACTCATTGGGGACAGGCTTAAATGAGTGCCCGCTCATTGGGTACTCATTTAAGCCTGTCCCCAATGAGCGCCTAGCCCAGCAAAAAGGGGCGCGACCATGACGGCCACGCCCCCCTCAACATCAACTATGTACCGCTCGGCCCTTACGCAAGCTTTGCGCCAACAATCTTGGCAGCCGCAGGCTTATCGAAGTTGCCGCCGGTGGCCTTGCCGAGTGCTCCCATGACCTGGCCCATCTGCTTCTTGGACGTGGCGCCCAGCTCGGCGATGACCTGCTCAATCAGGGCCTCGAGCTCCTCGCCCGAAACCTGCGCGGGCAGCAGGCTCTCCAGAATCTTGACCTGCTCGGTCAGGTTGTCGGTACGCTCTTGGTCGGTGCCGGCCTTGATGGACATCTCCAGCGTCTCGCTCGTCTGCTTGATCAGACGCTTGATCATGCTGTTGACGTCTTCCTCGGTCACATCGCGGCGCTCGTTGACCTCGATATTCTTCACCTCGGCCTTAACCTGGCGAATGATGGACAGGCGAACCTTGTCCTTGGCCTTCATGGCCGCGATCATTTCCTTCTGCAGTTCTTCGTTGGTCATCTGCAAATCCTCTCTAATGGCGTGGGCGGAACTCATACGAGCGCCGCCCCATGATTACTCAGTCGTCGACGAATCGTCGGTCGAACTCTTGGTGACGCCCTTCAGGCTGACGTTGTACGGCACGTCCTTGGGCATGGGGTTAACGGTGATGTCGGCGTCCTTCTTGTACTGCTCCAGCCACTCGCTGTACGCAGTGCTTGCCGCCTGCGTCTTCACCACGTTGGAGACGTACTTCTTGATGTCCTTGGGCACCTGCTTAATGTCATCGACCTGATTATCGACATGGAAGTAGTCGGTGCACTTGATGATGTGGTAACCATAGGTCGACTCGACGACGTCGCTCACATCGCCCTTGTTGAGCCCCTCGAGCGCCGCCTGGTAGCTGTCGACGAAGGTGGTGAGCTTGTCCCAGCCCACATCGCCCTTCTTATCCTTGGAGCCGGTATCGTCGGAGTACTGCTTCACGGCGTCCTCAAAGCTCAGCTCGCCGGAGTTGATCTTGTCCAGGCACTCCTGCGCCTTGGCCTTGGCGGCGGCCTTGTCCTCGTCGGAAGCGTCGGAATCGACCTTGATCAGAATATTCGACGAGCGACGAGCGTCATTGTAGTTGGACAGGTTCTCGTTGATGTAATCGACAATCTCGCTGTCCTTGGGCTTGCTCGTAGGTGCTACCGCATCCTTGAGTTTCTGCTGCGCCAGGCTCTCCTTGAGCGAGTCCTTGTAGGTGTCCTCGTTGTAGCCATAGGTCTTAAGCGTCTTCTTAAAAGCCTTGGCGCCGCCGGCACTCTTGCAGGCGTCCTTCCAGGCCTTCTCGACCTCCTCGTCCGAGACGGTCACGCCGTTTTCCTTCTGCGCTTGCTGAAGCAGAATCTGCTGCGTGTAGGAGTCGATGAGCTGCTTGCGATACTTCTTGGGCGTGAGGTCGTTATCGACCAGGTACTGCGCCCAGTCCTTGTCCTTGGTGTAGCCGTAGGACGTACGCATGCTCATGATCTGCTTGGTCACGGTGTCCTCGGTGAGGTTGGTGCCGTTGATAGTAGCAGCAACACCGCCAGTCAGCTTGTAGCCCGAGGTGTCCTCAGCCTGCGACATAAGGCCGGAGCACGCCATCGCCGAGACGGAAAGCAGCATCGCCAGCACGCCGATGACCACCAGAACGATCTTGACGGTCTTAGACACGTACGTCTTGCGCTGCTTCTTGCGAGAGCTGGAGGCAGCGCGAGCCTGCTGCTCGGGCGTCGGCGCGGCCTCGGAGTTCTTTTTCTTGTTTGCCATAGTTGGCCTTTCGCATAACGAATCGAACAAACGCCATTGTGTCACAACGCGGCCCCCGCGGCACGCTTGGTGCATTGGGGACAGGTTAATCTGCACCATTTTGGTGCAAAGGGGACAGGTCTGGCAGTTGGCAGTTAGGGACGTTCCTTTTCTGCCGGCGGTTAGGGACGGTCCCCAGTGCCGGCCTTAAAAGTGTCGACGGATGGCGTCGACCATGCCCTGCGGCGTGGTCTGGCCGAGTACATCGGCTGCAGCGTCGGCATCCATAAAGATATTCATAAGCGCCTGCAGGGCCTCAACCTGGCCGCCCGGCTCAGCAATGCCCAGATTGATGATGATCTGCGACGGCACCGGGGCGCCCATGCCCGCCATCGCGTTGAACGTCACAGGTGCGGCGGGCTTTACCACCGCGATATAGGGCTTGGCCACAAATCCCGGATCGTTATGTGGGATGGCGATGTTGGCCGCCGGCATAGCGAGACCCGTGGGATAGGCGTCCTCGCGCGTGCGAACGGCGTCGAGCCAACCGTCGGCAATGTAGCCACGTGGTGCAAGCTCGCCCTCGAGCCGCGCAAACACCTCATCCGGCGTTGCGCACTCCCAATCAAAAAACACCAGCTCAGGCGTAAACAGCGCTTCGTTATCCGCCATGCGCTCACCTCTCTCACCTAGTCACCTGGGACGTTCTTGAATGACCAGTCGTTAAAGACCGTCCCCGATGACTACCCAAAACAAAAGGTGGCCACGCGCGCCTTGGCGCCAATGACCACCCTGACTACTCGGCTAAATTGTACTGTGCGCCGCTAGCCGCGAGGCGCGTCAATTGCGACCTTGCCGCTCTCCAGCACGTGGACGCGGCCGTCGGCGAGCATCTGCACGACCTCGGGATACAACACGTGCTCAATCGCGTGGATGTGCTCCTCGAGCGTGTCGACATCCCAACCTTCCTCGACAGCCAGCGCGCGCTGGGCGATGATGGGGCCGTTGTCGTAGATCTCGTTGGCAAAATGCACGGTCACGCCAGTTACCTTGACGCCGCGCGCAAACGCGTCGTCGATCGCATGCGCGCCGGTAAAGCTCGGCAGCAGCGCCGGATGCAAGTTGACCACGCGGTTGGGAAACGCCGCCAGCAGCGGCGTATGCACCATGCGCATGTAGCCAGCCATGGCCACATACTCGCAGCCGCGCTCGAGAAGCTCGTGCGCGATGATCTCGTCGGCGGCAATAGGGTCGGCATAGACATCCTTGGACAGTGTGAGCGTCTGGATGCCCGCGCGCTCAGCGCGCTGCAAACCCTTAGCCGAAGGACGGCTCGACACCACAAGCTCAATCGAAGCGTTGAGCTTGCCGGCGGCGATCAGATCGATCAGCGCTTGCAGGTTGGTACCCGAACCGCTGATGAGCACACCGATCTTGAGCGGCTCGGCCGTATCGGTGCCGGTCGGACGGGTGTAGGGCACAAAGCCCAGGCTCTCGACAGCAGCCATCTGTTCGTTAGCGCTCATCGGAGTACACGACCTTACCGGAACCCTCGACGCACTCACCCACGCGGAACGGCTTCTCGCCCAGCGCGACCAGGGCCTCGGCCACGGCAGCCTCGTCCTCGGGGGCGACGATCAGGCACAGGCCGACGCCCATGTTGAAGGTCTTGCATGCCTCGTTGGGCGCGAGCTCGGCCTGACGCGACACGTAAGTGATGACGGGCGGAACGTCCCAGCCCATCTCGGCGCCGTTGCGAGTGACCACGGCATCGACGTCGTCGGCAAGCGCGCGGTTGAGGTTCTCGGTAATACCGCCGCCGGTGATGTGGGCAATGGCATGAACGTTGGCGCCACCACGGAGCAGCTCCAGAATCGGCTTGACGTAGATGCGCGTGGGGGCCAGGAGAGCGTCGGCCAGCGAAGCACCGCCGAGCTCCTCGAGCGGACGGCTTAGCTCCTCGGCCTTAGCGGCGGCCTCGGGCGTGCCCGGCTTGATGCCGTCGACACCGATGACCTTGCGCACGAGCGAGTAACCGTTGGAATGCACGCCGGTGGAAGGCAGGCCCAGGATCACATCGCCGGGGCGAACGTTCGCGGGGTCGAGCATCTTGGGACGATCGACAACACCCACAGTAAAGCCAGCGAGGTCGTAGTCGGCCGGAGCCATAACGCCCGGGTGCTCGGCCATCTCGCCGCCCACGAGCGCGCAACCCGCGAGCTTGCAGCCGTCGGCCACGCCCTTGATGATCTTTGCCATGTGCTCGGCCTCAATGTGACCGATGGCAACGTAATCCAGGAAGAACAGCGGCTCGGCGCCCGAAGCCAAAATGTCATTGACGCACATGGCGACCAGGTCCTGGCCCACCGTCTCGTGACGGTCCATGATCTGGGCGAGCACGAGCTTGGTGCCCACGCCGTCGGTGCCGCTGATCAGGATCGGGTCTTCCATATCCTTAAGCGCGGCGGCCGAGAACAGGCCACCAAAGCCGCCGATGCCGCCGATGACCTCGGGGCGGTTGGTGTCCTTGACCATCTGCTTAATAGCGTCGACGGCGCGGCCGCCCTCGGCGGTATCGACGCCGGCGTCCTCGTACGTCACATGCTTGCTGTCGCTCATCTGAGCCTTCCTCTCCCACTACCGTGGCGCCGCGCGGGCGCCAAACGGTGCTCATAGTTGCGTTCATTTCGGCGCGCGCCATAACAGCACGCGCCGTCATATCAACAAAACAGCAGGTAAAACCTACCAAAATAAACCTATCCCCACATGGCAGGCTTTAGGCCTCGCCGTGCTTCTCTTCCCAGCTGCGGTCGTCGTATTTCTCGACCACGGCGTCGTCGTCAACGTGCAGCGGCTTATCCAGGTTGCGGGGCTTAAAGCCCTCCATAAACTTGTCGCGGCCAAAGCTCTCGGGAATCGCCACGGGGTAGCGGCCGGTAAAGCACGCATCGCAGTAACCGCCCTTGGGCATGACCTTCAGCAGGCCCTCGACCGAAAGGAAGGCCAGCGAATCGGCGCCGATGTACTCGCAGATCTCATCGACCGTCTTGTTGGCGCTGATAAGCTGCGACTGCACGTCGGTATCGATACCGTAGAAGCACGGCCAGATGACCTCGGGCGAGTTGATGCGGATATGAATCTCCTTGGCGCCGGCGTTGCGCAGCATCTTGACGAGCTGCACCATGGTGGTGCCGCGCACGATGGAGTCGTCGATGACGACCAGGCGCTTGCCCTCGATGTTGTCGCGCAGCGGGTTGAGCTTCATGCGCACGCCCATGGCGCGCAGCTCCTGCGTAGGCTCGATAAACGTACGGCCCACGTAGCGGTTCTTGATAAGACCCTCGCCAAAGGGAATACCGCTCTCGTGCGAATACCCCTCCGCGGGCGGCAGGCCGGAGTCGGGCACGCCGATGACCAGGTCGGCCTCGACGGGCTCCTCATGTGCCAGCTGACGACCCATGTCGTAACGGCAGGCGTAAACGCTCTTGCCGTTCATAATGGAGTCGGGGCGGGCAAAGTAGACCTGCTCAAAGATGCAGTTTGCGGGCTCTTCGGCGGCAGGCACGCCCTGCTCGGATACCAGACCCTCGGCGCTGATGCGCAAAATCTCACCAGGACGGACGTCACGGACGTACTCGGCGCCCACGATGTCGAGTGCGCAGGTCTCAGAAGCAACGACCCAGCCGCCGGCGCGCGTGACATGGGTGGTGGCGTCGACCGTCGTGGCGCCGTCCTGCGAGGGCAGCTGCGAAACGGATGCGGCATCGGCCTGGTCCAGACCCTCGTCCACCAGCTTGCCCAGCACGAGCGGGCGAATGCCGTGCGGATCGCGGAATGCGTAGAGCGCCTGCTCGTTGATGAGCGTCATAGCGTAGCCGCCGCGCACGAGCTCCATGGTCTTGCGAATGCCCTCGCGCAGATGGCCCGTACGCTGAGTAAAGTAGCCGATAAGCTTGGTCGCGACCTCGGAATCCGAATTGGAGAGGAACGGCACGCCCAGCTCGATCAGCTGGCGGCGCAGCTCGTCGGTGTTGACCAGAGTGCCGTTGTGAGCAAGCGCGATAATGACGCTGTTGATGGTAGAAAGATGCGGCTGCGAGGCTTCCCAGCTCTTGGCACCGGCAGTGCCATAGCGCACGTGGCCCACGGCCAGCTGGCCGGAGAGTGTCGACAGGTCGGCGTTGGAGAACACGCGGTCGAGCAGGCCCAGGTCCTTGCGAACCATAACCGTGCCGCCGTCACCCACGGCGATTCCCGCCGATTCCTGGCCGCGGTGCTGCAGTGCACGCAGGCCAAAGTACGTCAGTCGAGCCACGTCGCGATCGGGCGCCCACACACCAAAAATGCCGCATTCCTCATGCAGCTGGTCGGAGTCCGGATCATACGTCGACATGGTCTTCACCTGTCCCGCGGCGCGCTCGGCCGCGTGGATGGTTTCTTGAGACATGGCATCCCCTCAGAGCCTCGTTATTTGGCGTTACCTGCCCTATTATACGCACGGCAAGACAAGCACTCCCGCGCATGAACAGCGCTTTTTAAAAGCCCACCGAGCTTATAATCCGTTTTGCAGCCAAACATTTTATTGGGCAACCGCCTCGGGGCCGACGATCCCGCATACTTCCGTTGCGACGCGTCTCGCCCGCCGTTGGGGTTTGCATTGTTGCAATTGGGACGTTCGTCCTGTCTTTTGGCAGGTCGGCGGCGTATCCTTGTACCTACAGCAAAACGAGAAAGGTTATGTATGGATCGAAACGGACTCGACCCCAGCGTCCCCAGCGCCACGGAGGTCAAGAAGATCCCCCTCATCATTAAGGTGTACGCCGTCCTGTGCATCCTGTCCGGCGTGGGTACGCTCCCGTCGGTCGGCGCCTTTATGTGGCAGGTCATCACCGCACTCATCAACGGCAACGCCGCCGCCAAGCTCGGCGACAACACGCTCGTCGCGGTCGGCCTTATCGTCGCCGGCATCATGCTCTCGGCTGCCAGTGCCGTCATCTTGATCATCTTTGGCCTGGACCTCATCAAGAACCAGCGCCGTAATGCCGCCCGTCTGTCCTATATCCTTATCGCATTGACCGTCGTCGAGCTTTTGGTTGACGTGATGCTCCAGGGTATCGGGCCTTTCTTGCTGCGCCCTGCCATCCAGCTCGGCATCCTCGTCGCGCTTTCGACCACCGTCGACCCCACGCTGCGCCAGGAGCGCGAGCTACAGCGCCGCCTGCAGGAGATGCTCGATCGCGACGCCGCCGCCGAGGGCATGCTCGGGCGCGATGAAACCGGCGAAGGCTACATCAAGCTCAACTACTTCAACCTGTTCTGGGTATTCTTTGTCTGCTGCATACTTGGCCTGATCGCCGAGGACATCTGGCACATGACGGTCGACGACCCGGGCGTCTACCAGAACCGCGCCGGCATGCTGTTTGGCCCCTTCAGCCCCATCTACGGATTTGGCGCCGTGCTCATGACTATGGTGCTTAACCGCTTCTACAAAAAGAACCCCATCATTATCTTTTTGGTGAGCGCGCTGCTCGGCGCAAGCTTTGAGGTGTTCGTGGGCTGGTTTATGCAGACCTCGTTTGGCGTAGTCTCGTGGAGCTACTCGCATATGAAGCTCTTTGGCATGCCCGATCCGCTCGCCGTCCTTACGGGCGGACGCACCTGCACGGGCTTCGCCTGCCTGTGGGGTCTGGGTGGGCTCATCTGGATCAAGCTGCTGCTGCCGAGGCTGCTCAAGCTCATCAACATGATTCCGTGGAAGAGTCGCTACTCGGCTACTGTCATCTTTACCATCATTATGCTGGTCGACGGCGTCATGACGCTGCAGTCGCTCGATTATTGGTATCAGCGCGTCAACGGCACGGAGCCGGATATTCCCGTCGCGCAGTTCTACGGCAAGTATTTCGATAATGACTTTATGGAGAACCGCTTCCAGAGCATGACCATGAGCCCCAAGGATGCGACGCGCGTGTAGCGTCCACCGCACCCAAAACGCAAAATGCCCGCCGGTATCACACGTACCGGCGGGCATTTTTATAAACAAGCCTTCTATCGACGCAAGCCTCTACGCCTCGCGCTCGACCTCACTCACGCATTCGTTCTTGATGGTGCCAACGAGCGCCTGCAGCGCATCGACCACGTGCGGGCGAATGTCCCCGCCAATGAGCACGAGCATGATGTCGTCACCTACGGCAAGCTCGCCGCTCGCCAGCCACACGCGCACATAGCCGATACCCGGCATCGCGCGCGTGGCCTCGATAGCAGCCTGCACTTTCTGAGCATCGAAGCCGAACACCATGCCGCCCACCCTGCGTCCGGGAGCTACGCCATCGGTTTCGATCCCGCGAACCTCGGACTTGGGCGTCGCACGCACCACACCGTTATGCGTCAGATACATACCGCACGCAGGTGCCGACGAATCGGCCTTGGCCTCGCGCAGCCAAGCATCAACCGAAGGCATCGTTTTGCCATTCTCGAGCATCATTTCCCCTTTCACCGTCATTGAGTAGCCCATTATCTATTCCTCGACCGGCGTGAGCACCATGACGGCACGTGTGTTGCTCAGCGATAACGAACGACAGGTCACAAGCGTTACGACCTTGGTTGCCGAAGCGGCACGATCGGTGGCATCGCTCGCCACGGCAGAGGCACCGTCGAGCATCTCGGACAGGTAGTTCTTGAGCCCGTCGTCGCCCTCAAAATTGGTCGTGCGCGCCTTGGCATACGTGTCCTCGACAACTTTGGTCGCCAGTGGTCGCAGCTTATACGTAGCATCGCGCGTGATGTAGTACACGAACTCGATGCTATCGAACGTTGCCTGATCAGTGGTGTCCGAAATCACGTTGAACATCGACCCGTCATTCATGTGGTGGCCGTAGATCGTGGTCTGCTGGTCAACCATTCCCGGCGCGGTATCGTCGCTGTCCAAGAAGATCGCACCCGATGCATTGGACGTACCGTCAAACAGTGTGTTGAGGTATTTGGAGTTGTTGTTGGTCTGCACCACGGGATAGTTGATGTTGGTTCCCGGCGCGTAAATCCAACCCACAACCTCGGGATTTGTCTGGGCAAGTGCATCGAAGTCGATAATCGGCACGCCGCTGGCGTCCTTGTCGCTCACATATTGTTTTTCGATCTTTTGATACGACTCGCTCGCCTGCTTGTAGCCAATCTGGGCATTGATAAAGATGGCAGCGGCGGCAACAATCAGGCCGATGCCGATGATGATGAGCAGAATGGGAATAATGGAGCGGCGCTTTTTGCGCGGCGGCTCGGTGTAATCCGACGGCGCGGCATGCGATGAAGACCGGGGCGGCTTCTTAGCGTTGCTATAAGATGAAGGTCGATATGCGGCTGGCGCGTCCTGTCGACGATGCGTCGCCGGCGTCACGGGGCGCGGCGCGCGCGGCTGCTGAGGAGAGGATGTCCGACCCTGCTGTGCCCCATGGGCAGCACCCGGCTTCGACGGATCGGGAATCTGAGAAGCCTTGAATCGTTTTCCCTGATAATCGGACATGGCTCTCCTTATACTGCGGTGAAACGGCGGAACGCCTAGGCGTCGGCCATCTCCTGCTTCATCTTCTCGATAACCTTGCGGTACTCGGGGTCGCAAGCGCCTAGAATCTGCGTGGCGTAGATGGCGGCGTTCTTGGCGCCATTGATGGCAACGCAGGCCACGGGCACGCCCGAAGGCATCTGCACCATCGACAGCAGCGAATCCATACCGCCCAGGTCACTCGTCTTCATAGGCACGCCGATAACCGGCAGCGGCGTAAAGGCAGCCACGACACCACCCAGGTGAGCGGCCTTGCCGGCGGCGGCGATAATCACCTTGATACCGCGATCGGCGGCAGTCGAGGCCCACTCGTGGACCTTCGCCGGCGTGCGGTGTGCGCTCGCAATGACAAGCTCATAGGGCACACCCAGCGCCTCGAGCTCGGCGGTGCAGCCTTCCATAACGCCCAGATCGGACTTGGAACCCATGATGATCCCGACAACCGGCTTTTGATCTGCCATAAACAAAGACCTCCCGTTGAGAGCGGTGACGCGGCGGATCCGCGACCCTTAACTACTGAGAGTAGTATAGCTGCTCCCGTCCCTGCGGTCTTTGTGGCGCTTCGCGGGCGGGCCAGGCTTTATCTTCACTCCGGTTGCTTTGCAAAGTCGTTCAGATAAAGCCTGTCCCGCCCGCGAAGCGCCCCTCGACCTACCGGGGATTGCTATGACGTACGTTGGCTGATTTGGGTTGGAATGAAAGGTTTGCGGAGGGTTGTGGACAGTTAGTTCAGATACGTATTTTTTGGCCGTGCTTCTTGGCGCTAATAGAGTGGTTTGAAGTCACTTTGAGCCCCATGACAACCTTTTCTCCCCCTTATATGAGCGTCTCCACCGGTTCAGAAAGTCAAATTCAGCCCAATCGGGCTCAGGTCGGCCTTTACACACCCTCTGAAAAATACGTATCTGAACTAACTGTCCAGCGACATTCTCGATCAACAGCAAAAGGCCTCCTGGCGAATGAAAATTCGCCAGGAGGCCCCTTACAAAACGTGGGCTCCTTCGTTCGAATGAACGAAGGAGCCCATACTCTTTTTTTAGGACAGGAGGCCGCGAGTCGGGCCACCAGCCGCCAATCAATCGCACTCGCCAAGCGAGCGGCGCAGCGTGCGCACAGCGCCAAGCAAATTGGCATCGTTGCCGTTCTGTGCTGGCTTGATGCAGGGCCTCGGTATGATGGGAAGAACGTGAGCCTGATCCATCATGCGCTCAAATGCCTCAAACAGCTCGGGACGGGCGCTGATTCCGCCGCCGACCACGATGACCTCAGGGTCGATGACCGACTGCAACCCCATCAGCATGTTGTCGAAGACCAACGCGTATGCATCCAGACCGCGACGAGCGTCCTCATCCCCCTCTTCAATCCAAGAGAAAATCCGATATCCGTCGATATCATCGGTCGGATCAATCCCCTTCGCCGCACACACCTGGTCTCGGAGCGCCCGCCAGCTGGTGACATCACCGTACACCGACCCAAAGGTCACGGGCTTGCGCACATCGTTGCTCACAAAGCACACGGTGCCGGCGAGATTGTGCGCGCCTCGCAAGATGTGACCGTCAACAACGATGGCACCGCCGAGACCCGTACCGATCACCACCATCAACCCCAGGGAGACCCCCTTCAGCGCGCCGACGGCATATTCTCCCAGTGCCGCGCACATCGCATCGTTCTCGATGGTTACGGGAAGCCCCGTGCTCTCGCGCAAGATGCGACCGAGCGGATATCCGTCCAAACAGTGAAGGGCGCCGCCTCCCCCAACCACGCCATCGGAATCGCCTTCGGAAAAGACTCCGGGCATACTTATTCCCACACCCCTCACCCGGGCGCGATGGGGCTCGATCACCGAGCGGAACGTTTCGATAACCTGGTCGGCGGGCGAGGTGCATGTTGGGATACTTCCGTGCTCCTCAATGTGGTAGTCGGCGTTCACCACCGCCCATTTCACCTGAGTGCCGCCCGCATCTATACCGAAATAGCAGTCCATAATCTTATCCCCTGTCCCATAGGGTTAGTCCAGGTCCTCGCCGTTGCTCTCGATGACCTTCTTGTACCAATAGAAGCTGTCCTTGCGGCTGCGCGCGAGCGTGCCCTTGCCCTCGTCGTCGCGGTCGACGTAGACGAAGCCGTAGCGCTTGCGCATCTCGCCCGTGCCGGCGCTGACCAGGTCGATGCAGCCCCACATGGTGTAGCCCATGAGGTCCACGCCGTCGAGTTCCACGGCATCCTCCATGCTCTGGATGTTCTTGCGCAGGTAGTCGATGCGGTAGCCGTCATGGATGGAGCCGTCGGCCTTCACCTCGTCGCTCCAGCCGATACCGTTCTCCACGATCCAAAGCGGCTTGTGATAGCGGTCGTAGAGCTCGTTCAAGGCGATGCGCAGGCAGTACGGATCGGTCGCCCAGCCCCAGGCGTTGGTCTCGAGGTAGGGGTTTTTCACCATGCCGAAAGCGAGATTGCCGGACGCGACCTCGAGCTCCTTCTGGCGCAACGATACCGTCGAGCCTCCGTAGCACGAGAACGACAGGAAATCTGCCGGATAGGTTGCGAGAAGCTCGAGGTCGTTCTCGCCCATTTCCAGCTTGATGCCCGCGCGCTCCATCTCCCTCAAGCGATAGGCGGGATAGTGGCCGCCCACCTGCACGTCGGCATACCACAGCGCATCATGCTCGCGTTCCATGGCGAGCAGATGATCGGCGGGGTCGGCGGAATAGGAGTAGATGGGGTTGTACGCGAGCATCTGACCCACCATGATCTTAGGGGAGATTTGGTGCGCCGACCGAACCGTAAGGGCAGACGCCACGAACTGGTTGTGCGCCGCCTGGGCCTTCGCATGGGGGCTCCCATCCGTAAGCCCGCCTGCCATGAAGCTCCCCATGCTCATCATGTTGATCTCGTTGAAGGTGAGCCAGTACTTCACCTTGCCCTGATAGTGCTTCATGACGCAGGTGGCGTAGCGCACGAACAGGTCGATGAGCTCGCGGCTCTTCCAACCGCCGTACTTGTTCACGAGCGCGAGCGGGGTCTCGTAGTGCGAGAGCGTCACGAGCGGTTCGATGCCGTACTTAGCGCACTCGTCAAACACGGCGTCGTAGAACGCTAGACCCTCGGTGTTGGGCTCAGCCTCCTCGCCCGTGGGGAAGATGCGCGCCCAGTTCATGGACAGGCGGAAGCACTTGAAGCCCATCTCGCCCATGAGGGCGATGTCCTCGGCGTAGTGGTGGTAGAAGTCGGTGGCCGTGTGGCTGGGATAGTAGTAGCCATCAACCACCGCCACCTCCAGCCCTTCAGGAAGTCCCTCCTCGCAAACCGCATACACGGGAAGCGCGCCGGTTTCCCCTGTCGCGGTATTACGCCACGTTATCTGCCGTGACACCGTATGGCTACCGCTGGTCATGGCGTCCGAGGTGTTCGGTCCTTTGCCGCCCTCTTCCCAGCCGCCCTCATACTGGTTGGCGGCGGTGGCGCCACCCCACAGGAAACCTTCCGGAAATGCCATTGGGTACCTCCTCGATCGTGAAAACATCTTCATCAAAACCACCCCTAAAAGGGGTGGTTTGCTCTTAGGGTATAACCCTTGGATTT
>CABVAC010000043.1 GCA_902496275.1 uncultured Collinsella sp. | reverse complement strand
GGACTTCGACTTCTGCGACATCGACACCTTCGACATGTCCGACCCGGACGCCTACGCGCAGTACGACTGGTCGCTCTACGGCACCGTCATCAACTGCGGCGCCTACACGGCCGTGGACAGGGCGGAGACCCCCGAGGGCCGCGTGACCGCCTGGAAGGCCAACGCGACGGGGCCGGCGCTGCTCGCCCGCACCTGCGCCGGGCACGGGATCACGCTCGTCCACGTGTCCTCCGACTACGTCTTCGACGGCACGGCCGAGGTCCACACGGAGGAGGAGCCCCTCAGCCCGCTGTCCGTCTACGGCCAGACCAAGGCCGCCGGCGACATCGCCGTGGCCGGCTGCCCGCGCCACTACATCATGCGCAGCTCCTGGGTCATCGGCGAGGGACACAACTTCGTCAAGACCATGAAGGCGCTGTCCGACCGCGTGGCCGACCCCGAGGATAAGCTCACGCATGTCACGGTCGTTGACGACCAGTTGGGACGCCTGACCTTCACGCGCGACATGGCGGAGGCCATCTTCCACGTGCTGGGGGCGCACGCCCCCTACGGGACCTATAACTGCACCGGCTCCGGCGCGGTCAAGTCCTGGGCGGACATCGCCCGCGCCGTCTTCGAGGCAGCCAACGGCAACGGGGAGAAGGTCGTGCCGGTACCGACCGCCGACTACTACGCCAAGGCCGAGGGCCCCATCGCCCCGCGCCCGGTCCACTCCGCGCTCGACCTGTCCAAGCTTGAGGCCGCCGGCTTCCACATGCCCGACTGGGAAGAAGAGCTGAGGGAGTACCTCAAGACGCTCTAGCCACTATTAACTTTTCGAGCGTAAAAGCCGCCGCTTGTTAACGGCGGCTTTTCTTATGCCTGGTGAATAGCCCCGCTGCAACAAGGGCGGCGGCGGTCGCCAGACTCACTGCAAGCCCCGCAAGGGCGCCCGGAGTCTTGTAGGTCATCACGATCCTATTCGCGCCTTTCTGCATGTTCAGGGATGACAAGCCCTTATCGGCGGCGGGCGTTAGTTCTGCGGCGGCTCCGTTTACCGTTACGTTCCAGCCCTCATCGTACGGAACGCTCAGCAGCAGGTTGCCGTCATCCTTGACGGTATACTCGCCTTCGATCCTTCCGTCCTTAAAAACCGTCGGAATAAACTCGTTCGTCTTAAGCTCGCTAATAATCTGCTCGAAAACGTCCAGATTGAGGGCGTAAAAGACCGGCTCGTTGTCTTGGGGCATGTCTGTATAGCCCTCCGCGACTCCGATTGACACCGTATGCTGGCTCGGGGCGTCCGATGCATCCGCAATCTGGCGGATATTATTGTCGAATCTCCAGGCCTCGTTTTCGATCGTTCGCTGGTCGATGGTAAGGGTGACGGGCCAATAACTGCCGGCAGTCGTATCTTTGTTGATGTAGAGATATCCGATGGAGCTTGCCGGTACAGTAACGCTCCATTGCTTTATGCTATCGCTATTCTCAGTGCTCGTGGCCTCGATCTTGGTATAGAGCTTGACCTCGCGGCCTAGGATTTTGCTGTAGAGTTCGTTTTGCTTTTCGAAGGGGTTCTCGCTCTTCAGCGTGCTGTTTTGGATATCGCTTGAGGCTGCGACGCCAATGCTGAGCGCATAGGGGTTCTCGTACACTGCGCTTGTGGAGTCGGCCTGATTCATCTTGGCTAAAACGTATCCCGCAGGCGCGTTCTCGGCAATGGCGTACTTAACTCCCAGCAGGGCATCGACGGCAAGAATGGGTTCGGCATAACGGGTCGAAAACTCGCCGACGCTGCTGTATCCAAGGGAGTTGAGCAGTGCGATGGCCTGCGGGTTGTTGGCAGACGAATACGAAGACAACTGGTTGTACCCAAGCGCCAGGCCTTCGTTGAGGGCGGCGCTGTCGACGCGCGTGGTCGTGCGGTCAATGCGATAGAACGACGCCGAAGTCTGGTCTTGAATGGCCGTGATCGTGTCGGTTACGGTGGTGACATAGGTGCTGTTGGCTTCTTCGGAATAGCCTACGTACAGCTGATTCCAAATGACATGGGCGTTGGCAAACAACTCAATGGCGGTTAGTGCCAGGAGGGGCATGATGACGACGGGGCGATAGGCTTGACGCAATTTGGGCTGGTTTTTGAGCGGCTGCAGCGCGTATCCTGCGGTCCACAGCGTAAAGAAGCTCAGCAAAAAAGCCGTGCGCGAGTAGAAGCCGTTGGGAACGCGCATGCCGCACCAGATGTACTCGAGCGGGCTCAAAACGGAGCTTGCGACCAGGATTATCGTGACGACGAGTGTTGCGATGCGCGTCTTGATTGAAACCGTGCGGTTAACCAGCAGGCTCACCGCAAGCAGCATCATGATGATGCCGCAATAGAACTGAGGTGTACTTTCGTTGCTTACCCACATGCAGGGAAGAAAGCCCCTGATGAGCGACTTGAGGTTGGTTTTAAGTAGGGGGCCGAGTGCTAGAACGGGACCGCCCTTGGACATGGCAAGGATGGTCGGCAAAAAGGTCCAAGCGGACAGAAGCAGTCCGAGCGCGATAGCCCCGGCGAATCGCAGGGCCCGATCGAGCATGAGCTTCCAGCTAAATCCTTCTTCTGCAACATAATCGACAAATTCAACCAGTACGAAGATGCAGAGGAACAGGATGCTGATGTAGGCCGTATACCAGCAGAACATGACGTTGAGCGCCGTTGCGATGACGAGGCGAATCATGCGCTGTTTGCGGATGAGCTCGTGGCATCCGTAGGCGCAGATGGGCAGCATGATGAGGCAATCGATCCAGAGCGGGTTGCGTAGGTTGCTGATGGTCCAGCTGCAAAACGTGAACGAGAGGGAAAGCAGGAATGCTGCGGGCTTGGGTAGGCCAAAGCGCTTTTGCACATACCAAGCGCTGCTGATGTGGATGCAGCCCAGTTTGAGCGCGGAGATAACAAACACGAAGAGCGTCAGCTTGTCTGCGGGAAACAGCGCGCAGAGCAGGTTGAAGGGGCTGGCGAGGTAGTAGCTATAGAGCCCCCATGTGTTCATACCGAGTCCTTGCGAGAAGGAATAGCGAAGGCTTGCCTCGCCTAAAAGGACGCGGCGAAACCACGCGAAGAAGTCGATGTATTGGTATTTGAGATCGTTGGTGAGAAACGAGTTGTCGCCAAAGGGGTAGACATGCCCCGCCGCTGAAAGCGCGACAAAGAACGCGACGGAAAATGCGAAGCAGGCAACGTAAAACGCCACATTCTTGAGCGTGCTGTTATTGGGCCGTGTCATCAGTTTCCTCGTTGGATTCTCGAATGATATAGATGGGGCGGCGCTTGGCCTCCAAGTAGGCTTTTGCCAGGTATTCGCCAATGATTCCCAGGCACAGGAGCTGCATGCCGCCAAACAGCGTTATGAGGCAGGCAAGGGAGGGCCATCCGCCTACGGGGTCGCCCCAAACAAGCGTTTTGACCAGGATGACGATAAATCCCAGGATGGCGATGAGACAGAAGACGATACCCGTGAGGGCGGCGAGGGAGAGCGGCGCCGTGGAAAACGCAACGATGCCGTCGATGGAATAGAGGAGCAGCGACCAAAAGCTCCATTTGGTCTCGCCGGCCACGCGGTTGACGTTTACGTAGGGGAGCCATTTGGTTTTGAAGCCCACCCAGCCGTAAATGCCCTTGGAGAATCGGTTGTATTCGCCCATGGAGATGATGGCGTTGACCATAGGTCGCTTCATGAGCCTAAAATCGCGTGCTCCGTCGACGATGTCGGCCTTGGAAATGCGGTTGATGATCTTGTAGAACATACGGGCACAGAACGACCTGATGGGAGGCTCGCCTTCGCGGGTGGTCCTGCGCGTTGCGACGTTGTCGTAGTCTTCGGTCTGCAAGATCTCGTACATCTGCGGCAGGAGCGAGGGCGGGTCCTGCATGTCGGCATCCATGGTGGCGACATAGCCGCCCTTTGCGTGCTGGAGTCCGGCGAGTAGTGCCGCCTCCTTGCCAAAGTTGCGCGAGAAAGAGTGCCAGCGGATGGCGTATGGATGCGCCGCCGCGGCTTCTGCCTTCATGACGGCGAGCGTTTTGTCTGCCGAGCCATCGTCGATGAGGACTGCCTCAAAGGAGATGCCGGGGTCTTGCTGGGTCATGATGCGAACGACGCCATCGAGCTCTTTGAGAAAGATCGGAAGTGATTCCTGCTCGTTGTAACACGGCACGACGATGGAGATGAGCGGCATGGTGGTTTACCTCTCGCTTGTCTTGGTGGCGAACTTGCCGGGCTGGTCATCGTAGACGTACTTGCTATACACGTTGACCTCCCACTGCTTTTTTTCGACCTTTGCTACAGAATCCAGGATGAATCCGGTCGCAAGGCTCAGGCCGCACAGGAACATAAACGACGCGGCGAGTATGGCGGTGGGGAAGCGCGGAACGAGGCCGGTCTGGAAATACTCGACAACGATGGGCATGCCCAGGACGAGGCCGATCACCGCAAACAGAAGCGCGACGAGGCTGAAGAACTTCAGCGGGCGGTAGTCCTTGAACAGCGTACCGATCATCGCGACGACTTTAATGCCGTCGCTCACGGTATTGAGCTTGGACTCGGAGCCTTCCGGACGGTCGCGGTACACGATGGGCACATCTTTGATGCGCCAGCGGTGGTCGACGGCGTGGATCGAGAGCTCGGTTTCGATTTGGAAGCCCTCGGAAAGCACAGGGAAGGTTTTGACGAACGGGCGGCTCATGGCGCGGTAGCCGGTCATGACATCATCGAAGCTGTAGCCATAGATCCACTTGATCATGGCGCGGACCAGATTGTTGCCAAAGCCGTGGAAAGCACGCTTGTTTTCCTCGGCGTAGGTGCCGTTGGAAAGGCGGTCGCCTACGGTCATATCGGCCGTGCCGTTGAGGATAGGCTCGCAGAGGGCTTTGGCCGCCTCGGCGGGATAGGTGTCGTCTCCGTCGACCATCAGGTAGCAATCGGCGTCGATATCACGAAACATCTGGCGGCACACGTTGCCCTTTCCCTGACGGGGCTCAAAGCGGACCGTGGCGCCGTGTTCGGTGGCGATGTGCGAGGTGTCGTCCGACGAGTTGTTGTCATAGACGTAGACCGTCGCTTGCGGAAGCTCGCGGTGAAAGTCGTCGATGACTTTGCCGATCGTGAGGGCTTCGTTGTAGCAGGGGATGATGACGGCGATGGATTCAGAATTCACTCAATGCTCCTTTTACATTCAATCCCTGAAAGTATAGCCGTTTGGACTTGGCATCCTAAGATGTGGGTTAGTTCTCCAGTTTTGTTGCGCGAATCGTTTGCATGGCCGTCGGGTCTATACTGTTCGTTTGTCAACGATTACGAGTAAAGGAGTTGCATCCGTGTCGGATCAGACAAAGCAACAAGAAACTCGCAGTCTGCCTGCGACGTTTGCTAAGAACGAATTTGAGAAGGACGCGTTTATCCTTCGTCAGCTGGTTACCAAGGATTTTAAGATCAAGTATCGCCGTAGCGTTCTGGGCGTCGCATGGTCGGTGCTCAACCCGCTGCTGATGATGATCGTCATGGCCATCGTGTTCTCGACGATTTTCGCCCAGGGCCGCAATGGTTCGATTACGCCCGAGATGTACCCGCTGTACTTGATCGTGGGTAACGTCACCTTTGCCGTCATGTCCGAGTCTACGAACCAGGCCCTGACGTCGATCGTGGGTGCTGCCCCGCTGCTCAAGAAGGTTAAGGTGCACCGCTGGGTCTTCCCAGTACAGAAGGTGCTCTTCTCGCTGGTTAACTTTGCCTTCTCGCTGGTCGCCGTTGCCATCGTTATGCTGTGGTTCCACGTTATGCCTTCTTGGCACCTGATTCTGCTGCCGGTCTGCCTACTGCTGCTTATGTGCTTCTGCATGGGCCTGGGCATGATGCTCTCCGCCCTCACGGTCTTCTTCCGCGATGTCATGCATCTGTGGAGCGTCGTCATTACGGCGTGGACTTACATCACGCCTATTTTCTGGACGACCGACTTCGTTGTGAAGATGCCTCATATCGTGCGGATTTTGGTTTATGCGAACCCCATGTACAACTATCTGCAGTTTATGCGCGATATTTTCTTGTTCCAGACAACGCCTTCGCTTATGACGTTTGGTATGTGCGTCGCTTGGGCGGTTCTTGCGCTTGTTATCGGCTACACCGTGTTCCATAAGTCCGAGCGCAAATTTATCCTCTACATCTAAGGAGTGCTGTGATGACTGAATCTGTTGTTGATTACAGCGAGCAGCCTCTGGCTGTCGAGGTCGATGACGTCACCATGATCTTTAACATGGCGTCCGAGTCGCTGACCAACCTCAAGGAGTACTTCATTAAGCTTGCCAAGCACGAGCTGTTCTTTGAGGAGTTTAGGGCGCTTAAGCACATCTCGTTTGATATTCATCGCGGCGAGGTTGTGGGTCTGGTCGGCACCAATGGCTCCGGCAAGTCTACGATGCTCAAGATTATCGCTGGCGTTCTTGAGCCTAGCGAGGGCAGCGTTAAGGTGCACGGTAACATCGCGCCGCTGATTGAGCTTGGCGCCGGCTTTGACCCCGAGCTGACCGCCCGCGAGAACATCTATCTGAACGGCGCCCTGCTCGGCTATACCAAGGAGTTCATCGATGCCAACTTTGACGGCATTATCGAGTTCGCTGAGCTGCAGAACTTTGTCGATATGCCGCTTAAGAACTTCTCCTCGGGCATGGTGGCGCGTATCGCCTTTGCAATCGCGACGATTACCGAGCCCGATATTCTGATCGTTGACGAGACGCTGTCCGTCGGTGATGTGTTCTTCCAGCAGAAGTGCGAGGACCGCATCCAGCACTTTATCCAGAGCGGTGACGTGACGGTTCTGTTCGTTTCGCACTCTATGGAGCAGGTTGAGCGCATCTGCCAGCGTGCCGTTTGGATTGAGAAGGGTGACCTTCGCATGGACGGCCCGGTCGATGAGGTCTGCAAGGCGTACCGCGAGCAGTTCAACTAGGTTATAATTACTTGCGCCTGACAGGCTTGTGCTTGCTTGGGCGTGCGGTTATTTGCTCCATTAGCTCAGTTGGATAGAGCAGGGGACTTCTAATCCCAAGGTCGACGGTTCGAATCCGCCATGGAGCACCATCGTTTATTAAGCCCGGGCCGCTAGGTGGTCTGGGCTTTTTTCATTTTGTGTGCTGCGGTTTTGAAGGGTTCGCCATGGGAAGCAAAAGGCTCGACTGGATCGATATTGCAAAAGGGATTGCAATTATTCTGGTCATTGTGGGGCACACCGTCCCAAATCCCTCTCCCTTGAGGCACGCGATCTTCTCGTTTCACATGCCGGTGTTCTTTATTCTTGCCGGGTATACGTTTAGGCCGAAGCCGTGGCGCGAGCTGCTGAGTGGTTCGGTGTCGCGCCTGCTGGCGCCGTATGTGGTTCTTGCGCTGGCGTGGCAGGTGCCGACGTTCTTGATGAGCGGCACTCCGTTGACGAGCGGTACGCTGGTTGCGGGGCTTAACACGCTTGTGTTTGCCTCGGGCGTTGATGTGCCTGGGCTTGGCGTTACCGCCGTTGGCATGGCATGGTTTCTGGCGGCGCTGTTTATGTCGCGCCTGCTGTTTAATGCGCTCACGCGGCTGTTTGATCGCCGCGGGATTGGGGTTGTTTGGCAAGGGGTTGTCTGTGCCGCGATTGCCTTTTGCGGTTTGAGCGTGTCTCGCTATTTTGGTGTTTACCTGCCGCTCGATTTGGATTTGAGCTGCTACATCGTCTTGCTGATGTGGGTTGGCTATACGGCCCGCCAAAGGGGGCTGGAGCCGAGCGCGAACAAGCCTCTGCTATTTATTGGAGCCGGTGTCGCTTGGCTTGTCCTTGCCGCGCTGAGTGGGCTTGAGCTTTCGAGCCGCCGCGTGGATGGGTTTGTGGTTGCGACGGCTGCCGCTCTTGCTGGCAGCTATTGCGTGTGCTGGGTTTCCATGGCGCTGGAGAAGCTGAAAGACGTACCGGTTTTGGGGGCTTTTGAGCGAGGACTCGTGTTTTGCGGACTAGCCAGTCTGGCGATCTTTGCGATCCATGCAGTCGATTGGTTTATTCCTTGGCAGACCATGCCTCTGCTTATGACGCTGCCAGCATCGTGGTTCTTCGCGTCATTCGTACGCTGCGGATGCGATATTGGATTGGCGTACGTGATCAAGAAGGCGTAATAACAGCGGGGAGGACCAACTTGGCCCTCCCCGCTGTTGTTTATTCAGTAGTGTTGCGGTCTTACTTTTCGAGATACTCTTTCAACAGCTCTAGCGCATGTGCGTAGCCCTGCAGGCCCTCGCCGGTGATGGTGGCGAAGCAGGCTAGGCGTGCATAGCTCACTTGGCGGAAGTCCTCGCGGGTCTCGACGGCGCTGATGTGAACCTCGACGGCAGGGATGGCGACGGCCTTGAGGGCGTCGAGGATTGCCACGCTCGTGTGCGTGTAGGCCGCCGGGTTGATGACGATGCCGTCGACCTTGCCGTAGGCCTCCTGGATCTTGTCGACGATGCTGCCCTCGTGGTTAGACTGGAAGACATCGACCTCGTCAAAGCCCTGTGCGGCGCCCGCTTCCTGGCAGATCTGCACTAAGCGGTCGTAGTTGTCGCTGCCATAGATGCCCGGCTCGCGAATGCCGAGCATGTTGAGGTTGGGGCCGTTGATGACGAGTGCTTTCATGGTTGCTTCCTTTGCGGTTGGAAAACCACCACAAAGGTGCCTGTCCCCTTTGTGGTGGTTTTGGTTAGAGAGCGGGTGGGAGGGTGTCGAGGAGGGCCTGGGCGGTGTTGGCGGCGCAGTCGCGTGAGTCGATGATGTAGTCGGCCCAGCCGCGGTAGCGCGGCATACGCTGCTCGGCCAGCTTGTCGATGCCGTCGCGCGCGGTGATGGGGCGGCCCTTGTGGGCGAGCTCGTCGAGCTTGCGGTTGAGCATCACGATCTGGCTGTTCTGGTGCAGCAGCGGATAGTTCTCGTCGCGTGTGACCACGCCGCCACCGGTGGAGAGCACCAGGCCGCTGCGCTTGGAGATGTCGGCCAGCGCCGCCGTCTCCTGCTCGCGGAAGGTCGCCTCGCCGCGCTCGACGATATAGTCGGCGCAGGGCATGCCTAGACGCTCCTCAAGCGCGCGATCCAGGTCGATGTGCTCGCGGCCCGTGAGCTGAGCGATCTGCTCGCCCACGCGGGTCTTGCCCGAGCCTGGCATGCCAATCAGGGCGATGTTCTGCTCACGGCGCGACAGGCGCTCCGTTACGTCCAGGATGCGCTCGCGCGGGGTGGCTTGGCCGGTATAGCGCTCGACGGCCTGTGCCGCTTGGGCCACGAGCATCAGCAGACCGCCGATGCAAGGGATGCCGCGGCGCTCGGCCTCGAGCATGAGTCCCGTGCGGGCGGGGTTGTAGACAATGTCGATAACGCCTTCGAGCGCATCGAGCCCTTCGAGCGTGCAAGGCGCGTCGGGGCAGTGGGGGAACATGCCGGCGGGCGTGCAGTTGACGAGTAACGTTGCATCGGACTGCTGGGAGATGTTGTCGTAATTGACCTCGCTCGTGCGGCCGACGGGCACGACAATGGCGCCCAGGTCTCCCAGCACCATACTTGCCGTGGTGCCGGCGCCGCCGGTGGCTCCGAGCACGAGAGCCTTCTTGCCGGCAACCTCAACCCCCAGCTCCTCGACCAGGCACTGAAAACCAAAGTAGTCGGTGTTGTCGCCGCGCAGGCGGCCGTCGGGCAGGCGCGTGATGGTGTTGACGTTGCCCATGCGTTCGGCCAGCGGACTCAGCTCGTCAAGATATTCCATGACGGCGCGCTTGTAGGGGATGGTCACGTTGGTGCCCTCCCACTCGTCGCCCGTCATAAAGGCCGTGAGGTCCTCGGGCTCGCGCTCAAAACGCACGTACTCGAGCCCAGCGAGCTCTTTGTAGATGGTCGGGGTGTAGCTGTGGCCCAGCACACGGCCCAGCACGCCGTAGGGGCGGGTTGCGGCGGTATCGGTCATCTAGAGCACCTCCGTGTAGCTGCCAAAGTAGGTGAAGCTCTCGCACACGTCGTCGATGGAATCGAGCAGGTCGTCGAGGGCCTTGCTGCCAAAGGGGCAGTCCAGATCAAAGTAGAACATAAACTCAAAGTCGTGGCCGGGGATGGGGCGGCTCTCGAGTTTGATGAGGTTGATGTTGAGCGCGTAGAAGCGCTCGAGCACGCGATAGAGGGCACCCGGCTCATTGGCCGTGGTGATCATGAGCGAGGTACGGTTGGCACCGGGATAGACGCGTGGCTCGCGGCTGATGACGACAAAGCGTGTGTAGTTGTTGTCCGAGTCCTGGATGTTGGACTCCAGCACCTCCAGGCCATAGAGTGTCGCGCAGCTGCGCGATGCGATGGCGGCAACATCGGTGCGCCCGGAGCTGGCGACCATCTCGGCCGACATGGCGGTGTTGGGGTACTTGGTGGCGTGCAGGTCGTGGGACTCGATAAAGCCGGCACACTGGGCAATGGCTTGGCCGTGGCTGTAGACCTCGCGCACGTCGGCGAGTTTGGTGCCGGGTTTGACGAGCAGATTGTGGTCGATCTTGAGGCGCAACGAGCGCACGATGTGGAAATCGAACTGGGCGAGCAGGTCGTAGACGGCGTTGACCGATCCGGCAGTTGAGTTTTCGATGGGCAGTACGCCAAACTCGCAAAAGCCGTCGCGCACGGCGCGCATGACGCCCTCGAAGGTCTCGAAAAACGCGATGTCGGGCACGTCGAAGAGTTTGCACGCGGCGATCTGGCTATAGGCACCTTCCACGCCCTGGCAGGCGACGGTGGCAGTTTGAGGGAAGGGTGTGTCGGAGGCTGCAGCCGTGGCGTGTGCCTTTTGCGAGACGGTGATGCCCTTGAGCTCGTTGATGTAGCGCTGCTGCTCGGCCTTGCTCATGCTCATGAGGAGACGGAACAGGGTGATGGTCTGCGCCTCGTAGCGCTCGGGCGCGCGGCTGGCAAGGTTGTTGAGCTTGGAGCGCTCACGGGCGGGGTCGAAGACGGCCTTGCCCATCTCGATTTTTGACTTGGCGACCTCGGTGGCAATGTCCATGCGCTCGATAAAGCTGCTGAGGAGCGTGGTGTCGATGCCATCGATGGCCTGGCGGATGTCAGCAAGGTCCATAGGGACCCCTTTCGTGGATCATTGCCCGGGGTGGGCGGGTTAGCGCTGGCCTGCGTCTTCGAGGAGGGCGTCCCAAATCGCGAGGGCAGCTGCTGCTTCGGCTACGGGGACGGCTCGGGGGACGATGCAGGGATCGTGGCGGCCGTGGACCGAGAGCTCGGCATTTTCCATAGCGTCCATGTCTACGGTCTGCTGCTCGCGGCCAATGGAGGGCGTCGGCTTTACGGCCATACGCCACATGACGGGCGCGCCGGTCGAAATACCGCCCAGGGCGCCGCCGGCGTTGTTGGATTCGACCTCGATCTTTCCGGTCTCGGCATCGATGCGATACGGATCGTTGTTCTCGCTGCCGCGCATGGCGGCCACGGCAAAGCCCATGCCAAACTCCACGCCCTTTACGGCGGGAATCCCGAACGCGATTTGAGCGATGCGGTTCTCGATGCCGTCAAACATGGGGTCGCCGATGCCCGCGGGAAGCCCGTAAATGCCGCACTCCACGATGCCGCCGATGCTGTCGAGTTCGTCGCGCGCGGCTAGGATCTCCTCGCGCATGCGGCCGGCTGCGGCGGCGTCAATGCACGGCAGATCGTTCGTAAGGATCGCCTTGCGGTCGGCCTCGCGATAGACCATATCGTCCATCGGCAGGTCGGAGATGCCGCCGATCTGCGCCACGTGAGCCATCACCCGAATACCGCGGGCCTCGAGTGCCTGCAGCGCAATGCCGCCGGCGATGCATAAGGGTGCCGTTAGGCGGCCGGAAAAATGCCCGCCACCAGCGACATCGTGCATGTTGTGATACTTTACGCGCGCAGGGAAGTCCGCATGTCCGGGACGGGGCTTGCGGCGCAGCTCGGAGTAATCCTTGGAGCGCGTGTTGGTGTTCTCGATAATCGCGGCGATGGGCGCGCCGGTGGTATGTCCATCGACAACACCGGCGATGATGTGGGCGGCGTCGGCCTCGCGGCGCTTGGTCGCGGTCTCGTCGCGACCGGGGGCGCGACGGTCGAGGAAGGCCTGCAGCTGCTCCTGGTCAACAGCGATGCCCGCCGGGATGCCATCGAGTGAGCAGCCGATGGCGGGGGAGTGCGACTGGCCGAAAATGCTCAGATGCAAGACGTTGCCAAAGGTCGAGGACATGCTATTCCTCCTCGAGTGTGACCTTGCCGCCCAGCAGACGGTAGTGGTCGAAGAAATCGGGATAGGACTTGTTGACGGCCTCGGCGCCGTGGATCACGACCTCGCCGGTGGCACGGCTCGCGGCGATGGCGGCCATCATGGCGATGCGATGGTCGTTGTGCGAATCGACCTCGCCGCCGGTAAAGGCATCGACACCCTTGATGATGAGGTCGTCGCCGGCAATACGCGCCTGCGCGCCCAGCGCGGTGAGCTCGCGGGTGGTGGTGACCAGGCGGTCGGATTCCTTGATGCGCAGACGGGCGCAATCGCGGATAAAGGTGCGGCCCTGTGCCAGCGAGGCCACGGCCGAGATAACGGGCACCAGGTCGGGAATGTCGTGGGCGCTCATCTCAAAGCCGGCGAGCTTGTCGGACTGCACGGTGGCGGCGTTGGTGGAGCGCACGATGCGGGCGCCAAAGCGCGAAAGCGCGGCAAGCACGTTGCGGTCGCCCTGTGCGGAGCTCAGCGACACGCCCTCGACGGTGATGGGGTCGGTGCCGATGGCGCCGGCGCACAGCCAAAAGGCGGCGTTGGACCAGTCGCCCTCGACGGCTACGCTGCCGGGCGTGCGGTACGAGCCGCTGCTCACGCGGAAGTTCGTGACTTCGGGCTGGCCGTCCTTGGCCGGAATACGTTCGACGTTGACCTCGACGCCAAAGGCCTTCATGGCCTGGATCGTCAGGTTGATGTAGGGGCGGCTCTCAATGAGGCCGGTCACCTGCACGCAGGAGGGCTTGGCCAGTAGCGGGGCTGCCAGCAGCAGGCCGGAGATGTACTGCGAGCTCACATTGCCCGGCAGCACAAAGGTGCCCGGGCGCATGCGGCCGCTCGTCTTAAGCGGAAAGCCGCCCAGACCCTGCAGGTCGCAGCCGGCGGCGATAATCTCGTCCGAGAGCGGGGACAGCGGGCGGGCGCCCAAGCGTCCCTGACCCACAAAGGTGGCCTCTGCGCCCAGCGCGCAGGCGACGGGCAACATAAAGCGGAGCGTGGAGCCGCTTTCGCCGCAGTCGAGCGTTCCGCCGGCAAGTGCCTTGAGCAGGCCAAACTCAATACTCTTCATAGTGGGATGGACCTGGAAGCCATCCTCGACGGTCTCGATGCGAGCGCCCAGTGCCGTAAGGCAACGCACCGTAGCCTCGATGTCGGCGCAGGTGGTGTTGCAGGTAACGTGCGTCTCGCCGTTGGCAAGCGCGGCGCAGATGATCAGGCGATGCGCCACCGACTTGGACGCGATGGCGGGAACGGTGCCCTTAAGCGGGGACGGGGTGATGCGGGCTAGCATGCGGATGCGTCTCCCTTCTGGCCGAGGCCCTCGGCAATGAGTTCGTGGAAAGTGGAAAGCGGCGTGCGGTCGATGCTGCAGCGGCCAATGCCGTGCGGAATCACCAGGTCGATAGTGTCACCGGCACGTTTTTTGTCGTGCAGCGCCTCGGCAAAGATGGCGTCGGCATCTTGGTCGCAGCGGGTCTTGAGGCCATGGCGGGCGCAGAGCTCCTCAATACGACCGGGCAGTGCAGCATCGCAAACGCCGTGCAGGGCCGCGGCGCGCGTGATGATACCCATGCCGATCGAAACGCAGTTGCCGTGTCCGAGCTCAAAGTGCTCGCAGGCCTCGACGGCGTGTCCGGCGCTGTGTCCAAAGTTGAGGAGCTTGCGCTGGTTGGTTTCGCGCTCGTCGGCGACGACCACGGCGCGCTTGATGTCGATATTGCGGGCGATGATGAGCGCTACGCGGGCCACATCGCGGTTGAGCAGCTCCAGCGTGAGCGGGGTCTTCTCCAGCTCGGCGAAAAGCTCTGGGTCGGCGATCACGGCGTGCTTGACGACCTCGCCGCAGCCGTCGGCGAACTGCTCGGGCGTGAGGGTGGCCAGGCACCCCACGTCGGCGATAACAACACTCGGTTGCCAAAAGGCGCCGGCCAGGTTCTTGCCGGCAGCCAGGTCGATGGCGGTCTTGCCGCCCACCGACGAGTCCACCATGGCGAGCAGGCTCGTGGGGATCTGCACAAACTTGCAGCCACGCATGTAGGTGGCGGCCACAAAGCCGGCCACGTCGCCCACGACGCCGCCGCCGAGTGCCACGATCACGTCGGAGCGCGAAAGCACGTGCTCGGCCACAAACTCCAAAATGGCAACATAGGTTTCGGCGCGCTTATGGGCCTCGCCGGCCTCGAAGGTGCAGATGCTTACCTCGTAGCCAGACGCCTCCAGGCTCTGCTTAACGGGCATCTGGTAGAGCGGGCCCACGTTGGTGTCCGTTACGATGACGGCCTTGGCGCCGCCGGCAGTGGCGCGCACGAGCGGTCCCGCCTGCTCCAGCAAAAACGTGCCAACATGCACCTGGTAGGGGCGTGCAGTGTCGATATCGATGGTAATCGCCATAAGCTTCGGTCCTTTCGACCTGGCGTGATAGGTGGTCTAGTGGGAGGCCTCGTCGTCGAGTGCGCGCTTAATGCGGTCGCCCTCGGCAAGGAGATTCTCCAGATAGCGCTGGTCGCGGTTCTTGAGCGCACGGCTGTAGGCGCCAAGCGAGTCGATCAGGTGGTCGATCTCGAAGGCAAGCGCGTCGGCGTCGTCGATCATGAGCTCGGACCACATTTGCGGGTTGAGGTGCGCCACGCGGGTGAGATCGCGGTAGCTACCGGCCGAAAAACCGTGGTGGACCTGGGCAGTGGGGCTTTTGACGTAGGCGTTGGATACCACGTGCGCAAGTTGGCTCGTGAAGGCGATGACGCGGTCGTGCTCGGCGGCGCTGGTCACGCTGAACTTGCCAAAGCCCAAGGGGCGCACCATCTCGCGCACCTGCCCCAAGAGCTCCAGCTTAAGGGCATCGTCCACCGCGGGTGGCACGAGCACGAGCGGGGCGCCCTGGAACAGGTCGGCGCGGGAGTGCGCATAGCCCGAGTACTGGGTGCCCGCCATGGGGTGCGCGCCCACAAAGTAAAAGCCGTGTTCGCGGGCAAGCTCAAAGGCGCGTTCGCACACGATGTCCTTGACGCCCACCGTGTCGATCACCACGGGGCCCATAATGGCCTCGGTGTCGGTGGCGTCGGCGAGTGCCTGGGCATGCTCCTCGAGCCACTCGATGCAGGCCTCGGGGTAGCAAGCCAGGACGATGATGTCGCATTCGCCGAGTGTCTTGTCGTTGAGCTCTCCGGCGACAGTGCCCATGCTGGCGGCCGTCATGACATCGTCATCGGGGTCCCAGGCCAGCACGCGGACGCCCGACTGTGCATAGCCGCGGGCAAAGCTACCGCCGATGAGGCCAAGGCCGACGATGCCGGCGCACTTGGGGCCGCCCTGGTTAACGCGCGCGTTTCTCACCGTACCCATGGGCTACTCCATGGTCTCTTGGCAGACAACCTCGCGGATGGCTCGGATGCGGCGCATGGTGTCGTCGAACTGATCGGGGGTGAGGGCCTGGGCGCCGTCGGACCAGGCTCGGCTCGGCTCGTCGTGGACCTCGATCTCCAGGCCGTTGGCGCCGCAGGCGGTCGCGGCGAGCGCCATGGGCTCAACGTAGCGGGTGTAGCCGGTGGCGTGGCTGGGGTCGGCGACGACGGGCAGGTGCGACAGGTGGTGCAGCACCGGCACGGCGTTGAGGTCGAAGGTGTTGCGGGTGCGGGTCTCGAAGGTGCGGATGCCGCGCTCGCACAGGATAACGTTGTCGTTGCCCTCGCTCATGATGTACTCGGCAGCCATGAGCAGCTCGTCGATCGTGCCGGACATGCCGCGCTTGAGCAGAATCGGGGTCTGGGTCTTGCCGACCTCCTTGAGCAGGGGGAAGTTCTGGGCGTTGCGGGCGCCGATTTGCATGACGTCAATCTTCTTGTCAAGGAAGACCTGCACGTCGCGTGGGTCCATGATCTCGGTGACGATCGGCATGTCGAGCTCGGCGGATGCCTCGCACAGCAGGTCCAGGCCGGCGGGACCCATGCCCTGGTAGGCGTACGGGGAGGTGCGGGGCTTGTAGGCACCGCCGCGCAGCATCGTTGCGCCGGCGGCCTTTACGCGGCGTGCGATGCGGATGAGGTTCTCGCCCTCGACGGAGCAGGGGCCGGCGATGACCTGGAACTGGTCACCGCCGATTTTGACGCCGTGGCCGCAGTCGATGACGGAGTCCTCGGGGTGGAACTTGCGGTTGGCACGCTTGAACGGCTCGGAGACGCGCTGCACGCGCTCGACGACGTCCATGGACTCGAGCAGGAACGGGTCGATCTTGGTCGTGTCGCCCACCAGGCCGATGATGGTCTCATTCTCGCCGCGCGAGACATCGGTCTTCAGGCCCTTTTTCTCAATCCAGCTGACGATATGGCCGACGGCCTCGTCGCTGGCGCTCTGCTTTAAAATTGCAATCATGGTGTGCCTCTCACCTCGATGGATAACTTTTGCAAAAACGGCCCGCATCGCGAGCCGTGTATATGGTGCATGTGAGTTTATACTATCTGACTCGCTTTTGCCTTCTAAAGTGGGCCGTTGCGCCTCGTCTCCCACGGAATTGCAAAGCTTTTTCTTTTCTTTTGTTAGCCCGTGGCGCACTTGGGTATAATGCCAAACGTTGGCCCTATTAGCTCAGGGGATTAGAGCGTCTGCCTCCGGAGCAGAAGGCCGTTGGTTCGAATCCAACATGGGGCACCAT
>CABVAC010000042.1 GCA_902496275.1 uncultured Collinsella sp. | reverse complement strand
TATACTCATGGAAAACCTCCCATTTCCCGATGTCCAAGAAATGGGAGGCAGTTCACTGTCCCCTTTATGGTGGTTTTGGCAGGTTAGCGGAGCTTGCTGGTCTCGAAGTACTCGGGATATTGGTCCAGGACCTCGGTCTGGTTACGGAACATCATATGCAGGTGCTTGCTGACCAAAAAGCTCGCCTCGATAGGATCGCGACCGGCGATGGCGCGGCGGATTTGCTTATGCTCGTTAACAGTCTCCTGATTGTCGAGCGTCTGCGTCGCGGCACGCAGCCAGCGGAAGCGCTCCAGGTCGGCATTGGTCTCTTCGAGCCACGACCACACGGTGCTGCGACATGCGATGCTAAAAATCATGTGATGCATGAGGTTGTCGCTCAAAAAGAAGCCGATGCGATCCTCTTCGGCCATGGCCTTTTCCTGCAGCGCGATGGCGCGGTCGAGCTGCTCGATGCCAGCCGACGTGGCGCGCGCACAGCACTCCACAATCACCTGCTTTTCCAGATGCTCGCGGATGTAACAGGCGCTCTCGGCAAGGGTGAGGTTGATGGGTGAGACGTAGGTGCCGCTCTGGGGCACGGTGCGCACCAGGCCTTCCTGCGCCAAGCGAACCAAAGCCTCGCGCACGGGCGTGCGACCCATGTCCAGGTCATCGCAAAGCTGCTTGACGCCCAGCTTTTCGCCCGGCTTGTAGTCCAGGTAGACGATTTTGCGTCGAATGGCGTGGTAGGACTGGTCCTGTAGGCTCGTTTCCTGCTCGCCGACGTGCATCGATTCTTCCATAGCGCCTCGCAACTGTTCTATCAAACTCATATGTCAGTTGTTAATTATGCCGCGAATCAGCTCTCCGCGGTGGGTAATTCGGCTGTTGCCTGAGAACTATCGCGGCATCTTAGTCTGTGTTTGCGCAAGGCTGTGCTCAATGTTGCCGTATCATAAGCCGTCGCAAACGTGAAATAGAAAGAAGGAATCCCATATGCAACTGGCAAATATCGTACGCGAGCGCTGGAAAGGCGTCTTGTTCTGCCTGATCATCGCCATTCCCGCGACGTTGCTCGGCAAACAGGTTGAGGTGGTCGGCGGTCCGGTATTCGCCATCCTCTTTGGCATGGTCCTGGCGCTCGTCTTTCCCAAGAATCGTCGCGAACAGCTCGCCGCCGGCGTCACCTATACGTCCAAAAAAGTCTTGCAGTACGCGGTTATCCTGCTTGGCTTTGGCATGAACCTCTCCCAGATTCTGTCCAAGGGCGCCCAGTCGCTGCCGATTATCGTGGCGACAATCTCGACCTCGCTTGTCATCGCCTTTGTGCTCTGCCGCGTTATGAACGTGCCGGGCAAGATCGCGACGCTTGTGGGTGTGGGTTCGTCGATTTGCGGCGGTTCTGCCATCGCTGCGACCGCACCCGTCATCGATGCCGACGATCGCGAGATTGCCCAGGCTATTTCGGTCATCTTCCTGTTTAACGTTATCGCGGCGCTCGTGTTTCCGACGCTCGGCGGCATGCTCGGGCTGACCAACGAGGGCTTTGGCCTGTTTGCCGGTACCGCCATCAACGACACCTCGTCCGTAACGGCTGCGGCGAGCGCCTGGGACAGCATGCACCCCGGCGCCAATGTGCTCGAGAGCGCCACAGTGGTCAAGCTCACCAGGACGCTGGCCATTATTCCCATCACGTTGGTTCTCGCATGCTGGCAGATGCATCTGGCGCGCAAGGCCGGCGGTGACGCCAAAAGCACGTTCTCGCTTAAACGCGCGTTTCCCATGTTCGTGCTGTTCTTTGTGCTGGCGAGCGTGATCACCACGGTGCTTCAGCTTCCCGCGTCCTTTACGGCGCCCATCAAGGAGCTGTCGAAATTCTTTATTGTGATGGCCATGGCGGCTATTGGCTTTAATACCGATATCGTCGAGCTGGTCAAAAAGGGCGGCAAGCCCATCGCATTGGGCTTTTGCTGCTGGATTGGCATTGCGTGCATGAGTTTGGGAATGCAACACGTACTGGGAATCTGGTAGAGAAGTAGCTTGTTTGCGTGCTGGTTGCTGGTGAGCGCATTCTCACGGTGGAGCGATAGGAGCTCTTGCGGGTATGGCTTGTCCGCAGGTTTATAAGTCCCGAAGAGCTCTTATCGCCCCGCCAGGATGGCGATGCGGGGCAACACCTATACTCGCAGGACGGCGCTTTCTGCCCTATAGTGTTTGGTGAGCAATATCGTTCAATTTTGAAACACTCGGTCGTGCGACCGTCGGCGGCTGCATGTCGCCGCGGACAGGGGCAAATCATGGATAGCGATGCCAAGCTGAACATCTTGACCGAGGCCCTGGCTGCTGCCGGGGCCTCGGCATTGGCAATCGATGCGCGTGGGGACGTCGCGATCTCGACCATGAATGACGCGGCGCTTGAGCGGGATGTGGCGGCTTTTGTAGCTGAGCGCCTCGACCGTATAGGAGACGGCGCGCGTCTGGTTATGGGGCGTGCGGGTACGCGCCTGAGCCTGACCGTTCGCCCCACCGACAAAGAGGGCGGGGGGCTTTGGGTCGTCGTGGTCCGCGAGGTGCGCGGCGCCGCGGCGCATGCGGGCATCGAGTGGCTCAACGCCGACGAGGTTGAGGCCCGCTACGAATCGAGCGCGTACGGCATCGTTGAGGGTGCCGCTGCGGTAGCTGCACCGGTTGCCGAGAGCTACGCGCGCGGTGTGCCCCTTATGCTCGAGGGTGAGCTGGGAGCGGGTCAGGTTGAGATCGCCAAGCGCCTCTATCTGGACGGTCCTTTTGCCGATCAGCCCTTTGTTTCCGTCGCGCTCGATGAACTCACCGATCGCGGTTGGCGCCATGTGCTCAAAAGCGCCGAATCGCCGTTGTTCCAAACAGGGCTGACCCTTTGCATTGAGGGCTGGAACGCGGTTGGCCCTCAGCGCCTTCGCGAGCTGGTCTCCACGATGGCCGACACTGCGTTGGCGACGCGCTGCCATGTGGTGCTGACGGCGAATGATATGCCGGGCGGCAGCGAAAGTGATCAGGCTGCTTTTGTGACTGAGCGCTTCGCCTGTGCGGTGAGCGTGGCGCCGGCAATCGCCGAGCAGGGAGCCGCGTCGACGAAGGTCGCGCGCTATTTGGAATATCTCGCTGATGCATTTGGGACGGCAGCGCCCACGCTGTCTGCCACGGCGACGAAGACGCTCGATGCTTACCGCTGGCCGCGCAACTATCTGCAGCTCCGCGAGGTCTCGGAACGACTGTATATATTGATGGGGGCGGGCACGGTGGACCGCGCTGTGGCGGAGGAAGTACTCGCCCAAGAGGACGTGATTAAGACCGCAACCTTTGGCGCCCCGACACTCGAAAGCGACCTGTATATCCTGCGACCGCTGGCCGATACCGAGCGAGATATCGCGCATCTGGTTGTAGATCATCTCCACGGCAATCGGACTCGTGCGGCAGAGGTGCTGGGTATAAGCCGTACAACGCTGTGGCGCTTGCTGAAGGACGATGACCGTTGAGCGAGGCGCCCGTGACCGCGCGCGACGCGTGTGCTACAGTCCAAAGCGTTATTGTTTCGATTTGGTTACGGCGTGCGAGGGCATATGGCTGAGACTTCAAAACCGAGCCGCAGAAGGCGGAGTGCCGCGCCGGTTAACCGACGCACAACATCGGTGACGTGGGGTAAACACGCCTCGGGGTTTGATGGCTCGTTCAAGCGCACTAAATACGGCTATCCTTCGGCAAGCGCCCGCTTGGCAATGCAGGCAGAGTCCTCGCTGTGGGGCCGCAAACGCGTGGTGGGCTCAAAGCTCAAGCACGACGGAACGCTTGGTTACATCAGCCGCGGGGCGGCTCGCCGCAGCGGGCTCAATCCTGCTGGTTGGCATCGTTATGTTCCGATCGTGGCCGCCGTTGCAGTGATCGTCATCGCGCTCGCTGCGCTCGGATATGCCGGCGGTGGCGCCAACTTGGACGCAATGTTTAAATCGCCCGAGCTCGCGCATGTAGGTACAGAAGTTGTCGAGGGCGCTCAGGCCCAGACGGGCGTCGCGCCCCAGCGCGGCATCGTCGCGGCGGCCTCCACCATCGCCGATGCGCAAAAGGACGAAGACAAGCAAGGCGACGACGTCGAAACGGCCCAGACGAACGAAACGACGACAACGGCGACGTCAATATAAGTTGCGAGTGGGGTAGCTAAAATAGCCCCGTCCCAAATTAGCTACCCCTGCTGACGTTCCTGTACTATTTCACGTACACCACGTTGCTGCGGCGCGGCTTTGCCTCGGGTAGCGTGTCCTCGGCGTAGCCAAGAATGCAGTTACCGACACCGCGCAGGCTGCCGTCGGCGGGCAGGCCCCAGCTGGCCAGCAGCTCCAGGCCCTCGGGCGAGTCAAAGACCTCATGCGCGCGGTGAATCCAGCACGAATCGACACCCAGTGCATAGGCGGCGTTGAGCAGGTTGCCCATGGCGAGCGAGCCGTCTTCCAGATGTGTGGGCACGCTGCGGTCAACCAGCACCACCACAACGGTCTTGGCGCCATAGAAGGGGTCGCTGTTGCTGCCCATGACCTGGGCGTTGAGCTGTGAGAGACGCTCGACGGTCGCGGGGTCGGTGACGGCGACAAACGTCACCGGTTGGCGGCCCATGCCGCTCGGTGCATATTGGCCGGCTTCGATAATACGCGCAAGCTTTTCGGCCTCGACGGGACGATCGCTGTAGTTGCGGCAGCTGCGGCGGTGAATGAGCGCTTCGATGGTCTCCATGGTGTCTCCTTGCGGTGGCGTTGCAGATGCCACGTTCATACCCGTCGGGCTCAAACGATAGACGGTCAATTGCCCGGCCAAAAGGATGGATTCCAATTGGGAAAGTGGGTTTGCATAAAAGTACCTTCAGAATGTGACAAACAAATGGGATGGTTAAACGTTTTATCCCGTCTACCCTGCGGTTTTTTACCACTTGCCTAAATGACGAACGCATAACCTCTGATAAAGGTTTTACTAAAGGAGCACCAACGTTTATCAACGCGCCATGGTGGCGCCGGGCCAGGAGGTAACATCATGTTCCAGGCTGGAGATGTCGTCGAGACCGACTTCGAAGGATTTCTGAAGCTGCTGCGTTCCAAGACGCGCGCTTTCGTGTCGATCAACGATCACGAGTACTACATCACGCACACCGATGGCTATTGGCGTGTTCAGGATTGCGAGGCCCTCAACGACAAGGGCCACTTTACTGACTGCTCCGAGCTGGTCAACACGGTCTGCGAGGTCGTCGAGCTGCCGTGGATTGCCGGCAAGAGCCTGCATGACAGCTTCTCGGGCGCTACGGTCTATGAGGCCGTCGCCGCTTAACAGGCAATAAAACTCGATTTTCACGTGACCGCTGGCGCCGCCCCCGCGCCGGCGGTCTTTTTCTGCCGATCGGCCATAAAAATGCACACATTTGCGGAGAGCCTGTTGACGATAGTCAAAACTCGGACTAATCTAGAGACACATAATTGGTCAAAAATCGGACAATTGAATGGTGGGATAGATGAATAGTGCGGTTACGCTGGTCGACTTTGATCGGTTGCTCAATGGACTCGACCATATCTATTCGGAGTTCTCGCGCGCCTGCGGCCTTTCGGACTGCGCTTACTGGATGCTCGTCGATACCAGCACGGCGGGCGGCAGTATTGCCGTAAGCCGTCTGACAAGCGAATGGTTCTACAGCAAGCAGACCATCAACTCGGCAATTAAAACCTTGACGGCGCGGGGCTTCGCAACGTTGGAGTTTGCCGAAGGCAGCCGTAAGAACAAGGTTGTGAGCCTGACCGAAGAGGGCAGGCGATTTGCCGAGCGTTATGCGCTGCCGGCACTCAAGGCCGAACAGCGAGCCTTTGGCGCGCTTGAGCCATGTGAGCAGCGCGAGATTATGCGCTTGGTCGGCAAATTCTCTCAGGTGCTCGGCGAGGAGTGCGATGCCTTTAAGCAGCATATCGCTGCCGAGAGCCAAGCCGAGAATCAAGGTGAGGGGGAGTCGTGCGACTGTTAATGAGGTTTCTAAAGCCATATCGAGGGCTTGTCGCGGTGACGTTGTTGGTGCTGCTAATCGACAACATCGGCACGCTGCTGGTGCCCACGATGCTGGCGAACATGGTCAACACCGGTATTACCACGGGCGATGTCGACTACATTTTACGCAACGGCCTATACATGTTTATCGCGACCAGCATGGCTAGCGGCGGCACGGTGCTGGGCTGCTATCTTTCGGCGCGCCTGGCCGCCAACGTGGCTTGCGATATCCGCAATGCCGTGTACGACAAATCGCTCGAGCTCGCGGCCAGCGATTTTGAGCGCTTTGGCACCGGATCGATGATCACGCGCTCGCTCAACGACATCAACGTGATTCAGCAAGCGATTCTGCAGACGATTCAGCTGGTGCTGCCCGTGCCGTTTTTGGCTGTGGCGGGCATCATCTTCGCCTGGTTTATCGATCCCGCCATGGGCACGCTTCTGGGCGTAGTCGTTGCGATTGTGCTGGTGGCGGCGGTCTTTACGGTTGCCAACGCGGCGCCGATTTTTATGCGCCTACAGGGCTTTATCGACCGCATGAACGTGGTGCTGCGCGAGAATATTGTGGGCGTGCGCGTCATCCGTGCGTTTAACAAGGAGCGCCACGAGGAACGGCGTCTGGACGAGGTGTTTAGCGAATACGCCGCCAACGCCATCAAAGTCAACCACCTGTTTGTGGGCCTCGACAGCTCAAGCTTCTTTTTGATGAACATCGCCGAGGTGGCGGTGCTGTGGGTGGGCGGCAACCGCGTAGGCGCCCACGCCATGCAGATTGCGAGTATCTCGGCGGTGCTGGAGTATGCAATTCTGATCCTGTTCTTTGTGATGATGGCCCAGATGGTGGTGCTGACGCTTCCGCGTGCTGCCGCGTGCCTGAACCGTGCGCAGCAGGTGTTGGAGATTGAGCCGAGCATCGTCGATGGCGAGCGCACGCTGGATGACGGGGCGCGCGAGCCCCAAGACGAAGCCGATGCGGTGGCCGTGTTCGACCACATGTCGTTTCGCTTTGACGATGCCGACGAGGACACCCTGTGCGACCTGAGCTTTGCCTGCCGTCGCGGTCAGACGACTGCGATCGTTGGCTCGACAGGCTCGGGCAAATCGACGGTGGCCAAGCTCTTGTTGCGCTTCCACGATGCCACCAAGGGCGCCATTCGCCTGGACGGCGTCGACCTGCGCGAGCTTTCGCAAGGTGAGATTCGCGGGCACATATCCTATGTGCCGCAGAAGGCGTGGCTGTTCTCGGGCACCGTGGCAAGCAATTTGCGCTTTGGCAACGAGGACGCGACCGAGGCGGACATGCTTCATGCGCTTGAGGTTGCCCAGAGCACCTTTGTGCTCGACCAACCGCAGGGGCTCGATACCCCGGTGGCGCAGGGCGGCACGAACTTTTCGGGCGGCCAGCGCCAGCGTTTGGCAATCGCCCGTGCGCTCATGAAGCATGCCGATCTATATATCTTCGATGACAGTTTTTCGGCCCTGGACTTTAAGACCGATGCCGCCCTGCGTCATGCGTTGCAAGACGAGACGCGTGACGCTGCGGTGCTCATCATCGCGCAGCGCATCTCGACGATCTTGCACGCCGACCAGATCGTCGTGCTCAAGGATGGCGAGGTTGTGGGTCTGGGCACGCATGGCGAGCTTATGGAAACCTGCGAGGTGTACCGCGCCATCGCGGAATCGCAGATGAAGGGAGGTGAGTAGCATGACCGAGGAGCTCAAGAAGCAGGGCAGCGTTGATGACGCCGCTGCCGCGGGACTGGTCGAGGAAACGGCTGCCGCGTCGACCGAGCTGGATGACGCCGCCAAGGCTGCAGCCGAGCGCGAGGCTCGCCGCCAAGCGCTCTACGAGGAAAACGAACGTGCCGAGGACGAGCGCGCCCGCGCCGAGGCAGAGCGTATGCGCGACGTGGACGACGAAGACGAGGACGAGACACCTCGGGATACCTGGGCGACGGTGCGCCGCCTGTGGAGTGAGGCTGCCGGCGACCATTGGCGCTTCTATATCGTGTTCGCGAGCATTGTGTTCTATGTCATCTTTAACACCGCCGCGCCGGCATATAGCGCCCGCGTGATCGATGAGCTGTGGGGCCACATTCAGGTGGCGTTTGCCAACGACACCACTTTCAGCATAACCTGGGAGAACTGCGGCAAGACCATTTTCGTCTACTTTATGATCTGGACGGCCGCTGCTTCGTTCTACGCGCTCCAGAGCTTTTTGATGTCGAGCGTGGCCGAACGCCTCAACCTGCGCCTGCGCAACCGCATCGCACAAAAGCTCAACCGTCTGCCGCTTGCCTACTTTGATGCACATCGCCCCGGCGAGGTAGTCAGCCGTGCGACCAACGACTTGGACAAGATGTCCGAGAGCATGCAGCGCGGATTGCTGCAGCTGCTCGTGTCGATCGGCACGGTTGTTGGTGCTGTGAGCGTGATGTTCGTGTTCAGCGTGCCGCTCACGCTCGTCTTTCTGTTCTTTACGGCACTGTCGCTGCTGGTGACGAAGGTCGTCTCGCGCCGCACACACGATGTGACGGGCGAGCGCCAGGAGTGGGTGTCCAAGATTACGAGTGCGGTCGAGGAAGGCTATTCGGGCCGTCTGGTGATCCGCGCGTTTAACCGCGAACGTCAGAGCTCCGCTGAGGTGCACGAGGCTTCGAAGGAACTGGCTCGTGTGAGCACCAAGGCCGACTTTATGATCAATGCTGTCGGCCCCGCAGTGCGCTTTATCGGCCGTTTGGCGCAGATCGTTATTGCGCTTGTGGGCTGCAGCATGCTGGTTGCCGGTCACATGACCGTCGGCGTGTTCCAGGCGTTCTTCCAGTTTATCTACGAGGCGTCCGAGCCCATGACGCAGTTGTCGTTTACCTTCAACTCGCTGCAGAGCGCGCTGGCGAGTGCAGAGCGCGTGTTCGACCTGCTCGATGAGCCCGAGATGGAGGCCGATCCGCTGCCGGACAAGGCCGCCAAGCTGCCGGGTCGCGTGGAGGGCCGCGTCTCCTTTGAGCATGTGCGCTTTGGTTATTCGCCCGACAAGCCGCTTATGCGCGACGTGTCGTTTACCGCCGAGCCGGGCCAGAAGATTGCCGTGGTGGGAACCACGGGCGCGGGCAAGACGACGCTCATCAACCTGCTCATGCGCTTCTACGAGATTGACGGCGGGCGTATTACGCTCGACGGCGTGGATACGAGCCGCATGGACCGCGGCGAGCTACGGCAGCAGTTTGGCATGGTGCTGCAGGACGCCTGGCTGTTCGATGGCACGATTGCCGAAAACATCGCCTACGGCTGCCCCGAGGCGACGCGCGACGAAATTGTGGCCGCCGCTCGTGCCGCGCAGGTCGACTTCTTTGTGCGCACCATGCCGCAGGGCTACGACACGCGCGTGGCCAACGATGCCGAAAGCATCAGCCAGGGCCAGCGTCAGCTGCTGACCATCGCACGCGTGCTGCTCAACAACCCGGCGATTCTCATCCTGGACGAGGCGACCTCAAGCGTGGACACGCGTACCGAGCTTGCCATCGGCCGTGCCATGGACGCGCTTATGCGCGGGCGCACGAGCTTTGTGATCGCGCATCGCCTGTCGACGATCGTGGACGCCGACCTGATCTTGGTCATGGACCACGGCAACATTATCGAGCAGGGCACGCATAAGGAGCTGCTCGCAGCCGAGGGCGCTTATGCCGACCTCTATCTGAGTCAGTTCGCATAATGTGACAAAGGGACAGTCCCTTTGTCACATCAAAAGGAATGGCGCGCCGGGGATTGATTCCCTGGCGCGCCTTTTGCGTCGGTGCCGATGTCGTTTTGTGCCGCTTGCGTTCCTAACGTTCGTCCATGAGCTTGGCGACGAGGGTTTTGAGCTCGGCCACCTCTCGCTCGAGTTCTTTGACGCGGCGGGCATTCTCGGTGATGCCCTGGCGGTTGAGGGCACTCTGCTCGGCGGCGTCATCGGGCATGTACTCGCGATGCTGCTTGGCGTCGAAACTCTCCTCGAACACGCGGCAGCCGTTGCGCTTGATGATGCGTCCCGGCACGCCCACGACGGTGCAGTTGTCGGGCACGTCCTTAACGACGACCGAGTTGCCGCCGATCTTGACGTTGTTGCCGATGCGGATGTTGCCGAGCACCTTGGCGCCCGTGCCCACCGTGACATTGTTGCCCAGGGTGGGGTGACGCTTGCCGGTCTCGTTGCCGGTGCCGCCGAGCGTGACGCCCTGGTAGAGCACACAGTTGTCGCCCACAATGGTGGTCTCGCCGATGACGACGCCCATGGCGTGGTCGATAAAGAAGTGCTTGCCAATCTGCGCGGCAGGGTGAATCTCGACGCCGGTGATGTGGCGGGTGATTTGCGAGAGCACGCGGGCGAGCGAGCGATGACCGTGCTCCCACAGCCAGTGCTCGGGCACGTGGTTCCACTTGGCGTGCAGGCCAGGATAGGAAAGGAAGATGACCAGACCGTTTTGCGCGGCGGGGTCCTGCGCCTGGACGGTCTTGATGTCCTCGCGAATGGTATTGATAAAGCTCACCGGCCGCCCTCCCTTAGCGCCATGGCAATGCGATTCTATAAAGTATAGCGATTCGCTAGGGATTAAAAAGGACAATCTTGGCGGCTTTGCGCTACAAGTGTCAGTTATGCAAACTTGCTGGTAATGGAGTCATGCTTTTGTGGGGTTGCGCACGAGGGGGCACCGCAACCGTATACTGGTCAACTTGGACGTATCCGCGCCCACAACTGAGAGGTTTTACTTCATGGGTTTCATCAATTTTATTGCCGAGCTGCTTAAGGACCCGCGCACCGCGATCGCCAGCTGGATCGCCGCCGGCCCGCTTATGGCCTACGGCTGCGTATTCCTGATCATCTTTATCGAGACGGGCGTGGTGTTCTTCCCGTTCCTTCCCGGTGATTCGCTGCTGTTCGCCTCGGGTTTCTTTGCCCACAACGGCGGCTTTAACATCGTGGCGCTTCTGGCCACCGCATGGGCCGCTGCCATTTTGGGCGATCAGTGCAACTTTATGATCGGTCACTTCTTTGGCCGCAAGATCATCGCTTCGGGCAAGGTCAAGGCCATGACGCCCGAGCGCATCAAAAAGTCCGAGGACTTCTTGGACAAGTGGGGTCACCTGGCCATCTTCCTGGGTCGCTTCTTCCCGTTTATCCGCACCTTTGTGCCCTTTATCGCTGGCATGGGCGGCATGCACTGGCGCAACTTTGTCGTCTTTAACGTGCTGGGCGGCATTACCTGGTCGACGGTCTTTACGCTGCTGGGCTACTTCTTTGGCGGCATTCCCTTTGTGCAGGAGCACTTTGAGCTGCTGATTATCGGCATCGTTGCCGTGTCGATCATCCCGACCGTGGTCGGTCTGGTTAAGGCCAAGCTGGGTAAATAGAACGCCTAGCTCGAGCCAGCGCGCAGACCGTACAGTTGAGGCCCGTCACCGCTTACGGTGGCGGGCCTTTTTGCTTCGGTCAAATGAAAATACTTTACTTAGTTAAAGAAAAGCGTTTTATCAGACGCGTGCGGGGAGTACAATCTCGTGCATGCGAATCGACGTGCCATCGGCTTTGATGCTGCTCGCGTGTCCCGTCCGGCTCTACGCTCCGGGCGTGCGACGTTGCGACGCGGTCGGCCTCGGTCCTTGCGTGCGGGTTCGCGAGTATGCAACTGTGTATGTAAGGAGCGACATATGACTGTCGAGAAGAAGGATATCGATTGGGGTAGCCTCGGCTTTGGCTACATGAAGACCGATTACAGCTACGAGGCTCATTGGAAGGATGGCGAGTGGGACGAGGGCGGCCTGACCACCGACCACACCCTGCATGTCTCCGAGTGCGGTGGCATCTTCCATTACTGTCAGGAGGTCTTTGAGGGCCTGAAGGCCTACACCGCCGAGGACGGCAGCATCGTCTGCTTCCGCCCCGACATGAACGCCGAGCGCATGTACAACTCTGCCCAGCGCCTCGAGATGCCCCCGTTCCCCAAGGACAAGTTCGTTGAGGCCGTCAAGCAGGTCGTTTCTGCCAACGCCGCGTGGGTTCCGCCCTTCGGCTCCGGTGCGACCCTGTACGTGCGTCCGTTTATGATCGGCTCCGGTGACGTGATCGGCGTGGCTCCCGCTCCTGAGTACACGTTCCGCATTCTCGTGACCCCGGTCGGTCCGTACTTTAAGGGCGGCCTCAAGCCCGTCAAGCTGCGCGTTTCCGAGTATGACCGTGCTGCACCGCACGGCACCGGCAACATCAAGGCCGGCCTGAACTACGCCATGTCCCTTAAGCCCACGATGGAGGCCCATCGCGAGGGCTATGCCGAGAACCTGTATCTCGACTCCGAGTCCCGCACCTATGTCGAGGAGACCGGTGGCGCCAACGTCCTGTTCGTGAAAGAGGATGGCACGCTCGTCGTTCCGCAGTCGCACACCGACTCCATCCTGCCCTCTATCACCCGTCGTTCGCTCGTTCAGGTTGCTCAGGACCTGGGCATGACCGTTGACCAGCGCCCCGTCGAGTGGGCCGAGGTCAAGGCCGGCACCTTTGTGGAGTGCGGCCTGTGCGGCACCGCTGCCGTCATCTCTCCGGTTGGCGAAATCGACAACAAGGTTTACGGCGCCGACGAGACCGTGACCTTCCCGGCTGGATACACCGAGATCGGCCCTGTGATGAAGAAGCTTCGCGAGACCCTGACTGGTATCCAGTCTGGTGCTGTCGAGGACAAGCACAACTGGGTTTACACCGTCGCGTAATTTGTCTTACCTATCCGGGCAGAGAACAAGTTCCCTCCCGGCGCGTCCTCGGACATGCAAGAAGCCCTCGCTGCGCACTTCGTGCGGCGAGGGCTTCTTGCGTCCTGCGGAGTGCGCCGGGAGGGAACTTGTTCTCTGCCCTGCGGGTTCGGCGATGTCACAACGGGCAATGATTAATCTGAATAAAGATGGTGCGCGGCCTTTTAGGCTGCGCTTTTGCTTTGCTTCGCGCCATGTGGGGGCGGTGGCGACGTGCATTTTTGCGAGTATTCTGCAATCGAAGGCCCCTGCATACCGGCCTCGGGCAAAAAATCGGGATTTCTCGATGTTTTCTACGGATGATGGGCGGGGTTATGGGCTGACAGCGTTTGATTTGCAGGGATATTCGCGGTCTTTGGCATTTATCGTGGCGCCCGAAGCTCTTGGTTATGTTGAATACTCCTAAAAATGCACGGCGCTTAGAGGGGGACCTTCGCGAAAAAGGAAACCGCCCCGTCGAAGTATGCATTCGACGGGGCGGTTTATGCATTTGGCCGATTAAGGATGCGCTGCCAAACTACTAGAACTTGACGGTCGGGGCCTGGCGGGCTGCTTCGGCGGCCTCGAAGCCCTGGCGCTCCTTAAACTGGAAGATGCCGGCAAAGATGACAGCCGGGAACGTTTGAATGGCGTTGTTGTAGCTGAGCACGCAGTCGTTGTAGCTCTGGCGTGCATAGCTAATCTTGTTCTCGGTATCCTCGAGCGATGCCTGCAGCTGCGTAAAGTTGGTGTTTGCCTTAAGATCTGGATAGGCCTCGGCCACAGCGAAGAGCTGGCGCAGTGCGCCGGTCAGCACGTTGTCGGCTTCCATCTTGGCCTCGGGCGTGGTGGCCTTGACGGCGGTGTTACGCGCGCTGATCACGGCGGAGAGCGTCTCCTGCTCGTGCTTGGCGTAGCCCTTGACGGTCTCGACCAGGTTGGGGATCAGGTCGTTACGGCGCTGCAGCTGCGTATCGATGTTCTGCCAGGCGTTATCGATGCGGTTACGCTTGGTGACCATGTTGTTGTAGATGCCGGCGATGGCGCAGGCAATCACAATGACAACAACGATGCCGATGATGACGGGAAGCATGATGTCTCCGTTTCGAATGGCCGCGGCGGCATGCGCCAGCTGCCGTTGGTATAACGCTACTAGTATACCCGCAACGTTTTGCCGTGCCGAACTTTCCGGTAAGCGTTGTGTTTTCGGCGGGGCCGGCACCGGGGCAAAGCGCGCGAGGTACAGGTGTAAGATATGCGACAGATTGACGAGTGTTGTCTTTGCCCTGAGGATGGCGATACCAGTGGACCTTCGCATTAAGAAAACCTACCGTTCCCTGTTCGATGCCTTCACTGAGCTTCTCGAGGAGCATCGGTTTGAGGACCTGACGGTCGCCATGCTGTGCGACCGGGCCATGATTCGCCGCACGACGTTCTACAAGCACTTTCGCGACAAGAACGATTACTTTGCCTTTTATATCGATGAGCTCATGTCGGGCTTGCCGCAAAAACAGCCCGATGAGGCCGGCGCGGTGTCTGCCGAGGACGTGCGCGCGCTTCGGCACGCGATTTTGGACGATGCCATGGATTTGATTCTGACGCACGAGCGGCTCATGGACAACATTTTGGCAAGCAGCATGTCGGGCATGTTGACCAACGTTATTTGCGACCGCATTGCCCGCTCCATCCGCGAGCGTGTGATGAACGTGCTTGCCGAGGATGCCCTGGCCCCCGTGTCACTCGAGACGACGTCTGAGTTTGTCGCCGGCGGTATTATTCGTCTTTTCACGATATGGTGGGAATCGGGCCACGATCTTGAGCGTCGACCTGAGATAGCCGATGTGGTCGATGCACTGTTTGAGCGGACCATGACACCGGTGCATCACTAAAGTGGCGGAGAGAGGGGGATTCGAACCCCCGGAACGCTCTCGCGCTCAACGGTTTTCAAGACCGCCGCATTCAACCGCTCTGCCATCTCTCCCTGAGTCGTAATGATAGCATCGTTTTGAATTTGCAACAGGGAAGGCGAACGATGACGATCACCGAAATCGACGAGAAGTTCATGCGCGAGGCGCTGGCCGAGGCGCGCGCCGCCGCGGCAGTGGGCGAAGTCCCCATTGGTGCCGTGGTAGTGCGCGACGGTGAGATCGTCGCGAGGGCGCACAATCGGCGCGAGCTCGACCAGGATCCTTCGGCTCATGCCGAGTTTGCGGCCGTGTGCGCCGCTGCCCAGGCGCTTGGCCGCTGGCGCCTTTCCGACTGTACGGTCTATGTGACGTTGGAACCCTGCTGCATGTGCGCGGGTCTTATGGTCAACGCGCGCGTGGGACGCTGCGTGTATGGCGCGAGTGATGCCAAGGCGGGCGCGTTGGGTTCGCTGTATGACCTGAATGCCGATTCGCGCCTGAATCATCGGTTTAACGTGACGGCTGGGGTCCTGGCGGATGAATGCCGCGAGCTGCTGAGTAGCTATTTTGGCGGTCTGCGCGGAGCGGGCGGCGCTGATGGCGGTTGTGGGGCCGATCTTGAGGCGCATGCCGCTCATGCCGAGGCGCTCGCGTGTGCCGAAGATATCGCCGTTGAGGCGGTTGACTTTGGCCCTGCGTGCCGCCGGCCCCGCCGTGTGCTGCTGGCGATCGACTCCTTTAAGGGCAGCGTGTCGAGTGCACGGGCGGAGGCGGCGGTTGCCGAGGGCATGCGCCGTGTGTGGCCCGATGCCGAGGTGCGCGCGTTGCCGCTGGCGGATGGCGGCGAGGGAACGCTCGACGCCATCGACGCGTGCGGCGGTGAGATTGTGACCTGCGAGGTGGCAGGTCCCTTGGGCGATCGCGTGTCTGCCCAGATGCTGGTGGACGACGAGCGCGACTCGGCTGTAATTGAGATGGCCGAGGCGGCGGGTATTGGGTATTCGAGTTGTACGGAGTCGGCGGCGTTGGCGGCTTCGACCTATGGCGTGGGCGAGCTGATGCTCCGTGCAGCTCGTGTCGGGGTAAAGACTATCTATATTGGCTTGGGCGGCAGTGCCACCAACGACGGTGGCGCCGGCATGCTGCAGGCGCTGGGCGCGCGTGTGGTCGATGATCAGGGCTGCGATGTCGCCCCCGGTCTTGCGGGCCTTGAACACGTGGCGAGCGTTGATTTGGAGCCGGCGCTGCAGGCTTTGGATGGCGCTCGCATCGTTGTGCTTTCCGATGTCGAGAATCCGCTCGTGGGGCGTCGAGGCGCACTGGCGGTGTTTGGCGGGCAGAAGGGCCTGCCGGCGGATGATGTCGAGGCGCTGCGCAGATACGATGGCTGGATGGTCGGCTACGGTCGCCTGCTCGATGCGGCATTTTTCGAGGCGCGAGCCCAGGGGTTGTTGCGCACACCCGAGGGCGCACGGACATTTGGCTCGGTGCTCGGCGTGCCCGGCGCGGGCGCTGCCGGTGGCTTGGGCGCCGCGTTGCTGGCGCTCGGTGCGGAGCTGCGCTCGGGTGTAGAGACGGTGCTCGATCTCGTGGGGTTTGACGAGCGCGTGCGCGATGTCGACCTGGTCATAACAGGCGAGGGCAATATGGACGAGCAGTCCGCCGCCGGTAAGGCGCCGGTGGGTGTGGCTCGCCGCGCCAGGCGATATGGCAAGCCGGTGGTCGCCGTCGTGGGCGGCCGTGCTGACAACCTGAACGCGGTATATGAGCAAGGTATCGACTTGGTACTGCCGATCTGCCGCAAGCCCATGCCTCTCGACCAGGCGCTCAATCCTCAAGAAGCCACAACCAACCTCATCTTCGCCGGTGAGTCAGCCGCCCAAGCCTACGACCTCGCTCGCCTCTAAAACCCATCCCCTCGATAAGTTGCGGTGAAATACGGAGTGTTATTGCCTTTAAGGTGCCAATTCAGTCCGTATTCCACCGCAACTTCGAGAATGTCCATTCGAGGTTGGCTGCCTTGTGCCTTGGGTCGGACCGCCTGCCACGAAACGTGGCCATCTACTACGTTAAACCGGCCACCCTCGACCATTCCGGAATTTGCAAAAACAAAACCGCAGGTAGAAAGCTTGCCGATTTTCGAAAAAGTCGGCTATGGTTGACCCCTGTAGCCTAAACGTAGTAGATGGGCCCTTTCTGTGGTGCGGCACCAAGCCGGTCATTTTGGGATGGGACTATTTTGACTACTCATTGGCTGCTCTGGCAATCGGGCTGCAAAAGTAGTCAAAAAAGGGTTGATTTCCGATCTCAACCGAACACATTGAGCAAATAGGCCATTCCCGCAGTT
>CABVAC010000041.1 GCA_902496275.1 uncultured Collinsella sp. | reverse complement strand
TATACTCATGGAAAACCTCCCATTTCCCGATGTCCAAGAAATGGGAGGCAGTTCACAGGCACCTTTGTGGTGGTCGCGGTCTCTACTCCTTCGCCGAACCCATACTTCCCGATTCGACGGTCCAGGGCATCTCATCCTCGAACAGCCATGTACGGGCAGACCCACTATCGCGTGCAGTCTGCGGGTCAGGCAAGCAGGTCTGTTTATAGGCATCTTGGATACACTGACCCATAAAATCGTTGAGCTCGGTCTGGTCGCCCTCCATGACATAGGCGACATCGCCGTCCATGATGTAGATGCCCGGACCCTCATTGCCCTCGTAGCCCGGATCGTACGAGACATCACATAACTTTGCGCCGTTTGCAGTGTCCAGCTCGATAGAAGAGTGGCATCCGCCAACCATGTCGTTCGCTTTTGCCCGATAGGACGCATATCCGTACCAACGCTTAAATGTTTTGCCCTTGAGTAGCTCGGACGTCCTATCGATCAGGCTTGTATCCGTGGTATAGCGCATGGCCCCAAGCTGAATATGTGGATAATTACTAATGCCAAGCGCAGCCGGTTGCTCATCAAAATCAACGGTAATGGTCTCAGGCTTGTCGTCGCCGGTCAGAAGTTCGACAGATTGAATCACAGGCTTGACCACCGGCTCCGTCACCGCAGCAGGCAGAAACGCCATGCCGACAGCGCCCATGCCAACCACGGTGATCGCAAGCGCCAAAACAATCAATCCAATACGGGCAAAACGGCTCACGGCAAAACACCCCACAATGCAAACCTTCGCCACCTGCACTAATGATACCGCCAGCCAGCACTATTACCAAAAGGAGCCGCGCGCTCCTCACCACCACAAAGGGGACAGGCACCTTTGTGGTGGTTTTCGACGCTAACGGTCGACCATCTCGCGCCATGAGATTAAACTTGAATTGTTCTCTGAACATATCCATTTCTGCCTATCCTCAACAGATCTTTGTCTCGAGGAGTGCATATGAAGCCGCCTCATTCCACCGATCGCAACGTCATCGCCATTCTCGCCATACCCATCGTGATGCTCTTCCTTATCGTCGCCACGCCCTTTTCCCTTGGTATCGCCTCGCCCTTCGATCTTTGCGGGATGATCGACGCCGGCTCGCGTGCCACCTCGCTCTCCTTTGTCTGCCGTGGCGTGTTCTACGAATATGCAATTCCCACCGGAAGTTGGCAGTCCAAGTTACCGTTGCTCGGCAAGGTCGACGGATGCTCCCCCTATTTCTGCCTTGAACCTCAGGCGCTAAACTATCTGATCGACGACCAGCCACTCGACTCCATCACCCTCGCCTACGACTACGCACCAAACACCGATGAGCGCCACATGAACCAAGTCCTCGACAAGCTGCTTGGACAGTGCGGGCTCACCGCGGAAGCCGGTCGAACCATCTATAGCAACCGGAAATTAAAGCGAACAGAACTCCGCCGTGTCGGAAAAATCAAAGGGCGAAACGGGGCCGCCTACTGGGATGCCTGGGCAACACGCGACAAGGGCGAATTCGGACACAGCACCTATATGGTCACTGTCTACACCAAAGACGGAATTAAGGACAATGTTGACGATTTCGCGTCATCCAAACTCGGCATCCCCAAAACAACCAAGCCCGCCAGCCCAGATGAAATCCTGTAGAGACGCTCATTAACATACCGCTCAACAATCACAACAACATCGAGCTCGTTCCCCACCACCACAAAGATGTCTGCCCCCTTTGTGGCGGTTTTCGACAAAAAGAAGCCGCCCATTAACAGAAGCGGCATCAAGCAAGTCTATTTATTAGCGTCCCTCAAGACCCAACGAGAACGTCGCGGTAGCCCCGGACACACCTTTCCCTCGGGCGACCCTCGCGAAGCGCGTGAGCACGAGGGAAAGGTGTGTCCGGGGCGTACAGCAACGTTACTCGGCAGCGGCCTTGAACTTGTTGTAGTTGATCAGGCAGCCGGCCTTGACGATGGCACGCTCCTCGGCCGTCATATCGGCAATGTAAAGCTCAATCTGCTCGACCGTGCTGTCGGCGCGCACCACGTAGGCGGCGATGTCCTTCAGGTCGCCATCGAGCGCAGCACGGATACCCGGCACAAAGACGTAGTCGCCCACCTCAAAGTTGGGCTCGGCCTCCATCTGGAAGGGCACCATGCCCCAGTTCATCACGTTGGAGCGATAGCGCTTGGTGGCGTACTCGTGGACGATGTTGGCCAGGCCGCCAATTACGCGCTGGCAGCTCGCGGCCTGCTCGCGGGCGGAACCGTCACCGGGCTTCTTGGCATAGAGCATGGAGCCGTACTCGGTCACCTTGGCGTCTGCCGCGACACCCGCGCCGGCCAGTGCCTCAAACACACCAGCAAGCTCGGCATCGAGCGCGGCCAAGTCGCCCGCGGCCTCACCGGCAACGCGGCGCTTTTCCACCGCGTCAACCTCCTTGGAGCGGCCCACGTAGGCCGGATCGCGGCGGCTGAGCGTAAACTCGGCCAGGCCCAGCGGGTTGGAGCGGAAAGAGCTCGTCTCGCCCGAAGGAATAAGCTCGTCGGTCGTGGTGACCGGGTCCATGATCTTGGAGCACACCTTAAGCAGGATGTCGTCGCCGAGGGGCTCCATCGCGGGCCACGGCTTGATGTTGGGACCCTCGACCAGCTCGTCGGCAGGCTCCGCCTTGCCAAAGCCCCAGTACACGCGCTTCTTGTACGGCGCATCGTCAAAGGTGTACTCGCAGGCCTCGTCCCAAGTTTCCTCGGGCAGGTCGGTCGCTGGCGTCAGGATGCCGCCGTTGGCAGCCGTCGCCGCAATGGAGCGGGCGTCCATCAGGGCCACGGCGCTCAGCTGGCCATTACCCGGCTTGGAACCCTCGCGGTTGGGGAAGTTGCGCGTGGTGTGGCGGATGGACAGGCCGTTGTTGGCAGGCGTGTCGCCGGCACCGAAACACGGGCCGCAGAACGCCGTGCGCACGATCGCGCCAGCCTCCATGAGATCGTAGATATAGCCGCGGCGCGTAAGCTCGAGCGCCACGGGCTGACTTGTGGGGTAGACCGACAGCGAGAACTCGCCGCAGCCGGTGTTGGCACCCTTGAGCACGCGGGCAGCCTGGACCACGGAGTCGTAGTTGCCGCCCGAGCAGCCGGCGATAACGCCCTGTTGCACGTGCAGCTTGCCGTCGACAATCTTGTCGAGCAGGCTAAAGTGCGTCTTGCCCTCGCCGATCTTGGCGGCCTCAAGCTCAACCTCGTGAAGGATGTCCTCGAGGTTTTCGTTGAGCTCGTCGATCTCAAAGCCGTTGGAGGGATGGAATGGCAGCGCGATCATGGGCTTGATGCTCGACAGGTCGACCTCGACGCAGCCGTCGTAGTAGGCGACATCGGCGGGCTTGAGCTCGCGGTAGTCGTCGCCGCGGCCGTGCATGGTCAAGAATGCGTGCGTGTCCTCGTCGGTAGCCCAGATACTCGACAGGCAGGTGGTCTCGGTGGTCATGACGTCGACGCCGTTGCGGTAATCGGTCGTCATGTTCGCGATGCCCGGGCCCACGAACTCCATGACCTTATTCTTAACGTAACCCTTGGCAAAGACGGCACGGATGATGGCGAGCGCCACGTCGTGCGGGCCGACGCCGGGGCGCGGGGCGCCCGTGAGGTAGATGGCAACGACGCCGGGATAGGCAACGTCGTAGGTGTCGCGCAGCAGCTGCTTTGCCAGCTCGCCGCCGCCCTCGCCCACGGCCATGGTGCCCAGAGCGCCGTAGCGGGTGTGCGAGTCGGAACCCAGGATCATCTTGCCGCAGCCGGCGAAGTTCTCACGCATAAAGGAGTGGATGACGGCGATGTGCGGCGGAACGAAGATGCCGCCGTACTTCTTGGCCGCGGAAAGGCCAAAGACATGGTCGTCCTCGTTGATGGTGCCGCCCACGGCGCACAGCGAGTTGTGGCAGTTGGTGAGCACGTAGGGCAGCGGGAACTGCTCCATGCCCGAGGCGCGCGCCGTCTGGATGATGCCGACAAAGGTGATGTCGTGGCTCGCCATGGCGTCGAAGCGAATCTTGAGCGCCTCGGGGTCGCCGGACGTATTGTGTGCCTGGAGGATCGAATACGCGATGGTGCCGCGCTTGGCATCCTCGGGCGTCTGCGTAATACCGCGCTCGGCAGCCTCGGCCTCAGGCACAACCTCGCTGCCGTTACGCAGGTAGATGCCGTCCTCGTACAGCTTGACCATACTGTCTCCCACTCTGCCCAAAAGATTTGGGCGCATAGCATACATTCGTTCAATATCGTGCCATAGAACAGTTGCGAGTGGGTTACGAATCTACACGTTCACTTTATCTCGGTAAAGCAAAGGACGAGCACCTTGCATCACTCTCCTGACAAGGAGTGTCCCAAAGTGCCGGCACAAAAGGAACGTCCCCAAGTGCCAAGTGACGCAAGAATGTCCCCTTTGACTAGCCATTTAAGAACGTCCCCAATGTCCACCGCATCCGGAGCAAGGCAACGCCGCAGGTAGAGGACGGACAGCGAGCGACGTCCAGAGCGAACAAGTTGGCATGAAAAAGGCAAGGCATAGACCTTCTGGTCATGCCTTGCCTTTTGAATGACAGATTGCCGCTCTGGCGGGCTTGCAGCGTCGAGCCGTTACGCGGTTCGTAGAACCGCGTAACTACAGATCCCCGCCTGCGCCCAAAAGCTTGCGCATGACTTGCTCGGGGTTAACCGAGCCGTCGCGCGGGGCCAGGGCGGTGATCTTCTTCTGCATCTTGTACTCGTGCAGCTCGTCCTCGAGCTGGCGCACGCGGGCGCGGAGCTTTTCGTTCTCGCGCTCGCGCTCCTCGGCACGCTCCTTCATATCGAGGATGCGCACCACGCCGGCAAGGTTGATGCCCTCGTCGGTCAGCTGGTTGATGAGCTCCAGGCGCTCGATATCGGCACGCGAATACAGACGCGTGTTACCGCCCGAGCGCTGGGGGTTCACCAGTCCCTTGGACTCGTAGACGCGCAGAGTCTGCGGATGCATGCCGGTCAGCTCGGCCGCCACGCTGATCATGTACAGCGGTTTGTTCCTATTGTCCTCGGCCATGCTACCTGACCCCTTTCCGTCTCGTTATCGTCCATCATAAATCCGCGGGCGCGGGTGTGCGCCACGACCGCCCTAGTATGTCGCCTTGTAACGGTTGACCTTCTCGCGATAATCGCGCGTGTCGGCCTCGCGCAGCTTGGTCATGGCATCGCGCTCGTCATCGGACAGGTTCGTGGGAACCTGCACCTTGATCTCGACAAGCAGTGCACCGGTGCGCCCGCGATGCTTAACGTCAGGCGCACCCATCTCTTTAAAGCGGAACTTCTTGCCCGTCTGGGTACCCGCGGGCACCTTTAGACGAACCGTCGCACCGCCGGGCGTCGGCACGTCAACCGTGCAGCCAAGCGCCGCCTCATAGACCGAGACCGGTACCTCCATAGTCACGTCGGCACCTTTACGCTTAAACAGCGGGTGCTCCTCCACATGCGTGGTCACGACCAGGTCGCCGCGCTCGCCACCCGCAACGCCATACTCGCCGCGACGCTTGTAGCGCAGCTTGCCGCCGTCGACCGCACCCGCAGGCACCGAAACCGTGATGGTCTGCTGCTCGCCCGTCGAGGGAATGCGGTAGGTGACCTTGTGCGTCACGCCGCGAAACGCGTCCTCGGCCGTCACGTCGACAGTCAGCGACAGGTCGCCGCCCTTGCGCGCGCGGTTGCGGCCCGCACCGGCACCGGCAGCGCCCGCGGCCCCGGCAAAGCCCGAGCCCCAATCGCTGCCCCAGGCGCCGTTGCCGCTAAAGATGCTGTCGAAGATATCGCCCCAGCCGCTCGCGCCGGCACTGGCTCCGTAGCCACCGCTATACGCGCCGCCCGCGCCCGGCATGCCGCCAAACATGAGCATCTGGTCGTACTCTTTGCGCTTCTTCTCGTCCGAAAGCGTCTCGTAGGCCTCGCTGATCTCCTTGAACTTGGCCTCATCGCCGCCGGCATCGGGGTGATATTTTTGCGCGAGCTTGCGAAACGCGCTCTTGATCTCTTTGTCGGAGGCGCTCTTGGATACGCCCAGGATGTCATAGAAGGTTTTGCCTGCAGCCATCGTAGCTCCTCTCCTGTTACGTCCGCCGCCCATGCAGACGACGGCCCATGCTTTCATATGGCACTAGGCCAGAAAGGGCCCCGGGTATTGCCCCGGGGCCCTTCTCAATTACTCCTCGGTGCTCTCGGCCGTATCGGCCGCAGCATCCTCGGGCGCCGCTTCGGGCTCCGGTGCGGGGCGCTTCTCGCCACCGTAGGTCACCGTCACCATCGCGGAACGCAGGATGCGATCCGCCATGCGGTAGCCCTTCTGGTACACATCGTTGACGGTCTCGTCGTACTGCGATGCGTCCTCGACGCGACCCACAGCCTGGTGCTCGAGCGGATCGAACGCCTCGCCCTTGGGGTCGATGGGCTCAACGCCCTCGTGCGCGAACACGTCGAGCAGCTTGGCATGCACCGCGTCGACGCCGTCGACGAACTGCTTAAAGTCGTCGGAAAGCTCTTGACTGCGGGCATGGTCGATCGCGCGCTCGATATCGTCAATCACCGGCAACAGCGCGGTGACAAGCTTCTCGGTCGCGCGCTCGCGCTCGGCGATACGCTCATTGGCGGTGCGGCGGCGGAAGTTCTCCCAGTCGGCCTGTAGACGGGCGGTGCGCTCGGTAGCGTCCTTTGCCTTGTCCTCGGCGACCTTCTGAGCCTCTGCCGCAGCATCGAGCTCACGGCGCACGTCAGCAAGCTCCTTTTGAGCCTGCTCGAACTTGAGCTTAAAGTCGTTGTCGGCGGCTTCCTCACCGGCGCGGATAGCAGCTTCCACCATCTCGTCCTCGGTCATCGTCGCCTCCTTGTTGGAATCCTCTACCTGGTTCTCGGCAGCCTCGGCGGCCTCGGCCTCGTTGGCCTCGGTAACGTCTGCGGCCTCTACGGGAATCTTCACGTCCTTCTCCTCAGAGTCAACGGGGGCGGCGCCAGCGGCAGCCGCCTCCGTGCGAGCTTTACGGGCGGACATGATTACTTGTCCTCGTCGTCCACAACCTCGTAGTCGGCGTCGACAACGTCATCGTCGGCAGGCTGGGCGCCGGCGGCACCGTCGGTCTGCTGCTGAGCGTCGGCGTAGACAACCTGAGCAAGCTCGTAGGCCACGGACTGCAGGGACTCGCCGGCGGCCTTGATGGCCTCGACGTCAGAGCCCTCGAGCGCCTTCTTGGCGTCGGCGATAGCGGCCTCGGCCTTGGACTTCACATCGGCGGAAACCTTATCGCCCAGCTCGTTGAGGGTCTGCTCGGTGGAGTAGCACAGGCTATCGGTCTGGTTGCGGACCTCGACCTCTTCCTTCTGCTTCTTGTCCTCCTCGGCATGAGCCTCGGCGTCCTTGACCATACGATCGACTTCGTCGTCGGACAGAGCAGTGGAGCCGGAGATGGTGATCTGCTGCTCCTTGCCGGTGCCCTTGTCCTTAGCGGAGACCTTGACGATACCGTTGGCGTCGATGTCGAAGGTGACCTCGATCTGCGGCACGCCGCGGCGGGCAGCCGGGATACCGGTCAGCTGGAACTTACCGAGCGACTTGTTGTCGCGGGCAAGCTCGCGCTCGCCCTGGAGCACGTTGATCTCGACGCTGGTCTGGTTGTCGGCAGCGGTGGAGTAGACCTCGGTCTTGGAGGTCGGGATCGTGGTGTTGCGGTCGATCATCTTGGTCATGATGCCGCCCATGGTCTCGACGCCCAGCGACAGCGGGGTAACGTCGAGCAGCAGGATGCCCTCGACGTCGCCGGTGAGCACGCCGCCCTGGACGGCAGCGCCGTCGGCAACGACCTCGTCGGGGTTCACGGACATGTTGGGCTGCTTGCCGGTCATGGTCTTGACGAGCTCCTGGACGGCGGGCATACGGGTGGAGCCGCCGACGAGGATGACCTCGGTCAGATCGGAGAGCTTAAGCTTGGCGTCGCGCAGGGCGTTGGTGACAGGCTGCTTGCAGCGCTCGAGCAGGTCGCGGGTGATCTTCTCGAACTCGGCGCGGGTCAGCGTGTAGTTGAGGTGCAGCGGGCCGGACTGGTTCATGGTGATGAACGGCAGGTTGATGGTGGTCTGCTGGGCGGCGGAGAGCTCCTTCTTGGCGTTCTCGGCGGCCTCCTTCAGACGCTGCAGGGCCATGGGGTCCTGACGCAGGTCGACACCGTTCTCCTGCTGGAACTTATCGGCCATCCAGTCGATGACGCGCTGATCCCAGTCGTCGCCGCCCAGGTGGTTGTCGCCCGAGGTGGACAGAACCTCAAACACGCCGTCGGCGAGGTCAAGGATGGAGACGTCGAAGGTGCCGCCGCCCAGGTCGAAGACCAGGATGCGCTGGTCGGTGCCCTGCTTGTCCAGGCCATAGGCCAGAGCAGCAGCGGTCGGCTCGTTGACGATACGCTTGACGTTGAGGCCGGCGATCTTGCCGGCGTCCTTGGTGGCCTGACGCTGGGCGTCGTTGAAGTAGGCCGGGACGGTGATAACGGCGTCGGTGACGGTCTCGCCCAGATACTTCTCGGCGTCGGCCTTCATCTTCGCGAGCGTCATGGCGCTCACCTGCTCGGCGGTGTAGTCCTTGCCCTCGATGTCGACGACGGCACGGCCACCCTGGCCCTCCTTGACCTCGTACGGCACGGTCTTGATCTCGGAGGTGCACTCGGAGTACTTGCGGCCCATGAAGCGCTTGATGGAGAACACGGTGTTCTTGGGGTTGGTGACAGCCTGGTTCTTAGCGGCCTTACCCACAACGCGGTCGCCGTCGGCACGGAAGCCCACGACGGACGGGGTGGTGCGGTCGCCCTCAGCGTTCACGATAATGGTCGGAGAACCGCCCTCGAGGACGGCCATTGCGGAGTTGGTAGTACCAAGGTCGATACCAAGAATCTTACTCATTAGAAATTCCCTCTCTCTTGTGCGTTCGCGCCGCCTCGACGGTCTGTCACGCGGCGCTTCGGCTTGTCTTTCAGGATGTAGTGTATCCCCTTATGGGCCGGAATATACAAAATCTAAGTCAATTCATATAAGATTTCTTATTGCTGAGAGTTTAGGTTCTCAAATGCGCAGGTAGATGCGCTGATTGAATTCTCGACAAATCTATCGAGATCTATGTAGAGATAGCTGAGGTTTGGGTCCGGGGGTGCCTGGGGCTGCCTTGCGGAAAGCTCGTCCCGGTTTGAGCGTGGATTCCGGGTCGCAGTTTCCGTCTGAAAGCTCAACCGGAAACCATATCCCGTTTTGAGAGCTGATACCGGGTCGCAGTTTCCGCTAGCGGGCCCAACCGGAAACTGCGACCCGTTTTTCGGCCAAATAACGGGATGCCCTTTCCGCAAGCGCGCTCAATAGCTCAATATTTCAAGTCACCTTTAGCTAACATTTGCGCAGCTCAACGGCCCCACCTGCGCGTTTTTTAGTAAACCTTGGCATACTCGGCGAACGGTATGAAGATGCCGGCCAGAGGGTATTGCAAACGGTCGCTCCCGTGGTATGTTTTTGCCCGAATCAAACCGGCGCGCATCGCCTGTAGCGTCGGTCAACAGAGAGGAAACTACCATGGCTCATCCCGTAATTGATGCCGACGAGTGCATCGCTTGTGGCGTTTGCGTCGACTCCTGCCCCGCTGGCGTTCTGGAGCTCCAGGACGTCGCTACCGTCGCTGACGAGGACTCCTGCGTCGCCTGTGGCGCTTGCCAGGACGCCTGCCCCGCTGGCGCGATCACCGAGATCGTCGAGGAGTAACAACTCCCCCACCTGCACACTCAAAAGTACACCGTGCACAAAAAAGGAGGCCTCCGCATCGCCGCGGAGGCCTCCTTTTGCATGTGTGGGCAGCTAATTTGGAGCGGGACCCTTGGCAGTTGCGGTGTCGACTAGGACAAATCGTCCTCGTAGGGCATTAGGTCTGCCAGATAGCCCTTCTCCTTGAGCATGGCCTCGATCTCGTCGAGGGTTTGCTCATCCTCCGCCGCAATGCGATGGAAGTGATAGCCGCTCGTCACCGTTAGCAGCGGAAAGCTCTTGCCACTCTCGATATCGTGCAGGTAGCGCTCAACATCGCGACGATTGCGAATGTCCAGGTCGGCCGTGATCTTACCGTACACGCGGTGATTGACGATCACGTTGAGCACGGCGCCGCCGGCGTCAACGATACTCGTGAGCTCATCGCCTGCCTGCTCCACGCTATGGCGAACCTTGACCAAGCGCGTGGGCACGGCGGGGCTGCTGGGGGCCTCCTGCAGCACATAACCACGGTTGGTCGCCACGACATCGTGCCCATCGGCACGCAACAGGGCAATATCCTGAACCACGACCTGACGGCTCACGCCAACCTCGCGGGCAAGCGCGCTGCCCGAAACGGGCTCCTTGGCCACCTCGAGCACGTCCATGATGGCACGACGGCGCTCGCGGGCGTTCATTATTTACCGTCCAGCAGACGCAGGTGCTTAAGCGAGAGGTCGAGGATCGGGGCGGAGTGTGTCAGCGCGCCCGAGCTAATAAAGTCGACGCCCAGATCGGCCAGGGCGCGGATATTGCTGGCATCCACATTGCCCGAGCACTCGGTCCTGGCGCGGCCGGCGATAAGCTCAATCGCAGCAGCCATGTCATCGTGGGTCATGTTGTCGAGCATGATGATGTCGGCACCGGCCTCCACGGCCTCGCGTACCATGTCCAGGTTCTCGCACTCAATCTCGACCGTCGTGGTAAACGACGCGTGGGCGCGCGCCATCTCGATCGCGCGCGTCACGCCACCGGCGGCATCGATGTGGTTGTCCTTGAGCATGACGGCCGTCGACAGGTTGTAGCGGTGGTTGCTGCCGCCGCCAATCTCAACCGCCGCCTTCTCAAACACGCGCATGCCCGGCGTGGTCTTGCGCGTGTCGACGAGCACGGTCTTGGTTCCCTCGAGCGCCGCGGCCATGCTGTGCGTGTAGGTAGCGATGCCGCTCATGCGCTGCAGGTAGTTGAGCGCCACGCGCTCACCCGAAAGCAGCACGCGCGCATCGCCGCGCACCTGACCCACATGGTCGCCGGCGTGCACCTCCTCGCCATCGGCAACGTCGAGCAGCACCGAGCTCTGCGAATCCAGCAGCTCAAAGGTACGGGCAAACACATCCAAGCCGGCGATGATGCCGTCGGCCTTGGCGATAAGCTCCACCGTGGCGGGACGCGCCGTGGGGCACACGCTCGCCGTGCTCACGTCCTCAAACGTAATGTCCTCGCGCAGAGCCTGCAAAATCAGATCATCGACGACGAGCTTCATGGTAATGGGATTCATGGTCTACTCCTCCACGGCCTGCGTGCCGGCGGCACGGGCCAAATCATCGATTGCCAGGGTGTCGGCGCTCAGGGCGCGATGGCGGCCATCGAGCGCGGGTTCGCCCGCCTGCTCCACGGCCAGCGACTCGCCGGTACGCATGTACCAGGCGGCACGGCGACCCCAGACCAGCGCCTCGAGCAGGCTGTTAGAAGCCAGGCGGTTCTTGCCGTGAACGCCGTTGCAGGCCGTCTCGCCGGCGGCGTAGAGCTCGGGCATCGAGGTGCGGCCGTCCTTGTCGACCCACACGCCGCCCATAAAGTAGTGCTGCGTGGGCGTAACGGGAATGGGCTCGTCCAAGATGTCGCGACCGTCCTCCAGGCAGCGCGCGCGGATGTTGGCAAAGTGCCCGGTCACCACGTCGCGCTCGACGGGGGCAAAGCTCAGCCACTCGTGCTCGGTGCCGTCCTGCTTCATCTGCTCGCGGATGGCGGCAGCGACAACGTCGCGCGGCTGCAACTCGTCGGTAAAACGCTCGCCGGCGGCATTGAGCAGAATCGCGCCCTCACCGCGGCAGCTCTCGCTGATCAGGAACGTACGGCCTGGCTGCGGCGAGAACAGGCCCGTGGGATGGATCTGCACGTAGTCCAGGTGCTCCATCTTAATGCCGTGCTCCTGCGCGATGTAGCAGGCGTCGCCCGTGAGCTGCGGGTAGTTGGTCGAATGGTCGTATACGCCACCGATGCCGCCCGTCGCCCACAGCGTATGGCGGGCATGGATCTTAAACGGCTTACCGACATGCACGCCCTCAGCGGCATTTGCCAGCTCGTCGGCGGGGCGAGCTGAATCGTCCTCGTCCACGGCAACAGCGACGACACCAGTGCACACCGTGGCCCCATCGCGCTCGGCCATCAGGATGTCGGTCATGGCAACGTGTTCGAGAATCTGCACGTTGTCCAGCTTGCGGACGGTCTGAAGCAGCTTGGTCGTAATCTCCTTGCCCGTAATGTCGGCATGGAAGGCAATGCGCGGGCGGCTGTGCGCGCCCTCGCGGGTAAAGTCGAGGCTGCCGTCGGCCTTGCGCTCAAAGTCCACGCCCATGGCCAGTAGGTCGTTGATGACCGAGCGGCTCGAGCGGATCATGATGTCGACGCTCTCGCGGCGGTTCTCGTAGTGGCCGGCGTGCATGGTGTCCTCAAAGAAGGCATCGTAGTCCGAGCCCTCGGGCAGCACGCAGATGCCGCCCTGCGCGAGCATCGAATCGCACTCGTCGACGGCGCCCTTGGAGAGCATGATCACGCGCGTGCTCGTCGGCAGGTTGAGGGCCGCGTACAGGCCCGCCACGCCGCAGCCGGCAATGACGACGTCGCACTCCATATCGGAGTATTGCTTGGTTTCCACAGGAATCCTCTCCCTTGAATGTGACATAAGGGACCGTCCCTCATGCCGCATTGTTCTAGCGCGCCACGTACTCGAGCATGCGGTCGAGCGTAAGCTTGGCCTGGCCGGCGGCCTCGTCCGACACGCCGATCTGCACCTCGCCCTCGCCCGTCTCCAGGCAGCGTACGAGCTTTTCGAGCGTGATGAGATCCATGTTGACGCAGGTGGGCTGCACCGCAGGGAAGTAGAACTTCTTGCCGGTGCCCTGGCAGCGGCGCTCAAGTTCGTAGAGCACGCCGCGGACCGTCACGATGATGAACTCGCTCGCGTCCGACTCCTCGGCGTACTTGATGATACCGGCGGTGGAGCCGATGTAGTCGGCCTCGGCAAGGACGTCGGCCTTGCACTCGGGGTGCGCTAGCACGAGCGCGTCGGGATGCGCCTCCTGCGCGTCGACAATCTGCTCGACGGTGATGATGTGATGGCGCGGGCAGTAGCCGTTGTTGAGGATGACGTGTTTTTGGGGCACCTGCTCGGCCACAAAGCGGCCCAGGTTCTGGTCGGGAATGAACAGGATATGCTGCTGCGGCAGCTCGGACACGATCTTGACGGCGTTGGAGCTGGTGACGCACACGTCGCTCCAGCTCTTGATCTCGACCGTGGAGTTGACGTAGCAGACCACGGCCAGGTCGTCGCCGTACTCGGCGCGCACCGCGTCGACCGTCTCGCGCTTGACCATATGAGCCATGGGGCAGTCCGCGCCCGGCTCGGGCAGCAGCACGGTCTTGGTGGGGTTGAGCAGCTTGGCGCTCTCGCCCATAAACTCCACGCCGCACAGCACGATGGTCTGCTGCGGCAGGCTCTTGGCGAGCTTAGCCAGGTAGAAGCTGTCGCCGACGTAATCGGCCACGGCCTGGACCTCGGGCGCCACGTAATAGTGCGCCAGGATCACCGCGTCGCGCTGGGTTTTAAGTTGCTGAATGGCCTCGACGAGCTCTGCGGGCACCAATGCCGCGCGCTCCGTTGCCGTCGTTGCCGATGCCAGGCCGGCCGCGATATCGCGTGCAAGCTCCGACGCATCCATGTTCGCGCTCTGTGCCATCAAGGCCCCTCTCTTTTGGCGAATCTTGGGGCTTTAGTATGACACCTAGGTTTACAGCTGACAAGACAGCTGTAAACCTAGGTGTCAAGTTGAAATAAAGATTCAATCATGTGGCAGGTCCATTTTCGAACTGGCAAGCTATGGATAGCCGAGTTCCCGATAGCGCAGGAGGCATCTTTCGCCACCGCAATACCGCTTGGCGCGAGTTGCACGCCGTGGGGCGCAAACGGTCCGCACCCCCGCAAGCGGCGCGTACCCGATGTGGCAAAATCGAACTACTTAAGGGGGCCGAATGCTCAAGATTATTGCCTGCGACGATGACGTCGCTTTTCTAGATAGACTGCACCGAATGATCGACCGTTGGTCGAGCGAGACGGGCACGGCGGTCGACGTTGCGCTCGTTACGCGTGGCGAGGACCTGCTGGCGCGCCATGCCGCGTCGCGCGCCGACATCATTCTGCTCGACATGATCATGCCGCTCGTCAACGGCATGGACACCGCACGCGAACTGCGCCAGGCCGACACCGCCGTGCGCCTGGTGTTTCTCACCTCATCGCCCGAGTTTGCACTGGAGTCCTACGAGGTCCGCGCCTTCGACTACCTGCTCAAGCCCGTGACTTACGAACGCCTGGCGCAGTTACTCGACGAGCTTTCGAGCATGCGCCCGGCGGCAACCGACGAGCTCGTGATCAAAACGTCCTTTGGCTACCACGCCCTGCGCCTGTCCGACATCGAATATGCCGAGGCGCGCAACAAGCACGTGGTTTTCCACCTGCGCGACGGACGCGATATCGAGGCACTCGAGTCGTTCCGCAGCGTCGAGGACCGCTTGGAGCAAAACGCGGTCTTCTTTAAATGCCACCGCAGCTACCAGGTCAACCTGCGCAATATCGATCACTTTGACCGCACGGACATCGTCATGCGCTCGGGCGCGTGCATCCCGCTGTCGCGCAGCTGCAAGCAGGGATTCCAAGACGCCTACTTTGCGGTGCGCTTTGAGGGTGGGAGACACTGATGGTCTCCTCGGTCGAAATGGTCCTTTGGGCAATCCACCACGCCACGACGCTGCTCTTTGGCGTCTTTGCCTCGGCGGCGCTGTGCGGTGTCGAGATCAACCGGCGTCATGTGCTTGAACTGGTGCTGGTCGGTGCCGTAACCGGATGCGCATTTGGCCTCGCCAATGCCGTCGGCGGCGAGCTTTTCGCCCGCCAGGTCTATCCGCTCGTCGTGCACCTGCCGCTTACCGTCTACCTATGCGCGCGCTACCGCCTGAGCCCGCTGCTTGCCGTGCTCGGCATTACGAGTGCCTATCTGAGCTGCCAGTTCAGCAATTGGATGGGCATCGCCGCATTTGCCGCAACCGATTCTCAGATCGCGTACTATCTGGCGCGCATCGCGACCACACTCGCCGTCTTTGCCGTCCTGATGCATTGGGCCGGCGACATCGGTCCGCGCTTGGCGATTAAAAGCACCACCGAGCTGGACATCCTTTTAATCCTGCCGCTCGTCTATTACGTCTTTGACTATGCCACCAACGTCTACACCACGCTGTTCCACTCGGGCTCGGTGGTGACGGTTGAGTTTTTGGCATTTGCGCTCTGTGCCTTCTATCTTATGTTTCTTGCCGTTTACCTGCGCGAATACGAAGAAAAGGAAACCGCCGAGCGAGAGCGCTGGATGCTCGAAACCCGCGACAACGCCGCCATCAAAGAGCTCGAGGCTTGGCGTCAATCTGGGCGCGAGCTGTCGATTCTTCGCCACGATATGCGCCACTTCCTACGCGGCCTGGCCGCTTTAATTGAGGAGGGCCACACCGACGAGGCGCTCAAACGCATCGATGAACTCTGCGAAGCCGGCGATCGCACCGCCGTACGCCGCTTCTGCGCCAACGAGACCGTAAACATCGCGCTTTCGTCATTTAACTCGGATATCAATAGAAACGGCATTACCGCCAACCTGCGCGCCGCCGTACCCGAAACCATCCACGTAGGTGACGCCGACCTGTTTAGCGTGCTCTCAAATGCCTTGGAAAACGCTATCACCGCCGCAAGCGCCGCACCCCAAGGAAAGCGATTCGTCGACTTTGACCTGCGATTAGAGGACGGCCAGCTGCTGCTGTTAGTTTCCAACACGTTTGACCGCGCGCCGCGCATGGTCGATGGCATGCCCGTGACCCGGCATGCGGGCCACGGCTTTGGCACCAGGAGCATCAAACTTGCCGTGGAGCGCATGAACGGCAACTGTCAGTTCCGCATTAACGGCGATCGGTTTGAGCTGCGCGCTGTGATGTAGAAGTGCGGCGCCGATCTCGAGGCGCGCCTTGCCCGCCAGGCAATCGCTCGCCGGCGCCAATCCGCTACAGCGGCGCGGCTGCCGGGGTCAGCTGCTTGATGTATGCCCACATGCGCTGCTTGGCGGCTTTGTCAGTGAGCGCCGCCTCAAAACCGTCGAGCGCGAGCACGCGGCGACCCTGCACATGGGCGACCAAGCCGGGCTTGAGCATGGCGGTGTCGAAGTCATCGATCGCCACGAGCATATCGGCGTAGGTCTCGCGCATGGCGTCAGCCGCGTTGTTGTCGAGCAGTAGCACCGCCTCGGGGTCCAAAGCCTCAAGCGCCTCACGGAACAGCTCGCACGGCAGAGTCTCGCCCACCGCGACCGCTCCGTCACCCACGCCGGCGACGCTTGCCAGCACGCAAAAATCCTCGGGCGCGTAGCCGATGGCCCCAAGCGCTTTGCGCAACGCCGCGCCATCCGGGCCGGCGGCAAGCTCGCCACCCGAACGCTCGGCCTCGTCCAAATCGCCTTTGACCAGCACGATCGGCGAGCACGCGTTGCCCGCAATACGCACGCCACGGACCGCAAGCGATGTGAGCTCCTGCTCGGCCGCCTGGGCGATGGCTTCTTTTTTCTGGCTTTGTGACGTGGACATGCGCTCTCCAATCGTTTGCGTGCCCACCATTATATAAAAGAGCTGCCCGCGAGTGGTTGCTTTGCGGGCGGCTGGGTATAAGCACGGTCGTACTGAGTTTTACGCGGCCGAGCCGCGTCGCATTATGGAGGTCACCATGGCTGACATTAATCAGATTACCCCCGAGAACTTCGATTCCATCGTTAACGACAGCCTGCCCGTGCTGGTCGATTTTTGGGCACCGTGGTGCGGGCCCTGTCGATCCCTCTCGCCCATCGTTGACGAGGTTGCCGATGAGCTGGCGGGCAAGCTCGCCGTTGCCAAGTGCAACGTCGACGACAACCAGGACCTGGCCATGAAGTAT
>CABVAC010000040.1 GCA_902496275.1 uncultured Collinsella sp. | reverse complement strand
AGCGCGTCGTGCGCGCCATGAACAGGGCACTCTTTTCGGACATATCGGCCTCCAAAGAAATGAGCTCAATCGTACTGGAACGAGCCAGCGCGATTAGGAGTTCGCCAGGTAGTGCTTGATCTCCCACTCGGTGATCGTAGACTCGAACTTATGCCACTCGTCGCGCTTCTTTTTGAGGAAGAAGCTGTGGATGTGCTCGCCGAGGGCATCCTTCATAAACTGCGAGTCCTCAAACACGTCGAGCGCCTCTTTGAGCGAGCGAGGCAGCGGCGTGTAGCCGGCCTCGACCATCTGACGGTCGGTAAGCTTGAGCGTCTCAGCCGTTGCCTCGGGCGGGAGCTCCAGCTTGCGCTCGATGCCGTCCAGACCAGCCGCCAGCGTGACGGCGTTGACCAGGTACGGGTTGGCCATGGGGTCGGGGCTGCGAAGCTCGATGCGCGTGGACAGCTGCTTGCCGGGCTTGTAGACCGGAATGCGGACCATACTCGCGCGGTTGCGCAGGCCCCACGTGGCGTACTGCGGCACGGAGTCGCCGCCCGTGGTGATGCGCTTGTACGAGTTGACCGTGGGGTTAGTGATGGCGCTGATCTCGCGCGCGTGCGCCAAGATGCCGGCCATGTAGTGCTTGGCGATATCGGAGAGGTGGTACTTCTCGTCGTCCTCGCCCCAAAAGACGTTGTTGCCGTCGTGGTCGAATAGCGACTGGCACAGGAACATAGCGCTGCCGTCCTCGCCCGCCAACGGCTTGGGCATAAAGGAGGCGTGGCACCCGCTCTCGTAAGCCTGCTGCTTAATGATGAGTTTGGCCGTGGTGATGGCGTCGGACATGCTCAGGGCCTCGGCGTGGCGCAGGCTCATGCCGTGCTGCGAGCGGCCGGCGGCGTGGAAGGTGTACTCCACGGGCACGGACATCTTCTCGAGCGTGAGGACCGTGTTGCGGCGCAGGTCGCGAGCGGCATCGCTCACCGAAAGATCGAAGTAGCCCACGTTGTCGAGCGGCTCGGGGGTGTGCTCGTCGGGGAAGTAGTAATACTCCAGCTCGGCACCCACGTTGAGCAGGTAGCCAGCCTTCTCGGCCTTATAGAACATGCGGCGCAACGCATCGCGCGGATCGCCGGCGAAGGGCTTGCGGTCGGGGGTGCACACATCGCAGAACACGCGGGCGACGCCGTTGTGGCTCGGGCGCCACGGCAAAATCTGGAAGGTCGAAGCATCGGGGAATGCCAGCATGTCAGCTTCCTCGGGCGTGGCAAAGCCCTCGATGGCGGAGCCGTCAAAGCCAATGCCCTCCTCAAAAGCGACCTCGAGGTCCTCGGGGCTAATGGCAAAGTTCTTGAGGCGGCCGAGAATGTCGACAAACCACAGACGCACAAAGCGGATATCACGCTGCTCTACGGAACGGAGTACGTAATCGATGTTCTGCTGGTTCATGTCGCTCCCCTTTCTTTCGGGCGGGTTTCGACTGGTCTATATCGCAGATACTATCGCAGAAAAATGTTTCCGCAGGGTTAAAGCGTATCAAGCGCTCAAAAAACGTGTGTGAACAGGCAGTTGCGAACGAATGGTTAGCGCGAGGTTGATGCGCGGTGTTCGATGTGGCCGGGAATCTCGATGCGTTTGGGCGCCAGCTTTGCGGCCTCGCCCACCGTAGTGGTAACAACGTCAATGCGCTCGGAGAGGCGCTCGACCACGCGCTCGGCGATGGTAAGGGTGTCTTGCGCGGCCGTGGTCACGCCGCCAAAGAGCACATGGTTCCAGGGGTAGTCGTCAAACGTCGCGATTTTGAGCCCCGCCGGCAGCGAGGGACCAAGCTGCGCCAGCGCCTCGGTCAGACGCAGGAAAACCAGGCCGTTGACAGCAATGAGGCCGAGCTTTTTGCCTGCATAGCCGCGGATGGTCTCGTCCAAGCGGCCGACGCCCGAGGCGCCACCGTCGGCCAGAGTGACGACCTCACCCGCAAGGCCGCGTCGCGAAAGTTCGTCGGCAAAGGCCTCGGCACGCTCGCGACGCACGGGGCTGTCGTCGCTTGCCTCGGTGAGCAGGCACAGGCGCTCGCTGCCAGCGGCGGCGAGCTCGTCTACCAAGCCAGCGACCAGCTCACGGTTGTTAGATGTCACCAGATCGACACCGCCGTCGGCAACATCGCGGTCGAGCAGCACAACAGGCAGACGTCCCGCTGCCGCGGCGATCGCCTCGTCATTGCCTCCGCAGGTGTTGACGACCAGGCCGTCCACGCCGGCATCGATAAGCCTGGTGAGCGACTCCGCTTCCTTAGCGGGGTCGTTGCCGCTAATGGCCGTCATGAGCGAGCAGCCGCGCGCGGCGGCGCTGACGGAAAGCCCTTCGAGCATGGCGCTGGAGAATGGGTTGGCGATGTCGGCCAGGATCACACCGATGAGGTTGGTGCGCGAGCTGCGTAGATTGCGCGCGGCGGCACGCGGGCGATAGCCGGTGCGCTCGATAACCGCCGCGATGCGAGCACGGGTTTCCTCAGTCATTTGCCCGGGGCGGTTGTTGAGATAGCGCGAGACCGTGGCCGGGCTCACGCCCGCCTCGGCGGCAATGTCCTTGATTCTCATCTGCGCCATAACGCACCCCGTTTCCCAATTGTCGGCGGTCTGAGCCATTTTAGGCATTTTTTTAAAAATCTCGGTTGCAAAACGCTGTAGGTGAGTATACTACAACTCGAAACGAAACCGATTTCGTAAACCGATTTCGGTGAGCGTTGGCACGCAGGTGCAAAGACGCACCCTACCGTCTTGGCACCTGCGTGCCAACGCCATATCAAAGGTGTACGCACGAGCAAGAAGGAGCTACGCAACCATGGGTAAAACGGTTCTTACCTTCGGCGAGATCATGATGAGGCTATCGCCCAAAGACCACCTGCGTATTGAGCAGGCAACCGAGTTTGATGTCCGCTACGGCGGCGCCGAGGCAAACACCGCGCTTTCCCTGGCCTACCAGGGCGACAAGGCCACTTACGTCTCCGTTGTCCCGGCCAACCGTCTGGGCGAGTGCGCCCTGCGTTCGCTGAAGGCCTACGGCGTCGACACCACGCGCGTCGTGCGTCAGGGCGACCGTCTTGGCTCCTATGTGTTTGAGGTCGGTGCCTCGCAGCGCGGCAACGGCTGCGTCTACGACCGCAAGTTCTCTGCCATCAACATGGCCAAGCGCGATGTTTTTGACTGGGACGAGATCCTCAAGGGCATCGATGTCTTCTACTTCTCCGGCGTGACCCCCGCCGTCTCCGACGAGATGGCCGCCGCCTGCAAGGAGGCTCTCGCCGTCTGCCGCGCCAAGGGCATCACCACCGTGTGCGACGTGAACTATCGCGGCAAGATGTGGTCGCCCGAGAAGTCGCAGGCCACCATGAAGGAACTCCTGCCGCTCGTCGACATCTGCATCGCCAACGACGAGGATGCGCCCGCCGGCCTCGGCATGACCTGCGTCTCTGGTTCCCTTGCCCATGGCATCGAGGAGCGCGACACCTACGTCGAGATGGCCCGTCAGATCTGCGCCGAGTACGGCTGCAAAAAGGTCGCCTCGGTCGTCCGCAACATCTCCTGCGTCGAGCGCTCCATCTGGATGGGCATGCTCTTTGACGCCGAGAGCGGCGAGCACTGGCTCTCCCCTGCTCACGACGTGCACGTGCTCGAAGGCGTTGCCGCCGGCGACGCTTTCAACGCCGGCCTCGTCCATGCCCTCATTAACGACTTTGACCCGCAGGCTGCCGTCAACTACGCGATTGCAGCCTCGATCCTCAAGCTCACCATCAAGGGCGATTCCAACTTGGTGACCGCAGGCGAGATCGCAGCCGTGGCATCCGCCGCCGACGGTGGCACCCGCGTCGCGCGCTAGTCCGTCTCCATTCCGCGGGCCGCAGCTTTCCAATCCCATACCCCTGCGGCCCGCTCCCCGATTCCTCCGGCCGGGCAAAACCACCAGTCCCATTCCGGTTTTGTCTGGCATTCCCTACATGACTGGTCGAGCAGCCGGTTTTGGAATTGCTTGAACCCCAAGCAGTGCCTCCGATAACCAATCCAAAATCGGCTCCTGACCAGCACATTTGGCAATCACGCGCCCATGCGCGCCACACATCGAAAGGAACATCATGTTCGATCAGTTCTACACCACGCTTGAGTCCCTGGGCATCGTGCCGGTCGTTGTGCTCGACAAGGTCGAGGACGCCGCTCCGCTCGCCCACGCCCTTATGGCAGCTGGCATGAAGTCAGCCGAGGTCACCTTCCGCACCGCCTGCGCCGCCGAGTGCATCGCCGCTATGGCCGAGGCCGAGCCCGAGATGTGCGTTGGCGCCGGCACTGTCCTGACCGTCGAGCAGGTTGAGCAGGCCCGCGCAGCCGGTGCCAAGTTCATCGTCTCCCCGGGTTACAACGAGGACGTCGTGAAGCACTGCATCGACATCGACCTGCCCGTCCTTCCCGGCACCGTGACCCCCTCCGAGGTCACCGCAGCCGAGAACCTGGGCCTCAAGGTCACCAAGTTCTTCCCCGCGTCCCAGTATGGCGGCCTGAACACCATCAAGGCCCTCGCCGCTCCGTTTGTCGGTCACCGCTTTATGCCTACCGGCGGCGTGAGCACCGCCAACGTCGAGGAGTACCTGAGCTCCTCCGCCATCATCGCCTGCGGTGGCACCTGGATGGTCAAGCCGGCCCTGTTTGCCGACGGCGACTTCTCCAAGGTCGAGCAGATCGCCCACGAGGCCATGGACGTCGTCAAGAAGGTCCGCGGCTAGGTTTAGCTCTCTATCGTGAAAGGGGGCGTGCCCTAAACCTCGCCCCCTTTCTTTTAAAGCGGCTCGGAAGCGCGCCGTTTCCGTCACGAACAAGAACCAAAACCGTCTTGTATGCTGATAGAACGTGACGGAAGCGACACGCCTCCAAGCCGCTTTGCCTACTCGGCTGGCCGTCGCGCTCAACTAAGCCACTTCGACAAAAGCCGAGCCACCAAAACAGCTGCGGTGCCGTCTGGAGGAATGGACCCTTGCTTCCGGTCTTTTCCTCCAAGCGGCGCCGCAGCTTTTTCGTGCCCCGGTTACGCCCCAACGCAGTTGCGGTGAAATAGGGACTGTTTGCGCCACCTAGGCCGCAAAACAGTCCCTATTTCACCGCAACTTATATGGGGATTGATTAGATGAACGAGTCTTTGGACAGCTCAAAATAGTCGGGATGCAAGGCGATAACCGGGCCCTGCTCCTCGGGCATCAGGTGCAAGTGCGTCTCTGCCAGATAGCTCGCCGTGTCGGTATCGCCCCTCTTAATGGCCTCGAGAATCCGGCGATGCTGCCGACGAATCGGCTCCCAATCTAGATCCTGCGACACCATACGCAACCAGTTGTATCGCTCAAAATGCGTGTTGATGCTCTTCATCCAATCCCACAACATGTGACGACCGGCAATCTCAAAACATGTCTCATGGAACAGGTTATCCAGGTCAAAGAAACGGCGCGTTTCGCCATGGTCGAGCGACTCGGACTCGGTAAGAATCTGCTCAAGCCGCTGCTTTTGCTCGGGCGTAGCAGCCGAACAGCATTTAATAAGCACGCTTCTCTCGAGTTTCTCACGCAAGAAACAGGCGTTCTCGGCGCGTTCCATGCTGATCTTAGAGACGTAGGTGCCGCTTTTGGGACGCGTTTCCACCAGCTCCTGCTCACGCAGGCGCACAAAGGACTCGCGAATGGGCGTGCGCCCGATTCCCGTCTCTTTTTCCAGACCAATCGCCGAAAGGCGTGTGCCGGGCTTGAGCTCGGCGTAGATGATCTTAGAGCGCAGTGCGTTGTACGCCTGGTCTTGCAGGCTCTGATAATGCTGGTGCTGTTCCATAAAGCCCTCGGATGAAGCCTCGGTTGATCGAATACCACCATGCAATACTATCGCATCCCCCGCCCCCTCATAAGTTGCGGTGGAATAGTTCCTGTTCAAGGCCTTCAGCAGCAAAAACAGGAACTATTCCACCGCAACTTATGGGGGGACGGGTGCGACATGCCGTTGGTATAAAAAGCAAAGGCCCGCGGACAGTTTGATAGGCAACTGTCCGCGGGCTTGCGGTGAGACACGCTTGTCTTATGCGTTTCTCGCCTAGATAAACAGGCTCAGGATTAGAACCATGATGAGGCCGACAACGGAGTTGACGAGCTCCAACAGGCCCCATGTCTTATAGGTATCCTTCATCGACAGGCCAAACGACTGCTGGAACAGCAGGTAGCCGCCGTCATACATAGGCGTGATGGTATTGGATGCGCAGGCGCAGACCAGTACTGCAAGCACCGGGTTGATGCCAAACTGCGCAACCATAGGTGCCACGACGCCGGCGGCGGTGATGGCCGAGACGGTACCCTGGCCGGTGAGCAGGCGCAGGACCGCCGTGATCACCCAAGCCAAAATCAGCGGCGACACCGGCATGAGGCTCACCATGTCGGCAAGCGTCGCGCCAACGCCAGAAGTAATGATGACCTGCTTCATGATGCCGCCGGCACCGATAACGAGCAGCACGTTCGCGACGCCCTTGATAGCATCGGACATAGAGCTAGAGATCTCTCCGCCATCCATGCCGCGCGTATAACCATACGCAACCATGGCAAGAATCATCGTGATGAGCATAGTGATATCTGCGCTACCGATGCAGCTGGCAAGATCGTATGCAAAGCAACCCTCGCCCACCGTGTTCTTGATAATCGAAGCCCCAATCATGATGATTGCCGGGAACAGCGGCACCAGAATGGAAAGCCAGAACGGCGGAAGCTGGTCCGCGGGCCTGCGCTCCGCCGGCTTCATAACATTGCCAAGCGGCATGTCATCGAGACCGGGGATGAAATGGCACAGCAAAAGACCAGAGCAGATAAGTGTCGGAATCGTGACGATCAGACCAAAGATGTAGACCGGCGGAACCTCGGCACCAAAGGCACTCACCAGCGCCATAGGACCAGGCTGCGGCGGAAAAAGAGAATGGCCCATCGTGGTACCAGAAACAGCCGGGATAATCAGGCGCATATAGGGGATGTCGGCCTCTTTGGCGATGCTGATAACGAGCGGCGTAACGATAAGGAACGCCACCTCGTAGAACATGCTCATACCAAAGATAACGCCGATGATCAGAAGCGCAACAGGCAGCAGCTTAATACCGAGCTTGTCAACGATAGTGTCGGCAATCTGCTGCGAGGCACCCGAATCGGTCATCAGTTTTCCGATGGCTGCGCCAAAGATAATGATCAGCGCAAGCGACTTAAGCGTTCCGCCCAGTCCATCTTCCATGGTGGTGACAAGGTCGCCCACAGAGATGCCGTCGGCAAGGGCGATAAAAATGGCGGAAAGAATAAGCGCAATGATGCTGTTGATTTTAAACTTAACGATCATGGCGACCAGCAGGACTACGCCCACCAGCACCCAAAGGAGTGAAACAACTCCTGCATTCATAGATAAGCTCCTTTTAACTGGCAATGAAGCCAAGTGCTTCTATTCGAAATGCAGCTTTTACTCGCTTACAGGTTGGCGACAATTGCCTGGGCGATCTCGTCGTACTGAGCCGACTCGAGCGTGACGCGACCGGGGTTCATGGCAAACACGTCGCCAAACTCAAACGGGTCGTCCTTGTACTTGGGGACGATATGCACGTGCAGGTGATGCATGGTGTCGCCGTAGGCACCAAAGTTAATCTTGTCGGGATTGAACGCCTTGTGCAGCGCTGCCGCGACGTGGCGGACATCGGCCATAAAGGCGGCGGCGTCTTCCTCGGACATGCAGGAGATGTCATCGACGTGCTGCTTGGAGGCCACGATTACGCGGCCCTTATGACTCTGCTCCTTAAACAAGATGAGCTTGCTGGCAGGCAGGTCAAGCATGGGGATGCCAAAGGCATCGACGAGCGTGCTGTCGGTCCCGCACATGCAGTACGAGCAATCGGTATGCTGTTCCATGGTGATCCTTTCGATCTGGACAATGATGAATGCCGCTTTTGCGGCAGGTGTAACCCCTCGTTTACACCACCAGATAATGGACAGATACAACGCATGCGTAGTCGATACGAAATCGGTTTCGTATCGACTACCGCCATGATACAGCCAACGAGTTGTTACGATTAGGTGAACGTTCACTTTTTATTGTTTTTCTCTTTGCAAATAGAATCCCGTGCGTATACTAAGGCTCAAACGAAACCGATTTCATCGAGCGTGAGCAATAGGATGTTAAGACGCACCCTACCATCTTGGCATCCTATTGCCCACGCAATGTCATTTGCTTTCCTCCCGTCTCGCTGGCTCTTCAGTCCCATTCCGGCACAGCGAGACACTTCCTAGACAACTGACCGTGGGGCCGGCTTTTCTGCTTTAACAGCAGTGCCTCCGATAATCCTCTTTTGCCGGTCCGGGTCAGTTTTTTCACACAACCGAAAGAACGGGTAGCAACATGCGACCGCTCATCATCATGAATGGCGAGAAGATCGATTGGTTCCATACCGTCATCAGGATGCTGATGTATCTGGCGGGCGTTGCAGTACTGGCACTCGGCATGAGTCTCCAGACGGCATCCGGCCTGGGCGTCGCCACGCTCACGTGCTTTGCCACAACCCTATCCATGCTCACGGGCAAGACGCTCGGCTTTTGGATCACTGCTACCTATGTCGCCTACATCGTGGCACAATTCACTATCTTGCGACGCGAGTTCCAGCCGCGCATCCTGCTCGAGCTGTGCTTCTCAACGCTCATCGGCGGCTTCACCGACTTCTTCATGGCGGTCAACCCGCTGCATCCCGCAGCACTCCCCATACAGGTTGAGACCATGCTGCTCTCCCTCGCTGTCACTGCATTTGGCGTAAGTCTCGTCGTCAACATGGGCGTTGTCCCCAACGCGCCCGACGGCCTGGTGCAGGTCATTGCCGAAAAGATTAAACGCCGCTTTGGCGACGTAAAAGTCGTGTTCGACTGCTCGCATGTCGCCGTGTCTCTCGTTCTGTCGCTCGCGCTCATGCACAACCTAGGCGGCTTTGGCGTGACCACCGCCATCTCGGCGCTGTTCTTGGACCATGTCATCAACATCGCTAATAAGCTGTTCGCCCAGCGCTTTGTGCGTGCGGCATTCGGGAAATAGCACCACCGTAAGAACCCGCAAACAGCGCTATACGTTGCTATATCTCACTATACTTTGCTATATCTTGCTATACTTTGCTATATCTTGCTATACCTTGAGCAAAGGTGGCTCACATGCAAACAAACCCTTTTAAGCCCACAGCAGGTAAAACACCTCCCACGATTATCGGCCGCGAAGATGTGCTCGAAGAATTCAATGAGGGCCTCGTCAACGGGCCTGGTGCCCCGGGGCGCCTAATGCGCATAGCCGGCGTCCGTGGAACGGGCAAGACGGTCCTCCTTGACGAGTGCTCACGTTTGGCGCAAAGCCGTGGCTGGACGGTCATAAAAGAGGTCGCAACCGAGGGACTTTGCCAGCGCATTCTCGAACAGCTGCAGCCCAAATTCCAGGCCAAACACGCCAGAATTGAGCGAATCGGCCCATCGCTACGCGACGCCATGAGACAGACAATAACCAAGAATGGAAATGGCCTGCTCATCACTCTCGACGAGGTTCAAGACGCAGAGCTCGATGAGGTCCGAACGCTCTCCATTGCGATTCAGCAGGTTATCGGCGAAGACCTTGATATCGCCTTTGTTTTTGCTGGGCTGCCTTCGATGATTGAAAGCATCATCAACGGAAAGACACTTACGTTTTTGCGCCGTGCCCTCCCCTTTGATCTGAAGGCTGTGGCAGTAACCGAAGTGTCGTACTCCCTCGAGGAAACCATTGAAGCGTCTGGCATGGAGTTGCAGCCAGGTATTGCCGGCCAACTTGCCGAGGCAACGCAAGGCTATCCTTTCATGATCCAACTCGTTGGATACTACGCATGGCAGTTGGCGAGACGCGCACATACAGCGATTATTGGAGAAGAAGAAGCCGAGCGCGGCATTGCAACGGCACGCGAACGCTTCTGCGCCATGGTGATTGAGCCCGCGCTACAGCGCATTCCGCCCACGTGCATCGCTTATCTGCTGAGCATGGCATCTTTGGGGCAGACGAGCTCGACCAGCATGGTTGCCGATGCCCTAAACAAAACGCCTCAACAGGTGAGTTCCGTCCGCAGCCGCCTGTTAAGAGAATCGATTATCGAGGCTCCCTCGTACGGCAAGGTCTCATTTGCCATCCCCTACATGCGCGACTACCTCTACGAGCACAAAGCCGAACTGGAAGTTGAACTGTAGAAACGGCAACTGCCCTGCAAGACGAAAACCGTTTTCGTACGGATTAAAGCAGACGTAAACGATTTTCGTCTTGATTTGCGTACGGAATTAAGACGTAAATTGCGCTTTCGTACGCTTATTACCAGACGCAAATTATTTTCGTCCGGCTATGCGTCCCCAATCTAGACGAAAAAGGCCCCGAGCTCGTATGAACTCGGGGCTCTTTGTGCCGCACATCTATGAGAGGGGAAATTTGATGCGCCCGGGCGCTACTCCATATAGCCACCCTGAATGGCGGAAACTGCATGCTCGGTAAAGAACTTGAGCGTGCCGGAGGTATAGCGATTCGCCTTGGGCTTCCAAGCGGCTCGGCGCTCGGCCAGGACGGCGTCGACCTCAGCCGGCTCCATCTCCTTGCCGGCGATGCCCACGATGGACAGCGAGCGCTCGGGGATGTTGATCTGGATCAGATCACCTTCCTCGATCAGGGCAATCGGGCCGCCCACGGCAGCCTCGGGCGAAACGTGACCGATAGCCGGGCCCTTGGAGGCGCCGGAGAAGCGGCCATCGGTGATCAGGGCAATGCTCGCACCCAGCTCGGGATCGCTGGCGATAGCCTCGGTGGTGTAGAACATCTCGGGCATACCGGAACCCTTGGGTCCCTCATAGCGAATGATAACGGCATCGCCGGGCTTGACCTCGTGCGTCAGGACGGCGTGAATGGCGTCCTCCTCGCAGTCGAACGGACGGGCCTTGAGCATAGCCTGGAACATCTCGCGCGGAACGACGGTGTGCTTGACGACCGCGCCCTCGGGAGCAAGGTTGCCGTGGAGGATGGCGATGGAACCGTCGGTGCCGAAGGCCTGGTCAAACGGACGGATGATGTCCTCGCGCTTGAGATTCCATTTCTCAAGGTAACGACCGCACTTCTCGTAGTAGCCGTTGTTCTTGAGATCCTCGAGGTTCTCGCCGAGAGTCTTGCCGGTGACGGTCATAACGTCGAGGTGGAGCATCGACTTGATCTCCTCCATGATGCGCGGCACGCCGCCCGCATAGTAGAAGAACTGCGCCGGCCACTCGCCTGCGGGGCGAACGTTGAGCAAGTAGTGGGCGCCACGGTGCAGGCGATCGAAATCGTCGGCGGACATCTCGATGCCAAACTCGCGGGCGATCGCGGGGATGTGCAGCAGCGAGTTGGTGGAACCGGAAATGGCGCCGTGGACCATGATGAGGTTCTCGAAGGACTCCTTGGTCACGATGTCGCGCGGACACAGGTTGTGCTCGGAGAGCCACACGGACTGACGGCCGGCCTCGCGCGCAAACTCACGCAGATCGGAGCTGGTTGCGGGCAACAGGGCCGTGCCGGGGAGCATAAGGCCCAGGGCCTCGGCGGTAACCTGCATGGTCGACGCGGTGCCCATAAACGAGCAGGCGCCGCAGCTGGGGCATGCGTTGTGCTTGGCAAACTCAAGCTCCTCGCGGGAGATCTCGCCGCGCTCGTAGCGGGCAGAAATCGCGCCGAGCTGCTCCAAGGTCAACAGATCGGGACCGGCATCCATGACACCGCCGGTAACGACGATGGAGGGGATGTTGATGCGGCCCATGGCCATGAGGTTCGCAGGCAGGCCCTTATCGCAGCTGGCGACAAAGACGCCGGCGTCGAACGGGGTGGCCTTGGCATGGATCTCGATCATGTTGGCGATCATGTCGCGGCTGGGCAGCGAGTAGTTGATGCCGTCGTGGCCCTGGGCCTCACCGTCGCAAATGTCGGTGCAGAAGTAACGGGCGCCGTGACCGCCAGCCTCGGCAACGCCGGCACGGACCTCCTCGACGAGCTCAAACAGGCCGGCAGAACCCGGGTGCGAGTCGCCAAACGTCGACTCGATAATGACCTGCGGCTTGTCCAGGTCCTCGATGGACCAGCCAGAGCCCAGGCGCAGCGGGTCCATCTCGGGGCTGATGGTGCGAAACTTGCCGGAACGCGGCTGCAGCTTGGCAACCAGGTCGGCTGCCTCCTGCTGAATCTGTACCTTGGTCTTCTCGTCCATGATGCTCTCCTCTTTTGATTTGAACGGTTGTACCAATCGTTGGTTAATGAATCAGGTGTAAATGGGTACCGAGCGATGCACTCGGCGGAAGATGCTTAGCTACGCGAACTAGGCGAAGAACGAAATCACCAGGGCGCAGGCAAGACCCGAAAGGCCGATGAGCGTCTCCATAACGGTCCAGTACTTGAGGGTTGTCTTCTCGTCAATCTCCAGGAACGAGGAGCACATCCAAAAACCGGCATCGTTGACGTGCGAGAGGGCCGTGGCACCGCCGCAGATAGCAAGACAGATAGCGGCGCGCATGAGCACTGAGGCTCCGGCAACCGCGGGCATGGCGGCCATAATGCCCGACGCCATGGTCATAGCGACGATGGAGCTGCCGACAGAGGCACGCACCATGACGGCAATCAAAAAGGCAACGACCACCAAAGGCAGCGGTGAGGCCTCGAGCATAGGGCCGATAACCTGACCCAAGCCGCAGTCCTGCAGCATCCAGCGAATGACGCCGCCGCAAGCGATAACCAGCAAGATCATGCCGACGGGCTTAAGAGAGCGGTCGAGCAAGGCCTTGAGCTCGGCGCCGGAGTAGCCGCGGCGCGCGCCCAGCAGATACATCGCAACGAGCGTGGCAAGCGTCAAGGCGACGAACGGCTTGCCCAGGAAGGCGAGAATCGAAGCGAGCTCGGCGGGCATGGGGATATAAGAGGACAGCGTGCCCAGCAAAATCAAACAAAGCGGCGTGAGCACGATGGCAAGCACCATGCCAAAGGAGGGAAGCTCCTTTTCGTCGCTCGCGCCCTCGGCAGAGGTAAAGTGCTCCGGAACATCGGTAAAGATGCGACCGCCCACGTTGCGACCCCAGATGACACCGGCGATCGCCATGGCGATGAAGGCGGTAGGGATACCAACGAGAATCATGGTGCCCAGGTCGACACCGAGCGTGCCGGCGACCAGAACCGAACCGGCCGATGGCGGCACAAACGCATAGCCAGCGGCAAGTCCTGCGAGCAGCGCGATGCCGTAGTAGAGCGTCGACTTCTTGGTCTGCGACGCCACGCTAAAGGCGAGCGGGATCAAAACGACCACGCCGGCCTCAAAGAACACCGTAGTGCCGATGACCAGACCGGTAATACCCAGTGCCCAGCTGGAATGACCCTGCCCAAAGGTATCGATGAAGGTCTGGGCGATCTTCTTGGCGCCGCCGCTCTCCTCAAGAATCTGGCCAAACATCGAGCCGAGGCCAATGAGCAGGGCGATGTTTTGCAGCGTGGTTCCCACGCCCTTGGTGACAGTGTCCGCCACCAGGTCGAGCGGCATACCGGCGCCGATGCCGATCGCGAGCGCCGAGACCATCATCGAAAGCACAGGATGCAGCTTGAACTTAATGATGAGCGCAAGCAGCAGCGCGATGCCCACGATAGCGGCGATGACCAGCCTGGTGGGGTCGGCCATAAACGTTGGGTCTGACATCTTTCCTCCAATTCATCAGACCTTTTGAATTCGCCTTAGACTATAGCGTATTTTCAATAGGTCTGATGTTTAAAAGGGAAACTTTTTTCAAAATACATCTGATGTATTTCCTGAACGATCTGTTTTTGACGGTAAACGGCTACTTACAGCTCTCCATTGTCGGAGCGAACCACCGCGGCTTCTGTAAATGAGCTAGAATAGCTCTGATGAATTCTTTTGATATGAGGTGAAGCGTGGCACGAGCCGATTCGGGACTCCCCGAGCAGATAGCAGATAAAATCATTCAACTGATCCTGGATGAGCATCTTGAGCAAGGCGACCGCCTGCCCAAGGAGGCTGTACTCGTCGAGCGCCTGGGTGCTGGCAGGAGCACCGTACGCGAAGCCATGAAGCTGCTGCAGTCGCGCAACATCGTGCGCATTAAGCAGGGCTCGGGCACCTATGTGGCATCAAACCCCGGCGTTGCCGACGACCCGCTGGGCTTTACCTTTATCGACGACAAGCAGCGTCTGGCGCGCGACCTACTCGAGGTGCGCTTTATGATCGAGCCGCAGATTGCACGCATGGCAGCCGAGCACGCAACCAATGACCAGGTCGTCTGTATCAAAGAGCTCTGCGACGAATCCGAGCGCCTGGCCGAGGCCGGTGAGGATTACTCCGCCGCCGACACCGCGTTCCACAATGCCATTGCCGAGAGCTCCGGAAACCTCGTCGTTCCCCGCCTAATGGGCGTGCTCAAGGCGTCTGTCCCCCTGTTTATTGACGTGACCGGCAAAAAGCTGGTTGAGGAGACCATCCGCACCCACCGTGGCGTGGCCGACGCCATCGCCGCGCGCAATCCCACCGCAGCGCACGATGCGATGTATTTGCATCTGGTGTACAACCGCAACATGATCGCAGAGGGCACGCAGGAACAGAGCGAATAAACGTCCGCACGGCAAGGGCGAGATTACCGTTTACCTTTTAAAAGTGAACGTTCACCTGATTTTAGGAGAATCTGATTTTTAAATCCTCCTCTTCTCCTATACTGACCTTGTATGAAAAGCAAGGCTTATATAGATGAACGTTTCTTTTGAAAGGATCGCTATGTCTGATCTTATGGACAGCTTCCGCCTGGATGGCAAGGTCGCGCTCGTAACCGGCGCCACCTATGGCATTGGCATGGCCATCGCCGAGGCGCTCGGAGAGGCCGGCGCCAAGATCGCCTTTAACGCACGTCACGCCGACAAGGTAGCCGAGGCCGAGAAGCACTACCGCGAGCTGGGCTTTGAGGCTCATGGTTACGTGGCAGACGTCACCGACGAGGCCGTCGTCGCCGAGCTCATCGCCAAGATCGAGACCGACTTTGGCACCACGCCCGACATCCTGGTCAACAACGCTGGCGTCATCCAGCGCACCCCGATGCTCGACATGAGCGCCGAGGACTTCCGCCGCGTCGTCGATATCGACCTCAACGCACCGTTTATCGTGTCAAAGGCCTGCCTGCCTGGCATGATCGCCAAGGGCCACGGCAAGATCATCAACATCTGCTCGATGATGAGCGAGCTGGGTCGCGAGACCATCGCCGGCTATGCCGCCGCTAAGGGCGGACTCAAGATGCTCACCAAGAACATCTGCTCGGAATTTGGCGAGGCCAATATCCAGTGCAACGGCATTGGGCCCGGCTACATCGCCACGCCGCAGACCGCACCGCTGCGCGAGAAGCAGCCCGATGGCAGCCGTCACCCGTTTGACCAGTTCATCATTGCCAAGACGCCAGCAGCCCGTTGGGGCACGCCCGAGGACCTGAAGGGCCCCGCCGTGTTCTTGGCTTCCGATGCATCGAACTTCGTCAACGGCCACATCCTCTACGTCGACGGCGGAATCCTCGCATACATTGGAAAGCAGCCTCAATAAGCGTCGCCGCAACTGCCCATATCAGGTTTCATCCACTCGTTTTTCATTTGAGTTGCGGTGAGATAAGGATTGGTTTTGGCTTCTATCAGGCAAAACAGTCCGTATTTCACCGCAAGTTAGAAATAGAAAGGTAATTCGCAATGAAAATCGCTCTGATCAATGAGAACTCTCAGAACTCCAAGAACCCCATGATCGAGGCTGCCCTTAAGAAGGTTGTCGAGCCCATGGGGCACACCGTCTTTAACTATGGTATGTATGCCGACGCCGACTCCAAGCCCCTCACCTACGTGCAGAACGGCATCCTTGCCGCCGTGCTGCTGAACTCCGGTGCTGCCGACTACGTCGTGACCGGCTGCGGCACCGGCGAGGGCGCCATGCTCGCCTGTAACTCCTTCCCCGGCGTGCTGTGCGGCCACGTTGCCGACCCGCTCGACGCCTACACCTTTGCCCAGGTCAACGATGGCAACGCCGTCGCCATGCCCTTCGCCCTCAAGAACGGCTGGGGCCAGGAGCTCAACCTTGAGTACACCTTCGAGAAGCTCTTTGGCTTTGGTTCGGGAAACGGCTACCCCGCCGAGCGCGTTGAGCCCGAGCAGCGCAACAAGAAGATCCTCGACGGCGTGCGCGCTGTGACCATGCGCCCGCTCGTCGACGTCCTGGGCGAGATCGATCAGGACCTGGTGAAGGGCGCACTTGCCGGCGAGCACTTCCAGGAGTACTTCTTTGCCAACGCAACCGACGAGGCCATCATCGCCAAGGTCAAGGAGATTCTGGACCTCTAATCGCATGACTCATTGCAGCTGACGCAAGCGGCGGTCGTCCCATGTACGGGACGACCGCCGCTTTTTGCTATCTACCGACTGACGCCGCGGGGATAGGCCTCACATGCACCAAGGGGTTGACTAGAGCTCGCAAGCAACCTTGTAGCCATCGCCGATGGCGTCGCGGATGTTGCCGCACTTGTTGGCATCGCCCAACACGTGGGTGGTAACGCCGGCTGCAGCAAGGTCGTCGGCCAACTTGGTATTGGGACGATAGCCCATGGCAAGTACCAGCGTATCGGCATCGGCGATGGTGTGGATCTCGCCGTCCTTTTCGTAGCTGATGGCATCCTCGGTAATCTCGGTCACCTTGGCCTCGGTCAGCACGTGAACGCCCTTGGAGAGCATGCGCGTGATGAGCACCGCGCGACCGGCGCCGCCCTCGTTGGCGGCGAGCGTCTTGGTCATCTCGATGACGATGACGTCGCGATTGGCCGGCGACAGATCGTTGACCAACGGGGCCAGGTAGTCGGCCGTCTCGCAACCGACGGTGCCGCCGCCCACGATGACAATCTTCTTGCCCGGGAAAGCTTTGCCGCCCAACAGGTCGTCAGCCGTCATAACCTGCTTAAAGCCCTGCATGAAGGCCGGGGCGATGGGCTTGGCGCCATAAGCAAGGACAACCTCGTAGCCCGCGTAGTCACGCTGAATGTCCTCGGCCGAAAGCTCGGTGCCAAAGACGCATGTGACGCCGGCCTCGGCCAAGCGACGGTACTGATACTTGATCACGCGGGTGAGTTCCTGCTTTGCCGGCGGAACG
>CABVAC010000039.1 GCA_902496275.1 uncultured Collinsella sp. | reverse complement strand
AGCAGCGAGAACACGCGGGTGTCGGTGCCGTAGTACACGCGGCTGGGGTCGGCGGCGGGATTGTAGAGTACCATCATGGCGAGGGCAGATACCGCGGCAAGGCCCAGAACCACGCGGCGCGTGTTGGGCTTGCTCACATGCATGGATACCATGGCAAACAGCAATGGCGGCCAAATCAGGTAGAACTGTTCCTCGATGGCGAGCGACCAAAAGTGCGTGAGCGGCGAGGGGTCGCCCAGAGCATTGAAGTACGAGATGTTTTGGGCAATCTGCCACCAGTTATTAAAAAACAGCAGCGACGGCAGGATGTCGGGGCGCATCTTGGTGAGCATCACATGGTTAAAGATGGTGCACAGCGCGCAGGTCACCACCACAACGGTTACCACGGCGGGGAACAGGCGACGGATGCGGCGAATCCAGAAGCTCTTGAGGTCGATGCGGCCGGTCTTTGACACTTCGTTGATGAGCAGGCGCGTGATCAGATAGCCCGAGAGCACAAAGAAAATCGTGACGCCAAGCAGGCCGCCCTGTGCCCATGTGAGGTTGAGGTGATAGAGCACTACCGCGACGACGGCGAGCGTGCGCAGGCCGTCGAGGGCGGGGATATATCGAGATTTGGGGCGCGTGGGCGCCTGTTCTTTTGCGGCGCTGTTGGTGTGGGCACCCTTGTTGGCGGGCGCACGATGAGAGCCTGCGGCGTGGCGCGGCTCGGTGGCTTGTCGGTTAGCGCGCGAACGTTCGTGCGGCGCTTGTTGATCGCTCGCGTGGCGTGAACTGCGCGAACTCGATCGCGGGAATTGTTCCATAAAACATCATCCAATGACGAGAATAATCAGCACGTCTTCATTGTAACCGCCTGCTCCTGTGAATGCTTGCTGCCGGCGCAAGCTCAAGCGCGCGTCCACATCAAAGTGAACTAAAGTTATAGAGGCGCGAGAGCGCACGATTGACGGCCAACGGCGGGTGCAGAGCCCGCGGACGAGGAGGTTTCCATGGCAGATAGCGGCATCGTTGCGGTGTTCGGCAGCATGAACATGGACCTTTCGGTGGCGTGCGAGCGCATGCCGCGTGCGGGCGAGACCGTTGGCGGCAGCGGGTTTATCACCAACGCCGGCGGCAAAGGCGCCAACCAGGCCGTAGCTGCTGCGCGCATGGGCACGCACACGCATATGATCGGCGCGGTCGGCTGCGACGCATTTGGTACGTCGCTCGTGGCGGGGCTCCAAGACGCCGGCGTGGACTGTGTCTTTGTAGCGCGTCGCGATGACGTGGAGACGGGAACGGCGACCATCATTCGCTGCGAGGGTGACAACCGCATCGTGCTGTCGCCGGGTGCCAACCATGCGCTCGCGGGCGAGGATGTTGCCCGCGCGCTGAGGCGTCTGGTAGCCGATGAGCTCGACGGAGACGCCAGCGATATTGCCCCGGCTGCCGGAAGCGTCTTTATCGCCCAGGGCGAATGTGACCTTGCGACGACGGCCGAGGCGCTTGTTTGCGCTCACGAGCTCGGGTTCTATACGGTCTTTAATCCGGCGCCTGCCTGCGAGTTGCCTGCGGAGGCCTGGCCTGCGGTCGACCTGGTCTGTCCCAACGAGACTGAGTGCCAGGTGCTGACGGGCATCTTGCCCGCGGATGATGCGAGCTGCGTCGCGGCGCTCAATGCCCTGCTCGCCAAGGGTGCCGGAGCTGCGGTCATCACGTTGGGCGGCGCCGGGTCGGTTACGCTCGGCGATGACGGCGAGCCGCTGCGCATGCCGGCGCTCTCGAGCACGTTGGTCGATACGACGGCCGCGGGTGATACATTTATCGGTGCGCTTGCCGCGGCTCGCCTGGAGGGCCTGCCGCTCTTTGAGTGCATGACGGCGGGCGCTCGCGCCTCGGCGGTGACGGTGTCGCGCCTGGGCGCTCAGCAATCAATTCCCACGCGTGCGGAAGTCGAGCACAAGTTTGGTTTAGACGGTTTGGATGTAGACGGAGAAGCGGAGTAGAACAATGGCAACCAAGAAGCTGATCCTTGATCTGGATATGGGTGTGGATGATGCGATGGCGCTTGCCTATGCCATCGCGAGCCCCGAGGTGGAGCTCGTCGGCATCACCACGTGCTTTGGCAACGTGCGCGTCGAGCAGTCGGCGCACAACTGCTTGGCGGTGCTCGACCTGTTGGGTCGTCCCGAGGTGCCGGTGTACCTGGGCGCCGATCGTCCCGTGAAGGCGACCGAACCCTACACGCCGCCGGCCCGCCTCGCCGTACGAGCCGGTGGGCGCGACGTCGGCCGATGGCAATGCGGCGGTCGATTACCTGATTGATGCCGCGCGTACCTATGGTCCCGACTTGGTCTATGTGGCGACCGGTCCGCTCTCCAACTTGGCGCTCGCCCTTGAGCGCGACGCGGCGGCGATGATGTCTATCGGCCGCGTGGTGGTGATGGGTGGCGCCCTGACCGTGTCCGGCAACGTGAGCGCCGGTGCCGAGGCCAACATGGCGAGCGACCCCGAGGCCGCTGACGCCGTGCTGCGCTCGGGCCGCAAACTCACCATGGTTGGTCTTGACGTGACGCATCGCGTGGTGCTGACGCGCCGCGACATTGCCGGTTGGACGGGCTCGGGCACCATGGCGGGCTGCGCATTTGCGAGTATGGTCGAGCACTACATTGGCTCGTACGAGATGAACGCCCCTTACCTGGGCGGCTGCGCGCTGCACGATCCGTTGGCCGTTGCCGTGGCGATCGACCCCACGCTCGTAGGTGCACTCGGCTGCAATCTGCGTGTTGATCTGCTGGGCGAGTATCGCGGTCGCACCATTTGCGATGAGCACCGCCTGTCCGATCCGGACAAGAGTGCGCTTGTGGCGCTGACCGTGGATGTCCCGCGCTTCCTGTCCGAGTTCAAGACACGTATGGCCCGTGTCCTTGGCTGATCCGCAAGATTGAGACGGCCTCCCAATCGTTTCAACGCTTCCAAAACCGTTCACGGACGATATGCTACCGTTGGTCGGCTGTGGACGGTGCTCCCCGCGAAGATATGGGCTATCATTCTTTGCTGCGCGGATTGTTACTTCTAGGGAGGCATGCCCGCGCCTCGATACAACGGATTGTTACTGGTAAGGCATGACCGCGATAGCTCGGCTATTTGCAGTCATGCCTTTTCTTTTTGATAATTCCGAAAGGAGGTTCAATAATGCTTGCGATTAAAAAGCTCAACAACAATGCCGTTCTTTGCCGCGACGGGCAGGGGCGCGACGTGATCGCCATGGGCAGGGGCGTCGGGTTTGGGGGAGAATTTCCCCGCGAGCTGCCGCTCTCTAAGATTGAGCATACGTTTTATGACATCGACCCCAAAGGGCAGGACGTCATGCGCGACCTTCCTTCTGAGATCGTGATGTTCACGGCCAAGGTGATGGACATCGTCGCCAACGAGCTGCCCTATGATCTGTCGACCAAGGCGACATTGTTCATGGCCGATCACCTGTCATTTGCGGTGGAGCGCGCGCAAAAGGGTTTTCGTATTGCGATGCCTCTCGCCTATGAAGTGCGCGAGACATATCCTAAGGAATACAAAACGGCGCAGTTTATCGTTATGAGGCTCGAAAAGGAGCTTGGTGAACGACTTCCCAAAGAAGAGATTGCCAGCATTGCCATGAATCTCGTCAATGCGCGGGTTGTTCAGGCCATCGAGACCGCGAGCAAACCCACCAAGCAGTTTGACGATATGCTAGAAGATGTCACTGAGATCGTCGAGAGTGATTTTCGCATCATCGTTGACCGCGATTCCTACGATTTCACTCGCTATGCCACGCATCTGCGGTACCTGTTCAAGCGCATTCAAGCCGGCGAGTCGCTGAACAGCGCCAACATGCAGATGTACAAGAACTTTCGTGAGGAGTTTCCGCAGCTGGCAGAGTGCGTGAAGCATATCGGTTCCTATTGTCGTGAAACGTGGGACGCCACGCTCTCCGAGGAGGAGGAACTCTATCTGATGATCCATCTCAACCGGATCATCTCCAAAAAAGGATTGTAACCCGTAGCCATTCGGGGCATGACCTTTGCCGATTCGAACAGTAAGCCAAGATTGTGCAAAGGAGCCAATGATGGCAAATTACAAAAAGGTGGCAGAGCAGATTCTCTCCACTGTGGGCGGGGCGGAAAACGTGGCTTCGGTTACGCATTGCATGACGCGCCTGCGCTTCAACCTCAAGGATGAAAGCCTCTCGAATGATGAGAAGCTTGAGGACATCTCGTCTATCATCAGCGTCGTGCACGCCGGAGGGCAGGTGCAGCTGGTGGTCGGGCCCACGGTCGACAAGGTCTACGACGAGGTTTGTAAGCAGGGCGGATTCGAGGTCACGGTATCGATTGACGAGGAACTCGATGGCCCTCAGCTTAGCTGGAAGGAGCGCTTGGCGCCCAAGCACCTCTTCAATCAGCTGCTCGATGCCGTGAGCGGCGCTATCACCCCGATCCTTCCGATCTTTTGTGTCGCCGGTATCTTCAAGATGCTCGTTATTCTGTTTGGGCCCGAAGGCGCCGGTTTTATGTCCGAAACGAGCGACCTGTATCGGATCCTTTCCCTGGTGGGCGATGCGGCGTATTACTACTTCCCGGTGTTTGCCGCCTATAGCTCGGCTAAGAAGTTCAAAACGAGTCCTGTGCTGGCACTGCTCATCGCTGTTGTGATGATTTATCCCGACATGCTCGCTATTGTTGAGGACGGAAAGCCTTTCAGCGTCTTCGGCATCCCCATGCAGCTCGTCAACTACACCCAGGCTGTTCTTCCGGTCATCTTGATCACCTGGGTCCAGTCCTATGTTGAGCGCTTCTTTAAGAAGATCTCGCCTGATATGTTGCGCATTCTGATCGTACCCGTGGGTACGGTGCTCGTGATGTTGCCGGTCGCGCTGTGCCTCTGCGGCCCTGCCGTCCAATTTGTCATGGGCCTTGTGGCCGATTTCATCATTTGGCTCGCCTCTGTTGCCGGTCCCGCTGCGACCGCGGTTATCGGCGCATTCTGGAATCTGATCATCGCCACCGGCATGCACGTGCCGATCTATACCGCCATATTGCCCGCCGCGCTCCAGAACGGTTACGACGCCATCTTATACCCCGGCACCGCGGTTGTAGCCTACACCACGCTTGCCATCGCGCTCGCCTATGGCCTGCGCGCTAAGGACAAGGAGAGTCGAGCCACGGGCTGGAACTTGTTCATCACCTATGCCTTCGGTCGCGTGAGTGAGCCCATCATCTACGGCATCCTGTTTCGCGACAAGAAGGCTCTTGCCTGGAACATGATTGGTGGTGCTGTCGGTGGTCTGCTGGTAAGCCTTCTTCATGCCAACGTCTATATCTTCACTGGCGTTGGTTTCCCATGGATGAACGTGCTCATGTTTGCTCAGGATATCATCCCTGGCACCATCGGGTGTCTTGCTGGCGGTGCCGTGACGTTTGCGTTGGCGATGATTTTTGGATTTGAAGGACAGGAGAAGATGCCGTTGAAGTCCAAGAGCGGCGATTCTGAGGCCGTTGAATCCGTCGAGGCATAAGAGGCTACTACACAAATATGCTCCCCAGCCGTTGCGCGGTCCGACCCCTTGGCCGCGCAACGGTACTGTGCTGTTGCGCGGCACTTGCCGAGTCCGTTGCGTTCGACAGTGTGGGCCGGGAATTTGATAGAAAGGACGACACCATAATGTTTAGAGAAGATTTTTTATGGGGCGGGGCTCTGGCTGCAAACCAGTGCGAGGGAGGATGGAACGAAGGCGGTCGCGGTTTAGCCAATTCCGACATGCTGCCGTTTGGCGATCAACGCATGGACGTCATGCGGGGAGACCTTGATCCGCGTGCGTTGGCACCCGACAGCTTCTATCCCGCTCGCAAGGGCATTGATTTTTACCATAGGTACAAGCAGGATATTGAACTGTTTGCCCAGATGGGTTTTAAATGCCTGCGCTTATCAATCGCCTGGAGCCGCATTTTTCCCAAAGGAGACGAAGCCGAGCCCAATGAAGAAGGCCTTGCCTTTTACGAGGATGTTTTTAGGACGTGTCGCGCGCATGACATTGAGCCTTTGGTGACGCTCAACCACTATGATGTCCCCATGCATCTCGTCGATGCGTATGGCGGATGGCGCGATCGCAGGTTGGTCGACCTGTTCGAGCGATATTCGCGTACCGTGTTCGAGCGCTATCGGGGATTGGTCAATTATTGGCTGACCTTTAACGAGATCAACATCATGACGCAGGCGTGCTTTATGGCGGCGGGGATCATCTTCGAGCAAGGGGAGAATCGCTATGCAACGGTTCACACGGCCGTGCACCATGTATTGGTTGCGAGCGCCCGTGCGGTCGGGGCGTGTCATGAACTGTGCCCTGGGGCGAAGATCGGTTGCATGCTCAACGCAGGTGTCTTCTATCCGGCTACATGTGATCCGGACGATGTGCTGGCTGCGCAGGCTGAGAATCGCAGCCATTACATGTTTACCGACGTCCAGGTGCGCGGTGCGTACCCGAGCTATGTTCTCAAGGAATACGCCCGCCATGGTTTTGAGGTGCCCTATCGGGATGATGACCGCGAAGTACTGGCTGCAAACCTGGTCGATTTCGTCTCGTTTTCGTATTACTCGACGCGCGTCGCAAAAGCGCATGCGGAAGGTCAGTTCGATTCGAACCTTCTTCGCTCGGCGCCTAATCCGTATCTAAAACAGGAGCCTTGGGGGAGGTTTATCGACCCCAAAGGGCTGCGCGTCACCATGAATGAAATCTGGGATCGCTATCAAAAGCCGCTGTTCATCGTCGAAAACGGTTTGGGTGCTCCTGATGTGCCGGAAGATTCGGGTGAAATAGAAGACGACTATCGAGTTGAATACCTGCGGGCCCACATCGAGGCGATGAGGGAGACCGTCGAGCTCGACGGGGTGGAACTCATGGGATATACCTGTTGGGGCCCGATCGATTTGGTTTCGGTCGCCACAGGACAGATGCGTAAGCGCTACGGGTTTATCTATGTCGATCGAGACGATAGCGGTGCGGGCTCGTTTGAGAGACGTAAAAAGAAAAGCTTCGAATGGTACCGACGCGTAATAGCAAGCAATGGCGAGGACCTTGCGTAATAACGTTAAGATGGACAAATGCGCCCGTTGGGGGAATAGTCGTGCCACTTCGCTTGACAACAGGCTAAACTAGCTATTAAACATTTACTATTCTGTTTAGATTAAATTTGCGGTCGTTTAGTTGTCGAGTCACGGGGCGGTCAGGCCACGATGCTCGACCGCGACCGCTACTAGGGGGAACAATGGCCAAAGCAAATGTCCGCGAAATCAGCCGCATCACCGGTTTTTCGCCTGCGACCGTGTCCAACGCGCTCAACCGCAAGCGCAGCGTGAGCGAGGAGACCGCCAAGGTCATCCTGGAGTGCGCACAGTCGCTCGGCTACCAGCAGTCGACGCAGCTCGAGAGCATCCAGTTTGTGCTTGCGCGCAAGACGGGCGCCATCCTGGACGAGAGCACCTTTCACCCCGCGGTTATTGAGGGCGTGGAGCGCCAGGCGCGTCGCCACGGCATGAGCACGAGCTTTGTCTCGCTCGACTTTAGCGACCTGGACGCCGTGCGTCCGCAGGTCGAGGGCCTGATCGCCGACCCGTCTGCCGCCATCGTGCTGATGGGTACCGAGCTGGGTGAGGAGGACTACGCCCTGTTCGCCAACGCTGCCGCTCACCTGATCGTGCTCGATGGCTGGAGCGATCGTCAGTACTTCGATGCCGTAGTTATTGCCAACACCGATTCGGTACTGCGCGCCGTGGACTACCTTATCGAGAAAGGTCACAGGCAAATCGGCTATCTGGCGGGCGACCTTCGCATCCGCAACTTTAAGGACCGCGAGCGCGGCTATCGCCAGGCGCTTGAGGATGCGGACCTCGAGGCCAATCCGGCATGGCGCGTCACGCTGGGCACCACGCTCGAGGGCGCTTATCGCGATATGGGCGCGTGGCTCGACAATTCTTCGCGCGAGGATCTGCCAACGGCTTTCTTTGCCGAAAACGACGTGCTCGCCGTGGGTGCCATGCGCGCGCTCAACGAGCACGGTATTCGCGTGCCCGAGGATGTCTCGATCATCGGCTTTGACGATCTGTCTTTGGGCGCCTTTTCCAACCCGCCGCTCACCACGGTGCACGTTCCCAAGCACGAGGTGGGCGAGATCGCGGTGCGCCGCCTGGTGGGCAACATCCGCAATCCCAAGAGCTATACCTGCAAGACGGCCGTATCGACCTATTTTGTCGAGCGCCAGAGCGTGCGCGAAATCTAGGCGGAGACGGCATTGCCTGCAGCGTGCCAAAGCTCGCTAGGGCAGTTAACATAGTGCCATTCAGAAGAGGATCCTTCGGGGTCCTCTTTTTGTTTCCCTTGTATGTTCAGTTTGTTTACATACCGTTTAGGCTGATTTCTCTACCGTTTACGAGACTTTCGCGCTAAACTTTTAAACAAAAGAGTAAAACATTTAGTAAACAGAACAAAACGAAACATGCGTCTGTTTACTGAGCATGTGACTAGGGGAGGACGTACATGGACAAGATCAAGCTCGGCTTTGTGCCCACGCGCCGCAGTATCTTTAGCGCGCCGGACGCGATCAAGTATCGCGGTCTGACGGCTGATCGCCTGCGCGAGATCGGCGTCGAGATTGTGGATATCGACGACATCAACGACGAGGGCCTGCTGTTCGACGACAGCCATATCGAGCCTATCGTCAAAAAGTTCCGCGCCGAGGGCGTCGACGGCATCATGCTGTGCCACGCCAACTTTGGTACCGAGTATGTCTGCGCCCGCCTTGCCCGCGAGCTCGGCTTGCCCGTGCTGCTGTGGGGCCCGCGCGACGAGCGCCCCGAGCCCGACGGCACCCGTCTGCGCGATAGCCAGTGCGGCCTGTTCGCCACCGGCAAGGTCCTGCGCCGCTTCCAGGTTCCCTTCACCTACATGACCAACTGCCGTCTGACCGATCCCGAGTTCGAGCGCGGCGTCTGGGACTTTTTGGCCGTGTGCAACGTGGTCAAGACCTTCGAGCACACCCGCATCCTGCAGATGGCCACCCGTCCGTTCGATTTCTGGTCGACCATGTGCAACGAGGGCGAGCTGCTTGAGAAGTTCAACATCCAGCTTTCGCCCATCCCCATGACCGAGCTTGTCCAGGCCGTGCGCGACGCCCAGGCTGACGAGCAGGCCATGGCAGCCATGCTCGCCCACATTGGTGACAGCTTTGAGATCTGCATCCCCGAGGACAAGGTTCCTGCGGTCGCAGGACTCGCCATTGCCATGAAGCGCCTGGTCGAGAAGTACGGCTGCAACGCCGGCGCCATCCAGTGCTGGAACGCCCTGCAGGACGAGTTGGGCATTATGCCCTGCGCCGCCAACGCAATCCTCAACGAGATGGGCATCCCTATCGTATGCGAGACCGATATTCACGGCGCTATCACCGCGCTGATGGTCGAGGCCGCCGACCTGGGCCGTCACCGCGGCATGTTCGCCGACTGGACCGTGCGTCATCCCGATAACGAGAACGGCGAGCTGCTGCAGCACTGCGGCCCCTGGCCCTGCAGCTGCGCGGCCGTCAAGCCCAAGCTCACTTACCCGCTGGCTTTCGATCACCCCGGCGCGCTGACGGCCGAGGCCAAGCACGGCGACCTCACCCTTGCCCGCTTTGACGGCGACAACGGCGAGTACTCGCTGCTGCTGGGCAACGCCCGCGGCATCGACGGCCCGGCCGGCATGGGCACCTACCTGTGGGTCGAGGTCGACAACCTCAAGCGCCTCGAGGCCAAGATCGTCGAGGGTCCCTACATCCACCACTGCGTCGCCATTCACGCCAACGTGGTGCCGGTGCTCTACGAGGCGTGCAAGTATATCGGCATCGCTCCCGACCTGTACGACCCGATTGAGCAGGACGTTAAGGCTTACCTGCGCGGCGAGTAGGGTCGTGCCTACTTTGTAGCAACGAGCCGGCGCGCTACCACAGCACCCAACCTTGCGGTTCAAGCCGTCGCTTGCGTACCAAAGTACGCGGCGCTCCTCTTTCACCACAATCTTGGGCACTGTGGAAACGCGGTGGCTTTGACTTTAGAAATTCCCTGAAAGGAGTTTTTCGTGGCAACTATCGAAGAGCTTGAGTCCCTGCGTTGGGACCTTCGCCGCGATTGCGTCGATATCATCATGGCTGGCGCCGGCGGGCACATCGGCGGCGACATGTCGGTCATCGACGCCCTCATGACCCTCTACGCCAACCACCTCAACATTTCGCCCGAGACCGTCGACGATCCCAACCGCGATCGCTTCGTGCTCTCCAAGGGCCACGCCATGGAGGCCTACTACGCGGTGCTCTGCCACGAGGGCTATCTGGACCTCGACGACGTCAAGGCCCGCTTCTCTAAGTTCGGCAGCCCCTACATCGGCCACCCCAACAACAAGCTCAAGGGCATCGAGATGAACTCGGGCTCGCTGGGTCACGGCCTGCCCGTGGCCGTCGGGATGGCGCTTGCCGGCAAGATGGATGGCCGCGACTACCGCGTCTACACCATCATGGGCGACGGCGAGCTTGCCGAGGGCTCGGTCTGGGAGGGCGCCATGAGCGGCGGCAACTACCAGCTCGATAACCTGTGCGCGCTCGTGGACCGCAACCGCCTGCAGATCAGCGGCAGCACCGAGGACGTCATGAAGCAGGACTCGCAGGAGGAGCGCTGGGCCGCCTTCGGTTGGAACGTGCTGTCCATTCCGGGCAACGACGTCCAGGCCATCGACGCCGCGCTGACGCTGGCCGCCGAGACCAAGGGTAAGCCCACGGTCATCATCCTCAACACGGTGAAGGGCTACGGCTCGCCGGTTATGGAGGACAAGGCCGCCTGGCATCATCACCTGCCCAACGATGAGGAATATGCCCAGATCATCGCCGATTTCGCTGCCCATAAGGAGGCTATCAATGGCTAACAAGATCGCCAACCGCAAGGCTATCTGCGACACGCTGCTCGAGGCCGCCGCAACCGATAAAGACATCGTCGTCCTGTGCTCCGACTCCCGCGGCTCCGCATCGCTCACGCCGTTCTTCGATCAGTATCCCCAGCAGTCCATTGAGGTCGGCATCGCCGAGCAGGACCTGGTGAGTATCGCCGCCGGTATGGCCTCGTGCGGCAAGAAGGCCTGGGCCGCCTCGCCGGCGTCCTTTGTGACCACGCGCTCGTATGAGCAGTGCAAGGTTGACGTTTCGTACTCCAACACCAACGTCAAGCTCATCGGCATCTCGGGCGGCGTGTCCTACGGCGCCTTAGGCATGAGCCATCACTCCGCGCAGGATATCGCCGCCATGAGCGCGATTCCCAACATGCGCGTGTATCTGCCGAGCGATCGATTCCAGACCGCCGAGCTCGTGCGTGCCCTGGTCGCCGACAACAAGCCGGCCTACATCCGCGTGGGCCGCAACCCGGTGGAGGACGTGTACACCGAGGACGAGTGCCCGTTCCAGATGGATCGCGCCACCTGGGTGCGTCGCGGCACCGATGTGACGATTGTCGCCACCGGTGAGATGGTCCGCCACGCCGTGGACGCCGCCGACCTTTTGGCCGAACAGGGTATCTCGGCAACGGTGCTCGACATGTACTGCGTCAAACCGCTCGACGCCGAGGCCGTGATCGAGGCCGCCGACGCCACGCGCGCCGTCGTGACGGTCGAAGAGCACAGCCCCTTCGGCGGCCTGGGTTCCATGGTCGCGCAGGTCGTGGGCGAGCATTGCCCGCGTCCGGTCAAGTGCCTGAGCCTGCCCGATGCGCCGGTCATCACCGGCACGAGCCCCGAGGTCTTTGCGCACTACGGCCTGACGGGCGAGGGAATCGCCAAGACGGTCGCCGAGTTCCTGCCCGCAGAGTAACTGGAATGTGACAAAGGGACAGTCCCTTTGTCACATTCGTTTTGAAAGGGGTGGCCATGGGCCGCTACATCATCGGAATCGATCAATCCACGCAGGGCACCAAGGCGCTGCTGGTGGACGAGGGCGGCCATTTGATTCATCGTGCCGATCGCCCGCATCGCCAGATTGTCAACGAGGCCGGCTGGGTGAGCCATGATCCAGCCGAGATCGCCGCTAACGTGCTGGCCGTGGCGCGCGCCGTGGTGGAGGAGACCGGGGTCGATCCGGCCGACGTCGCCGGCATCGGCATCTCCAGCCAGCGCGAGACTACCGTTGCCTGGAAGCGCACGACGGGCGAGCCGCTGTGCGACGCCGTGGTGTGGCAGTGCGCCCGCGCCCGCGAGCTGTGCGACGAGCTTGCTGCGCGCGAAGGCGTGGCCGAGCTGGTGCGCGACACGACGGGTCTGGTGCTCTCGCCCTACTACCCGGCGGGCAAGATGGCCTGGATCCTCGCGAACGTTCCCGCGGCTGCCGAGGCCGCTGCGGCGGGCGAGCTGTGCCTGGGCACCATCGATGCCTGGGTGGTCTGGACGCTCACGGGCGGCGCGGAGTTTCGCTGCGACTGGTCCAATGCCAGCCGCACGCAGCTCTTTGACCTGCGCCGTGGCTGCTGGAGCGAGCCGGTGTGCGAGGCCTTTGGCGTCGATTCGGCTTGCCTGCCGCAGGTGACCGATTCCGATGGCCTGTTCGGCATGACGAACCTGGGCGGCTTTTTGCCGGCGCCCGTGCCCATTCACGGCGTGCTCGGCGACAGCCATGCCGCCTTGTTTGCCCAGGGCTGCCATAGCCGCGGCATGGCAAAGGCGACCTATGGCACCGGCAGCTCGGTCATGATGAACGTCGGCGACGAGTTCGTCGCCAGCTCGCACGGGCTTTCGAGCTCGCTTGCGTGGCGTATGGACGGTGTGACCGAGTATGTGCTCGAGGGCAACGTGAGCTACGCCGGCGCCGTCAAGACGTGGCTGCGCGACGACCTGGAGCTCATCAACAATCCCGAGGAAGTCACCGACCTGTGCTACGCCGCCAATCCGGCGAGCCGCGTCTACTTTGTGCCGGCGTTCACTGGCCTGGGCGCGCCGCACTGGGCGAGCGATGCCGAGGGCTGCGTCTTTGGCATGACGCGCACCACGGGCCGTGCGGAGTTCGTAAAGGCCGCCGACGAGTCGATCGCCTATCAGATCTTCGACGTGATCGATGCGATGGTCGAGGATTCGGGCGCGGCACTGGCCGAGCTTCGTGTTGACGGCGGTCCCACGCGCGACGCGTACCTGATGCAGTTTGAGAGCGACCTGGTCGGCTCGCCCATCCGCATTGCGAGCAACGACGAGATGAGCGGCCTGGGTGCGGCTTGGGCCTGCGGCATTGCGCTGGGCATGTACACGCGCGATGTCGTTGACGTCTACGGCGCCCGCGGCATCGTGGAGCCTGCCATGCCTGCCGACGAGCGAGCCAAAAAGATCGCCGGCTGGCGCCATGCTGTCGACGCCACAATTGCATACACTGCCTAGGCGGCTGCGCGGCGCCCAAGGATTTTTCTGGGACGGGGATAAAAAACTCATTGATCCCCGTCCTAGGCAGCTCATTTGGGGCGGGGCTTTTTTGACTGGTATGATTGGTGCGACCATTCGAACCAGCTAAAAGAGCCCCGTCCCAATTTAACTACCGAGAGGAACTGCCATGGAGCGTATCGCGAGTTTTTCCGTTGACCATCTGCTGCTCGAGCCCGGCGTGTATGTGAGCCGCATCGACCGCGATCCGGCGACCGGCGCCGCCGTCACCACCTTTGACCTGCGCCTGACCACGCCCAATAAGGAGCCGGTCATGAACACGGCCGAGTGCCACACCATCGAGCACCTGGGTGCCACGTTCCTTCGCAATCATGCCGAGTGGTCGAGCCGCATTGTCTACTTTGGTCCCATGGGCTGCCGCACGGGCTTTTACCTGGTTGTTTTTGGTGAGCTGACGAGCGAGGAAATCTTGCCGCTCGTGCGCGAGCTGTTCGAGTTTGTCGCGGGCTTTGAGGGCGATGTTCCCGGTGCCGCTCCCGAGGAGTGCGGTAACTACCTGGACCAGAACCTCCCCATGGCCAACTGGCTTGCGCGTCGTTATCTCGACCGCGACCTGGCCGATATCGACGAGAAGCACCTGCACTATCAGCAGGCATAGGGCCGCCCTCTGCCTCCAAACCGTTCACACGGAGATATCGACCGTTTAACTGTTTAGAAGTGTTTATTCGAGGTCATTAGCACTAGCTCGCTTAAACTAGTCCTCAGAGTGATATTCAGGCAAGGCTCCTGAAGCAGCATCTGTCGACATTGATTGTCGGATTCTGCTTCGGGAGCCTTGTTCTGTTTAGGGGGGGACACATGGAAATTGTTAAACGAATTAATACCAGCGCTGTCCTCTGCGTCGATGGAAATGGCAGACAGTTGGTTGCATTCGGCCGTGGTCTGGGGTTTAAGAATGTCGGAGACGAGGTCCCTCTTTCGGAGATTCAACGAACGTTTTATAACGTTAGCTCTCGCTACATCGCTCTCGTTGACGAGGTCCCCGACGAGCTTCTCGAGCTTACCTCGGATGTTATTGATATGTCGACAGGTTTGCTGTCTTATGAGGTGAGCCCTAATTTGCCGTTTATCCTTGCGGACCATATCGCGTATGCGGTTAAGCGCAAAGAGCAAAATATCGTTGTCCGCATGCCTTTATCGTTTGATGTCCGCCAACAATATCCCGTCGAATTTAGAATCGGCGAGTATGCACTTAAGATAATCAGGAAACGTCTTAACGTTAGGCTTCCAGCTCATGAGGCAGTTGGAATTGCCATGGCGTTTATCAATAACATGGCCGATTCGGACTCATGCGAAGTAGTTAAAGAGTTTAGCGCGGATATCTACGATCGTGTTCTGGAGGAGTCAACCGTTGCTGTTGAAAATCGGCTTGGCATTCAAGTTGATCGGGAAGGTTTCGATTACGCAAGGTTCGCAACCCATCTTCAGTACTTATTCAATAGGTTGAACTCTGGCGAAAGCATCGTGAGCGACAACCGCAAGATGTACCTCTCGCTCAAAAAAGAATATCCGGTGGCATCAATGTGCGCCGATGATATTGCTTCTGTTCTCAGCCGACTGACGGGGCGGGAACTTATAGACGAAGAAAGACTCTACCTCATGATGCACATCAATCGAATTGCATCGAAAACAAGGTAATTAGTTGGCAAAGGCGCGCGCTTTGCTGATGGTTACATATAAAACTCAACATGGGAGAAATGGTATTTATGGCAGATACAACCAAGCTCGCTGCCGAGATTCTCGAGATGGTGGGCGGCGCAGACAACGTTACATTTGTAGCTCACTGCATGACTCGTTTAAGGTTCAACCTTAAGGACGAAAGCATCGTAGACGATGCAAAAGTCAAGGCGATTGATGGCGTGATCGACATTCGCCATTCCGCGGGGCAATATCAGGTGATTGTGGGACCTAAGGTCGATAAGGTCTATGAAGTCGTTGCCAAGGAAACCGGGATTGATGCCGGAGATTCCGAGGCAAGCGAAGGAGAGACTAAGGGCTTTCTGGGAAAGCTAATGAAGCTCATCAGCGGCATCATGATGCCCGTTCTTCCTGCCTTGATCGCATGCGGAATGATAAACGCCGTCCTTAGTATTCTGACGACGGCGGGTGCTGTTTCCGCCGAGAGCGGAATATACACTCTGCTGTACGGCATGGGAAATGCCTGCATGTATTTTCTGCCCGTTCTTGTCGGATCATCTGCTGCTCAGTTCTTTGGAACCGATCGATATATCGGTGCGGTACTCGGTGCAATCCTGATTTATCCGACTTTCGTTGCTGCGGCCGGAGCGGGCGATGCGCTGGATTTGCTCGGCATGAAGTTCACAATGGTGAGCTATTCCTCCACGGTGTTTCCTGCTATCGTGGCGGCTTGGTTCGCATCCGTTCTTAATAAGTGGCTGCGGGCGGTTCTTCCCGATGTTGTGGCATTTGCGCTCGTCCCGTTCCTGACGGTTGCTGTTGCCGCCCCCGTCTCGCTCCTTGTGATCGGCCCCGTTATTCAGCAGGCGAGCTCTTTGCTTGCGACTGCAGTGCTGGCGGTCTATCAGTTCAGCCCCGTCCTTTGCGGCGTTATTCTCGGGCCGATATTCGGTCTCGTTATGATCCCCCTTGGACTCCATTGGGCCCTGATCGTGCTTTCCATCAACAATATTATGACCGTCGGCTCCGATCCTATCCTTGGACTTCTCTGCTGCAGCATGGGTGTTGTCGGCGCTTGTTTGGCGTTTGCCCTCCGCTCGAAGGACCCGAGTGAAAAGAGTCTTGGGTTCAGCTGTGCCATTACGGGCTTTTTCGGGATTACGGAACCGGCGCTGTACGGCATCATCTTGGAGCACAAGAAGATCATTATCGCTTCCATGGTCGCCGGAGCAATCAGTGCTGTTATCCCGGCGATTTTCAACACCTGTACGTTCGTTATGACGTCGAGCGGCATTTTTAGCTTCCCCGGTTATATGGATCCTTCTGGTGATATGAGCAGCCTCATCGGCGCAATTCTTTGCAATGTCGTCGGTTTAATTCTTAACTTCGTTCTCGTTTACATCCTGTATCGCCCTGATGAAGAGGCAGTAGTGGAGTAGACAATTATTTGGGATGTAAGCTGCCGAAAACCCCGCGGCAGATTGCATGTGGTGGGCTTGCCGTTGATTCACGCGAGCCCACCCTCATTTTTGGAGTGACTAGCTATGACAATTACAGCCGATATGACGTTTGGCGAAATCGCGCTCCTTCCTGAGTTCGCTGGCTTTGGCGAGCACCTTATGCTTTGCCGGCCTTCAACTTGGGAGCGCATGTGGAATAAACCCATCGTGTCTCATATGAATTCTGATGCTAATCCATATGAAACTACTCGCGTTTTGCGTGGATTGAATCGGATTGTCGAGCTCGTGGATGACGGGAGGCAAGTTGCCTACGATATATGGGATGAAGCCGACTGCATCCGTGATCCGACTCGACGCAACACGAAACTGTTCTTCTTTCCCGGGAGACCCGGGGCTCCCTTTATCATTGCGGTTTCGGGCGGAGGTTATCAGAGCGTTTGTCATCAAATGGAAGGCTTTCCCGTTGCCCCCGAGCTCAACGATGCGGGCTATAACGTGTTCGTGCTGTCATACAGGGTGAGGGTCGAGCCTTTGATGCCGCGTCCAATCGACGATTTAAATCGAGCTGTCCGTTTTGTCTACGAGAATTCAGCGAAATTTAATGTCGCAAAAAGTTATGCAGTTATCGGCTTTTCTGCTGGTGCGCATTTAACTGCCGAGTGGGGGACGGACAACAAGGGATTTGCGTCCTACGGATGCGAGGCACCCAAAGCCTTGGTCCTGTGTTATGCACCGATTGATCTTCGTGGCTTTGAGAACGCATCAGACAATAGATTTCTTGATTCGGTGTGCGGCGGGGCTGGTCGCGACTCGCTCGATGATTTCTGTATTAATCAGCATGTGTGGGAGCAGTATCCTCCGACATATCTTTGGCAATGCGCTGACGATGATATTGTATCGCCCGACAATTATGAAAAGATGGTCGATGCTCTGGATGCAGCTGGAGTACACCATGAGGGAGTCATGTATTCAGAAGGGGGGCACGCATTGATGAAGCCCCATGCGCCGGAGACCGACTACTGGTGTATGAGCGTTATTGAGTTTCTTAAAGATTATCTCGACTAGGAAGCTGCATGTCGCTTTTTGAGCGGGTGATTTCGTCATGCAATGTTTTCGGTATTGATCGTGGTCGTGGATGAATGATGTTCTAGAATGTTCATACTGTCACATAAACGAACAGGAGCGAACATGCATATCTACTCTGTATCAGATCCCGAGTTCAAATCCTATGGTCGCGTGTGGGACGACGTGCCGTCCAACCTGACCGCCCCGCTTGTCGAGGCGCTTGCGGCTACTCCCATTCCCGAGGGCACCAAGTACGTGGCCTCCGCACCCGAGCTCGAGCAGGTTGAGGGTGTCGACACGCTCGGCCTGCTCATGTACGGCGGCCGTCCGTTCCAGCCGGGCTGGTGCAACGGCCACAACACGCGCCTCAACTGTCTGGAGTATCACCGTGCCAGTGAGTTTAATTTGGGTGCGCGCGACTTTATTCTGCTGCTGGCCAAGCGCGAGCAAATTGTCGACGGCAAGCTCGACACCGCTCAGGTCAAGGCCTTTCGCGCGCCCGCCGGCACGCTCGTCGAGGTTTACGCCACCACGCTTCACTACACGCCCTGCATGGTCGACGACGGCGGCTTTCAGGTGATGGTGGCGCTGCCGGCGGGCACCAACGGCCCGCGCCCCGAGGCTGCAGCCGACATGCCTGCCGCCGGTGACAGCTACTGCTACTGGAAGGCCGACAAGTGGGTTCTCTGCCA
>CABVAC010000038.1 GCA_902496275.1 uncultured Collinsella sp. | reverse complement strand
GGCCCGATTTTGCCTCTTGACAATGTCCTGCTCATATTAAAAGGAACGTCCCCAAGTGCCAGATTGGCCGCGTAGCTATAAAGCCTCGAGCGCGTTGGCGATGCGCTTCATGGCGGCATCGGCGGATGCTTGGTCGGGCGCCTCGGCCAGCACGCGGATAACCGACTCGGTTCCGCTCTTGCGCACGAGCACGCGGCCCTCGCCTGCCAGCGCAGCCTCGGCCTCGGCGATGGCGTTCTGCACGCCCATGTTCTCGAGCGCGGCGTCCTTGTCCGCCACGCGCACGGCCACCTGCGCCTGCGGCAGCAACTTGCACGGAGCCGTGAGCTGCGAGAGCGTCTCGCGCTCGGCACGAATCACTTCCATCACGCGCAGCGAAGTCATAATGCCGTCGCCCGTGCGCTCGATATCGCCAAAGATCGTATGGCCCGTCTGCTCGCCGCCCAGGCTGTAGCCGCCCTCGCGCATCTTGGCATACACGTGACGGTCGCCCACGCCGCTGGTCACGGCGCTCAGGCCGGCAAGCTCCAGCGACTTGACAAGGCCAAAGTTACTGGCAATCGTCGGCACCACGGTACCGCCCGAGAGGCGCCCGTGCTTGTTCAGATACACGCCGCACACGTACAGGATCTGGTCGCCGTCGACCACGCGCCCGCGCTCGTCCACGGCCAGGCAGCGGTCGGCATCGCCGTCGTAGGCAAAGCCCACGTCCAGGCCCTGCTCCACCACATGGCGCTGCAGACGCTCCATATGCGTGGAGCCGCAGTCGACGTTGATGTTAAAGCCATCGGGCGCGGCATTGATCACGCGCACGTCGGCACCGAGCGCGTCAAACACCGGCTTGGCCACCGAGGAAGCCGAGCCGTTGGCGCAGTCGATACCGATCTTGACGCCCTGCAGCGAAAAGTTCGCGCTGGCGATGAGCGAGGCAATATAGCGGTTGCGGCCCTGCATGTAATCGACCGTGGCGCCGATATGGTTGCCCGTTGCCAGCGGTACCTCGCTCTTGCCATCGATGTAGTCCTCGATGAGCTCCAGCACGTCCTCGTCCATCTTAAAGCCGTCGCTGTTGACGAGCTTAATGCCGTTATCGCAAAACGGGTTGTGGCTCGCGCTGATCATGATGCCGCAATCGAAGCAGCCCTCCACGGTCTGATGCGCCACGCCCGGCGTCGGGATCACGTGCAGCATGTAGGCGTCCGCGCCGCTCGCGACCAGGCCGCTCACCAGCGCCGCCTCGAACATATAGCTCGAGCGACGCGTGTCCTTGCCCACGATCACGCGCGCCTTAGCACTGCGGTTGGCGCCGTAATACCAGCCCACAAAACGGCCAATCTTATAAGCGTGCTCTACCGTCAGCCCAACGTTGGCCTCGCCGCGAAAGCCGTCGGTGCCAAAGTACTTCATGCGCTCTCCTTACAAAATAGGGGCGAACAGATTGCCTGTCCGCCCCAAAATGGTACTCGATTATCTGCGCTACCAGAAAAACCCTACGCCGACGCGCTGTCGCGAGCCGCCTGGCATGTAGGAGTCTGACGCAGCGTAAGCGGCTTGTCCCCCGCCTCGGCCGACGTGGTCAGCGTATACGTGATCGTCGTCGTCTCGCCAGCATGCAGGTCAACGGTGCCCGAATAGAAGGGGATTCCATGCCACGTAGCGGCGCCAAGACCAAACTGTGTGCCCTCAACCGTAAGGTCACTGATGTTGCCGCCCGTCGGGGCAAACAACGAGACATTCAGGCGTTCGTCGTCACGCGCGGCATCGGGTGCGCTCGCCGCAACGTAGTCGGGCAGCTTGCCTGCCTCCTCCTGCGTCATGATGTTCGTCAGAGTAACGGTGATGCGATACGAGCACGTGCCGTCGCCGTTCTTGATGCCCTGGCCGATCTGCGTGTCGGCGTTCAGATACCAGTCGAGCTTGGAGAAGCTCAGGTTGTTAAAGTAAACGCCGGCAACAGGATCGGCACTCGGGTCATCCGGATCGGGCAGCGAAGCGTCAATGCCCGTCTCTTTGATGGCACTCTGCTCATCATCGTTTCTCATCCACGCGATCAGGCGGCCCTCTTCGGCACCGCGCTCAACGGCGCTGACAAGCTTCGTAACATCGACATCGCCGATACCGCCAAGGATCTTGTCGAAGGCAGCGCTGGCGACGGATGCAAAGATGCCGTCAGACTCCTCGACCGGATAGTTCCAGTACACATCGTGCATGAGGACCTTTGCGGCGTTGGTGCCGTCGACAACCGTTCCGTCGGGCAGTGACACGTTACCGACCAGGCCCAGCAGATACTGCAGGAACACCGGGTCGATACCGATGACGCCATCAACGTCCTGTCCATACTGGGACTTCCACAGCGCGGCGACACGCTGCGAGTTGCGGGGCCAATCAGGCGAATAGGTATTGCCCGAGTTGTACAGGTTACTGTGGTTGCCGAACAGCGCCTCATCCTCTTCGTCGACGCTCTCGACTGCCTCATCCTCGCTGAGTCCAATGCGGGGAACAAACTCGCCAATCGACATCTGGCCGTCAGTGACCGAAATCAGGCCCTGCGAACCGCCAAAGCCGCCGCAAGCACGAATCTCGACGTTGTTCATGGCGTACATAAGGTAGTTGCGCGTCTGGCCGTTGGCGCCGAGCATCTGGGGAAGGACGGGGGCGACCTTTTCCGCCGCGTCAACCGCACCGTTGAGGGTGGCAAAGCCGTCCTTGGCCTTATCGACCAGCTCGGTCACCTGGGAAATATGAGTATCGCCAATGCCCTGGACCTTCTCGTTGGCGCTCTTGAACACCTTCGAGCTGCTGGAAAGCGAATCGGCGACCGCCTGCAGCGCGGACACGTTAATCATGCCGTCCTGGAACAGCTTGCCGGGCGTGGCCTGCGAAAGGTTGTCGGCCATGGGAACCAGCGCGTTGCTCGAGACATCGGACAGGGCGTCGATCATGGTGCGGGCTGCGTTGATGTCACTGCCATACACCGGGATAAACGATGCCGCCGTCCACAGCGGGCTCGAGGTCTCCGCCTTCATGCTGTCGCAGAGCTCATCGATCTTCTTCGCGTCGTCAGGCAGCGTCGAAAAATCGCCCGACGTGACCTTGTCCTTAAGGCCACCGACGATCTCGACAGCCTCCTTCGCTTCGCTCTTTACGGTCTTTGCCGAGTTAAGCAGCATAAAGCCGCTTGCGCCAAGCGCAACGAGAAGCACCGCGACTACAACGGCAATAATGGCGCCGGTGTGACGCTTTTTGCGCTCGCCCTTGCGATGGCGATGACGGACCAGACCGTCAGAGGTCGAACTCGGCGAAGCGTCGCCACCGTAGTTCAAGCCAAAATCGTAATAATCTTCCTTGGAACCCGAGCCCGCAAACTCGGCACCGCTATCATCCAGGCGGGCGAACGTGCCAGTCTCGGAGGCGCCGGTGTAAATCGTGCCAAGGTTACCCGTAAGCCCCGCGCCACCGGCAGAGGGAGTATTGTTGGCGGCCTTGTCGGCATTAACGTTGCCGGCGGCATTCGCGGCGTTGGCAGCACCTGCGTTGTTCGCGGGTACCGAAGGAGCCCCGCTCGGCTGCGACGTGGAGGTTGCACCGCCCGCAAAGACATTCCCTCTTGCACGGCCGGTCTTTTTTGCCTTTTGAGACTGCTCGTACAGAGCGGTAAACATCGCTGTCTCGCCCGGGGACACGCGCTTACCGGAACCGCCCTGTCCAGCGCCGCCCGGCGTGCCGGCCTTACCAGCCCCGTTCGGACGCGGCGGAACTGCAGGACGGCCGCTATCGCTGCCCTTAAAGTGATTACCAGCCATAAAGAAATCCTCGCAATTGAGTCGCAATGAAAAAGTCCATAACGTTACTAGTTTATGGCATTTTGAGCATCGACAGCTAAACTCCAGACACGGACATCAATTGGCGAAAATGCGGCACAACACCTTTTCTGTCTTGGCGGCGGCGTCAACTACACCGTGAGGAACATCATCACGATGATCATGACAAAGCCGATAAGGTCGGTCGGCAAAAACACCGTGCCCAGCATAACGGCACTCGTGATGGTCGCCGAGACCGGCTCCACGGTTCCGATGAGACTCGCACGTACGGAGCCAATATCCTTGACGCCCTGCATATAGAGCATATACGCCAGGAAAGAGCCCACGATTACAAACACCGCGAGCGCTTCGACGCCGGCGGCATCGAGCGCCGGCATATGAGCCCAAGGCTGCACGATAGTGCAGGTGACGACACCCGCCGTAAGCATAGCCGAGCCCGTAACGATGGGGCTGCCGTATTCGGGCAGAATCTTGGCGGGAATCACCGCCATGCAGGCGGCGCTCACCGCGCACATAAGGCCCGCGACCAGGCCGAGCGGCGAGATGCTCAGGCTGGTGGGGTCACCGCCGGTGGCGATCAAAAACGTACCGCCCAGAGCCAAGCCAATGCCGATAACCTCGCGCGTGCGCGGCCTGCGGCGGTCGATAACGCAGGTGTATCCCATAATGATGACCAGCTGCAGGCACTGAAGCACCGTCGCGGTTCCGGCATTGGTCAGGCGCACGGCCGAAAGATAGCAGAACTGGTTGAACAGCAGGCCAAAAGCGGTAAAAAGCAGCAGTTGTCTGCGGTCGGCGGGCGTGGTCCAGAGTTTAACCAGACGCTCGCGATCGCGCGTGACCACCACGGCCATAAAGAGCAGACCGGCGAGAATCTGGCGCACGCTCATGAGCCACAGCGTATCGACATGGTAGGTATCGAACAGGAAGCTCGCGCTGGTACCCGAGAAGCCCCAAAACGAACCGCCCACCAGCGTAGCCAAGACGCCCGCGATCAACTTGCGTGTCGAAGCGCTGTTCAGGCGATTGCGCCATGCACGGCGGGTGCTGCGGCTGAGCTCGTCGGTGCCCTCGGGCACATCAATGTTCGATATATCGGTCATCGGCACCGAAGCCCCTGCGCCTTCGACCTGCTCGGCACACTCTTTGCTCATTCCACTCCCCCGAAACGGCCTGGAAACAATTCGGCTTACCTTACCACGGCGAAGGCATCAGCTGGAGGCTTGTCCGCTTATCGGTAGGACAATTCCGCAGGCGTCTTTCCATAGCTCGATACCGCAATGGCCTTGCATTATGCGACAGCCAAATCGCGGCAGCAGGCTCTTTTGAAATGGATATGACAAAGCCCCCGAATTCCACAATGTAAGCGATTTTTAAAAATGTTCTTGCCACCGAGTTCAGGCTCCGTTATATTATCCCTTGCGCACTTGCGCACCCTTGATCGGGCGTTTAGCTCAGGGGGAGAGCGCTTCCCTGACACGGAAGAGGTCAGAAGTTCAAATCTTCTAACGCCCACCAAATGTTCGCAGCTCAGAGGCTTCGCCTCTGAGCTGTTTTGTTTTATGTCGCCAAATCCACTGGCAGCTCCAACCGTCATCGCAGCGTAGCATCAATTCACCTGACAAATAGCCGCCAAACAAATTCAATGCCCCAACATCAACAATAGCCAGGCACAAAACTGCGCCGCAAGCTGCTCCAACCGCCCAACTGGCCAAAAGCCGACCATCTACTTGCCGATCTATCCATCGGCATAGCCAATCAGTCCGCACCGCAACTTCTCAGCAAAACGCCGCGATGTCTGCGCCCTGCGGTATCCTTGAGCCACTTGCACCTGCAGCACCAAGGAGCCGCCATGCGCACCGAGCTCGATGTCCCCTTTTCGCACAAAGAAGAAGCCAAGGCGCTGGGCGCCAAATGGGACCGGATCAAGAAAATCTGGTATGTACCCAGCGGCGTTAACCCCGAACCCTTTGCCGAGTGGCTGCCCGGTGTTGACCGATCCGACCCCTCAGCGCCGTATATATATCTAGTACTGGGCAAGCGCGAGTGCTGGAAGTGTCACAAAGAGACCTCGGTCGCGGCCTTCGGCATTCCCTATCGAACCGATAACGACGAGAGCATCACCATCGCGCACGCGCCCAACGAAGCCGGGCACATTGCCATCGACACGGCCAACGCCAACGCACTCGCCATCGTGCCCGCTCTTGGCTGCGTGCCGGGCGAGATCCGCGACTACCTTCATAAGCGCTGCGGCTACAAGCCCGTAGGCGCGCGAGCCTCCAAAGCCCCGTCGCTCGGCAACACGTGCACCAGTTGCGACGCGCTGCAAGGCAGCTGCTATCTGTTCGAGGAGCCCTCGTCCCCGTTTGCCCTCACTGCCATCAACAAGCTGCCGGCACTGGAGTTTGTGCGCGTCGAAGTTGCCGGCGTCTTTGGCGTCCCGACCACGCGCACCGACTTTGACCAGGCGCTCTTTACCTGGGCACGCGATCATCACGCCGAGTTCCACAAGCAACTCGGTGAGGGGATTTATTTGTAGAGGCAAAAGACACTCACAGCCAACTCCTCCGCATCACCTATCCCTCGTCGCCGGCGTCGTACACGATATCGAGGCCACAAACAGGGCATTTCTCCGGATACACCGGCATATGAACGCCCGTACGTTTCCTCACTTCGTCGCTGAGTCTGTCACGTGCATCGATGAACCGAATGTCGAGACACGGTATTTGCGAGTCGCAGCAAGGACAGGCAACGACAAACGACCCGCGATCAACCTCTACGCTCGGAAACATATTGTTGTCGATAAGGGCACACGGCAGTTTTCCATACTTCCCCATCGCAATATCGCCTCGCCAGCTCATACACGCTCCCCTCTCGCTATACAAATCAGGAAGAGCATGCACCGGCGGGCGTGCGCGAGATTGCATCGCCACGCGATCCGATCAAACAACACGATCGTCAAAGAATGCCAAAGCCAAATACGCTAATACGGCAGAAGCCCCGCCTTTTCACGCTTCTTTTCCGAGCGATCGAACTCAATGCGATGGGCCTCAAGAAACACCGTATTGGGTCGCCACTGACGCTCATTCGGCTGCCTTAGCGTCGCACCCGCAAAGGAAGCGTAGTCAGTCTTATCCAGCAGGTACGATCCGCACAGCCGATATTCGCCGCAAACAGGCTCAAACGAAATCAGGTGAGCATCAAATAGGGAATGAAGGTCGCGCCGAAGCAGAATGCCGTTGCTGGCAACCTGCGATTTGGGTCCCGAGTAATTCTCGATATGCGCAGCCTCCAGAGCTTCGCTGACGCCGCAGTCCGACACCGCGCAACGGCCGTCATAGGCGGCAACGAGCTGTTTGCGGAACCATTGTTGCCCCAATCGCTCGCGCCTTAACGCATAGCGGACCTTTTCGTCGTCGGTCGCACCCTGTCCGGCAAACTCAATATCGACGGGCATGCGCTTCAGATAACTCATGTCGGGCGCAAAACGAGGGTCCGGCCCGCCTTTATGAACAGGACCGTGCAGAACAAACCATCCGTTTTCGGGCTCGAACCGCTCAACAAACGCAAGGCCGAGCACCTTATAGCCCACCTCGGTTGCAAATATGACTCCGACTGGAACGCCGCATTCCATGCAGTTGAGCATTTTACGGTTGTAATTCTGGTCTCGAAAACCAACGGTACCCGGCGCTTGAACCGAGTACTTAATGACCCACGTACCATCGTCCAAATAGAGCGGAGGCACATCGGTGTAGAAGCTCTTTTTAGAGTTATGGACCGAAAGCGCAAAGATCTTATTGGGATCTTGCTTCACCCGATCCTGGCCCGGCCAGAAGATCCCTGAATCCCGCGTTACGGGAAAGAAGTCCGAGCCAATTCTCAAACGATACTGATACTGAGGGCTATCTTCCTTGGTGTGGTGCGGAAGGCTGGTCCAAACGCCGCCGCGCTGCTCCTCACCCAGAAACCACTCCCATGCCTCAACGTATTCAGAAGGCACGAGACTGCAGGCACGGTCATAGCTTGGTCCATCCATCAACGGAACAGCAAGGTCGATGTCGTTCATCGCCAGCACCTACAACCATACGAACGCGAGTCATGCCCCTCAATAATATGACCGAGAGTCAATTATTACGAGATCTCATTCCGCGATCGGCACATCGTTGATGCTCTCGGTTTGCCGCTGGCGCGCTCGTACCCCGCTACCCCACTCCCCTGTATACTGATGTAGCACGTGTTTCATCCGGGCTTGTTGGGCCGGATTGTTCATGGGAGGGTCTTATGGCTGCTTCGAATCCGCCTAAGGGGAGCGTTTCTTCTTCGTCCATCACGCCGGTTACGCGCAAGGCTGTGCGTTGCCAGCGCGAGGTCGCTTGGCTTGTCACGCAGGCGGCGGGCAGGCTTGTGGCGACCACCCAGGACGTCAATGCGCCTACGCCGAGCTTTGTGTTAGCGGCGGCGCTGGATTTTGTGCGCCAATTGGAGCTTGCCGCACAGGATGCCAGCGGCCACCTCGACTACCAGAATGTTATGGCGCCCGACCTGCAAACGTTCTGCCACATGGCCAAGTTGCCCGCCGCACCCAATGCGCTTTCGGACGCAGGCTACATGTTTACGCTTTCGGGCGCGGACCTTATCCGCGACATCTATGCATACTGCAGCGAACTCGCCGAGCGCCACGTCTTTGACGCGGCTGAAGTCAAACCGGGATATGTCATCAAGCTGGTTCTTAGGCTGTTCTTGATGGACGGGTTTGGGGCCATGCCGGCGTAAGCCGAGTCTTTAGCATCACCGTCAACTGGGCAACAACCGCTTAACCTTAGTGGGCGCCAATCGAGGGTCGATTATTGGGTCGCCTCGTCCGCTAACGCATTTATTCCACGCGCTCTGACAGTCGATACTTGCGGTTGCGGCTCGTCGCCGGCGCCGTGGGCTCAAGCTCGCCTTGAGCAATGAGCGCGTTGACGCGCGACCTAACCTGGGAAATCGTAAGCCCCGTACGTTCTGCCAGCTCACGCGTCCCCAGCTCGCCGTAGTGTTTGAGTGCCGTCACAATTAAGCCCCCGCCATGATCGACCGGCTCGATCTTTGAACGGTAAAGTACGACCTTGAACCGATCGAACCCCGGGCAGAACAGGGGCTCGGCTAGACCATGCGCGCGCATGGCATCGATCATCATCGGGATGCCCGAGCCATTGCCCTCAGCCGGCGAACCTGCGCCATCCGGCAGCGGGACAATCGACATGAGTTTCACGAGCGTCGCGTTACGGCATCGGGAGCTGCCGTCAAACAAGTTCTCGCGAGTCTTTCCCCCGTAAAGGCCGCCAGGATTCGTCACCTCGACACGATCGTCAAAGACGTCGACGGCAATCGATTGTCCACAGAACCGATCCCCGTATTCTCGATGGATTACGGCGTTGGCGATTGCCTCGCGCAGAACCTCCTCGGGAATCTCCAGCGAGTCGACACGCGAGACGCCTTGGACGGTCGAGGTTCGCCGCAAATTCTTGGCGACGGCCGCGACAGCATCCGAGATCATCTCGCCCAACGTTCCCTCACAGATTGTGCGGTCCATGAACCTCAGCGACCCCGCCGCGCCTTTCCGGGTCCCCGCATAGACAGCCATGTCGATAAAGAGCTTGGGATAAAACTGCTGAGGGTAGGTGCCCGCAACTAGGAGTCCAGCCTTGGTGACATTGCCCTGGGAATCAAGGAAATTTAGGCGCTCCAGCTTCGTTTGTTTGTCCGGCGCGCCGCGCATTGCCCGGGGCGTCAACGAGAAAGCCCGATCTATCGTACGGTCGACCAGCATCTCGTCGAGATCGTCCGCGCCCGCGCCCGCCACCGCGTCGCGATCGCTCGGAGTCGCTCGACCGTATGACGCCAATGCGAGCACCTCGGTCGACGAAAGCGGGACATCTTTGTCATCGATGCGTTTGTAGCTGCCACCTTGAGCGCCCCGCTCTATGACATAGCAAGGCTTGCTCGACGGGTCGAGCTCCTCAATCGTGATGACCAGAACCACGGTGCCCTGGAGCTCCACGCGCTCAATGGTGTATTTGGGCGGATTGGCCAGCTTTCCGCGACCGCCGGCATCACCCATGCCCGCCACGAATTGGTTGAGCACTTTCTCGGTCTCAAAGTTTGCAACTGGGACAAAACCCGCGCGCTCGCTCACTCCGAGTACGATGATGCCGCCGGCGGTGTTTGCGAAAGCGCTGACCGTTTCCCATACGTCGCGGGAAAGCGTCGTGGCGCTCTCCTTGACCTCGACGTTAAGATCGTCCGAGCCCATGCGCCTTAAAGACTCGAGCAGACCGGTCAGTTCGTTTTCGTTCATCTGCACGTCCTTTCGCTCGGTTCTGCGAAGAATGCCGCGAATGGATTTCCTTCGTCTCTCAGTTATCTCTCGTAATTATCTCTCATCTTTCTGTTATCTCTCATATTAGAGATGAGTGAGAGATAAAAGATAAGATGTCTGCCATCTGTTTCATATAAACATGTTTTTGCTGGTAGAACAATCGATATTGAGATAATACCATGATTGCTTGTCTCTTTACTGCTCAGTTATCTCTCATATTTATCTCTCGTCTTTCTGTTATCTCTCGTATTCGTGGCGTATGAGAGATGAGAGATACGCGAGTGATGGGCGAGCGTGGATTTTTGGACGGTCGGAAAATCCGTCAAACAAAAAAACGGGGCCGGCCTTACGCCGAGCCCCGTTTTCAAACGGTCAGTTAGTTATCCAACGCGCGAGCATAGCAGTCAACATTACGCCGCCGCGAACACTCCCAAGCCCGTTCCGATGATGCAGATCGCGAAGATACCAATAATAATCCAAATGGTCTTGACACCCTTTTTGTACAGGGCAACGCAAGCGAACGTTGCCAGCAAGGGCAGCAGGCCGGGGAAGATCGAATCGAACAGATCCTGCAGGACAATCTCCGAACCACCCACATCAAAGGTCAAAGCAGTGGACAGTGAGACCTGTGCCGCAATCATGGCGCCGATAACGGTCATTCCGAGGACACCGGCAGCATGCGTCATGCGAGACATAAGGTTGTTCTCTTCGGACTGCTGCAGGAACTTGGTTCCCAGGTCGTATCCCAGATGGGCAGCGACGATACGCGTTGCAAAGTTAATCACGGAGTAGATGAGCGCATACACGATGGGGCCGAGCGGGTTGCCCGTCGACGCGATGCCAATACCAATGCCGGCGGCGACCACGCGGAACGTACCCCAGTAGAACGAATCGCCAATGCCGGAAAGCGGTCCCATGAGGCCGACCTTCATGGCGTTAATCGAGGACGTGTCGAAGTTCTTATCGGCAGCCGCCTGCTCTTCCATCGAAACCGTTAGGCCGGCTACAAACGGAAGCACATGAGGCGTGATGTTAAAGAACTCGGTATGGCGATCAAGCGCCGCATAGTAATCGTCGTCGTTGGGATAGATCTTTCGCAGGGGCTTCTGAATGGTGTACATGAAGCCCATTGCCATCATCTTGTCGTACGACTGCGAGCACTGGCTCGTAAACTGGCGAAGGAACATGCTCCGATACATATCGGGAGTCATAATCGCGTCCTTCTTGGCCTCTTTGAGATCGGTGTTCTGGGTAGCCATTAGAAGTCCTCCTCTTCATCTGCAGCAACCGTCTGCGGACCGGACGAGCCCTCACGGAAGGCCAGGAGCAGCGCGACGCAAATGGCAGCTGCGGCGACGCCGATAACGTCCATCTTGAGGTAAATGACCATAATGAATCCCAGGAACAGCCAAGGAAGCAGCTTGTTATCGCCCATGGTCCTAATAAGAAGCGCGAAGCCGATGCAGACCATGACGCCGGATGCAACGTTGAGGCCGTCCATCACAAACTGCGGAATCGCGTTGAGCGCATTGTTGATGAGGTCGGCACCAAAGAACAGCGAGCAAAACACCAGCAGTGCAGACGGAATGCCAATCGACAGCGGCACGATGGTCAGATGGTACAGGTTCGCCTTGGCAAGATCGCGATTTGCCAGAGCGGTCTCAATCTTCTTGCAGGCAAAGGCACCCGGAACGGCGTAGCAGAAGTTGCGCCACACCTGAAGGAAGACGGAGACGGGAAGGGCGAGTGCGACGGCAGTTGCCGTGCCCGTACCCGTAATGACGGCAAACGCGCAGCCAAGCACGCCGGAGGCATAGACCTCGGGAGGAACCGCCGCGCCGACCATGATGGCGCCCATGAACATGGACTCCAAAGCAGCGCCGACGATAACGCCCTGCTGGACATCGCCAAGGATCAAGCCGACAAACAGGCTCGTAAACAGCGGACGACCAAGCATCGTAATGCCAAATAATTGCTCGTCCATGGACGCAATAAATGCGACCAGTGCAACTAGAAGATACTGGACAACCATTTCGATCAACCCCAGAAACAGGTCTGCAGGCGAGGCATTCTGCGCAGCTCGCCTGCAGACAACCGCAGCAATTTGAGAGGATTAGTAGTTCATCTGGTGATAGTAACGACGCGTGGTGAGCGGGTGGTTACGGACGTGCTCGAGATGGCAGCTCAGACGCTCGGTGATGGTGTAGGTGACCATCGGGGAGACGATCTTGCGGAACTCGGGGTCGCTGAACGGCAGCTCGACCTCGGCGGTGTCGAACTTGTTCACGCGGACATGGACGCCCTTCTCGTCGGCGAGCATGTGAGTGAAGTTGTCCACGCGGTCCATGAGCTTACGGGTGTCGTCCTCGCCGTAGAGCATGATGAGGCTCGTGCCCTCCTCGCACAGCTCGATGGTGCCGTGGAAGAACTCGGCGGCGTGGATGGACTTGGTCTTGATCCACTGCATCTCCTCGAGAATGCACATGGCGTAGTCGTAGGCCTCACCCCAGAGCATGCCGGAGCCGATCACCATGTGGTAGTCGGTGTCCTTGAAGTCCTCGGCCATGGCGGCGCAGCGCTCGTCCTGAGCGTCCTTGGCCTTGATGAGGTACGGAGCGATGTTGCCGAACTCCTCCATGAAGGTGTCGTACTTGGGGAAGGCGCCGGCGTTCTTGAGGAAGCGGGCGACCAGCGTGATCTGGTAGGTGTAGATGGCCTCGCACAGGACGTCGTCCTCGGCGAAGCTGAAGAACTTGTAATCGGCGTACTCGGTGGCCGGGGTGTTGTCGTTGGAGACGTACATCAGCGTGCGGGCGCCCTGCTCCTGGCAGAACTTGGCGGCCTCGATGATCTCGGGGGTGGTGCCGGTGCGGGTGGAGAAGACGCAGACCGAGTCCTTGTTGAAGGCCTTGGGCGGGCATGCGAGGAACTCGGCGGCGATCTCGCAGTGGACGTCGACGTCGGCCGTGGTGGTCTCGACCCAGTACTTCATCGGGAGCGTGTGGGCCCAGGTGCCGCCGCAGCCGATGAAGAAGATGTTGGAATAGCCCTGCTCGCAGACCTTGTCCACGGCAGCCTCAATCTGAGGACGGAGAGCGAGGGCATCGCTCACAACCTTCTCGTAACGAGGCTCATCGAAATTGAACATCCCTTACTCCTAACTCACTTGGATGAACCCTTCATTCATCCCATGACGTTATAATACTTTATATAACTAACTATGCAAGAACTATTTCAGATTTTTTTGATTTTTCTTTAATAAAAAGCCCGCCGATCAAATAATCGACGGGCTAAAGAAAGGAGGACCTAGTTAATAAATGCTAGACAATGGCATGTTTCCAGCTAGAAAACGTCCTTGGCAAGTACCTTTGAGTCATTGGGAACCTGACGGATTTCGATAACCACGCCATCGTTCACAAGCTCTTGGATATGCTCGGCATCGGTTTCGGTCGCAAAGATCGCGGGGGTCGGATGAAGCGTGGTCTCGGGAGACTTTCGAGTTCCGCCCAGATTGATCTCCTTGATGTCTTTGCAACCCTTAGCAAGGCGATAGGCATCCTCGATCGTCTCGACAATGATAAACAGCGAATACTTGTCGGTGACGCCGCTGTTGAGCGCCTCGATAGCAGCGTTTACGTCTTTTATGACGAGCTTCACGCCGTTGGGACGAGCTAGCCTCAATGCGGCTTTTCTCATGTCGTCTTTTGCCACGGCGTCGCTGGCACACAGGATGCAATCGACATCCAGCGCATGTGTCCAAGACATGGCGACCTGGCCGTGAATCAATCGGTAATCAACTCTCGTAAGCTTAATCATCGTAATCATCTCCGCACGTAATAAAGGTAATGACAGGCGTGGCCCTTAGCTAGGGCTCGAACCAGAACTAACTAGAACTCTTCTTCTTCGACATCGGCAAGCATGTCCGCCGCCTCACAAAGCATGATAAACGAACGTGATCCCTCGACCGCAGCTTTGGCCTTGTCCGCATCCAGGGAGTCCAGCTGTGTAGCCATTTCCACCAGCAGCGGCAAGTTCATTCCGGTGATCAACGTAAACGATCCGGCGGTCTGCCTCTGAATGAATTCGTTGTTTACAGAGCCGCCAAAGATGTCAGTCACGACAAACCAAGAGTCGGCAGGGTCCTTCGACTCCATCCAAGCATCGATAAGCGCTGCGACATCCCTCGTGTCGTCATCGACATAGGCGCACAGACACTCGATTCGGTCGTTGGCGCCCATCAGGATCTCGAGAGAGCTCTTCATACCTTGGGCGAGATAACCATGACTCGCTAGCAATATCTTATTCATAGTTCTCCAATATCAATAAGACGTACTATATTGTCATAACAAAGTATATTAGCAATCTACCCTACGCGGTGTGTCTATTTTCCAAATCCGCGAACGGTAGCAATTGGTCGGTAAATTGACCAATCTATCTCTAATTTACAAATAGAACTTCAGTCGCTCGGTGCAGTACACCTGACGGGAGATGAAAAGCGGCTCGCCGCTTGGAGCATAACGTCTATCGACAAACAGAAGCAGTGGAGAGTCCAGCTCCACGTTAAGGTATGCCGCCTCGAGCTCGCTCGCATAGCAGACCTCGAGCGTACGCGTATTGGGGCCCATCTTGATCCCCTGGCGATCGAGTACCGCCATCAGCGAATCCTCGAGGGATTCATGCTCCAAAAAAGAAAGCGCAGCGGAATAGCTATTGGTTTCCAGCATCGTGGGCTTGTCATCCACAAGGCGTAGACGACGACTACGCAATACCTTTTGGGTATCGTCTACGCCCAGGAACTTCGCGTCTCGCAGGCTTGGGAAGTCCCAGCCCATTGCGAGAACCCTGGTAGACGCCTGTTTTCCCGCAAGCTGGCACGAATGGGTAAAGCTCTCACGGTCGTCCGCGGCATACATCTGTGTGTCCGACGAAACGAACGTGCCCTTGCCGCGGGCCCTCTCAACAAGCCCAGCATCTTCCATTTCTTTAATTGCGGAGCGAACCGTTATTCGGCTCACGCCAAATTGCTCGATGAGCTCCGCCTCGGTCGGAAGCTTATCTCCCGGGCGGTACGTGCCGTTGGCGATCGAATCAGAGAGCGCACGGACAATCTGTTTGTACAGGGGGATAACGCTATTTGCTTCAACCATATCAACCATACCTTTGCAAGGAATCAGCAGCTTATAGATAGATGACTTATATTGTATTAGAACTTTTTAGGAGTCCATATATTTCCTAAATGATTCGGTAAACGGGGTGTTATTTCACTTTAGCGGGGTGCAGCGGCTACCAGCGGCATTCGTTATCAACCTAGCTAGGCTAGTCCACCCACATCGTCTTCAGTTCGCCGCAGAGCCGCGGCCCCATATGGGTATACTCACGAGGATTCGACTCGATTCGCCCCCGTTGGGGCGTCAAAGGAGACTGCATATGCCCATCACCTCAACCGACCCGCGCGCCGCTGCCGCCGCGCTGCTGGTGCCCGGCACCACCTGCCACGGCTTTGCCGTCGAGCGCTGCGAGACCGTGCCCGAGCTCGACTCGGACGCCTACGTGCTGCGCCACACTGCCTCGGGCGCTCGCCTGCTGTACCTGGCGTGCGACGACGAGAACAAGGCCTTTGCCATTGGCTTTAAGACGCCGCCGGCCGATTCCACCGGCGTGTTTCATATTCTTGAGCACTCAGTGCTGTGCGGATCGGCCAAATTCCCCGTCAAGGAGCCGTTTGTCGACCTGATCAAGAGCTCCATGCAGACGTTCCTCAACGCCATGACCTACCCCGACAAGACCATCTACCCCGTTGCCACCACCAACGAGCAGGACCTGTACAACCTGATGGACGTGTACCTGGACGCGGTGTTCAACCCGGCCATCTATACCAAGCCCACCATTTTTGAGCAGGAGGGCTGGCACTACGAGCTGGACCTGCCGGAGGGCGCCGTGGGCGAGGGCGACAGCAGCTCCGCCAGCCTGCGCGAGGGCACGCTGCGCTATAACGGCGTGGTGTTCAACGAAATGAAGGGCGCGCTGTCCGACCCCATGAGCGTGCTGGACGACGCCGTCAACGCCGCGCTCTATCCCGACACTGCCTATGCACACGAGAGCGGTGGCGACCCGCGCGCGATTCCCGCGCTCACCTACGAGCAGTTCCTGGACACGCACGCGCGCCACTACAATCCTTCTAACTCTTATATAACGCTCTACGGCGACCTAGATGTGGACCGCGCACTGGCCTTTTTGGACGAGCGTTATCTGTCGCAGCCGAGTGCCGCGAGCCGCCGCATGGACGCTGCCGTCGCCGCCGGCGAGGACCCGTCCACGCTGGCGCCCAATCCGCTGGGCGTGCAGGCACCCGTGACCTGCGAGTACAAGCGCGTCGAGATGGCCACCACGCCCGAGAACGCCCTGGTGGGCCTGGGCCTGGTGCTGGGCAGTGCGCTCGACCGCAAACGCACGATCGCGGCGGATATCCTGTTCGAGGCGCTGCTGGGCTCCAACGAAGCGCCGGTTAAGAAGGCCATTCTGTCCGCCGGCCTGGGCGGCAACGTGGTGAGCTACACCGCGGCCGAGAGCCTGCAGCCCTACGAGCTCATCATGCTGCAAAACGCGCAGCCCGGCGTGGCGCGCGAGCTGCGCCGCGTGTTCCAGGACGCCTGCCGCGACCTATGCGAGCATGGCGTTCCGCGCGAGCGCCTGGAAGCCATCATCAGCAGCAACGAATACGACCTGCGCCAGCGCGACTACGGTATCGCCGACGGCGTGGCCATTGCGTGCGACGCGCTGAGCACGTGGCTCTACGATGACGACGCCGCGACGCTGGCGCTCAAGTACGGCCCGGTGTACGAGGAGCTGCGCAGCGAGCTGGACGGCAGCTATTTTGAGGACCTGCTGCGCGAGCTGGTGCTGCAGAACGATCACATGGCACTGGTCGAGCTGGTGCCGGTGGACGCCGCCGAGGGTTCGGAGGGTGCCGAGGCCGCCGAGCTGGCAGCCAAGCGCGATGCCATGACCGATGCCGAGCTGGCCGACGTGGTCGAGCGCACGGCCGCGCTGCGTGCCGCGCAGGAGGCCGAGGACACACCCGAGGCCAAGGCCACGCTGCCGCGCCTGCGCGTTTCCGACATTGGCGAGGCGCGCCCCGAGCCGCCGCTGGTCGTGGACACGACCGCGCCTATCCCCTGCCTGCGCCACGGCATCCCCACCAACCGCCTGGCCTACGCCATGCAGTATTTCGACCTGAGCTGCGCCGCATTTGAGGACCTGCCCTACGTAACGCTGCTCTGCCGCCTACTCAAGCAGCTGCCTACGCGCGAGCATTCGGCCGAGGAACTCGACAACCTGCTCGCCGGCAAGCTGGGCTTCTTGAGCTTTACGACCGAGGTCATGACGCAGCCCGACGTGGACGGCGTGCGCCCCTACCTGCTGGTGAGCGCCGGCGCCCTGTCCGAAAAGATCGACGCGCTGGCGAGCCTGCCGCGCGAGGTGTGGTCGAGCACGCTGTTGCTCGATGCTGACGCCGACCGCGTGCGCGACGTGCTCACGCAGATTCGCATTGGGCTTGAGCAGGGCTTTATCAACAACGGCCACTCGGCGGCGCTGGGTCGCGCGATGAGCTACAGCTCGCCTTCGGCCGTGGTGCGCGAGCAGCTTTCGGGCGTGGACTTCTACCTGTTCCTGCGCGATCTGCTCGAGCACTTTGACGAGCGACTGGACGGCCTGCGCGCCAAGCTTGCCGAGCTGGCAGACCACATCTTTGTGGCCGATGGCTGCATGGCGAGCTTTACCGGCAGCGACGAGGACTTTGACGCGTACTGGGATGCCGCGGGCGACCTGGGGCTTGACGCGGGTGACGGCGCCGATGCCGGCCGCAACGCGCTCGTGGTGCCGGAGCCGCGCGACCGTCACGAGGCTTTCGTCATCCCCAGCGACATCTGCTTTGCTGCGCGCGCGTGCGACCCGCGCCGTCTGGGCATTGACGTGACGGGCGCCTGGGCGGTTGCCGCCAACGCGCTCTCCTACGACTACCTGTGGAACGAGATCCGCGTGAAGGGCGGTGCGTACGGATGCGGATTCCGCGCGGCCGGCGAGCGCCAGACGGCGTTCTACACCTACCGCGACCCGGCGGTCGATCCTTCGATTGAGCGCATGGAACGCGCGGGCGCATGGCTCGGCAGCTTTGAGCCCGACGAGGCAGCCTTCGAGGGCTTTATCGTGAGCTGCGTGAGCGGCATGGACGCGCCCGTGAAGCCGTACGCGCTCACCAAGCGCCGCAATACGACCTACCTGGCTGGGCTCGATCCGCACGCGCGCGAGGAGCGCCGCGCCCAGATGCTCGCGGCCACGCCCGCTGAGCTTCGCTCGCTCGGCGCCGATGTGACGCGTATTGCGGCCGTCGCACCCACCTGCGTCTTTGGCGGCCGCGACGTCATCGCCAAGAGCAACGCCGGCTTCAACGTCATCGACCTGCTGGGCTAAGGCACGGCAAGCAAAACTACCACGAAGGGCGCAGTTCACAGGCGCCCTTCGTGGTAGTTCGAACATTTGTTCTATACGCACACATGTTCTATAGTAGAGGTGCTTGCATCGAACTGAAATTGCAACTAGAATATAGTTGCAGAATGTGAGGCGGGATGACTCGATCCGATAAACTCATCGCCCAGCTGCTTAGCTGTCCTTCAACGTATAGATTTGCTGACTTTCTTAAAGTTATGGCTTCATATGGCTTTGAAATGGACAGCAAAGGCAAGACGTCCGGATCGCGCGTTCGCTTCTACAGGCCATCAGATGGCAGGATGTTCGTAATGCACGCGCCTCATCCATCTGACGAATTGACAGCGGGGACCATTCGAAACATCGTTCGCTTTCTGCAAGATGTCGGAGGTAGTCATGAGTAACGTTTTGGCATACAAGGGTTAT
>CABVAC010000037.1 GCA_902496275.1 uncultured Collinsella sp. | reverse complement strand
TATAACCGTGCAACGGAAAAGAGCCGCCCTTTCGGACGACTCAAACTGTAATGGGGCTTTTTTGACTACTTTCGGAGAGTAGCGCCTTCTTGCTCGGTAAGCGCTAGAAATGAGGAGCGTCTGCGTCCTCGACAGCGCGAAAATGCTCGAAAAACCGTCGCAACGGAGTCAAACGACGTCGCGGCGGTTCTTTTTTGGCTGCCCTCTGGCTAAGTGAGTAGACTTTTTTGGAAATGCCGAGCACCCAACATATTTGCCTCAATAAAACCGCAGGTCAAAGACTTGTGCTCTGTCGGTGTGGTCGGGGATTCGGTAAAAGTCTACTCACTTAGTTTTGCGTGATGCATATTGTTCGCAATGTGACCCCAGCCGGGGTGATTCCATCGCAAATTCCGGTGACCGTGGGCAGCTAATTAGGCGCCGTAGGGGTTGCGGTCGCGCTCAATGCGTTGGCGGATGTTGGCGTACTCGATTATCAGCAGCACCAGGAGTAGGGCCATGATGGCTAGGTAGCTCACCACAGCGCCCATCAGACCCAGCAGCTTAATCAGGATCACCGGCAGCACCACGCTTACGGCGAAGCAGATCAGGTAGATCTTGGTGACGTCTCTAGCGTGGCGCAGCACCGTGATGATGGCGTAGATAAAGTCGATGGCCGCGGTGACGCCGCCGGCGACGACCATCAGCAGCGCCAGCGTACGGTAGCGTTCAAAGCTGAGGCCGTACATAAAGCTCATGAGGGGAATACCGGGACCTGCCATAAATGCGGCGCACACGCCGGTGATGACTACGATCAGCGCCATAACGGCAACAATAATCAGGTCAAAGCGACGACGCTTGCGAGGATTAGCCCAAATGCTCGACAAGCGCAGGAGCTGCGGTTTATAGATAAATCCAATGCTCAGCAAAATAGCTTGCGCCGGAAAGAACAGGGCATTAAAGTACAGCTGATATTTGTATGCCAGCGTGCCTTCCATCACAAACTTGGGCATGCTCTCAATTAGGTTGAACAGGAACAGTGCACCAAAGAGCGGGGCGCACTGGACAAATAGGTGGCCGACCTCGCGCAGGCTCACGCGGCGCGATTTTTCGGTCTCGAGCAGGGCAAGCGGCGCGGTGACCAGCACGAGCGAGGCGATGGCGGTGACACCCATGACCATGGCCGCGATGGGCATGCTGCGCGTGAGGAACAGCGCGACGCTAAAGACCGCGATGACGCCGACGGAGCGTAGCGTTTGGCTCATGCCGGCCAGGTAGAGCTTGTCGGCCTGCTGCAGGCGGCCTTCGTACACGTCGGCGACGCCGTCGATCACCTTGTAGAGGTAGACGCCCAGGCCGATCGTCGCCATCTGCGCATCATAGCCGCGGGCGCTGCTGTACATGAGGCCGCAGCCTAGGGCGAGCGCTCCACAAAGCCAGCGGTTGAGCTGGTAGGAGGCAAAGGACGTCTTTTCGTCGATGTCTGAGACCTGGAAATTGCGCACGCCGTAGTTGCACGCGATCATGATGAGCGTGCCGGTGACAAAGGCGATGGAGAATTTGCCTGCTTCTTCGGCGCCCACGAGTTGCGTAGACACGATGGTGAGCAGCGGAAACGCCAAACCCCACACGGCGGTGCCGAGGGTGTTCCAAAGATAGTCGCGACTGGTGGCGTGCTCCTCGTATTCCGCCTCCTGCATGGAGAGGCCGCCGCCGTAGACGGCGCCGAGCAGACGGTTCCACCAAGCGTTGACCATGCGGCGGACGGGGCCGGGCTCCCGATCGCGTTCGCGCCGGCGACGTGTGGCTTGGCTGCTATCGGGCCCGCCGGCGTTGCGCTGACTCAGCTCTTTGATGCGTGCGAGTTCCTCGGCAGTGTGCGAGGCAGGGAAGAGGCCGTTCTCGATGCGGCCGCCCTGGGCCTTCGCGGCGCCGTCTCTCGATGCAGCGGGGTTGGAGACGCCGTTGCGGCGAGCGATGGCGCGGCGAATGCTATCGAGGGGCGTGATGCTCAAAGCGGAGTCCTTTCTATTGCTGCGCTTTAGTATAGACGCGACGGTGTTCGTTCGTGTTTTTGAACGGATTGTTCAATAATTTCGGCGGGCGGCTGTAATTTGTCGGTAAACGTGCGGTATCCTGTTGAAGTTTTGTGACACCCCCGATGCCGCCCACGCGGTACCAAGGAGCTTCTACCTATGGACGTCGCCGCATTCTTACTGGCTCTTGTGCCGATTATTTGGCTGGTCGTGATGCTGCTGTGCTTTAAATGGCCAGCTTGGAAGGCCGCTATCGGATCGTTTGTCCTTTCGTGCTTGCTTGCCTTCGCATGGTGGCACCTGCCGGCAGCGCAGATCGCGACCGCCTCGCTCGAAGGTTTTTTGATGGCTCTGTGGCCCATCGTCCTGGTGATCATCGCCGCGGTGTTCACGTATAACCTGTGCGTTCGTACGGGCGCCATGGACGTGATCGGCAGCATGATCACCTCCATCAGCAGCGACCGCCGTCTGCTGGCGCTGCTCGTGGCTTGGTGCTTCGGTGGCTTTATGGAGGGCATGGCCGGCTTCGGTACCGCTGTCGCCATTCCCGCCGGCATGCTCGCGGGCCTGGGCTTTGAGGCCGTGCCTGCCGTGCTCATCTGCCTGCTGGCCAACGGCGTGCCCACGCCCTACGGCTCCATCGGCATCCCCACGGTGTCCGTTGCCGACCTGGTGGGTTTGGATTCCCTTCACCTAGCGACCGTTCAGCTGGTGCAGCTCGCACCGTTCTTTGTGGTGATGCCGCTATTTATTGTGCTGGTTGCGGGCCGTGTTGCCGATGACCAGGGCAATGCCGCGAATGTGGGCGAGCGTCTGCACGGTGTTGCCGGCGTGGCGTTGCTCTCCGGCGTGTCGTTTGTCGGCGCGGCTCTGGTCGTTGCCATGTTTGTGGGCCCCGAGCTGGCCGTGGTCGTAGGATCCATCGTTTCGCTCGCGCTGACAGCTGCACTTGCCATGCGTGCCGAGAAGTCGGGGCATCTGGACGCACGCTTTCACATGAATATCGAGGCGGGGGAGAAGCTCACCGTTAAGTCGGCGCTTTCGGCCTGGTCGTGCTTCATCCTGATCTTTGTGTTGCTGCTGGGCACGTCTAATCTGGTGCCCGCTGTACATGCTGCGCTCGCGCCGTTTGCGAGCCATGTGCAGGTGTATTGCGGTGAGAATCCCGGTATGCTTACGTTTTCGTGGATCAACACGCCAGGCGTCTGGATTTTCCTGGCGGCGTTTGTCGGCGGTGCCATTCAGGGCGCTTCGCCGCGCATGATGGGCGAGGTGCTGGCCGCGACTGTGAAGCAGATGACGCCGACGGTGATCACGATGCTTTCGGTACTGGGCTGCGCCAAGGTGATGGGCTATGCCGGCATGATTTCGTCGATCAGTGCGTTTTGCATTGCGGTCGCCGGCGGTCTCTACCCGATTCTGGCTCCGTGGATCGGCGCAGTCGGTGCGTTCGTGACCGGCTCGGGCACGTCCTCGGGCATGCTGTTTGGTCCCATTCAGAGCCAGGCCGCCACTGCGCTGGGTGTGAGCGACTACTGGATGGTCGCATTGAACGCCCTGGGCGTCGCCGCTGGTAAGATGATCTCGCCGCAGACCCTCGCCATTGGTCTTGCCGCCGTGCACGTGCGCGGTAAGGATGCCGAACTCCTGGGCGCGGTGCTGCCCTACGCTGCCGGCATGCTGGTCCTGATGAGCGCCATAGCCATGCTCGGCCAAGGCCTGCCGCTGTAGTCGGCACTTGGGGACGTTCCTTATGTGCCGGCACTTTGGGAACGTCCCTAAGTGCCGGCATCCGAGGACACTCCTTGAATGTTGCCTGTTCAAGAGTGTCCCCAATGACTAGTCGTTTAAGAACGTCCACAATGACTGGGCCGCTTGCCTGCGATTTTTGACCGTTGGGCGGGCTTGCCGCCCTTGCCGCAAAAACGTTTTTGCATATCGGGTACAACGGGCTTTACGTGAGTAAAGTGCGCGCCGCGTCTACGTGTCGCGTTTTTAAAGGAGGCCCCATGCCTGGTGTTACCCCTGCAGAAGTTTTGTCCAACTTTGGTATTACGCTGGTCGAAGATCCCGCCGAGAATCAGCCCCGCCTGCTGGTCGATCTACCCGCCGCGGAGCTCGTCGAGCACGCTATCCGCCGCGAAGAAGGCCGCATGGCATCCAACGGCGCGCTGGTGATTGAGACGGGGGAGCGCACCGGCCGTTCACCTAACGATCGCTTTATCGTTGACACCCCCGATGTTCACGACAAGATTGCCTGGGGCGCGGTCAACCGCCCGCTGTCCGTCGAGAGCTATGAGGCCATCAAGGCCGGCATCGTCGACTATCTCAACGAGCGCGATGTGTTCGTCACCCGCGGCATGGCAGGCGCCGACCGCAACCACACGCGTCGACTGCTCGTTGCCTGCGAGCGTGCCAGCCAGGCGCTCTTTATTAAGCAGATGCTCGCCCGACCGCTTGCCCGCGAAATCGCGCGCACCGGCGAGCCCGACTTCTGCGTGTTCGCCGCGCCGGGCTACCAATGCGACCCTGCCATCAAGGGCCTCAACTCCAGCGCCGCCGTGGTCATCAACTTCCAGGAGCGCGTGATTTTGGTCGCGGGTACCGGCTACTCCGGCGAGATCAAAAAGTCCATCTTCAGCGTTATGAATTACCTGCTGCCCGTCGAGGACGACGTGCTGCCCATGCACTGCTCGGCCAGCATGGATCCCGTCACGCACGAGACCGCCGTGTTCTTTGGCCTGTCCGGCACCGGCAAGACCACGCTTTCGGCCAATCCCACGCGCCTGCTGATCGGCGACGACGAGCACGGTTGGTCCGACATGGGTATCTTCAACATTGAGGGTGGCTGCTACGCAAAATGCGAGGGCCTGGACGCCTTCCACGAGCCCGAGATCTTCAACGCCGTCCGTTTTGGCGCCATTTGCGAAAACGTGGTGCTCGACGAGAACCGCAAGCCCAACTATGACGACATCTCGATCACGCACAACACGCGCGTGGCCTATCCCGTGGAGCACATTCCTAACGCGTGGACCAAGGGCATGGGCACCACTCCGAGTGTCGTGCTGTTCCTGACTTGCGACGCTTTTGGCGTGCTGCCGCCCATCTCGCGCCTGACGGCCGATGCCGCCATGTACCACTTTGTGACGGGCTTTACGGCTAAGATTCCCGGCACCGAGGTCGGCGTCACCGAGCCCACGCCCACGTTCTCTTCGCTGTTCGGCGAGCCGTTTATGCCGCTCGACCCCATGGTTTACGCCAAGATGCTTGGCGAGCGCATTGCCGACGGCCGCACGCGCGTGTACCTGGTCAACACCGGCTGGATTGGCGGCGGCTACGGCGTGGGTCATCGCATCGAGCTTGCCTACACGCGCGCCCTGGTGGCCCGCGCCCTCGACGGTACCATCGAGGACAGCGAGTTCGTGCACGACGACATCTTTAACGTCGACATTCCCACCACGTGCCACGGCATACCCGACGGCATCCTGGTGCCGCGCCAGTATTGGCAGAGCACCGCTCGCTACGACGAGGCCGCGCACAACTTGGCCGTGATGTTCGAGGAGAACTTCGAGAAGAAGTACTCGCACCTGCCCGAGTCCGTCAAAGCCGCCGGCCCGCACGCCCAGGTGTCCGCCGAGGCCCGTCATCACGGCCGCGGCCTGCTGGGACTCCGCCACTAGCTTCGCCGTGAGTCCATATCCACCACAAAGGGGACAGGCACCTTTGTGGTGGTTTTGCTCGTGTGGATGACTCGGGTTACAATACGCCTGACATATCGTCCCCTTCTCCGGATGGGGACAGCGCAAGCGTTCTTGTGACGGCACCGTAGGACTTTGAAGGTGGCCGTTGTAAGGGCGCTTTTTGTTTAGGCGCCCTCACTCGGGCGCGCACAATGAAGGGAGAGCGTATGAAGAGCTTTATTGCCGAGGATTCATTCTGGGAGCTGTTTCCGCAGGCAGCGGTCGGTGTTGTGGTCGTGGAGGGCATGAAGCCCACGGCTCAGATTCCTCAAGAGGACGTGGATGCGATTGCGGCGTTGCTCGACCGCGCCAATATCGATGCGGAGCGTCATCTGACCAGCGACACTATCAGCGAGAACGCACCGGTCAGGGCATGGCGCGAGGCCTATCGTCTGTTCAAGACCAAGAAAGGCGCGCGCTGCTCGATCGAGAACTTGCTCAAACGCGTGCTCAAAGGCAAGCCGGTGGGCCACATTACGCCCGCGGTGGATATTTACAACACGGTGTCGCTGACCTACGCGCTGCCCGTGGGAGGCGAGGATCTGCATGCGATCGAGGGGGACCTTCGCCTGAAGGTGACCGACGGTGGCGATGCGTTCTTGCCGCTTGGCGAGGAGACGGATGATCCGACGCTGCCCGGCGAGCTCGCCTACATCGATGATGCGGGCGCTGTGTGCCGCTGCTGGAACTGGCGCGACGGCGTTCGCACGGCGCTGTCCGATGATTCGGCCGATGCGTTCCTAGCGATTGAGTGCGTGGAGCCCGAGCGGATGGGGGATTGCCAGGCTGCGATCGATCGCTTAGCCGAGCTGCTTGAGCGCTATCTGGGAGCGACGGTTGTCATTAAGACGCTTGTGACCCGCGACAATCCTTGCGTGGAGCTGTAGCGGCGCCTAGAACCTATTGATGCCCCAAACCACCACAAAGGTGCCTGTCCCCTTTGTGGTGGTTTTTATGTTGATGGGTTAACAAATGGGGTATTTGGGTACGGGTTTCGCCTTATGCGACTAAGATGTTTACCCGTTAGCATTATGCAAGCGAAAGGCGGTCGTCTCCCATGCAGCAGAGCGACGAGACACGTTTCGAGGACTTTGTCGGACTGATCAGCGGACTCTACAAGGAGATCCAGCGCATTAAGACGTCTGAGGGCGCAAGGCTGGGTCTCAAGGGCTCCGACGTTATGTGCCTGTACTATCTTGAGCGCAGCAAGGACGGCCTGACTGGCGCCGACCTGGCTCGCATGGCAGGCGTGACCCGCGCCGCCGTCTCGCGTACGCTCGCGCATCTGGAGGAGGGTGGCTACGTCGAGGTCGATGATTCGGGCGATGCCGCCGTTAAGTATCGTGCTCCGGTGCGCCTGACCGCTCTGGGCGGCGAGAGCATGAGCGAGGCGGACCGCATCATTCGCGAGGTGCTCGATACCACCGGTAAGGCTATGGGTGTGGAGCAGCGCGAGCAGATGTATGCGTCGCTGCGCACGATTCTCAACACCCTGCGCGAGATCTAAGGCCGCCAAGGCATTTGCTTCCAATTAACAACTGCATAGTCCCGTTTGAGCGCGTATACCGTGCCGGGGCATTGCTGTCAAAATTCCCCGCGCGAGGTCCGCGCAAGAAAGGATTCGCTATGTCCATTCGTATTATTACCGATTCCGCGAGCGATATGTCGCCGGCTGAGCACCCCGCTCTGCGTGTTCTGCCGCTGTCCGTCACCTTTGGCACCGATGTGTACATGGATGGCGTCGACATCGATCACCAGCGCTTTTACGAGATGCTCGTGGAGCGCGATGAGCTGCCCAAGACCGGCCAGGTCAACCCGTACGCGTTTTCGCAGGCGATTGCCGAGGCGCGTGAGGCCGGCGACGAGGCAGTGATTATTACCGTTGGCGCCAAGCTTTCGGGCACCAATCAGAGTGCCCGTACCGCACTTGCCGAGGCGCCGGGCGGCGACGTGTTCGTGGTAGATAGCAACAACGTCACCCTGGGCGAGCGCGTGCTGGTCGAGTATGCGCTGCGCTTGGTGGACGAGGGCCGTAGCGCGGCCCAGATCGCGGCGGCCGTCGAGGCCGTGCGCGACCGTGTGGTCGTCATCGGCCTGCTCGAGACGCTGGAGTACTTGGTGCGTGGCGGTCGCCTGTCTGCTGCTGCGGGCGCTGTGGGCACGCTGCTCAACGTTAAGCCCGTGGTGGCCGCCGAGGACGGCCTGATCGTGCAGCTGGGCAAGGCGCGCGGTTCCAAGAACGGCCGTAACCTGCTCAACCAGAAGGTCGAAAAAGCGGGCGGCGTCGACTTTTCCATGCCGCTGGCGCTGGGCTATACGGGCCTTTCGGACGCCGTGCTCAAGAAGTATATCGAGGACAGCGCGGCACTGTGGGCTGGACACACCGAGAACGAGCTGCCCATCCACACCATTGGCGCCACCATCGGCACCCACGTGGGCCCCGGCGCCGTAGCCGTAGCTTTCTTCCGCCCCGCCAACTAGCTTTCCGGTCAAAACCACCACAAAGGGGACAGGCACCTTTTTGGTGGTTTATGCTTGTTTCGGTTGAAAGGAGCATGCGATGGCGTCTGAGGGCTTTTTTGAGCGGGTGTATGAGGTGGTCGAGCAGATTCCCGAGGGGATGGTTGCCACCTACGGTCAGGTGGCGCTGCTTGCCGGTCGTCCGCGGAGCGCGCGCTATGTGGGCTATGCGCTGCACAGCAACCCGCGCCCCGGCCAAATTCCCTGTCATCGCGTGGTGTTTGCCGACGGCCGTATCTGTGAGGGCTTTGCCTTTGGCGGCCCCGATGCCCAGCGTGAGCTCTTAATGGGGGAGGGCGTGACGTTTACCGATCCCATGCACGTCGACTTGGCCGCCTGTCGCTGGCCTGCCGGACTCTAACAGCTCTGCCGTGGCCAAAACCACCACAAAGGTGCCTGTCCCCTTTGTGGTGGTTTTACGCTGTAGGTTTACCAGAGCTAACTTATGGAGAAGGTGTGGTGGCGTACTTTGCCGTCAGAAAGTAAACCACGGTGAACTATATTGGTTTCAGCAACGGAGCAGGCAATAGGCGATGAAAAAGCCTGCCCTGTTGAGTTTGATTCGCATTCCTCCCCTCTGTGCGATTCAACGGTGTACTTCGGGAACAGGCCCGCTGGCAACTAGCTGCCGGCGGGCCTGTTCCTGTTTGTCGAGGGGGTGCGATGGACGGAGCCGAAGCGGTCCGGCTCCAAAAAAGGCGGACGCCGTAGCGCCCGCCCTAAAGCAATCGAAAGCTCAAGCCAGCAGATCGGCCTAGTACACCATACCCATGGCGTCCTGAACCTCGGCCAGGGTCTGCTCGGCGATCTCGTTGGCGCGACGGTTGCCCTCATGCAGGACGTCCTTCACATAGTCCAGATCGTTCTCGTAGCGCTGGCGACGCTCGCGGATAGGTGCGAAGTACTCGTTGACGGCCTCGGTCACGTACTTCTTGAGCTGGCCGGAGCCGCCCATGCCAATCTCCTCGGCAATCTCGACCTCGGAGCGACCGGTGCAGATGGCAGCCGTCGAAAGCAGGCCGGACACACCGGGGCGGTTCTCGGGGTCGAACGTGATCATGCGCTCGGAGTCGGTCTGGCTCTTCTTGATGCGCTTGGCCGTTTCCTCGGCGGTCATCGAAATATTGATGGCGTTGCCGTAGCTCTTGCTCATCTTGCGACCGTCAAGGCCGGGCAGCAGCGGGGTCTCGGACAGCAGCGCCTCGACCTCGGGAAATACCTTGCCGTAGCGGTTGTTAAAGCGGCGGGCGATGGTACGGGTGAGCTCGATGTGCGGCAGCTGGTCGCGGCCGACGGGCACCACATTGCCCTTGCAGAACAGGATGTCGCAGGCCTGGTGCACCGGGTAGGTGAGCAGAAGGCCGGTGAGCTCGTGGCCCGAGGCCTCCATCTCGGCCTTGACCGTGGGGTTGCGCGCCAGCTCGGCCTCGGACACCAGCGACAGGAACGGCAGCATGAGCTGGTTGGCGGCGGGCACGGCGGAGTGCGCGTAGATCATGGTCTTGTCGGGGTCGATACCGCAGGCAAGGTAGTCCATGACCATGTTGTACACGTTGTCCTGGATGTGCTCGGTGGTGTCGCGGTCGGTGATGACCTGGTAGTCGGCGATGAGTACGTTGGTCCTGGCGCCCATGTTCTGCAGCTCCACGCGGCCCTTGAGGGTGCCAAAGTAGTGACCCAGGTGCAGACGGCCGGTGGGGCGGTCGCCGGTAAGCATGGTGAACTTCTCGGGCGTCTTGGCCAGGCCCTCGCGAATGGCGTTGCTCTTTTGCAGCGCGACTTCGTAGCTGTTCTCGTTTGGCATGATTGCTCCTAACGTATGTTCATGGGTCAAGATGATAACGCGTTTATTGGAGGGGCGGGGCGTAAGTAGGCGAGGGGCGGGAGAGGGGTGGCTTGTGCGATGGGTGCGGCGCGGCTGCGCTTGGCCAACGGTGTCTGGGCACATCCTCGGCAGCTTATCCTAGAGCTTGTGGTGGCGCTCTTCTTTACGTTCCTCGGCTGCTTGCTCCTCCTGCTTAAAAGCGGGGTCGTCGGGGGTGACGAGCTCGTCCTCGTGCGTGCGCTTGTTGTAATGGTGGCGCAGCACGGGCTCAAACAGATGTAGATGCTTGGCAAAGGCCGCCGAGCCAATGGCGAGCACGGTAAAGATGAGCACGCGCATGGGCACCTCGACCTGGTTAATCGCGGCGGCGCCGGCCGAAAGCATGATGCACCAGGCATAGATGAGCAGCACGGCCTGTTTTTGGTTGTAGCCTTCTTGGATCAGGCGGTGGTGGATGTGGCCCTTGTCGGCCTGCCCGATGCTAATGTGGGCGCGCTTGCGGCGCACAATGGCGCTAAACGTGTCGATGATGGGCACGCCGGCAACGATGAGCGGGATGATAAGCGAGGTGAGTGCGGCGGTGCGGCTCACGTTGAGCAGCGAGATGGAGCCCAGCGCAAAGCCCAGAAGCAGCGACCCCGAGTCGCCCAAGAAGATGCTTGCGGGGTTGAAGTTGTAGCGCAAAAAGGCCAGACAGGCGCCAAAGAGCGCAATGGAGAGCGCGGCGGCGTCGATGCGGCCCGAGAGAACGGCCATCGAAAACATGGTGAACGACGCGATGCCGCAGATGCCCGTGGCCAAGCCGTCGAGGCCGTCGATGAGGTTAATGATGTTGGTGAATGCCACCAGATAGATTACGGTGATGGGGTAGGCGAGCCATCCGAGCATGATCTCGCCGGGGGCAAACGGGTTGACGATGACGCCGATCCGCAGGCCGCCCATGCAGGCGATAAGCGCGGCGAGGACCTGTCCGGCCAGCTTTTGCTTGGGCGTGAGCTGGAAGACGTCGTCGATAGCGCCGGTCGCAAAGATAACGGTAAAAGAAAGCGCAAGTATGGGGTAGCTGATGTGCAGACGGGGGTGGGGCACCAAAACGGGCGGCCAACCCAGGTACCAGGTGCCTAGGATTTGCACAGTGCAGGCGACGACCAGGCCCAAAAACACCGCCGTTCCGCCCAAACGCGGGATGGGCTTGGTGTTGATGCGGCGCTTAGAAGGATAGTCGACGGCGTCGAGCTTGATTGCCAGGCGCTTGACCAGGGGTACCGTGAGGAAGGTCGTGATAAAGGCCGCCGCTGCCACGCATAGGTACGGTATGTAGCTCGGGGATGAAGCCATGAATCTAAAAACCGCCAAGCGTCGAAGGAAAAGGTCAGAAGAACGCCATGCGCAAAGGGCATAGCCGAACCATGATACTCGACCAAGGGGGGTGCATGGAATTGCACGCAGCGATAATCACGCGCTTACCAGATATTGGAATGTTGTCGATGGCTTGTCGGGATGCCGGCGGGGATCCATATGGACTGTATGGTGATTTTCGGCAAAAGAAAACCACCCCCCACGTTACGAAAATGAACCCACCTAAAACAGGTGGGTGCCCTCATCGACTGTTCCAGCGTCCTTAACAACGAAGGATACCTGTACTAGGTACGACTGTGTGGGCTCCCTAAATAAACGCGACGGTTCACCCAGTTGCTCCGCGGGGGGCGGAATACCTACATCATAAAGCGGCACTTTATCGATTCCAGTCTTGACATTACAAAAATCGTGTCGGACGATTACGGCGCCTTAGGGACGGAGCCGTCTACGCGGTCTGGCCCTTTACGTTTGAGCTGCTGAATCGTTGTTTTGGAGCATGTTTTTATGCCGACGTCGTTGACCGAACTTTTTTCGCCCGCCTGCCATTTGTGTCCGCGCCGTTGCGGTGCGGCGCGCGATGAGGGCGCGCACGGCGTCTGCGGTGCTAACGACACGCTCAAGGTGGCCCGCGCCGCGCTTCATATGTGGGAGGAGCCGCCTATCTCGGGCGAGGCCGGTTCGGGCACGATCTTCTTTAGCGGTTGCTCGCTTAAATGTATCTACTGCCAGAACCACGAGATCTCGACCGGCAATTTTGGCCTTGAGATTTCGCCTGAGCGTCTGGTCGAGATTATGCTGGAGCTGCAGGACCAGGGTGCCAACAACATCAATTTGGTGACGGCGACGCACTATGCGCACCTGTTGCCTGCCGTGATTGCCGCGGCACGGGCGCGCGGACTGGTTATCCCGATCGTCTACAACACGAGTGGTTACGAGCGCGCGAGTGCCGTGGCCGCGCTGGGCGACCTGATCGATGTGTGGCTTACCGACTTTAAATATGCCGATGCGGCGCTTGCGCAGTCGCTCTCCCATATAAAGGATTACCCGCGTGTGGCCGTGTCGGGTCTGGCCCAGATGGCGCGCGAGATCGATCGCCGCGGGGGAGAGCTGGTGGATGACGACGGGCTCATGAAGCGCGGCATCATCGTGCGCCACCTGGTGCTGCCGGGGCATGCGGATGACTCGTGCCGCGTGTTAGACCTGGTGTGGCAGACGGTGGGCGACGTGCCGATCTCGGTCATGAACCAGTACACGCCCAATGCGCTCATGCGCGAGCGGGGCGGCGAGTTGGCGCGCGCCGTGACGCGCGAGGAGTACGAGCAGGTGCTCGACCATGCCGACGACCTGGGCTTTACGACAATGTTCTGGCAAGAGGGCGGCGCGGTAGACGAGAGCTTCACCCCCGCCTTCGACACCACCGGCGTCCTCACCAGCGCAAAGTAGAGCGCACGCTGATGATTTTTCTGGGACGGGGATTAAAAAATCATCGAGAGGATCGCCTGTTCGAAAAGTTGTCAAAATAGCCGCGTCCCAAAAAGACTGGTTATTGGGCGTTGACAGTTGGCGAGCCGTAGGTAAAATATCGACTTGTCCTGGGGACGTAGCTCAGTTGGGAGAGCGCTGCCGTCGCATGGCAGAGGCCGAGGGTTCGACTCCCTTCGTCTCCACCCACGGATTTGATAAGCCGCTGACATTGTGTCGGCGGCTTTTTTTAAAAGAAAGGGCTATATCATGGCCGAGCTTGAGTCCCAACCATTGTCCGACGAGGAGCGCGCCGAGTTGGAAGAGCTCCGCGCTGAGAAGGCCCGCCGCGAGGCTCGGGAAGAGGCCCGTCGCGAGCGTGAGGAGCTGGCTGCCCTGCGTGCCGAGCGTGCGAAGGCCGAGGAGGCCGCCGCGAACGCCGCATCCGCATCGGCGCCCGCGCCCGCACCCAAGCCCGCTGCTGCGAAGCCTGCACCTGCCGCGCCCAAACCTCAGCCTAAAAAGGCCGCCCGTCCCAAGTCCGTCGAGCCCAAGCCGAGCCGTGACGAGATGACCTTTGCCCAGCGCATGGTTACCTCCAAGGAGCCTATGGGCGAGAACGAGATCCCTGGCATGGCGCCGGCTCAAAAAATCATCATTGTCCTTGCCCTCATCGCGTTTGTCATCTTTATGGGCTACACGATCCTGACCAGCATGGGCCTGCTCTAACCGACTCGCATCGGGCGTCATGTCCGCATGCTCTGCTCTCGTCCAACCCTCAAATTCTGCACCACACATCCGAAAGGTCGCCCCATGGCTTTGACCGACATCTCGCATCCCACCGACATTGCAATGCTCACCGATCTGTACGAGCTCACTATGGCCCAGGGCCTGTGGGAGAGCGGCAAGGCCAATGAGCAGGGTTGTTTTACCGCGTTTTACCGCGACCATCCCTTTGGCAGCGCCTATGCCGTCATGTGCGGCACCGCCGAGCTGCCCGAGCTGGTCGAGAATCTGCGCTTTACGCCCGAGGACATCGACTACCTCGCCTCGCTCCAGGCCCCTGCTGGCGGTGCGATGTTCAAGTCTGGATTCCTCGACTACCTGCGCGATTTTCGTGCGCATGTAAACATCGACGCCGTGCCCGAGGGCGAGCTCGTCTTTCCGCGCGAGCCCATGGTGCGCGTCACCGGCCCCGCGCTGGAGTGCCAGCTGCTCGAGACGGCGCTGCTCAACATCGTCGGGTTCCAGACGCTTGTCGCCACCAAGACGGCGCGCGTGGTGCTCGCCGCCGACGGTCGCCCCGTGGCGGAGTTTGGCCTGCGCCGAGCCCAGGGTCCCGATGGCGGCCTGGCCGTTGCGCGCGCGAGCTACGTTGCCGGCTGCTCCTCTACGTCCAATGTGCTCGCCGGCCGCCGCTACGGTATTCCCGTCTTTGGCACGCATGCTCACAGCTGGGTGATGAGCTTCGATTCCGAGCTCGAGGCCTTCCGTGCCTTTGCCAAATCGAGCCCCAAGAACTGCACGCTGCTCATCGACACCTATGACGTGCGCGAGGGCTGTGAACATGCCATTACGGTTGCCAAGGAGATGGAAGCGGTGGGCGAGCGCTTGTCGGCCATTCGCATTGACTCCGGCGACCTCGCCAAGCTCTCCAAGTATGTTCGCGGCCGTTTTGATGCCGAGGGCCTGCCCTATGTGGGGATCTCGGTTTCTAACGATCTGGATGAGTACACGATTCAGTCGCTGCTCGACCAGGGCGCGCCCATCGACAGCTTTGGCGTGGGTACCAAGCTTGCGACCTGCTATGACCAGCCGGCGCTGGGCGGCGTGTACAAGCTTTCCGCCCGCCGTGCGAGCGAGGCAGATCCATGGACGCCGGTGGTCAAGCTCTCCGAGCAGCCCTACAAGCGCACGATCCCGGGTGTGCAACGCGTGCGCCGTTATTACGACGGCTTTGGCGGCCCGGTCTGCGACATGATCTACGACGAGGACCATCTGGCGGGGGAGGGCGCCGCGCGCGGCAATACCCTCGTGGCCGTGAATGATGCCGCCCTGGTGACCGACGTGTCCGAACTTGAGTATCGCGAGCTGCTGGTGCCGATCGTGCGCGATGGCAGTGCGGTGGCTCCGCGTGAGAGCATCCAGGACGCGCGCGAGCGCTGTGCTTGGGCGCTCAATCATCTGGACGCAGCTTTCAAGCGCTTCCTGTACCCGCAGACCTATGTGGTGGGCATGGAGCAGGGCCTGGCTCAGGTGCGCGACGAGCTCGTGCGCAAGAACATGGCCGCGGCTTCTGCCTTTCCCTGGGCTCACTAATTTCTTGGGTGGTAGGGGCGAGTCACGCTCCCTTGGCCGCCAGCTCGGCCGTTCGCTGAACAGTTGATTGGTTTGACGTATGACGACTTCTTATAAAACGATGGTGGTAAAGATCGGTTCGTCCACGGTTGTGGGCACTGACGGCAAGGTCAACCGCTCCTTTATCGGCGGGCTTGCCGATCAGGCCGCAGCGCTGCGCAAGCTCGGCTGGCGTCTGGTCGTGGTGAGCTCGGGCGCTATCGCCTGTGGCTATCCCGTGCTGGGCTTCGACCGCAAGCCGGTCGGCGACCTGCCGAGCCTGCAGGCTTGCGCCTCGGCTGGTCAGTGCATCATCTCGTCGGCCTACGACGAGGAGTTCCATGCGCGCGACCTGCTCACCTCGCTCGTGCTGCTCACGCGCCACGATACGGCCCGCCGCACGTCTTACCTGCACGCGCGCGACGCCCTGCTGCGCCTCGTGGAGCTTGGCGTGGTGCCGGTCGTCAACGAGAACGATACCGTTACCGTCGATGAGATTAAGTTTGGCGACAACGACACACTGGCGGCGCTTGTGAGCTGCCTGGTTTCTGCCGATCTGTGCGTGACGCTCTCGGACATCGATGGCCTCTATACTGCCAATCCGCATGAGGACCCCACGGCCGAGTTTGTTCCTGTCGTGCATAAGATCGATGCCAAGATTATTGCCTCGGCGGGCGATTCTTCCACATCGGTGGGCACGGGCGGCATGATTACCAAGATTCGCGCGAGCCGCATCCTGATGACGGCGGGCATTCAGAGCGTGATTTGCTCGGGCGAGGAGCCCGATGCGCTCGTGCGCCTCGCCCGCGGCGAGAGCGTGGGCACGCTGTTCGATCCGCCGGCGGAGCGTCTGGACATCGCGCCCCGCAAGCTGTGGATCGCGCTGGGCGACAAGGCACATGGGTCGGTGACGGTTGATGATGGTGCTGCGAAGGCGCTGGTTAGCCGTGGCTCTTCCTTGCTTGCGGTGGGTATTCGCGAGGTCGATGGCCAGTTTGCCGAGGGCGATGTGCTCGATGTGTGCGATCCGAGCGGTATGGTCGTCGCCCGCGGTATCGCCGAGGCCGATTCGGACGTGCTGGAACTTGCTGCCGGTCGCCGCCAGGACCAGATCGCCAGCAACCGCCTGCTCGCTAACCTGGCCGAGAAGCCGGCGATACACAGGGATAACTTGATCGTATTTGCATAAAGAAAGACAGCACTGCGGATCGTTTCCCGCAGCGCTGTCTTTCTCGTGCCGGCACTTGGGGACGTTCCTTTTGTGCCGGCAGGTGGGGACACTCCTTTGTTAGAAGATCCGGCGCAGGTCTCCGCGGTTGAGTGCTTCGTCGAAGAGGTGCTTGAACACCACACTGCCGTGCAGACCGTCGTGCTCGAACTCGTTGGTCACCCAGGCATGCGAGTTGCCCACGCGGCTGAGCGTATCGAGCTGCAGGCCCGAATCCACGTACATGTCGTCGAAATACACCGCGGCCTGGAGCGGCACTTCGTTGTAGGCCAGGCGCTGCGGGTCGTAGATCTTGTCCCAGCTGGTGTCTTCCATCAGCAGGTCCATGGCGGGCTTGAAGGGCTTGAGCTCGGGCATCTGCTCGAACATCCACGGGAACATGGCCTCGCCGGTAAACATGAGCGGGCGCGCGAGGGTGTCGAACTCGGTGCGGTGAGCCTTCTCTTCAGCCGCGGCCCAGCCAATGGGCATAGTGTCACCGTCGGCGTATATGAACTCCTGCAGCGTCCAGTACAGCGGATTCGTGCGCGTGTTGGTGCGCTCGAAGGCGCGCATCAAAAAGCTGTCAGATACCGAGGCGTCGCAGGTCAGCGTGCCGTCGCCATCAACAAAAGCGTGATCGATAATCCAATGCATGCGTTCAAAGCTCGGCTTCATGCCAAAGTCGCTGCCCATGAGCTGTAGGCGCTCGACTGTCATCGGCGAGCCGTCGGGCAGCACGGGCTTCTGGGCTTCGAGCGCATCGGCCAGGGCTGCCACGCGCTCGACGTCAGCGGGGTAGCGGTCATAATACTGCTGCGTCTTGGCGGCCATGCGCGGGAAGGTGTGCGCGTAGACCTCGCTTGCGCTCGCCGGCACGTGGGGGATTCCGCCGCAGGTAAAGCTCGCCGCCACGCCCTCGGGGAAGAGCGACAGGTAGCTCAGCGTCAAAAAACCGCCGTAGCTTTGGCCGAGCGTGACCCACGGCTTGCCTCCAAAGCCCACTAGGCGCAGGTACTCAAAATCGCGCACGATGGAGCTGGCGAGGTGGCGCTTGAGGTAGTCCGCCTGCGAGCGGGCCGCATTGGCGCCTGCTGCCTCGGCGCGATCGCCCAAGGCGGCAATCGTGCGCCCGTCCACGCAGCTGCTGCGTCCGGTGCCGCGCTGGTCGGGAAGGACCACGCGGAAGTGCTTGACGGCCTCCTCGATCCAGCCGTCGCTTGTGGGCGTCAGCGGACGCGGGCTCTCGCCGCCGGGGCCGCCCTGCAAAAACAGGAGCAGTGGCAGATCGTCGTTGATGCGGTCGGGCGCGCAAACCACGCGGTAGAAGAGCTTGATGCTCTCGGGCGCGCCGGCGATGGGTGCCGGCATAGCGCCGCGGCGCATGGTGCTGCCGACGGCCAGGAGCATCGGCTCCAGGCCGCGCCAGTCAAGGGGGACGTCGATGCTGTGGTCCTCGACGTAAAGGCCGGGGACGTGGTACGAAGTGATGAGGGCCATGTGAGTCTTCCGTTCGTTGCGGTGTTTCGGGTTGACCAATTCTACCGCCGCGGGCGAGGCCATGCGCAAATCGGCTACCATGGTTGCAAACTTCTAGGAGAAAGGGCCGCCCATGTCGGTCGATATAGCCACGTATGTCCACGATCTTGCCGTTGCCGCCAAGGCAGCGTCGGCCTCGCTTGCCACGGCGAGCGATGAGCAGCGCCAGGAGGCCGTGCGCGCCATGGCCGCAGCACTGCGCAACGGTGTCGACTCCATCGTCGCCGCCAACGAGCTCGATATGTCCGCCGCGCGCGATGCGGGCACTTCGGCCGGTCTGCTCGACCGTCTGCTGCTGACGCCTGAGCGCGTCGAGGGCATGGCCGCCGGTTTGGAGAAGCTCGCCGAGCTGCCCGATCCCGTCGGCCGCGTGCTCGACCACCGCGTGCTTGCGAGCGGTGTGGACCTGACCCGCGTGAGCGTGCCGTTGGGCCTGGTCGCCATGGTCTACGAGGCGCGCCCCAACGTGACGGCCGACGCCGCAGGCATCTGCATCCGTACCGGCAACGCCTGCATTCTACGCGGCGGCTCGCTGGCCTATCACTCGTGTGCCATGATCGCCGAGCTGCTGGCCGATGCGCTCGAGGCCAAGGGCTTCCCACGCGAGGCCGTGTCGATGATCGAGTCCACCGACCGCGAGGCCACCGGCGAGCTCATGAAGCTCCGCGGTATTGTCGACGTACTCATTCCGCGCGGAGGTGCAGGCCTGATCCAGCGCTGCGTGCGCGAGTCGCTTGTGCCGGTGATCGAGACGGGCACGGGCAACTGCCACATCTACGTGCATGAATCCGCCGACTTTGATAAGGCGCTCAACATTATCGTTAATGCCAAGACCCAGCGCGTAGGCGTGTGCAATGCCGCCGAGTCGCTGCTGGTCGACCGTGCTGTGGCCGATGCGTTTTTGCCCGCGGTCGTGACCGTGCTGCATGACCACGGCGTGCTGATTCACGGCGACGAGGCAACCTGCGCCGCATGCGCCGATGCCGGGCTTGTGGAGGGCGATGACTACGTCGCCGCGACTGAGGAGGACTGGGGTCGCGAGTACCTGGCGCTCGAGATGAGCGTGAAGGTCGTGGCAAACGAGGACGAGGCCATCGCACACATCAACCGCTACGGCACGATGCACTCCGAGGCCATCGTTGCCGAGGATACGGATGCTTGCGAGCGCTTCCTCGATGCTGTCGATGCCTCGGCCGTGTACTCCAACGCCAGCACTCGCTTCACTGACGGCGGCGAGTTTGGCCTGGGTGCCGAGATCGGCATCTCGACCCAAAAACTCCACGCCCGTGGCCCCTTTGCCGCCGAGGCCCTCACCACCTACAAATACAAGCTCCGCGGCACCGGCCAGGTCCGTCCCTAACGCCCGCGCAAACAAAAACCACCACAAAGGTGCCTGTCCCCTTTGTGGTGGTTTTAGGTGGCGTTGACGGTTAGGCCTGGAAGGTATCTCGGTCGGGGGCGAAGGACTGCATGGCCGCGATGGTGCGGTCAAAGAGCTCGGGGAGCTCCCAGCCCAACATCTCGGCGCCCTGCGAAATCACGTCGCGCGAGCAGCCGGCGGCAAAGCGTTTGTCCTTGAACTTCTTCTTGAGCGACTTAGTCGTAAAGTCCATAACGCTCTTGCTCGGGCGCATGATGACGGCAGCGCCGATCAGGCCGGTGAGCTCATCGCAGGCAAACAGGATCTTTTCCATCTGCAGCTCGGGCTTGGGTAGTGAGGTGTTGAAGTCCGACGTGTGCGTCTGGATGGCGCGAATGAGCTCGGGAGACGCACCTTCGCCCTCAAGAATCTCGGCAGCATAGATGGTGTGGTTAATGGGGTCGTCCTCATGCTCCTCCCAATCCAGGTCGTGCAGCAGACCGACGATGCCCCAAAACTCCTCGTTCTCGGGGTCGAACTCGCGCGCAAAGTAGCGCATAGTGCCCTCGACCGTCTCGCCATGGGTGATATGGAACGGGTCCTTGTTGTGCTCATTGAGCAGTTCGAACGCGCGGTCGCGGGTGATTCCGGCGGTAAGCGGCTCTGCCATAAGAGACTCCTTGTGCTCGTGGGTATCGATAAGAATGAATACTACTAGAACAAGAAAACCACCACAAAGGTGCCTGTGAACTGCGCCCCGAAACTTGGACTGAACAAATAGCGACTACGCCGCAAGGGCCC
>CABVAC010000036.1 GCA_902496275.1 uncultured Collinsella sp. | reverse complement strand
TGTCTCCTCCCCAAGAGACCGCGATCTTGCTCTTTCACTATCAAACGTATCTGCGCAACCTTTAATTGCGCACGCTTAGTAATCCAAATTGTAACGATTGTTTGAACATCTAAGCAAAAATACCGATAGTTTTGTAGCGAATTATCAATTCTCTTGACATTTGCTCGGATTAACCTTCGTTTATTCGCTATGAAATATCTATTTCTACTGGTAATTAAGCCAGTTATCAGTTTTTTAATAGCATTTTATTTATTTGCACAACATTTTGCTCAAGAGAAAACATCCTGTGAACGGTTGAAAATCGACCGTGAGCGGTAGGTCATTAACCGGGAGGAATAGACTACCAAATTGATGGGAATATCTTTAGCTCATCGGTGGTTAGAAGCGTAATGTTCGGACAACGTTATTTGGTTTTTCGCGCAGATTTTAGGCATCAATTCGCCCAAATCGCCTGAGACCACCGCAAAGGAGCCTGTCCCCTTTGCGGTGGTTCTCCCCCGGCGCTACAGCAGATGCTCCTCGATAAAGATCGCGATGCCGTCTTTGTCGTTGCTCGCGGTCACAAAGTCGGCGGCGGCACGGGTGGCGTCGCTGCCGTTTGCCATGGCCACGCCCACGCCGGCGTCAGCCACCATGCAGGTATCGTTGTCCGCATCGCCAAACACGCAGATGTCCTGGAGCTCCATGTCGTTGAGCTCCGCCACGCGCACAAGGCCGCGCGTCTTGGACACGCGCGGATCCATGAACTCGTAGAGCCGCTGCGTGGTTTGCAGAGCCGCCGCCTTGACGGTGTCGTCGGCAAACGTCGACGCCCGCTCAATCACCTGCGGCATCACCTCGGGCGCCATGGTAAACATCACCTTGGGCTGCGGCTCGCGCAAGAACTCGGCAAAATCGACCACCTGGTAGGGCACGCCGTCGACGCGCGACAGGTGCTCGACGCACGCGTTGCTCTCGGGCACGTAGAACACGCCGTCTCGGGGGCAGACGGGCGTTGCCGGAAGGTCCGCCATGTGTTTGCAGATGCGCGCGATGGTCTCGCCCGGCAGCGGATAGCTCAGCTCGTTGATGTCGTGCGCGCGGTCGATGACCTCGGCACCACCGCAGCCCACCATCACGTCCACCAGGCCTTCGATGCCCCAGAGCTCGTACATGGCCTCGGTCGCGTGGGCGTCGCGCCCGGTGCACAGGCCAAAGAGCACGCCGCGCTCGCGCAGGGCGCGGATCGCCGCCACGGTGCGCGGGGACACCGTGTGCCGGCTCGTGAGCAGCGTGCCGTCGATATCGCAGAACACGGCTTTAATGTGGCTGAAGGAGGTGTCCATGGGGGCCTTTCTGGGTTGTGCGGCGATGTGGGGTGTGGTCGGAAGTGGTGTACATGGTATACCAAGGCGCGCACGGGGCGCCTTGGTGCAAAACCACCACAAAGGTGCCCGTTCCCCCTTGTGGTGGCCGAACCCGAAGGGCGGCCTGGCCCGGGGCGCAAACCATCACAACATTCGACGCTTTTCGGCAAAATCGCGATTTTCATCGAATGTTGTGATGGTTTTTACTGCCTTGCGGCACGATCAAAATGCCGGCGGCCAAACAGCAGCAGCGCCACGGGAACCGCCGTCACGACCGCGCCCGCTCCGATGAGCGTCTGTTGCATGCCAAATGTCGCCGCCAGCCACGGGGCAATCGCCAGCGGCGCCACGCCGGCAAACATATTGCCAAAGCCCATGACCGAGTTGACGCGACCGAGCCGCTCGAGCGGCGCCGTCGTTTGCACGATCGTGTTGTGGAGCGGGTTGACGATGCCCCAAGCTATGCCCAGGGCAATCTGGCCGACGAGGGCCACGCCCACGTACGGTGTCCCCACATAGAGCAAACTTCCCAGGCCCACGGACATAAGCGCCACAAGCAGCGTTTTAAGGTTGACCAGGTGCGGCGGCAAGCGGAGCGCGACCACGGCGCCCAGCACCGCGCCCACACCGCTGGCCGACGAGAGCCAGCCCATCCACTCGACACCGACATGCAGAATATCACGGTAGAAGAACGACTCCAGCGGATCGAAGGCGCCGTAGCCAAAGTTCGAGAGGAAGATGATGCAGAAAAGTAGCGCGAGAACGTTGTTGGTAAAGACTGTCTTGATGCTGGTCGCGAAGGTTGCGCGGGTGGATGTGCTGGGGTTGGAGCTTTGTCCCGCACGCTCCCCTTCCTCTGCCGAATCGGCATCCGCATCTCCGGCGACATGGCTGGTCTGCGGCCTAAAGCCCCAACCGGCGACGAGCGCCTGTACGGTAAAGATCATCATGAGCACGAACACCGCGCGTGACGATGCAGCCGCCGCGACAAAGCCGCCCAGTGTAGGGCCGACGATAATGCTCACGTTGGAGAACATGGTGATAGCGGAGTTGATGTCTTTAAGCTCGACGGGGTCGTCGGTGAGGTAGGCTGGATAGGATGTGGCGATGGGCTGGGCGAACCCCATCACAAAGCCCAGGAGCACCGCGCCGAGCAGGACGATGCCGGTCGCGCTGCCAAAGGCAATAATCGCCACGCCGGTTGTCAGCGTGCCCACGATGCTCAGCAAGAAATGGTGGCGCGGGCCCCAGGCGTCGAGCGCCGCGCCACCCGCAAAGGATCCCAGGATTACAAAAACATTCATAAACAGAACGGCCAACGATGTCGCCACGACCGAGGCATCGTCCGCATAGGTGAGCGTTCCGATAACGCCGATAAAGTAGCTAGTTTGAAAACCGGTGTAGATGAGAAAGCGCATCGCCACCAGGCGCTTGGCCTGCACGGACAGCGATGATTGAGGCTTTGAGAAAAGGGAGGCGAACATGGAGACTCCTTGTTTCATACGAATGCGGACGGCGGGCATTCGCCACTGTCTGTCAAATCAATCTATCCGCATGAAACATTAAGGACGCATCAAGCCCCTTCTCTCCGTTTTTCGCCCGTCATGAACTACTTGGTAGATTGTAAGGCATGTCCCACGCATCTACCAAAGCAAAAACCACCACAAAGGTGCCTGTCCCCTTTGTGGTGGAAACAACGTTTGCCCAGATAAAACCTTCCAAAATAAACCTGTCCCTTTTTGGCAGGTTTTAGGCCAGATGGTCCTGAATCAGATCGCAGATGGCTCGGGCGTCGTTGATGTTGATGGCTCGGGTCGCAAAGCCGGCGTCGAAGGCCTGACGCGCCAGGGCCTCGTTGCAGGCAAGGGCCAGCGTACGGCCGTCAACCAGGTCGAGCGAGCTCTTGCCGCGCAGACGGTCGACACCGGAGCGCGCGACCACGATATTGTCGAAGCCCTCGGTCTTGTAGCCCTCGATGATCACCACGTCGACATCGTTGTAGCGCGACAGCAGCTCGCGCGCGGGCATCTCGTCCTCCTCACGTGTGTCGGCGTACTCCGCCCAGCGCGTGGCGCAGATGAGGCCCACGTGCTTGGATCCGGCCTGGTGATGGCGCCAGGTGTCCTTAGCGGGCACATCGATATCAAAGCCGTGATGCCCATGATGCTTGAGCGAACCCACGCGCAGGCCGCGGCGGGTGAGCTCGGCGATAACCTTCTCGACGAGCGTGGTCTTGCCCGAGTTTTGGTAGCCGATAAACGCGATCGCGGGGACGGCCGGTGCCGGAGCTGCGGGCGCGACGGCGACGGGTGCGCTCGCGGGCGCGGCACCGTCAGCGGCCACGGCCTCAACAGCAGCGGCCTGGCGTTTGGCACGATCCCATATGCCCGAGCGGCCGCCCTCCTTGTGCAGCAGGCGAACGTCGACGATCTCCATGCCACGATCGACGGCCTTGCACATGTCATAGATCGTTAAGCACGCGGCACTCGCGCCGGTCAGGGCCTCCATCTCGATACCCGTCTTGCCCGTCACGCCGGCAGTAACCAGCACGTGAAAGCCAACCTGCCCGTCCGCGCGCGCCGGCGCCCAGCCCTCGGGCACGTCCTCGACAGGCGTCCCCGCCGCAGCGATGGGCGCAAGGTCGCACTTGCTCTTGGTAATGAGCAACGGATGGCACATGGGGATGATGTCGCTCGTGCGCTTGATGGCCATGATGCCCGCCACGCGCGCGCAGGCAAGCACATCGCCCTTTTTGGCGCGGTCCTGCAGCACCATGGCCTGCGTCTCGGGGTGCATGAGGATGGTGCCCTCGGCGATGGCAATGCGATGGGTCTCGGCCTTGTCGGACACGTCAACCATGCGCACCTCGCCCTTGGCGTCCACGTGCGTCAGCTCGTCGCGGCGGGCGTCACGGGCGGGCTCAGCGGCAGCGCTGGCAGTCGGCTGTGCGGACGCGTCGGCGTTGCCGGCATTCGCCGCAGCCGCGGCTTTGTGGGCAGACATCGCGGCCCTGCGAGCGGCCTTGGTGGCATCGGCGTACCTGCTCTTGGCCATATGATCATCCTCCGATTTGGGACATAAATCGTTGCGTGCCCTCAATTATCGCGTGTTCCTGCGGTTTGTGGGCCACGGCATCGCGCCAAATCGAAAGTACCTGCATATCATCACCACGGCGCAGCGCCTCACGCACCGAATACTCGGCATCGCTGAATAGGCACGGACGCACGTTGCCATCGGCCGTCAGGCGCAGACGGTTGCAGTTCGCGCAAAAATGGTTGGACATGGCACTGATGAAACCGACCGTTCCCGCCGCGCCCGGAAAGTGCCAATAGCGCGCAGGGCCCGCGCCGGCAGGGGCGTCGTTGATGTCGAGCGGCTCGAGCTCGCCCAGTCTCGCCGCGGCGGCCCCGGCATTGATGCGCTCCCGCAGCTCGTCGCTCGGAACGGTGTCACTCGCGTCCCACAGCTCGGGATTGAGCGCGGGCGCATGCGGGTCCACAGTGCAATGCGAGCTCGTGTGCTCGTCGCCGATGGGCATGTATTCGATAAAGCGCAGGTGGATGGGGCGGTCGAGCGTGAGCCTCGCGAGGGCCGCCACATCCTGGTTGAGCCGGCGCACCACAACGCAGTTGACCTTAACGGGCTCAAAGCCCCAAGCCAGCGCTGCGTCGATGCCAGTCATGGTCTGCTCGAGTCGACCCAGGCGCGTGATCTTTCCAAAGAGCGTAGGGTCGAGCGCATCGAGCGAGATGTTGACGCGGTTAAGCCCGGCATCTTTGAGCTGCGGCGCCAGCTTGGGCAGCAGGGCGCCGTTGGTGGTGAGCGAGATGTCCTCGATCTGCGGAATCGCGCGGATGTCGCGAATGAGCGGGATGATACGGCGGCTGACCAGCGGCTCGCCGCCCGTCAGGCGTACGCGGCGAATGCCTTCCCCCGCCACCAGGCGCACAAAGCGGGCGATTTCCTCGGCACTGAGCAGCTCGTCATGCGCGCGGGGCGCCACGCCATCGGCCGGCATGCAATAGATGCAGCGGAAATTGCACTTGTCGGTAACGGCAATGCGCAGGTAGTTGATATCGCGGCCAAAGCCGTCATGTTGCACGCGCCCGTCCACGCATCCCTCCCCTCACACAGGCCATTATTCTTCAGGAAATATAGTACCGCACGGGAAGAATGGGTCGACATACGTACGACACGAAAGGCCTTTGCGAAAAAGACCGGCCTCCCGAGCCCATCCTCAGCACAGACCATCACAACATTCGATGCTTTTCCCGTTTTTGGCGAAAAACGTCGAATGTTGTGATGGTCTGCCTGCCCACGGCACCCCGTAGAAGGACCAAAGCGTCCCTAAAGGCCGCCGTCCCAGTGTCGAATCACGAATTCTCGCAGGTCGTTTTGACGTTTCTGAAACGCTTCGCTTCGGTCGCACTTAAGGCCCATAGCGAGCGCGATGGCGTTCATCGCCCGGTGCAATTGCAGCTGATGGGCAAACTGAGTCCCGGTGAGGACGATCATCCTAAAGCCCAGCGCGCTCAGCACGGTCATACGCTCCGCATTCGACGCGCTGCGCTGTTTATCAAGATGGTCCGAGCCGTTGTATTCAATCCCCGTACCACTCGCAGGCGCATATACGTCAATCTCGAAATACCCGGCCTTTGCGAGATACTTGAACTCGTCGGGAACATCGACCCGATGGTTGAGCTCGATCTTGGCGCATCCCAGCCCTCCCTGGGAACGTTTTGCTACGACCATGATTGCGGTGGCCGTCTCCATGGGCGACCGCGCGCCATCGTGCACGCGCTTGAGCACGGCGGCCGCGCGTACAGCCCCCTGACGAGATCGGTTCTCATTGCAATAGGCAATCAAGTCGGCAACGGTATACCTCTGCCCCATCTCGATATAATCGCCTGTCGACAGATGATTCAAATGGTATCGGGCACAGATTTCATACCCATATTCCAGCTGCTCGGGCTCACTCATCCACGAACCCGCTTGGACAAAGCACATGGCCTCATCAACCACTAGAAGGCCCTCTGCCACCTCGATAAGATGACCTGGAGGTACCGGCGCTCCAAACACGTGGCACCTAAATCCAGCCGGCGTCGAGCGCTCAAAATCGAAGTTGACGAGCGTATCGATATGATCGAGCTCTTCTCGTGGAATACCAAGCGAGACCAGATAATCGGCAACGATCCCAACTGCCGTTGAAGCCCTCAGCCCCTTGGCATCGAGCCCCAATTTGGGCAGGCTCGCGGTCGGCTCCGCCTCGTTAGTAAGCGAGTCCTCATCGTATAGGCTGCTTGCTCGCGAGAGCGGCTCGGACGGGCGCGCCACGTTGTGGTACAGCCAGGCAGTCTTATGGGACAGGACGATCGGCAGGTCCATGAGCCCTCCAATGGAGTCGGATAACCAACCTTATTCCCCTGCCCACGGGTCCGCACACCTTCGTGCGCAAGAAAGCGATTCCACCCGGTCGAGTGGCAGAAAAACCATCACAACATTCGATGCTTTTCCCGTTTTTGGCAAAAAACGTCGAATGTTGTGACGGTTTGCCTGCCCACGGCACCCCGCAGAAGGACCAAAGCGCCCCTAAAGGCCGCCGTCCCAGCGCCGAATCACAAATTCTCGCAGGTCGTTTTGCCGCTTCTGGAACGCTTCGCTTCGGTCGCACTTGAGACCCATAGCGAGCGCGATGGCATTCATCGCCCGGTGCAATTGCAGCTGATGGGCAAACTGAGTCCCGGTGAGGACGATCATCCTAAAGCCCAGCGCGCTCAGCACGGTCATACGCTCCGCATTCGACGCGCTGCGCTGTTTATCAAGATGGTCCGAGCCGTTGTATTCAATCCCCGTACCACTCGCAGGCGCATATACGTCAATCTCGAAATACCCGGCCTTTGCGAGATACTTGAACTCGTCGGGAACATCGACCCGATGGTTGAGCTCGATCTTGGCGCATCCCAGCCCTCCCTGGGAACGTTTTGCTACGACCATGATTGCGGTGGCCGTCTCCATGGGCGACCGCGCGCCATCGTGCACGCGCTTGAGCACGGCGGCCGCGCGTACAGCCCCCTGACGAGATCGGTTCTCATTGCAATAGGCAATCAAGTCGGCAACGGTATACCTCTGCCCCATCTCGATATAATCGCCTGTCGACAGATGATTCAAATGGTATCGGGCACAGATTTCATACCCATATTCCAGCTGCTCGGGCTCACTCATCCACGAACCCGCTTGGACAAAGCACATGGCCTCATCAACCACTAGAAGGCCCTCTGCCACCTCGATAAGATGACCTGGAGGTACCGGCGCTCCAAACACGTGGCACCTAAATCCAGCCGGCGTCGAGCGCTCAAAATCGAAGTTGACGAGCGTATCGATATGATCGAGCTCTTCTCGTGGAATACCAAGCGAGACCAGATAATCGGCAACGATCCCAACTGCCGTTGAAGCCCTCAGCCCCTTGGCATCGAGCCCCAATTTGGGCAGGCTCGCGGTCGGCTCCGCCTCGTTAGTAAGCGAGTCCTCATCGTATAGGCTGCTTGCTCGCGAGAGCGGCTCGGACGGGCGCGCCACGTTGTGGTACAGCCAGGCAGTCTTATGGGACAGGACGATCGGCAGGTCCATGAGCCCTCCAATGGAGTCGGATAACCAACCTTATTCCCCTGCCCACGGGTCCGCACACCTTCGTGCGCAAGAAAGCGATTCCACCCGGTCGAGTGGCAGAAAAACCATCACAACATTCGATGCTTTTCCCGATTTTGGCAAAAAACGTCGAATGTTGTGACGGTTTGAGGCGAGGTGAGGGGCACGGAGGGGTCAAAGTATCGTGCTCGAACGGGTTAATCCAGCTCTTTTAAGCCATGCGCCAGCTGCCAGTACTCGCCGTGCTGGGCGAGTAGCTCTTCGTGCGTGCCGCGCTCGATGATGCGGCCGTGTTCGAGGACCATGATGGCGTCGGCGCCGCGGACAGTGGACAGGCGGTGCGCGATCATAAACGTGGTGCGACCGCGCATGATGCGGTCCATACCGCGCTCGATGAGCTTTTCGGTACGCGTGTCAATGGAGCTCGTGGCCTCGTCCAGGATGAGCACCGGCGGATCGGCGACGGCCACGCGCGCGATGGCGAGCAGCTGACGCTGACCCTGCGACAGGTTGGCGCCGTCGGCCGTGACCGGTGTGTCGTAGCCCCGCGGCAGACGGCGGATAAACGAGTCGGCGCAGGCGGCCTCGGCAGCGGCGCGTACCTCCTCGTCGGTCGCGTCGAGCTTGCCAAAGCGGATGTTCTGCGCAATGGTGCCGCTAAACAGGTGCGTGTCCTGCAGCACAATGCCGAGCGACCCGCGCAGGCTGGCCTTGGCAATGTGCTTGACGTCGATGCCGTCGTACGTGATCTCGCCGTCATCGACCTCGTAGAAGCGGTTGATGAGGTTGGTGATGGTCGTCTTTCCGGCGCCCGTCGAGCCCACAAACGCGATCTTTTGCCCCGGCTTGGCAAACAGGTTGAGATCCGTGAGCACACGGGTGCCCGGCACGTAGGAAAAATCCACGGCATGGAAGCACACGTCGCCGGCAAGCGGAACCAAGCCGCACGTAAGCTCGGTGCCGTCGGCAGCCACCGCGCGGGCCGACTCATCAACAGCTGCCACATCATGCAAGTGCCCGTACGCGCCCACGCCCTGACCCTCGGGAATCTTCCACGCCCACGCGGCGTCGCCCGTCTGCACCAGCTCCACGCAGCCCTCGTCCACCTCGGGCTCAAGGTCCATAGCCGCAAACAGGCGCTCGGCACCGGCCAACGCGTTGAGCAAGAAGTTGCCGAGCTGCGTAAATTGGTTGATGGGCATGGCGGCCTGGCGCACAAAGACCAGGTAGCTTGCAAGTGCGCCCACATCGGCGAGCCCCTTGATGCAGAGCATGCCGCCCGCCACGGCGACGATGGCATAGTTGACATAGCCAATCACGACGGTCATGGGCACCATGGAGTTGGCATAGCTCACGGCGGCGGTACCGGTGCGGCGAAGCTCGTCGTTGCGGCAGGTGAAGCCGGCGACATTCGCTGCCTCACGGTTAAAGACCTTGATGACCTTTTGGCCCGAGACCATTTCTTCGATATATCCGTCCAGGTCGCCAAGCGATGCCTGCTGGGCAGCAAAGAAACGCTTAGAGCGCGCGCCCGAGTAGCGCGCATACAGCACAATGGCCGCATCGCACACGAGTGTGATAATCGTGAGCTGCCAGTTAAGGATGATGAGCATAGCCGTGGTGCCCACAACCTGAATGGCGGCCTGAATCACGTTGGCAAAGCTGTTGTTAAGCGCCTCGGAGACGGTGTCGACGTCGTTGGTGAAAAAACTCATGATGTCGCCCGAGCGCGTGCTGTCAAAATAACTGAGCGGCAGCGTCTGGATGTGCGCGAACAGGTCGCGGCGAATATCGGACACCACGTGTTGGGCCGCGCGCACCATGATCTGTGAGTAGCCCAGGGCCGAGAGCACGCCCGCGGTGTAGATGATCGCCGTCAGGATGACCTGCTTGGCGAGCAGTTCCTCCCCGCCCGTGGCCAAACCGTTAACGATGGGGCGCACCATGTAGGTGCCGGCGAGGCTCGCGATGGCGGCGACGGAGGCGAGCACGCCCACCGCGAGCAACGAGAACTTGGCATGCCCCATGTAGGAGAGCAAGCGGCGCACAGTGCGCTTGAGGTCGGCCGGGCGTGCTTGGGCTGCGGTCTTAGGCATGACGCTCACCCCCTTCCAAGGGCGATCCGCATGCGACGGAGGAAAACGGATCATTCGCGCAACCATCGTCGCTGCCGTCGCCGGCGTCCGCGTTCCTCGCAAACTCCATCTGCGAGGCATAAATCTCCTGGTATATGTTGTCGCCCGCTAGCAGTTCCTCGTGCGTGCCCACGCCGTGGACACGACCGTCGTCCAATACCACAATGCGATCGGCATCCATGACACTCGCGATGCGCTGGGCGATGATGAGCACGGTCGTATCGGGAATCCGAGCGATGTGCTCGCGAATCTTTGCGTCGGTCGCCATATCGACCGCGCTGGTGGAGTCATCAAAAATGAGCACGCGCGGATGCTTGAGCAGCGTGCGCGCGATGCACAGACGTTGCTTCTGGCCACCCGAGACACCGGCGCCGCCTTGGCCCAACTCGCCGTCCAGCCCGCCGATGCGATCAAGGAACTCGTCCACGCACGCCGCGCGGCAAGCCGCGAGGAGCTCATCGTCCGACGCCTGCGGATTGCCCCACTGCAGGTTCTCGCGCACGGTGCCCGTGAACAGCACATTCTTTTGCAGCACAATGCCCACAGCGTCGCGCAAGGCGGCGAGGTCGTAGTCGCGCACGTCGCGTCCGCCCACAAGCACGGCGCCTTCGGTGGCGTCGTACAGGCGCGCAATCAGCTGCACAAGCGAGCTCTTGCCCGAGCCCGTGCCGCCGAGGATGCCCACCGTCGAGCCGCTCTCGATGCGAAGGTCGATATGCTCGAGCACATCCTCGGCTGCATCCGCGCGGTATTTAAAGGAAACGTCGCGAAACTCGATACTGCCGTCCGCTGGCGCCGCAGTCGCGAGGTCTCCCGCAGGGTTGGCGATAAAGGGTTCCTCGTCGAGCACCTCGGCGATACGGCCCACACTCGTAAGAGCGCGCGTGAGCAGCAAAAACACGTTGGAAATCATCATGAGCGAGTTCATGATCAGCAGCACGTAGCTCATAAAGCCCGTGAGAGAGCCTACACCCAACTTGCCGGCGAGAATCATGCGGCCGCCAATCCACAGGATGGAGAGCGCAGCCACGTACATCGACAGCTGAAACACCGGCAGGTTGAGCACCGCGCTGCCAAAGGTCTTTGTCGCAGTGCGCGCGAGCTCGGTATTGACGGTGTCGAACTTGGCCTCCTCGTGCTCGGTACGAACGTAGGCCTTGACGGCACGCACGGCGGTGAGGTCCTCCTGTACCACGCCGTTGAGGTGGTCCATCGAGGTCTGGAGTTGGCGGTAGAGCGGACTCACGCGATAGGTGATGACGCCCAGCACGATTGCCAGCACGGGCAAGATGATCGCAAAGACGGTGGCGAGCGGGCGCGACAGCATCAGCGCGTAGATAAGGCCGACGATAAGCGTCACCGGGCCGCGCACCATAGGGCGAAAGCCGTTGCCCACAGCATTTTGGATAACGGTGATGTCCGTGGTCATGCGGGTGACGAGCGAGCTGGCGTCGTAGTTGTCCAGGTTGCCAAAGGCGAGCGTTTGAATCTTTTTGTACTCGGCCTCGCGCAGGTTGGCGCCTAGGCCCGAGGCAACGCGGGCGGACGTGCGGGCATAACCCAAGCCCAGTACCAGCGAAAGCGCAGCGCACACCAACATGTACGCACCCTGTAGCAGCATGTAGTTGATATCACACGCAGGCACGCCCACATCGATGATGTTGGCCATGATGACCGGGATAAACAGCTCGAGCACCGTCTCGACCGACACAAAGAACACGCCGAGGATGGCATCGCGACGGTATGCCCCTAGATAGGAAAACAGTATTTTGAGATTGCGCACGCAGGTTCAACCCCCATCAAACGTTGTTCGCAAACGCACGTATTATTGCGCGCCGAATAATGGTGTCAAGTATTCCGAAATCGTTTTCTGCAAGGTTAGCGCCGGCGGCGAGTTCTCGTGATGTGTGTCCATATTCACTCGGAATAATGGTGCGCGAGACTTTTTTCGCTCCGGCGTCAACACAAACCTTGACTCTACAATCGTTGTAGGGTTTTCACTACACTGGTAGCTAAACGAACCAAGCCAGAAAGCCCCGCCCATGGAACACGACCTCACACGCGGCAATGTCCTTAAGACCATCGCGGTCTTTGCCCTGCCCTATATGCTCTCGTACTTTTTGCAGATGCTCTACGGCATGGCCGACCTGTACATGATGGGGCAGTTTAGCGGCGCCGCCGGCATCACCGCCGTGGGTAATGGCGCGCAGACGCTCTATATCATTACCGTGACGCTCGTGGGCCTGGCCATGGGAACGACGGTCATCGTCGGCCACGCCGTGGGCTCGCGTCGCTTCGACCGCGCCGAGACCGCCATCGGCAACACCATCACGCTCTTTATGGGTGTCTCGGTGGTGCTGGCCGCTATCCTGCTCGCACTGTGCCCGCAAATCGTGGCGCTCATTGGCACGCCGGCCGAGGCAGTCGAAGGAACCGCCGCCTACCTGCGTATCTGCTTTGTCGGCATTCCGTTTATCGCCGCATACAACATTCTTTCGGCTATCTTTCGCGGGCTGGGCGATTCGCGCTCGCCCATGTACGTGATCGGCGTGGCGTGCATCATTAACATCGCGCTCGATTTTCTGTTTATCGGGCACATGGGGCTCGGCCCCGTGGGCGCGGCGCTCGGCACGGTAACCGCCCAGACGGCCAGCGTTGCCCTCGCACTCGTGTGGCTCAAGAGCCGCCGCACGAACATCCACGTTAAGCGCAGCGACCTGCGCCCCCAGCCCGAGGTGCTCGGCAGCATTCTTAAGATCGGCGTGCCCGTGGCCGTGCAGGACGGCTGCATCCAGGTGGCGTTTATGTTCATCACCGTCATTGCCAACCACCGAGGGCTCGTCGACGCCGCCGCCGTGGGCCTGGTCGAGAAGATGATCAGCTTTTTGTTCATTGTGCCGAGTTCCATGGGTGCCACCGTCAGCGCGCTCACGGCGCAAAACGCCGGCGCGGGCAAGGGCGACCGCGCATGTCAGGTGCTTAAAGACGCCATGACGATCTCGGTGGTGTACGGCTGCCTGATCACGGTGCTGATGTGGCTGGTGGCGCCGGCGTTTATCGGCTTTTTTGCCAAGGACTCTGCGGTGGTCGCGGCCGGCACCGGCTATATGCGCAGCTATATTTTCGACGCGATTTTTGCCGGCATCCACATTTGCTTTAGCGGCTTTTTCGCTGCGTATGGCAAGAGCTACATCGGCTTTGCGCACAACGTGCTGGCCGTGGCGCTCATTCGCGTGCCGGGCGCGTGGCTGCTGTCGAACGCCTATTCCGATACGTTGTTTCCCATGGGCATCGCTTCGCCGTGCGGGTCGATTCTGTCGGCAGTCATCTGTGTTGTCGCGTTTACCGTGCTCAACCGACGCGGGGCTTTTGACAAGTTGGCAGCGTAGCGGGGCAACGCGAAATCGCCCTTATCGACGACATCATCAGCGACGACCCCACAACCTACGTGACGCAGATCACGGTGCCGGTTGCCCCGTCCAAATAAGAACTGCCCAGAAAACGTTCGGCTGAAGGCAGAATCTTGACGTTATAGGCCATATTTTGCCTCAAGGTCATCGAGAGCCTCAAAGGCATCACGCGCCATGCCAGCAGCACGCTCCCGCTCGGCCACAGCTATACGAGCCATCAGACGAGCCTTAGCCTGTTCCTGAACCATGAAGTCATAGTCTTCAGACCGAAGTACAACAAATTTGCTATAGCCGTTTTTTGTAACAGTCACTGGACCAGGAGCCTCCCAACAAGCTCGCCAAACGCCGGGGACAGTCCCCGGTGTGGCGGTTTTACTCCTCCGGAATCGGAAACGCACGGATGAACTCTGCAGGCGAGAAGGTCTTGATGGTCGAGCGCACAAAAGCGGCGCGGTCACGCGTGATAATAAAGTCCACGCCGGCACGCTCGGCCATCGCACGGATACAGCCGTCCTCAAAGTCTGGCTCATCGGAATAGGCGGAGGCAAAACAAGCCTCTTGGTCGAGAGACTCTACCGAGTAGCTCTTAAGGCAGTCGCGCACTACCTCGCGCCCGCGCGCCTCGCCGGCCTGTTTGGTGAGAATGTAATACGCGTCCTTGAGAGAGCAGGCCGAAACAACGCCTTCGATAAGCCCCACGTCGACGAGCCCCTTGATCGTTTGCGCCGCTGCGTGCTCCGGCCGGCCCGGAAGCACGCAATCGAGCAGAAAATTGGTATCGAGAAATGCTCTCATAGGTAGCGCTCCCTCGCGACGCGCTTTTCATCTTCAACCGTCATCGTATCGAGCGGCGTTCCTTTTGGCATTTTGGCTACGATATCGAGATACTCCTGGTAGTCCTCATTCTCCGCGAGCATCTCACGGATCTCCTTCCAGGTGATCTTGGGATGCCACATCGTACCCACGTCGCGCTTGGGCTTGTCCGAGCCGCACGTCGGCTTTGCACCCCCGCGCTCCTGGGCAGCGTCATATTCCACTGCAACCGGGCTTTGATAGTCGAGCGGCACGATCTTGAACAACGGCTTGCTCCGCTTGAAGACCACAACCTCCTCGCCCTCATTGGCAACCTTTTCGGCCACCTGCGTAAGGTTTTGGCGCAGTTCCGAAAACGCGACGGTAACCATAACTGCTCCTCTCAACATATATCTTCACTGCTAAGTATACACGTTAATGTTAATGTTAAAGTGTATAAAACTCATCACAATGGGGCAGCCCCGTTGTGGAACCTCACTGCGGGGCCCCTTTGCTTTGTATGAATCTTCTATCGCTCCGGAACGACACCGCTCCGCAGGGTCACCCTCAGCAACCTACATGACGCAGATCATGCTGCCCGCCACCACGCCCAAATAAAAACCTCCCGGAAAGTATCAACCTTTCCGGGAGGTTTTCTAATTTGATTATCGATGTCCTAAGCCTGGGGCACCTCACCAGTAGCCAAGATCTGCTCGAGTGCGTCCTCGTCCAGCACGGGTACACCCAGCTGCTCGGCCTTGGTGAGCTTGGAGCCTGCTTTGGGACCGGCAACCAGGTAGCTCGTCTTCTTTGACACACTGCCCGAAACCTTGGCGCCGAGCACCTTGAGCGCCGCGCCCGCCTCGTCGCGCGTGCGGTTGACGAGCGTGCCGGTGAGCACGAAGGTCAGACCCGCGAGTGGCTGTGCGTCGGCGAGCTCGCCCGCCACGCCAGCGTCGGCTGCGGCTTGCGCGTGCGCGGCGCCCAAGTCGACCTCGAGCGAAAGGCCCGCCTGGCGCAGGCGCTCCAGCACGGCAAGGTTCTCGGGCACGGCCAGGAACTGCTTGACGCTCGCCGCAATCTTGGGACCGATGCCCTCGCACTCGGCGATGTCCTCTTCGCTCGCCAAGACGAGCTTGTCAATCGACAGGAATCGCTCGGCGATGACCTCGCCCACGCTCTTGCCCACGTGGCGGATGCCCAGGGCAAACAGCACGCGACCGAGCGGCTGGCTCTTGGACTTGTTGAGCTCGGCGACGATCTTTTCGGCCGTCTTGAGGCCCACCGGAATGGGGTCGCCCTTCTTGACGCCCTTTTTGCTGTTGGAACTGGCATAGGTGCGGCCCGTGTCCAGGCCGGCGATGTCGTCGACCGTGAGCTGGTAGAAGTCTGCGACATCGTGGATCAGGCCGGCGGCGATCATCTTGTCGACGATCTCGTCGCCCAGGCCGTCGACGTCCATGCAGCCGCGACTCACCCAATGGAGCAGGCGCTCCTTGAGCTGCGCGGGGCAGTCGATGGACACGCAGCGGTAGGCAACCTCGCCATCCTCATGGACCACGGGGCTGCCGCACACGGGGCAGACCTCGGGCATGTGCCAGTCGACCGAATCGGCCGGGCGCTTGTCGAGCACCGGCCCCACGACCTCGGGGATCACGTCACCCGCCTTGTGCACGATGATGGTATCGCCCTCGCGCACGTTTTTGCGGCGAATCTCGTCGATGTTGTGCAGCGTGGCGCGCGCGATGGTGGAGCCGGCAACCATCACCGGGTCGAACTCGGCGACCGGCGTGAGCACGCCGGTGCGGCCCACCTGGATGCGAATTTCGCGCAGGACGGTCTGCTTTTCCTCGGGCGGGAACTTAAAGGCGATGGCCCAGCGCGGTGCGCGGGCAGTAAAGCCCAGGTCGAGCTGCTGCTGAAAGCTGTCCACCTTTACGACCACGCCGTCGATGTCGTAGTCCAGGTCACCGCGATGTTCGAGCGCCTGGGCACAGAACTCGTGGACCTCGGCCGGCGTGGCGCAACGAGCCACGTTGGGGTTGACGCTAAAGCCGGCGCTACGCAGCCAATCAAGGAACTCGCGCTGGCTGTGGACGTGCAGCGGGTCGGTATCGGCGATAGCATAGATAAAGGTAGCGAGATCGCGGCGCGCAGTGACCTTGGGGTCCTTTTGACGCAGGCTGCCGGCGGCGGCATTGCGCGGGTTGGCGAAGGGATCGCGCCCCTCGGCATCGGCCTCATCGTTCAGGCGCACAAAGCTGCCCTTGGGCATGTAGACCTCGCCGCGTACCTCAATGGTGCGCTCGCGGTCGGCGCCCATGTGGGCGAGCGCCGGCTCGGACAGGTGCATGGGCACATCCTTGATAGTACGGACGTTGAGCGACACGTCCTCGCCCGTGGTGCCATCGCCACGTGTGGCTGCGCGTACGAAGGTGCCGTTTTGGTAAGTAAGGGCCACGCCCAGACCGTCGATCTTAAGCTCGCAGGTATAGGTGACGCTACCGGCACCGAGGGCATCCTCAGTGCGCTGGAGCCACGCGTCGAGTTCGTCCAGGTCCATGGCATCGTCCATGGAATACATGCGCGCCATATGCGTGACCGGCGTAAACTGCTCGCTCACGTAGCCGCCCACGCGCTGGGTATAGCTGTCGGGCGTCACCAGGTCGGGGTAGGTGGCCTCGATTTTCTGCAGCTCAACGAGCATTTTGTCAAAGGCGGCGTCCGTGATCTCGGGCGCGTCGAGCATGTAGTAGCGATAGGCGTGGTAATCGAGCTCGTGGCGCAGCTCGGCCGCGCGCGCTGCCGCCTGGGCATGGGCGTCGGTCGGTGCGGTGGTTTCCGCGGTCGTGGACGTTTCGGTATCGATGTCCACGCCGTCGCCAAACAGGCTCGATTGCTCCATAGCGGCACTCCTTCGCTCGATTTCAAACGGATACAAGAGTACCACCGGTCGCAACGGGGCCGAATAACCCTTTCGAACCGCACCGAATCGGCAGCCGCCAGACCGGGGTGGACAGTTAGTTCAGATACGTATAAATCCTAGAGCTGAATCAGGCACGCACACCCCTGTTTCAACTAATTTGGGCTCCTCGAGACCATGTAGACGTCCCGCTCTCCCTTCCAAACACCCATTCGAGCCCCATCCCAATCAAAAATTGCTCAAAACGCATCCCAAGCTGCCCCAGATTTATACGTATCTGAACTAACTGTCCAGACCATTACGAACCAGGCCTCTTGTCAGCCCCAAGTGATCCGTTTTCCTCCGTCCCCAACGGATCAACAAGAAAAGAGGGGCTGTCCCACACTTGGCGGGACAGCCCCTCTGGCTTCGGCATATGCGAAACGGCTCGCTAGTAGCCCTGGCCGTAGCCTTGACCCTGGCCCTGGCTCTGCTGGCCTAACAGCTCCTCCAGGTACTGGCGCAGCTGCTCGTCGGTAATACCGCCATTGCCGGTGTCGGTCGAACTGTCGTCCTGCTGCTGGTTCTGCAGCTCTTCATCGGAGCCCAGCTCGACGGTGACCTTCTTCTCTTCCTTGCCGCGCATAAGCGTGATCTCGACCTTCTCGCCCACCTCGTGGCTGCGCAGCGCGATGATCAGGCCATCGGCGCTCGTGATTTCGTCGTCGCCCAGCTTGGTGATGACGTCGCCCTCCTGAATGCCGGCCTTGGCAGCAGGACCATCCTCAACGACGCTCGCCACATACGCGCCGCTATCGGTGCTCAGCTTGTTGGTGCGGGCGTTGAGCGCATTGACGCTCGAAAGCGTAGCGCCCATGTACGGATGCACCGGTGTCTTGCCGTCGATAATCTGGTCGGCAATGTTCTTGGCGTAGTTAACCGGAATGGCAAAGCCCACGCCCGAGCTGGAGCCCGAATAGCTCTCGATAAGCGAGTTGATACCCACCAGCTCACCGTTGTCGTTGACGAGCGCGCCGCCGGAGTTGCCCGGGTTGATGGCGGCATCGGTCTGAATCATGTTGGCATAGATGGTATTGCCGCTGGTGGAGCTCATGGCCGTGGAGCGATACAGCGCCGACACAATGCCCGTGGAGACGGACTGCTCGTTGCCGAACGGCGAGCCGATCGCCATGACCCACTCGCCCACGTTGAGCTTGGAGGAGTCGCCGATCTCAATCGGCGTGAGCTTGGAGGCGTCGGCGTCCTTGAGCTTGATGACGGCCAGGTCGCTCGAGGCGTCGTTGCCCACGAACTCGGCCTCGTAGGTGGTGCCGTCGTCCATGGTAACCACGTACTGGTCATAGCCATCGACCACGTGGTTGTTGGTGAGGATGTGGCCCTCGGTATCGAGCACCACGCCCGAACCGACGCTGCCCGAGCTGTCCGACTCGTCGGCAGACTGCGAAAGCGAGCCATTCTGGCTACCGCTCGAAGTGGCGGTAATGGAAACGACGGAGGGCAGGGCCTTGGCAGAAACGGCCTCGGCCAACGTGGTGTCCTCGGAATCAATCGTAATCTTTTGCGTCGATGAGCCCGAAGCGCCCGCCGTCACGGCGTTCTTGCCGCCGCCAATGTTGAGCGTGCCGCTCATGATAAGCGCGATGACCAGCAGGGCACCGCAGGCGCAGCCGGCGAGCGCCGTAATAAAGATCGGCAGCTTTTTGGTCTTGGTCTTGACCACCGTGTGCTTGTTCACGACCTGCTGGCCACCCAGCGGCTTGCCGGTCTGCGTGTCGTAGACCTGCACGTAGGGAATGTTACTGCCGGCAGGCGTCGACTCCACCTGCACACGCGGCTGCTGCTGGGTCTCGCCGGCGTTGCCCGCATCCTGGGGACGCTGGGAATCGTACTCGCTCATGGCTGCGATCCTTTCGTCAAATAACCAAAGGCCCGCCAAACATGTGGCGGGCCATCATTGTTCACGTTGAGTTGTACCCCAATATGCGGGCGCAAGTGTATGAGAACGCAATCTTTTAGGAAGGCTTAAGTTCTGCCGCAGACCCGAAAGGAATCCGTACCTGCGTCAAAACCACCACAAAAGTGCCTGTCCCCTTTGTGGTGGAAATCTAGTCCTTAAACAGATAGCCCACGCCGCGGACGGTGGTGATGTGCGCCGCGATCTGCGGACCCACCTTGGAGCGGATGCGTCGAATGTGCACGTCGACGGTGCGCGTGCCGCCGCAGTACTCAAAGCCCCATACGCGGTGCAGCAGCACCTCGCGGCTGTAGGCGCGGTTGGGGTGCGTCGCCAAAAAGCTCAGCAGCGAGTACTCCATCAGCGTCAGGTCGATAGGCTCGTTATCGAGCGTCACCTGGTAGGTGGCCAAGTTGATCTCGAGGTTATCGATGTTGAGCACATCGTCGGCGGCGACGGTCTCCTCCTCGCCCATCAGGCGCTGCGCACGAGCCTTAAGCTCGTTGGGCGTCGCCGTGGGGCATACAAAGTCGGCATGCGCGTGATTGGGCAGGCGCAGGGTGCCGAGCGCCTCGTCGTCGACGATCACCAACATGGGGACGCCGCCGCGATCGTCAAGCCACTTGGCAATCTGATCGATGCGGTCGCTGCGGATGCCATCGGAATCGAGGATCAGCAGGTCAAAGTCGTGCGCCGCGGTCGGCGAATCGGGAGTTGCCAGGCTCACCTCGACACCCAGGGTGGTCGTCAAGCTGCGGGCAAACTCGTGGAAGCGCGTCGTGCGCGCCATGAACAGGGCACTCTTTTCGGACATATCGGCCTCCAAGGAAATGAGCTCAATCGTACTGGAACAAGCCAGCGCGATTAGGAGTTCGCCAGATAATGCTTAATCTCCCACTCGGTAATCGTGGACTCAAACTTATGCCACTCGTCGCGCTTCTTTTTAAGGAAGAAGCTGTGGATGTGCTCGCCGAGAGCATCCTTCATAAACTGCGAGTCCTCAAACACGTCGAGAGCCTCTTTGAGCGAGCGCGGCAGCGGCGTATAGCCGGCCTCGACCATCTGACGGTCGGTAAGCTTGAGCGTCTCGGCCGTTGCCTCGGGCGGGAGTTCCAGCTTGCGCTCGATGCCGTCCAGACCAGCCGCC
>CABVAC010000035.1 GCA_902496275.1 uncultured Collinsella sp. | reverse complement strand
AGATGGTGACCGACGGCGTGCCCGCCAGGAAGGTGAAGCGCATGACGCAGTCCATGGGCATAGACCGTATGGGCGCCATCCAGGTGTTCAGGATGTGCTCGACTTTGGACTACGCGGTTGCCGACCTGCAGGGCCGCGACCTGACGGGCGCCCAGTTCCCCTACATCTGGCTCGACGCCGCCTTCATCAAGAGCCGCAGCGAGGCCCGGGTGCAGTCGACCGCGCCGCGGCACGACCATCGTGCGGCTCGGCCTCGACGCAATCGACACCGAGCCGCACGATGGGAAGAAGGGCTTCCTGCTGTCGCTGCGCGCCGACCAGGTGGAAGAGGGGCGCCGTGCCCTGCATCCTAAAGGTCGCGCTCGGCTAACACGGCCTTTAGGATGCAGGGCACGAGCTGTACCGGCTTGTCACTGAGCAGATTGAGGGCTTCTGCCCCAAGGCGGCCGAGGTGTTCGAGGAGGCTGAGTCCGACGCACTCGCGTAACTCGACTTCCCTGCGAGCACAACGCGAGGCTGCCGGACCAATAAAGCTCAGGAGCGCGCCAATCGCGAGTTCCTGAGCCGCAGCCGCGTCGTGCAGGTGCTCCCCAGCAGGAAGTCGCTCATCAGGATGATAGGAGCGGTGTTCGTCGAGATGGTCGAGGACTGGGCCGCCCGTGCCGGTTCAACGACGGCTCCATCGGCAGGGCCATGAAGGGCGCCGATGTCAACGTGCCCGCGTCCACGAGGACACTGTCGCTGAGCACGCGGGCAGGATCATCGCGCTCGTTGTAGCCGACAACCCCGTTCCCGACGTGAAGGCGGCGTGACATGAGCTAGAATGCCTTATCGACTGACTTTATTTAATCAGGCTCCTCATTTTTATTAACTCGATTCGAGCCATGGAACCGGTCAATCAATGGTTATTCGGAATCCCCGAAGAGCATGGGATTGAGATTTTCCTTTGATCCATGCTTGCTAATTATTTTTGCGGGAACACCGCCAATGGTTACTCCGGGAGTTTCAAAGCTCTTTACAACAACCGCATTGGCACCGACGGCTATGTCATCTGCAAGGCTGATATCACCGATAACCCGCGCGCCACTACCAAGAAAAATGTTGTTGCCAAGAATGGGAGCCTTAGATGAACCGTTGGTGGCCCCTATTGTCACGCACTCTTGAATCCTGCAATTGGCACCAACGCGGGCATTTCCGTTAACCACTATCGTTCCGACATGCGCAATCGAGAGTCCTGGGCCAAACACATTAATCGGGATAGAGAACCCAAGCCTTTGTCCGAATGAATGCGTTCGGTATCTGAGCCACATTCCATAGACTTTTGAAAATGGATTATGGGCACAATTGTTGTAGTACTCTGTTCTTCTTAATAGCCTCTCAAAGCGCCAAATCACGTCATAGGGCAATGGTCTTGTTCCAGTTTTGCCGAGTGCCAATCCGTCTTGTGTCAGATAGGCCTTCAGCTCTTCTCGACTTTGAATCATTAACTATTCCCCACTAGGCCTTTGGCCGCCTTAAGAAAGCTCGAAGCGTTCCAAAGCAACCATTTCCTATTAATAAGCGCCTTTTCAACCATTCCTAAAGACCCAAATGAGCCTAAAAGGTTCAAATTGGAAAGGACGTCCTCATAGAGCTCGCAGCTTGCCGCAAAGACACCCTTGCGCACTTCGGCGCTTAGGCCTCTGGTACGCCAAGCTAGCAACGGTCCAAGTTGTATAAGCAGATTATTCTGTAACCTTTCATCAATAGGCAGCCCGCGTCTTACGTATAGAGCAAACAGCTCCTTAGTAATCCAAAACGTATCGAGGCTCTTGGCGTTCCCTTGGTCAGAGTGTGAAATCGAGGTCTCTCTGCACCTATAGCAATAGCCATGGCTTGATATAACGGCCTCGTTATAAAATCCATCAATGAAGAAGGCAATGACGGTATCTTCGTACCAATAGCCAACAGGGAATCTAATAGCCTCCCAAACTGAACGCTTGTAAACACGACCCCATGCCGTGCCGTAATCCCCCGCCTCGCCCAATCCAATCGTATTGCCGTTAGCGTTCACACGCGCAAATCCTGATGTCACATAGTCGGCACCGCTCAAATCAAGCGCCTCAACCATTTGCCCGAGATAACCCGGCTCGACATAATCATCCGAGTCAACGAACATAATGCTGCGCCCCCGGGCCAATGAAATGCCCACATTGCGTGCCGCAGAAATCCCTCCATTGGGCTGGTCGATCAAATGCAGTCGTTGATCATCAACAAAACGTAAGATTTCACGACGAGTTCCATCCGTCGAGCCATCATTGACGATTATGATCTCGTATGAATATGCGCAGTCCTGTTTAAGAAGAGAGCGCAGACACTCGCCAATATATGGCTCGACGTTATACGCGGGAACGATTACTGACAAATCGACGGACGAGGGCAACATATAAGTATCGTGGGACCAATCGATTGTCGACGGAGCGGGGTTAGCATCCTCGAAAGCCCTGGAAAGACGTGACGTCCTCTCTTTAGTCATTCCCTTCTCGACCGAGCCAAGAAGGCCGATACACCTCTTTGCCAGGGGGTCAAGGCGAAGAAGGCTTGATAGGGCACTTTTCTTGTTTATCCGCATCTTTAGTACCTCGTCGCACCAAGTAGGCGATTCTTGACGCGCGCAATTCCTTTAATAGATTTGAAACCATGAGCATTAAGACGCTCAACAACGAAACGGATGTCAGGCCGCAACGATTGTCTGGCGCCTTGAAATCCGTATGCTTCAGTAAAAAGGGTCGAGCTTCGCACGTCTTCCAAGAACGCGGTCAGTTCATCATCTGAAAGACTAGATGCAGCCTGCTGAACTAGCAGTGCGGTAATCCAGAGGCTCACTGAGCTGGCAGATTGCACCATTTCGGTACCCGGATACTCCCTCTCCCACTTAGAGGCAAAGCCAAGTAGTCTCTCGCGAGACCGTGCCATGTCCTTATAATTCTTGGGGTTGAATCTCTGAATGAGACTATGTGGATTTGGACGGTAGTAATAAAGTGTGTCGGGGATGTAAGCAAAAGAAGCTGCAGCGTCAAAGACAGAGACTATTTGAACGAGATCCTCTCCGAAACTAAGGCCCTTGAAAACCGAGTAATCAGTCTCCACATCAAGCACATTGCGTGCGATGGCCTTAGACCAGATGGAATTGAAGCGAAAATCCTGGCACAGCTTTTGAAGCACTAAGGCTCTATTGTCCCCATAGAAACATTGAGCAAAGGGGAATAAAGGGCCTCCGTTTAACTCGAAACGGGCGCTCCGGGACCCCTCGAAGCAAACTACATCGACTGATTGGCGAGAAAAAGTGCTAGAAATAACCTCTAGAGCATCTGATCTAAGCTTGTCATCACTATCAAGCGAAAGAACAATCTGACCACTTGTCTGGGCAAATCCAGCCCTTCTCGCAAGAAGCAATCCCTTATTCTCCTGCTCTACCAGCTTAGTATTGCTCGGGTGGTCGGAGCAGAATTGACGACACATCTCACCACTAGAGTCAGTAGAGCCGTCGTTTACAAGAACAATCTCGTAATCATCGAACGCCTGGGAGAGAACTGAATCCAGGCAATCGGATAAGTAACGCTCAACGTTGTAGACAGGGATAACAATAGAGAATAGCGGCATTATGCCCCCTTAACGAAAGACTCTGGATCAGCCTTCGTAGGCTCAAGTTTTTGCGAGGGAATAGTTGCGGCTATAACGGCAAAAGACATGGCTATTGATGCACAGACATACGTGTATTCCATATTAAAAATGGCATTAATAAAATACTGAACGATTATGATTGCCAGCGTCATTTTGTTAGCAGGAATCCTAAAATTCCTCGAGCTCCTGAATAGAGTGATTAGCGGGGCAAAATACAAAAAGATGCCTAGATAGCCATTGGTTACCAGTAGATTAATAAAGTCGTTGTGAGCCCAAATATTAATGTAAATTTCCTGATTGATCTCATAGATTTTGTTAAAGCCACCACCAACAAGCTGATGGAACAGGTCAAAAGAAAAGAAAGACAAGATATCGTGCGTCCAAAACGAAGAGCGGCCGCTCGTTATCGTATCCCAAAAGCCGTAATAACCGCTTTGAGTGGTTACCTCGATTTTGCTAGCAATTGATGATTGGCCAATAAAGAGAGCCCCGGCAAATGCTCCTAGCATCAGAACGCGAATAAACTGCTTTTTCGTCGTACATACTTCCTTCAAAAAAGGGATATACATAAGCGCGATGACACCAAAATACGTTCGCGAATAGCCCATAAAGACACAAAACAAAGGAGCCGCAGACAGAACGCAGTAAATCCAGCGGCTCTTTTTATCAACTTTTACGCAAATGGTAAGAAAGACTAAAACCTCTAAAGCAGTCGGGCAAAGCCTAAAGGAGTCTTTGGCAAAAGAACCGAAGAACCGGCCCTGACCAGCAATCACGTAATAGGAGCTAGGTAGAGGGATTGAGACGAAGACCAAGAGGCACCATATAACTGTAATAGCCCTAAGCCACTTTATGTCCTGGAGTATCAGACTTCGAACAAGCTCGAACTTGCCCCCGAACAATGACATCAGAAGTACCCATAGCACGAGATAGAATACGAGATTGATATTGACGAACGGCCCGGTAACCATACTGATTCCCAGTACGGTCGACAAGGCGGTTAGTGAGCAGATAATCCAATAGCTCGGCTTGTATTTCGTTACACATGATGCAACGAGAAAGCTGACCAGACATAGGAACATCAGCAGTTGATTGACGGCACCAAAGCCCGGCTGGGCCTGGAGAAGCGTTGTCAGAGGCATGAGAGAAAGCAGCCTGATTGTCAGCTTGTTGCTGGCAACTTCTCTTTTTGAAGCGAGATTCCCTAGCTGCTCGGTATCAAAGTCGGTTTGCCTAGTACCTATAGGATTCAAGGAAATATCTAATTTTATCTTATTCATCAAGTCTCATATCTATTTGCACGAAACGTATACAGATGTCAGCGAATGCATGTACCGCTCTTGGCTGCATCTTTCTTTTACATAAGCAAGGCAACACCCTCGCATATGGACAAACTCGCTCGCATCGATTCGCGCGGTATAAAGCAGGGCCTCAGACAGCGCCCCGACGTCTCCGTGCTTGAACAGGAGACCAGTCTCGCCCTCTCGTACGAGTTCGGGGATACCGCCAATATCTGCGCCGATGATTGGCGTCCCAGCAGCCAAGGCTTCCATACCGGAATACGGCATGTTTTCTCGCCACACGGAGGGCATGACAGCAAAGCGAGCATTGGCCACAATGCTCTGCAGTTCCTCCCCGGACTTATAGCCAAGAAGCTCGATTCGCTTCCGGATGCTCTCATCAGTCTCGGCCAGCAAATGCTCAATATCCCCCCGTTGAGGGCCGTCGCCCACGATCTTGAGCTTCCACTCATCCGGAAGCTCATAAGCTACATTGATAAAGGCACGCACCAGCGTCTCGATGCCCTTCACCTTGTCCAAACGCCCAAAGAAGAGGAAGTAGGGTTCTTCGCGCTCATATTTCTCTGGGTTGAAGACCGTGTTTGCCATGTCTACCTGTGCCTGAGTCAGGAAGTTCTGAAGGTAGACGGTCTTGTCAGAGAATCCCGCCTCGTCCAGCTTGTTCTTCATGAACTGGCTTGGACAGACGATACGATCGATCTTGGCGTAGCTCTTGTGCGCGCGCAGAAAGGCCGCCTCAGTCATGGCAAGGGCGCTCTTAGCACGCGAGCCCTTCATACAGCGCTTCTCCAAGCAGTGCCGAAAGCGGCCATCAAGGCAAGCGTCACAGACCTTCCCCTCCCCGTCGACCATCGTGTAACACGGGCAACACAGTATGTAGTCGTGCGCCGTGTAAACCACAGACACCTTGTGCTGACGGAGATAGGGCGCATCCAGAACCGAGAGCGTAATCTGGCGATGGACGTTACTCATATGTACGATTTCAGGCTGGAACTCCTCACAGAGCGCCTGAAAGTTGCGCTTGGCCTCATTCGAGTAGATGAGAGCAAGGCCGTCGGCCACCTTCTTGGCCGGAGAAGTGCTGTCGTTGTACTCGCGCTGCTCGACGAAGTATTTATCCCATTTGCTAGGCACGTTGTTGGGATGCTTCATCGAGAAGCGTGCCACCTCGTGGCCCATCGCCTGCAGCCCCTCCGCAAGAGCGAAGTCGTACGTCTCCGCACCGCCCTTAAGGTAGTGAAACTTGTTTACGAGAAGAACTCGCATCACTGTCCATCCTTGTACAGCTCGAGGGTCCGCTTCACAACGGAATCCCAGTCGTAGTTATCGAGGACGCGAGCGCGCGCCGTTTCACCGAGGCGCGCCGCGCAGTCCGAGTCCGCGATAAGCCCGCTCAGCGCCTCGCGCAGCGCCGCCGGGTCTCCCGCTGGGAAGGTGACACCGCACTTCCCCAGCACGTCGGCGCACTCGGCAATGTCACTCGTGACGCATGTGAGCCCGTGGCTCATGGCCTCCAGCAGGCTCATGGGCAGGCCCTCCACGTCGGAGGGGAGCGCGTAGCAATACGCGTTGGAGTACAGCTCGGAGAGCAGGTTGCCCTCGACGTGGCCGGTAAAGAGCACACGGGGATCGTTCTGCGCAACCTCCTTGAGCGCCACGGCGTAGCCGTCCGTATCGGAAGAATCGCCCGCGATAACCAGGCGCTTATCAGTCTTTACCTGCTTAAACGCCTCAACCAAAAGCTCCGGGCGCTTCTCGGGCACAATGCGACCGAGGTAGAGGACGTAGGAACCCTGGATGAGCCCCCAGCGCTCAAAGATCTCCTTCGCAGGAAGATCCGCCCCGGGGGTAATGCCGTTTGGGATGAGCGTAGCCTCGCGGCCGTAGGCCTCCTTGAAGTACTCCTGATTGCCCCGGGAAAGCACGATGAGCGCATCCGCGCACTTGGCCGCAGTTGCCTCGCCGAACTTGATGTACTTGGAAGCCAAACCGCCCCATTTTGCGCGCTGCCAGTCCAGGCCGTGGATCGTTGCCACGGTCCTGATACCAGTGGAACGCACAAAACGCAGGGGGACGCATGGCCCCTCCGCGTGGTAGTGAATTACGTCTGCCCCGTCTTTGATGGCAGCCCTCGTTGCGGCAAAGCTGCTCGTGAGCGCGGAGAGTCCCTTGATGTCCAGCGCCTTTACGGGAACGATGCGGTAGCCATCCTTCTCATAGGGCTCGGAAGGAGCACCTTCGCCCATGCGGTCGTAGCAGATTACTTGGTGGCCAAGTTCTGCCATACGGCGAGCAAGCTCGCCTACGACCACTTCTACGCCACCCTCGCGCGAACCCGTTCTCTTTTGACCTATCATGGCGATGCGCATGCTACACAGCACCATCCCCGGAAATCATGGTCTTCAACGTACCGATAATCAACCGCAGATCCTGACACAGGCTGCGACGCTCGATGTATTCCAGGTCGAGGTTGACCATCTCTTCAAACCCCAAATTGCTCCTGCCCAATACCTGCCAGGAGCCGCCGCAGCCGGGCTTTACCGCCAGGCGCTTCATATCGTGCGGGCTGTAAAGCGCAACCTCGCGCGGCAGGCCGGGGCGTAGGCCAATGAGGCTCATTTGGCCCAAGAACACGTTGATGAACTGGGGCAGCTCGTCGATGCTGTGCTTGCGAATGAAGTTGCCCACGCCGGGTATAATGCGCGTATCGCGGCTTATCTTGAACATGGGGCCGGTGGCCTCGTTTTGGGCCTGCAGCTCCTTGAGCATCTGGTCTGCGTTGGGTATCATGCTGCGGAACTTGTACATTTTAAAGAAGGTGAACGTGCCGTCTTTGCGCACGCGGCCCACGCGCCACTGCGAATATAGGGGGCTGGCGCCCGGGCTCTTTATGCAAATGACCACGCTCAGAATTACCCCGGGAATAAAGAGCAACACCAAGGCTCCGCCGGCGGCGGCAATGTCCACCGTACGCTTAACAACTCGGTAGATCCTGCGCCCAAGCTCGGGTTTCACGCCGGAGTTTGCACCGCGCAGCATCTTGTATGCTTCTTCGTTTGTAAGGTAATCCCCCGCAGCACCCGCTGCGGCAGGGATGGAATTCGCCGTGGCGGCGGCGCACGTCTCCCGCGCGTCCTGCACCATGGTCGTCATCGTAGGCTCCAAGAGCCCCCCCCGATACTTTTTTGCCTTCGTTCGCCCGCTTGCGCGCCTGCAGCTAGGCGATCGCTCTCCTGAGTTTTCGCATGGCGCGCTGCTCGTTTGAAAGCACCGCGAGGCCAACGCGGGTGGTTACGCGTCGGCCGCACAGGTCGAGCTCCAAAAAGGCAGTGCTCTTGCGTCTGTTAATGGTTTTGATAAGGGCCTCGTGGCCCAGCAGCGGGCCTGCCGTCACCACGACCTGGTCTCCATCCTTTAGGGCCTCGCTCATGGGCACCACGCGGTCTCCCCTATTAGTAAAACTGCCAATGAGCTGGGTCTCTTCTTTTGCCAGCGGCACAAACTGACCGTCCTGGGATAGCACCCGGGCAAAGTCGTCCATACGCAGTAAATACTGTTGCACGGTGCGGGGGTCTGCCGTATCGCAGATAAGATAACCGGGGAACAACGGCTTGGATGTGTTGACCCATTCGCCGTGTACCTTGATTTCGGTCTGATATTGGGGATAAAAGAGCTCTTGCATGGCACCAGCCGGCACCATGCGTTCGATGCGCTCGCGCATTACATCTTCGCGACCGTTAATGACCTGAATCACATACCACACGAGCACCACCCCCTTGCTGTCTTACGTGTGGCTCACGGGGTTTGGGTATGGCTTCGCCAGGGCGCTTGTGCGCGAAGGCGCTCCATATTCAAACCCTGAGCCCAGTCAGACAAGCACGTGGCTCTGCCCCACCGTGAACGGTATGTACAAATGCAGTTGTTAGAGTCGCAGACGTGTATCGCAAAAATGACCGTGACCCCAGCTGGCTGCGTGCGAACCAGTCAAGCGGGTACAAAACTGGACCGCACGCAAACAGCTGAAGAACTGCTGTGGTTTGCCGTAGCAATTCATTGCACCGTCCAATGCAAACTTAAAAGTAACCGCAAAAGCAAGTGCAAAATCGCGCATGACAATCGATATTGGAGCTCGTGGTTTTTCTAACACCGCCGTTACGACCGGATGCTGATGAACCCCGTGCTATGTGGCCTATTAGAGCCGAGAGCACAGTTGAACTCATGTAACGTTAGGTATCCTAGCACAAGCTGTTAGCGAAACTGATTTAAGCTGCGTTGGACAACATATCGTTCATTTGACGTGCTAAAGGGGGTTGTTTTGGGAAGTTGTTCACGTTGGCGCAGGTTATTGGGGTGCTGGCAATAATTGGGAGCGTTCCTGAAGCCCAACTGTAGCCGCGAGCTGCACTGGTAATTGCGTTTGGCTAACAAACTATGTACAGATAAGGGAAATAAATTGTGCAACTTTTTGTTGGCGTAGGTGGGGCTTGCGGCGCGAGGTATTTTGGCATGAAAAAAGGCTTCGATATTCCGAAGCCTAAACATTCACGATGGTGGAGACGAGGGGAATCGAACCCCTGACCTCTTGACTGCCAGTCAAGCGCTCTCCCAGCTGAGCTACGCCCCCGTGACGGGAAGATACTATAGGGGAAGTTGGCGCGACGTGCAAGGACTTTTTTGGTCAGACTCTAATTGCCTAATGATATAGGTAAGCGATGGCGGTGCCGGTGTGGACTTGGATCTTGGCCGTACCCCTGACGACGTTGCTGATGCCCGTGTCGGCTAACAAGCCCAGGGGGCTGTAATCTAACTCCCATTCTAGGCCGCGTTCGCTTACCTCGGTGTTGGGGGCTATGGCGATGATGGAGAACGTCTTGCCTTCGGCGGCTTCGATGGTCCACGATTCGCCTGCACGAAGGAAGCGGGCGACCACCTTGTCCTCGGCAATCCAGACAGGAGTGTCCCCGTAGCCCGCGAGAAGCCCCAGTACGGAAAGCGCCATGTCGGGACGGCCGCCGGTGGCGCAGGTCGCAACCACTTCGGCACCCGGCCAGCGACGGCGGACGGAATCGAGCGCCAGCGCCAGATCGGTATGGTCCTTGTACGGGTCGTGGCGCTCAACTTCAAAATCGGTGGCGGCATCGACCAACGCGCGGCCCGCATCGCTCACCGTGTCGGCATCCCCCACATAGACGTCGCAGCCCAGTCCCGCGCCCAGCAGCGCGTCGAGTCCGCGGTCCACAGCGACAACGTGGTCGCACTCCCCTGCTAGCCTACGCAACAGATCCGCGCTTGCCACCACGGGCGAGCCGCAGACCACTAATACTTTGCAAGCCACAGCCCTCGCCTATCCCTTAAACGAAAGCACGCAGGGTAGATCCAGCTCCTCGTAGCTGTCGATAAAGATATCGCAGTTGTCGCGCACGTCGTCGCGCTTCATGCGGCCGTGCGGATCATAGATGCCCACGCGCTTAAAGCCGGCGGAACCAGAGCTCTTTAGGCCAAAGACGGCGTCCTCAAACACCCATGCGCGCTCAAATTTACACCCGTGGCGCTCCTCCAGGCGGCGCAGCGCCAGCTTGTACACATCGGGGAACTGTTTGGAGCGTCCTGCCTCGCCCGTGGTGGTAACAAACTCCATGTAAGCGTCGAGCCCGGCACCAGCGAGCGCGGACTGCACCAGCTCGGCCGGCGTGGACGTAGCCACGCACATGGCAATGCCTGCCGCCTTCGCCTGCTCCAAAAATGCCAGGAGACCCTTGCGCGGCGGCACCTTGGAGTACCCATCAATCAGAATATTGCTCAGCTCGCGGTACAGCTCCTCGCCATTCGCGCCAATACCCCAGGTGTCGTGGTAGGCCTGGCACTCATCCTCCAGCGACAAATGCTCAAACTGGGCAAACTCGTCGACCGTCACGTCGACACCGTGGCGGTGCAATAACTCGGGCTGGGCATAGGCCCAAACGGGCGTGCTATTAACCAGTGTGCCGTCGCAATCGAAAATAAAAGCAACCTTGGGAGCGGCGGTATGGGACATAAACGAACCTTTCGATGTCAAATGGTAAACAACCTGCTAAAAACGTTTTACCAAACGTCAGGCTAACAATTTTGAAACCCTAATTGGTAAAACTGTCAAGAGTTTTACCACGGCAATTCTGCCAGTGGTATAAACATGTCGCTTACCGATTAAACGCCCCCGCAAATCTGCTTTCGTCCATAAAACTAACGCACAGGTGTTATCGTAGTTTCTGCCGAAAGTTCCACCGAGCACGCGAGGTGGAACGAATCACAGAAACTTCGCCGTCCCTTCGATTCGTGCAGCCTTGGACCTTTCGCATCTAGTCACCAAGGCAACACGCTGCCGCGTCATGATGGGATCAAACGTGAGCGATTCAAAGCTAAAGCCAACGGCTAAAAAGCCCGCAACCCGCAAACCGGCTCCGCACGCACCGGAGCTCTCCAAGGACGATGTCTATCTGTTTGGCATTGGTATGTGGGAGCGCAGCTGGGAAAAGATGGGCGCGCATCCCGACACGCAGCAGCGCACGCGCGGCTGGCGCTTTTGCGTTTGGGCGCCCGACGTAAAGAGCGTCCACGTCATTGGCGAATTTAACGACTGGGATGAGGAAGCCAACCCGCTGGTGCCCGTGCATACGAGCGCTATCTGGGAAGGCTTTATTCCTGGCGCCGAGCAGGGCCAGCTCTATAAATACCTCATCGAGACCAACGAGGGCGAAAAGCTCTACAAAGCCGATCCGTATGCCTTTAAGGCCGAGTGCCCTCCGGGTACCGCCAGTGTGCTGTGGACCCTCGATGGCTACAAGTGGAACGACGCCGCGTGGCTCAAGTGCCGCGCCGACCACAACCACATGTCGCAGCCACTCAACATCTACGAGGTGCATATTGGCTCGTGGAAGCGCCACGGCGACGCGCCGCAGGGCGAGCCCGACGAGTACGGCAACTACCCCGGCCCCATGGATCCCTTCCCCGCGCAGCGCGGTGAGTTCTACACCTACGACGATCTGTCGGTTGAGCTCGTGGACTACGTGCGCGACATGGGCTATACGCATATCGAGGTCATGCCGCTTATGGAACATCCCTTCGATGGCTCCTGGGGCTACCAGACGACTGGCTACTACGCCGCCACGTCGCGCTACGGCAACCCGCAGCAGCTCATGCACTTTATCGATGCGTGCCACGAGGCGGGCATCGGCGTGATCATGGACTGGGTGCCCGGCGGTTTTTGCGCCGACTCCCACGGTCTTGCCACCTTTAACGGCCACATGCTGTTTGAGCACGAGATTCACCCCAACTGGGGCACGCATAAGTTCGACTTCGCCCGCGGCGAGGTCCGCTCCTTCCTTGTCTCCAACGTGCTGTACTGGCTCGAGAACTTCCACGTGGACGGCATTCGCATGGACGGCGTGTCCAGCATGCTGTACCTCAACTTTGGCATCGACGATCCCGGCCAAAAGAAGTTCAACAAGTACGGAACCGAGGAAGACCTGGACGCCAGCGCGTTTATCCGCCAGGTCAACTGCGCCGTTGAGGCGCACTACCCCGACGTGATGATGATGGCCGAGGAGTCCACCGCGTGGCCGCTCGTGACCTACCCGCCGCAGGACGGCGGCCTGGGCTTCCACTACAAGTGGGACATGGGCTGGATGAACGACACCCTGCACTACATGCAGACCGATTTTCCATGGCGCCCCGGCAACCACGGGCTACTCACGTTCTCCATCATGTACGCCTTTACCGAGAACTTTATTTGCCCGCTGAGCCACGACGAGGTCGTGCACGGCAAGTGCTCGCTCATCGGCCGCATGCCGGGTGACTGGTGGCGCCAGTTTGCCGGTCTGCGTACGCTGGCCTTCTACCAGATGACGCACCCCGGTGCCAAGCTCAACTTTATGGGCAACGAGATCGGCCAGTTTATTGAATGGCGCTACTACGAGTCCATCCAGTGGTTCCTGACCGAGGAGTACGAGACCCACCGTCATCATCAGGCTTTTATCAAGGCACTTAACCACCTGTACACCGCCGAGCCCGCCCTGTACGAGCGCGGCTACACCGACGACGGCTTTACCTGGATTGACGCGGATAACTCTAAGCAGTCCATCGTGAGCTTTGTGCGCCAGGGCGAGGACGTCGATGACGACCTGGTGATCCTGATCAACTTTGACCCGGCGAGCTACGAGAGCTTCCGCGTGGGCGTGCCGCGCGAGGGCGACTGGGAGGTCATCTTTGACTCTGACCGTCCCGAGTTTGGCGGCAGCGGCTATGCTGGCAAGGAGCCCTACACCTGCTCGAGTGAGCCCTATCCCTGGAACGGGCAGATGGACTCCATCGAGATTAAGGTGCCCGGCCTGGCAGGCGTGGTGCTTAAGCGTCGCGGTCCCAGCAGCTATAAGCCGCCCGTGGTCGAGGAGCCCAAGAAGGCGACGCGCAAGCGAGTGTCCTCGGTGAAGCCCAAGACCGCAGCTGCTAAGAAGGCTCCGGCTAAGGCGAAGGCTGCCAAGCCCGCTGCCAAGGCTTCGGCCAAGTCCACCACGGCCAAGAAGGCAGCCACCAAAAAGGCTGCTCCCAAGGCCAGGCAGCAGCTGTTAAGGCTCCTGCCAAGAAAGCGTAACAAAGGCGTTACCACTGTAATTACCCGCCCCGCCGGGGCGTAGGATACAAGTCATAACCGTTCCGGGAGAAACATCCCCGGGGGAAAGGAACGTATGAATAAGATCTTCGACAACAAGCAGGAGTTTACCGAACTCTATCGTGATGCCGTTATGAGCATCAGCGGCAAGAGCGTCGAGGCCGCCAGCGACCTCGATCGTTTTAACGCCCTGGCCAAGCTCGTGGCCGAGAAGGCACGCACCGTTGCCACCAAGAGCGACGCCCGCGCCACCGCCGAGGGTAAGAAGCGCGTGTACTACTTCTCGATCGAGTTTTTGATCGGCCGCCTGCTCGACAACTACCTGCTCAACTTTGGCGTGCGCGACATGGTCGCCGAGGTGCTCGATGACATGGGCTTTGACCTATCCGTCATCGAGAACCAGGAGCCCGATCCGGCGTTGGGCAACGGTGGCCTGGGCCGTCTGGCCGCATGCTTCCTTGATTCCATGGCAGCCGAGGGCATTGCCGGCTACGGCAACGGCATGCGCTACCGCTACGGCCTGTTTAAGCAGGAGATCGTTAACGGCAGCCAGGTCGAGGCCACCGACGAGTGGCTCACCCACGGCTATCCCTGGGAGGTCCGTCGTCAGGACAAGGCCGTGACCATCAAGTTTGGTGGCCGTGTAGAGGGCTTTGAGGAGAACGGCCGCACGTTCTACCGCACGGTGGACACGCAGGATATCCTGGCCGTCCCTTATGACATCCCCGTGGTGGGCTATGGCGGCGAGACTGTCAACAAGCTGCGCGTCTGGGCCGCCGAGCCGGTCGAGGAGCACTTCGATCTGGAGGCCTTCAACCGCGGCGACTACGCCCTGGCCGATGCCGAGCGCGCCGAGGCCGAGGCCATCAGCGCCATCCTCTACCCCAACGACGCCGGCGAGCACGGCCGTCTGCTACGCCTGAAGCAGGAGTACCTGTTTGTTTCGGCCGGCATCTACAGCCTGCTCGACACCTTTGAGAAGGAGCACGGCGAGAACTGGGAGCTGCTGCCGCAATTTGTTGCCATCCATACCAACGACACCCACCCCGCCATGTGCGGCCCCGAACTCATGCGTATCCTCATCGACGAGAAGAAGCTCGAGTGGGACGACGCCTGGAACATCGTGACGCAGGTCGTGAGCTACACCAACCACACCATCCTGCCCGAGGCTCTGGAGAAGTGGCCCATCGGCACGTTCTCCAAGCTCCTCCCCCGCGTGTACCAGATCATCGACGAGATCAGCCGTCGTTGGCACGAGTCGTTCGACACCACGCAGGAGGGCTGGCAGGAGCGTCTGCGTCAGACCGCCATCCTGTGGGACGGCGAGATTCGCATGGCCAACCTGTCCGTGATCTGCAGCCACAGCGTCAACGGCGTGGCCAAGATCCACTCTGACATCATCAAGAACATCGTGCTCAAGGACTTCTATGCCCTGACGCCCGAGAAGTTCAACAACAAGACCAACGGCATCTCGCACCGTCGCTTCTTTGCCGAGGCCAACCCCACCTATGCCAAGCTCGTGACCGAGGCCATTGGCGACGGCTGGCTTAAGGACGCCTTTGAGCTGGAGAAGCTCAAGGAGTTTAAGGACGACACTGAGTTCCTGAAGGCCGTGGGTGCCTCCAAGCGCGCCAACAAGGAGCGTCTGGCCGCCTACGTTAAGGCCGAGACCGGTCTGGTCATTGACCCCAACACCGTCTTCGATGTCCAGGTGAAGCGCTTCCACGCCTACAAGCGCCAGCTCATGAACATCATGAAGGTGATGGACATCTACAACCGCCGCATCGCCGATCCCAACTTCCATGTGACGCCGACGACCTTTATCTTTAGCGGCAAGGCTGCCTCGAGCTACACCTTTGCCAAGGAGACCATCCGTCTCATTAACTCCGTGGCCGACGTCATCAACAACGACGCCCGCGTGAACGAGGTCATGAAGGTCTGCTTTATCCCCAACTTCCGTGTGAGCAACGCCCAGCTCATCTATCCCGCCGCCGAAATCTCGGAGCAGATCTCCACGGCCGGCAAGGAGGCCTCGGGCACGTCCAACATGAAGCTCATGATGAACGGCGCCATTACGCTGGGCACCCTCGACGGCGCCAACATCGAGATCGCAGACCTGGCCGGTCGCGAGAACGAGGCCATCTTTGGCCTGACCGCCCCCGAGGTCGAGCAGCTCTGGGCATCCAACAGCTACTTTGCGTGGGATACCCTCAACGGCGACCGTGAGCGCCTGGGCCGCGTGATGGACGAGCTCAAGGACAACACCTTTGCGGGTCTTTCGGGCAACTTCGAGAGCATCTACAACGAGCTCATGAACAACAACGACCCCGACCTGGTCATGGCCGATTTCCGCAGCTACGTCGACGCCTGGGAAAAGCTCACGAACAGCTACGGCGACCAGGAGACCTGGAACCGCAAGGCCCTGCTCAACACCGCCTCCTCGGGCTGGTTCTCGAGCGACCGCACCATTCGCGAGTACCGCGACGAGATCTGGCACGCGTAAAGGCGCGCGAACTCCCCTATGCCAGCACGGCATTACTCGACGGGCGTGACGTTGCGCCGCGCCCGTTGCTAATGGGTTTAGGAACATCGATGACAGAAGGAGAAATCGATGAGTAAGAAAGAATGCATCGCGATGCTCCTCGCAGGAGGACAGGGCAGCCGATTGGGGGCACTTACCCAAAAGATCGCCAAGCCGGCGGTTAGCTTTGGTGGCAAGTTCCGCATTATCGACTTCTCGCTCTCCAACTGCTCCAACTCGGGCATCGACACGGTGGGCGTTCTGACGCAGTATCGCCCCTACCTGCTGCATGCCTACGTGGGCTCCGGCGAGGCATGGGATCTGGACAGCCGCGACGGCGGCGTGTCGATCCTGCCACCGTATGAGACGCAGACCGGCGGCGCCTGGTATGCGGGCACGGCAGACGCCATTACGCAGAACCTCGACTACATCAAGGCCAACGACCCCAAGTACGTCCTGATTCTTTCGGGCGATCACCTGTATCGCATGGACTACCGCAAGATGCTCAAGACGCACGTTGAGAACAACGCCGACCTCACGGTAAGCGTTATGCCCGTGCCGTGGGAGGAGGCCAGCCGCTTTGGCATCCTGACCACCGACCCCGAGGACGGCCGCATCACCAAGTTCACCGAGAAGCCCGATAAGCCCGATTCGAATCTCGCGTCCATGGGCATCTACATCTTCTCGGCCGACGTGCTGATCGAGGCGCTCGAGGAGGACGCTCTGGACCAGCGCTCGAGCCACGATTTTGGCAAGGACATCATCCCCAAGCTGCTCGGCGAGGGCAAGCGCCTGTACAGCTACGAGTTCCACGGCTTTTGGAAGGACGTCGGCACCATCGCCAGCTTCCACGAGACCTCGATGGACCTGCTGGGCAACAACCCCGAGTTCGATCTGTTTGACAAGCACTTCCCCATCATGTCCAACATCACCACGCGTCCGCCGCACTACATTGGCCCGGATGGTCGCCTGGACGACTGCCTGGTCTCCAACGGCTGTAAGATCTACGGTACCGCTCGCCACTCGATCCTTTCGACCGATGTCATCATCGAGGAGCGCGCCGTGGTCGAGGACTCCGTGCTGCTGCCGGGTGCGCACGTTAAGAGCGGCGCGCACATCTGCCGCGCTATTTTGGGCGAGAACTCCACGGTCGAAGAGGGCGTGAAGCTCGGCTCTGTCGATACCACCAAGGATACGGCCGTCGTTGGAAATGACGTCGTTATCGGGAAGGGGGAATGATCCGATGATCAATCGCAAGGCCATCGGTTATATCACCGCTAACTACTCTTCGACCTACGGCAGCGTGCTGCTCAAGGACCGCCCCATCGCGTCCGTTCCGTTTTTGGGCCGCTACCGCCTGATCGACTTCCCGCTGTCCAACATGATGAATGCCGGCATCAAGACCGTCGGTGTCGTCATGCCGGGCAACTATCGCTCGCTGATCGACCATGTGGGCTCGGGCAAGGACTGGGGCCTGGACCGCAAGAAGGGCGGCCTGTTCATGGTGCCCGGCAACGCGTATGGCACCACCAAGGGCGGCATGCGCTTCCTGCTGCGCGACATCATTTCCAACAAGACGCTGTTCCAGCGCTCGGACAAGCCCTATGTTGTGATGATGGGCACCAACATCATCTTTAACATGGACCTCAACACCATCATCGAGGCGCACGAGAACTCCGGTGCCCAGATGACCGTGGTGTACTGCAAGGCCACGCGCAACGTAGATGACGAGACCAAGCTGCAGATCAACGAGAACGGCCGTCTGACGGGCGTCAGCGCCGGCGTCGTGTATGGCGACAACGCGTCTATGGACTGCTGCATCGTCAACCGCGAGACGCTGCTCGAGATCATCGACCACTACCAGGCCGCCGACTATCTGGACCTGCTCGAGGCACTACAGGGCGACTTTGGCAACATCGACGTGTGCAGCTACGAGTACAAGGGCGAGGTCGTGGGCGTGTTTAGCGAGAAGTCGCTGTATCGTCGCAGCATGGACCTGCTCGACCAGACCGTGGCCGACCATCTCTTTGACCCCGAGCGCCCGATTCTGACCAAGGCTCACGACGTGCCGCCTTCGCGCTATGCGACCGGCAGCCACGCCTGCAACTCGATCATCTCGGCCGGCTGCATCATCAAGGGCACCGTGCGCAACTCGATCCTGTCGCGCGGCGTTGTGGTTGAGGAAGGCGCCTCGGTGACCAATTCGATCATCAACCAGAGCTGCGTCATCAAGAGCGGCGCCCGCGTTGAGAATGCAATCCTGGACAAGAATAACGTGGTTCCCACCAACACCGAGCTTCGCGGCACGCCCGAGAACATCCTGGTGCTGGGAAAGGCCCCGTTAACTTCTGATATCACCAACGCGAGCTAGCTTTGGCACCGCAACATCGCTCGTAACATGTAGAATAGCCGCCCGGTTAGCGCCAGGCGGCTATTCTCGAATTGCAACAGGGAGACAATATGGCTGATTCCAGCAAAAAGATGCAGATCGTGTTTGCCTCGGCCGAGTGCGCACCGTTTGTGAAGACCGGTGGCCTGGGTGACGTAGCGGGCTCGCTGCCTGCGGCGCTCGTGCGCGCCGGCGCCGAGGTTATCGTGATGGTGCCCAAATACGCCACCATCAAGGACGAGTACAAGGCGCAGATGGAGCACTTCTCCGATTTTTACGTGAGCCTGGGCTGGCGCAATGAGTACTGCGGACTTGAGAAGCTCGAGCACGATGGCGTCACCTATATGTTCATTGACAACGAGCGCTACTTTGCGCGCGACTATCCGTATGGCTTCTTTGACGACGGCGAGCGTTTTGCGTTCTTCTCCAAGGCCATCACCGAGAGCCTGCAGCACCTGCCGGCCGGCTTTGAGTGCGACATCCTGCACTGCAACGACTGGCAGACGGCACTGGCGCCCGTGTTTTTGCGCGAGTTCTACCAGGGCCTGCCGCTGTACGACCGAGTCAAGACCGTGTTCTCGATCCACAACGTGGCGTTCCAGGGCCAGTTTAGCGACACCGTGATGGAGGATATCCTGGGTGTGGCACATATTCCGGCGGCCGCCTCGCAGCTGCGTTGCGACGCTTGCAGCATCAACTACATGCTGGGCGCGCTGCGCTATGCCGACGCCATCACTACGGTAAGTCCTACCTATGCCAACGAGATCCAGACGCCCGAATTTGGCGAGGGCCTGGACGGCGTTCTGCGCGAGCGTTCGTACGCGCTGCAGGGCATTTTGAATGGCATTGACGTCGCGGGCTTTGACCCGGCGACCGACAAGCGCATTGCCGCCAACTACACCGTCGAGGACCGTTCCGGCAAGGCCGTGTGCAAGGCCAAGCTGCAGGAAGAGCTGGGGCTCGAGGTTCGCGACGACCGTCCGCTTATGGTCATGGTCACGCGTCTGACGCGCCAGAAAGGCATGGACCTGGTCATGTACGCGCTCGACCGCATCCTGGCCGGCGGCGTGCAGGTGGCGGTGCTGGGCACCGGCGACCGCGACTACGAGGACGGACTGCGCTACTTCCAGGACAAGTACCCCGGCACCATGGCCGCGCGCATCGAGTTTGATCCGGCGCTGTCACAGCGCATGTATGCTGCCGCCGACATGTTCCTGATGCCTTCGAAGTTTGAGCCCTGCGGCCTGTCGCAGATTATCGCCATGCGCTACGGCACCCTGCCGATTGTTCGCGAGACCGGTGGTCTGAAGGACACTGTGATCCCGTACAACGAGTTTACCGGCGAGGGCACGGGCTTCTCGTTTAGCAACTTTAACGGCGACGAGATGGGCGACGCCGTGTTCCGCGCGGCACGCCTGTTCTGGGATAACCGCGACGCCTGGAACCAGCTGGTCACGCAGGCCATGAGCCAGGACTTTAGCTGGACGCGCTCGGCCGACAAGTATCTGGACCTGTACTTCTTTATGCATCCGGAGATTGAGAGGCCGGCGGCTGTTGTCGACGAGCCTGAGACTGTTGCTGAACCGGTGGCCGCTGAGGAGCCCAAGGCCGAGGAGAAGCCGGTTGAGGCTGAGCCCGAGGTGAAGGTCGAGGCTACTCCCGAGCCCGAGCCCGAGCCCAAGGTGAAGCCTGCTGCGAAGCCTGCGGCAAAGAAGACCACGACTCGTAAGACGACGGCCAAGAAGGCCACAGCGACCAAGGCGGCGGCAACCAAGAACACCGCTACCAAGGCGACGACCACGCGCAAGCGCACCACCGCAGCTGCCAAGAAGGCCGCCGAGGCCGAGGCCGCTCCCGAGGTAAAGGCTGAAGCCGCCGTCGAGGCCAAGCCCGCCGTCAAGGCACCGGCCAAGACCACTGCCAAGAAGACGACCGCGACCGCCAAGAAGGCGGCGGCCGCAAAGTCGACGACGACCAAGGCTGCCGCTACGAAGGCCGCCGCGAAGACGACCACGAAAGCAGCCACGACCAAGGCAGCCGCAAAGCCGGTCGCCAAAGTCGAGGAGACGCCCGCCGAGTCCAAGGCCGAAGTAACCGTCGAGGCCAAGCCGGCCGCCAAGACCACCACGCGCAAGCGCACTACAACGACGGCCAAGAAGACCACGACCAAGGCTGCTGCTCCTAAGGCAGAGGCTAAGGTCGAGGACAAGCCCGCAGTAAAGGCCAAGCCTGCGCCGAAGACCGCTGAGGTCAAGACCGCTCCGAAGGCTACGGCAAAGACCGAGCCCGCCAAGGCGGCCCCGGTCTCCCCCGCCGCTAAGACTGAGGAAAAGGCTCCGACCAAGAAGACCTCCGTCCGTAAGGCAACGGCCACCCGCAAGCGCCACTAATTCGGACGATTCAAACTTAATCCTCAACGCAAAAGAGGGCGCCCCAACCAGGCGCCCTCTTCTTGGTTGAACTTCTCTAGTAAAAAGAAGCCCGGTTTACTACAACAAAATGGCTCCGGCTGACCACGG
>CABVAC010000034.1 GCA_902496275.1 uncultured Collinsella sp. | reverse complement strand
TTTCTGCAAGATGTCGGAGGTAGTCATGAGTAACGTTTTGGCATACAAGGGTTATTTCGCCCCAGTCGAGCTCGATGCCGAACAGCATGTGCTAACAGGTATGGTCACCGGCATTAGGGACGCAATCGTATTTGAAGGCTCCACGGTTAAAGAAGTGGAACAATGCTTCCACGACGCCGTTGACGATTACCTTGAGTTTTGCGCCGAGAAGGGCAAGGAGCCCGAGCGGGCTTTTAAGGGCTCGTTCAACGTAAGAACGGGTTCCGAGCTTCATAAGCAAGCAGCGCTGGCAGCGGCAAAGAAGGGTGAGTCACTCAATAAGTTTGTGACTGAGGCGATTGCTGCGGCGTTATAGCATTAACGCACAGGCCCAAACAACCACAAAGGGCGCAGTTCACAGGCATATTTGCGGTGACTTTACTGCCCATATCGCGTTTGCCCAGATAAAAGCTGCCAAAATAAACCTGTCCCTTTTTGGTAGGTTTGGGAGATGAGACTGGGATGGATAAGGCTGAGTTGCGGCGGGCAGTGATTGCTCGGCGCGATGCTATTGATCTGGATGTTCGGGCAGCGAAGTCTGCTGTTGTATGCGCGCGGCTTGTTGAGCTGATGGAGTCCAGCGGCACTGCGGACCAACGCACCGTTGCCGTCTATGCCGCCATGGGTTCCGAGGTCGACCCAGCCGCGTTTGCCGCCGCGGCCGTCGCGCGTGGCTGGCGCGTGGCCTATCCGTGCATGCTCTCGGCAACAGACGCCATGGCTTGTGGCCAGCGCATGCGCATGCGGGCAGTCTCTGCCGGCGATGCGTCCGAGACCCCGTTTATCGCCCACCCTACGCGGGCCTTCGCAGCCATGGACGTCGACAGCGACCACTTCCCCATCGTGCCCGCCAAGGCTCTCGACATGATTATCGTGCCGCTCGTGGCTTTCGACCGCACCGGCGCGCGCCTGGGCTACGGCGGAGGCTGCTACGACCGCTACCTGCCCACAGTTGCGCCTGAATGCCTAATCGTCGGCATCGCCTTTGACGAGCAGCGTGTCGACCACGTTCCCACCGACGCCCACGACCTGCCACTGCCCAACATCGTCAGCGCCTAGCCGCCGCTGTATCGCACCCGCAAGATGAGCGTGGAAAATCTCCCACTTTGAGCCCCCTTACGAGCCAAAAACGGGAGATTATCCACACTCATTCAACAAGCGTCCGAAAATCCACGCTCGTCCGTCCGATTTTCCACGCTTGTGCAGCCAAACGCTCTGCAACTGCCTCAGCACGCACGCGGCACGCCGGCGACCTTGAGCTTGCGATCGAACTTTGTCGGATCCCTTAGATCATCCCAGCACAAGCGCACGATCTTGCAGTTATCAAGCAGCGAAAGCCTCGACTCGCGCTGGCGCTCATCGAACTGCGTCTTCGCGAGCTTGCCCTCCTCCGCCGCCTTCTCGCTTTTAACAAATCCGTCGAACTCCCCGATAATCAGCCGGTCGCCCACGCGCCACAAGTAGTCGACGCGATACGGTCGTCCCGGCTCAACCGGGTCGAACAGCTCAACTTGCAACTCCGGCGTCTGCCAGCCGCGCTCGATCATCAGGGCACGCGCCTTGGACTCGCCGCCGCTTTCCGACAGCCCATCGGCACATCGTGCAACCCTGCGCGCCGTCACAACACCGCGACGATTCAGGCCAAGCTTGTCGACAGTCTCAACGAGATGCTCCTTCGACAAAAGTTGCTCATGGAGCGCCGAATCCGCGATGATCAGCCCCTCGACAAACGATGCATCGACCAAGCAATCCGTAATCGTTTGATCGATATCGGTTACGGCGATATCCATCTGGGTGGCCCGTGTTTGACGAGCATAGCGATGACGAATGACCTGAGAGCCCGGCGTCGTCGATTGGGGCGGCATCGCGGCGATATGGATGTGCGTCAAATTGGCATGCGAAACCGAAAGGCCATAGATAACAGCCGCCGTATAGGAGCAAAATGTCCAGTCGGGGTGCTTTTGCGCAAGCGCCCGCACCCGATGCAGATAACGCTGCCGAAACTTGAGCTCGGACCAGTATTCCGGACGCGCATACAGCCCCGGCATGACCGCTTCGAGACTTCCCGCCTCCGCCCGCCGCTGAATCTGCTTTGCCTCCGCCGCCGTGCGCGCGTACACGCAGCTCATCTGCTGTTCGCATGCTTTAATGTGACTTGCAAGCCTTTGATTCGCCGTCATGTTTCCCATGTCGCCTCCCAAATCTTGGAACGGCGCAAACGTACCAGACGGTTTCATGCGAAGTCTGACCAAATACCGTCCAGGCGCTGACCAAATGCTTGACGGTTTTGGACGTTTTAGGCTGATGTCTTATATCTGCAGGTAGGGCGGTTGTCGAGAGGTCCCTGTCTCCACATTTTGAGGCCTTGGTCCATCGGATTATCAGAAAGAAAAACCCGTCGAGATTCAAGACTACGCCAAATGCGACTTTGCCTCTGCGCGCACCGTCGCTTAGCCGAGCCATCGGCATCTACATGCCTAAAAAATGAGCGTGGATAATCTCCCGTTTTGAGCCTAGTTTCAAGCCAAAAGTGGGAGATTATCCACGCTCGATTTGTAAATGTCCGAAAATCCACGCTCGTCCGTCCGGATATCCACGCTCGTCACGCCGCCGGCACAGCAGCAGCCGTAGCCTAGTGCTCCTCGCCGGCGCGGGCTAGGTCGTAGGGCGTGGTCTGGTAGACGTAGTAGTTGAGCCAATTGGTGTAGAGCAACTGAGCCTGGCTGCGCCAGACGTTGCGCGGCTCGGCCGAGGGGTCGTCACCTGGGAAGTAATGCGCCGGCACTTGAGGGTTGAGGCCGCGCTTCACGTCGCGCTCGTACTCCAGGCGCAGCGTATCGGTGTCGTACTCGGGGTGACCAAAGACAAAGAAGCGACGGCTGTCGGTCGACTTGACGATGTACAGGCCCACCTCGTCGGACACGGCCACGACCTCAAGCTGCGGCTCGGCCTCCACGTCCTCGCGGCGCACGTCGGTGTTGCGCGAATGTACGGCATAGAAGCGGTCGTCAAAGCCGCGGACCAGCGGGCTTTGCGGCTTCACCAGATAATGCTCGAACACGCCGCTCGCCTTTGCCGGCAGGTCGTACTTCTGGATGCCGTAATGATGGTACAGGCCGGCCTGCGCGCCCCAACAAATGTGCAGCGTAGAGTGCACGTGCGTGGTGGACCAATCCATGATCTGGCAGAGCTCGGGCCAGTAGTCGACCTCCTCGAACGGCATCTGCTCCACCGGCGCGCCCGTGATGATCAGGCCGTCGTAGTGGATGTCGCGGATGTCGTCGAACGTGCGGTAGAACGTCTCCAGGTGGCCGGCGCTCACGTGCGTGGCCTCGTGCGTTTTCGTGCGCAGCAGGTCCACCTCCACCTGCAGCGGCGTGTTGGAGAGCTTGCGCATGATCTGCGTCTCGGTAGCGATTTTGGTGGGCATGAGGTTGAGGATGAGCACGCGCAGCGGACGGATGTCCTGGTGCAGCGCGCGGTACTCGGTCATGACAAAGATGTTCTCGCTCTCGAGCTGCGCGGCGGCAGGGAGGGCGTCGGGGATGCGAATGGGCATGAATGCTCCTTACGAGTCAGTTGCAGTTATGGTACAACGACCGGCCCCATCCGCGCGAGTACATCGCCCGGCGATGCCGTCAGCGGCCCAAATCACTCCAAAAGTAGAGATTAAGGCATGCCCAAAAATCTATGGCGCTTTAGCCTAGCAAAGTGGCAGCAGGACGCTACAATGGTTCGACGCGAAAAACTCGGCCGAAAGGATACATATATGTACCAGACGCGTAAGATCGGTGTGGTCGGCCAGGGCCACGTAGGAGCACATGTTGCCAACAGTCTGCTCATGCAGGGCATTGCCGATGAGCTGTACCTGTGCGATATCAACGAGGCCAAGGTGACGTCCGAGGTCCAGGACCTGCGCGACTCCCTTTCGTTTGTCCCGTACAACACCAAGATCGTCAACTGCTACGACCACTACGAGGAACTTGCCTGCTGCGACGTCATCGTCAACGCCGCCGGCAAGGTCGCGCTGGCCGCCGGCAACCGCGACGGCGAGCTGTTCTTTACCACCGACGCCGCCCGCACCTTTGCCAAGCGCATCGTCGACGCCGGCTTTGACGGCATCTTCGTGAGCATCTCCAACCCCTGCGACGTCGTGTGCACCGAGCTGTGGCACCTGACCGGCTACGACCCCAAGAAGATCATCGGCTCGGGCTGCGGCCTGGACTCCGCCCGCCTGCGCACCGAGATCTCCAAGAAGGTCGGCGTGAGCCCCAAGTCCATCGACGCCTACATGATCGGCGAGCACGGCTTTAGCCAGTTGGCCGCCTTTAAGGCCGCAACCATCGCCGGCAAGAGCCTTAACGAGCTTCAGGCCGAGAACCCCGACAAGTACGCCTTTGACCACATGGAGGTCGAGGAGCTCGCGCGCAAGGGCGGCTACGTAACCTACCAGGGCAAACAGTGCACCGAGTACGCCGTCGCCAACTCCGCCGCGCGCGTTTGCGCTGCCGTGCTGCATAACGAGCATGCCGTGCTTTCGGCCTCTACGCTTATGACCGGCCAGTATGGCGAGGAGGGCATCTTCACCTCCCTGCCGTGCGTGATCGGTGCCGAGGGCGTCGAGGAGGTCTACACGCTGGACCTGTCCGAGCACGAGCTCGAGGGCTTCCACAAGAGCTGCCAGCACATCCGCGACAACATCGCCCAGCTCGACTGGTGGGACGCCGAGGCCCACGACGCCAAGTAAGCCGCTGGCTGCCGCAACCTTGCGAATCTATGCGCGATACTAAGCGGGCCGCGCCGGAAACCCACCGGCGCGGCCCGCTTTTTACGCACGCTGTTCGCTTGCGAATCGAAGGTGAATGCTTTTCCCGTTACTTAGTACTGCTCGATGCCCATGTAGCGACGAACCTCGGGGCTGTGGTCGAAGACCTTGCCGCGGGCGGCGCGCAGCTCGCAGCTCATGTTGTAGAAGAAGATCGGCTCCAGGAACGAACGCACGCTGGCAGGCACTTCGCCCACGCCGTACTCAAGCGCGTCGAGCACCATGACTGTATCGGTGTGCGTGTTGAGGAACGCAAGAGCGCGCTCCTCCATGGGGCGGCACTCGCCGGCGCCAAGCTGCACAAAGTAGAACACGCCGGGCTCGGTGGCCTCGAAGGGACCGTGGAAATACTCGCCGGAGTGGATGTAGCAGCAGTGCTGCCATTGCATCTCCATGAGCGAGCAGATCGCCATGGCGTAGGTCTGGCTAAAGTTGGGGCCGGAGCCCAGGATATAGAAGAACTTATGCTGCTGGCAGAGCTCGGCAAAACGGGCGCCCAGCTCGGCGTTGACCTTCTCGCGAGCAGCGGGCAGCAGGGCATCCATCTGCTTAAGGCCGGCGTACATGTCGGCAAGCGCCTCGTAACCCTCCTGCTGGTCGAGCAGCTCGGCAGCCATCAGGGCGCCGATGCCCTGCGGGACCTCGGCCTGCGGCACGCCTTCGCCCCACGGATAGACCCAGGTGGTCCACTTGCCGTTGTCGATCTTGGAGCCCTCGCAGTCGGTCATGGCGACGACCTCGGCGCCGGCAGCCAACGCCATCTCGCAGCCGTTGACGACCTCCTGCGTGTTGCCGCTGTGGCTGCAGGCGATGACGAGCGACTTCTCACCAAGACTCTTGGGAGCCATCAGGCAAAACTCGCGCGCCGTGTAGACCGTCGAGGTAAACGTGGTGGCCTCGCGCTTGAGCAGTTCGTTAGCCGGCATGAGGTCGATCATCGAACCGCCGCAGGCGATCCAAAAGACGTTCTCGACCTTACCCTTGCGCTCGATAATTTCCTGAATCAGATCGTGTGCGTTCATGCTGAAGCTCCTCCTTGTGTGGCGGCTTTTGGCGACGGCTGCTCGTACCTGCTGTCGTTCTATGTTGTCCTATTTATAACACGCGTAACAACGCCCGTGAAGTCATCCCGGCAAATTTGTTCTATGTTGTTCTATCTGTGGACGTTAGATGTCGAAGACGTAGCGCGAGCCCACGATCTTTTGGCGGCCGAGCAGTAGAGGGCGCCCGCCAGCGTCGGCAAAGTACGCCTCCATATAGAAGAGCGGCTCGCCGACCGGCACCTCCAGCAGTGGGGCCGCTTGAGCATCGGCAAGCGCAATCTCCACGGTGCAGGGGTCGGACTTGAGCGGCGCACGGCCCGAATGCTCGGCAACGAGCGCAAAGATTGAGTTATCGGTGAGGTCCTTGTCGGCCAGCGTCTGCAGGTAGGGATGGTCGGCGAGCACAAAGGCGTTGTTCTCGAGCATAACGGGCACGCCATCTGCCGTGCGCACGCGCTCGACCACGATGAGCTCGCAGCCGGGCTCCACGCCAAAGAACGCCGCATCCTCGTGCGTCGCCGCGACCACCGTGCGCGACACCAGACGCGCACCCGGCACCATGTCGTTGGCAGCGCAACCCTCAGTAAAGCTCTGGACGTCACCCTTCTGGCGAATCTTGCGCTTGAGCTTGGGAGCGCACACAAAGGTACCCCTCCCCTGCTGGCGGTTGAGATACCCCGCGCGCGACAGCTCCTCGATGGCGCGGCGCACGGTGATGCGCCCCACGCCGTAGGACTTCGCGAGTTCCATCTCGGCAGGGATGCGCGAACCGGCAGGGTACACACCGTGCGCGATCTCGCCCTTTAGGTCGTCCATGACCTGCTGGTACAGCGGTACGGCGGACACGTCAGTACGGTCGGTCTTGCCATCGAAAGCCATCGTTACGCTCCATCCCGCGCATGCTCGGACTCAAACTCTTCAATCGCCGCCATAAACTGCTCGCCAAAGGCGTCGGCCTTTTTCTCGCCAATGCCGTTAACCTGGATAAGCTCATCGCGCGTCTGAGGGCGCAGACGGCACAGGCCGCGCAGGGCCTTGTCGGAAAAGACCATGTACGGCGCCATCTCCAGCTCGGTCGAGATCTCCTTGCGCAGGGCGCGCAGGCGCTCAAACAGCTCGGCGTCGTCGCCCACGCGCGGTCGCTGATCCAGCTCGGCCTCCTCGCGCAGCAAATCCACCGCACGGCGGGCGCGGGCCGAGGCCTTGCGCTTGGACGCACGACGCTTAACGGTAAAGGCAAACGCTTCGTCCTCGACCTCACCGGCGCGCGGGCCCAGGCCCACGACCGGGTACTGCCCCTGCGAGGTGGCCAGATAGCCGCGGCCGCACAGCTGCCCGATGATGTCCTTGATGCGCCCGACCGATTCGCTCGACAGCTCACCGTAGCCGCGGTCCTCGTCCAGATGCATCTGGCGAATGCGCTCGGTGTTGCCGCCGTGGAGCACATCGGCGATCAGCGACTTGCCAAAGCGCATGGGACGCGTGGCCACATAGCGCACAGCGGCGCGGGCCATATCGGTGACGTCCTCGACCTCGAACTGCGTGAGACAGTTGCTGCAGTTGCCGCAGCCCTCGGCGTCGTCTGCGGTGCCGCCCGCGGCGGCTGCCGCATGCTCGGCCGCGGCCTCGTCGCCAAAGTAGCGCAGCATGTATTCGCGCAGGCAGCCGGTGGTATTGCAGTAGCCCTCCATCTGGCTGAGCAGGCGATATCGATTCTGGAGCGCCCACGCGCGTTGCTCATCGTCGAGCGCCTCGTCAGCCGCATCGCCGCGATCGATCAGAAAGCGGCGCATACGGAAATCGTTGCCGTTCCACAGCAAATGGCAGCTTGCCGGATCGCCATCGCGGCCGGCGCGGCCCGCTTCCTGGTAGTAGGCCTCAATGCTCTCGGGCACGTTGTTGTGAATCACGTAGCGCACGTTGGGCTTGTCGATGCCCATGCCAAAGGCGTTGGTGGCAACCATCACCTGAATGTCGTCGTCGATAAAGGCACGCTGGCTCTGGCGGCGAGCGTCGTTGCCCATGCCGGCATGGTAGCGGCCGACGCGAATGCCGCTGGGGCTCAGTGCCTCGGCAAGCTCCGCGGCCAGCGCGTCAACCGTCTTGCGGGTCGAGCAATACACGATGCCGCTCTCGCTCGAATGCGCGATCACGTAGTCACGCACCCACGCGGCCTTGGCCTTGTCGCCCATCTCCTCGCAACCAAAGTAGAGGTTCTTGCGATCAAAACCCGTCACCACGGTCGCCGGGTTTTGCAGGCCGAGCATTTGCTGGATATCGGCGCGCACGCGCTCGGTCGCCGTGGCGGTAAACGCCGCCACGATCGGGCGCCGCGGCAGCGAATCGATAAACTCGCGAATCTGCAGGTAGGCGGGACGGAAATCCTGGCCCCATTGGCTTACGCAGTGGGCCTCGTCAATGGCCACGAGTGGAACGCCAATGCCACCTTCGGCCGCAGCTTCCTGCGCAAAGGCTAAAAAGCGCGGCTCGAGCAGGCGCTCGGGCGCCACATACATAAGCTGATAACGGCCCTCGCGCGCCCGCTTGAGCACGGTATTTTGCTGAGCCGGCGTAAGGCTGGAGTTGAGATAACTGGGTCGTGCACCCGCCGCGAGCAATGCGCGGGTCTGGTCCTCCATAAGCGACAGCAACGGGCTCACCACAAAGGTGATGCCGGGCAGCATGAGCGCGGGCACCTGGTAGCAAATGGACTTGCCGGCGCCTGTGGGCATAACGCCGAGCGCATCGCGGCCGGCAAGAATCGCATCCACCATGCGGTCCTGCCCCGGGCGAAACGAGGTGTAGCCAAAATAGGCGCCGAGCGTGTCGAGCGCCATCTGCTGCATGCTATCGGTCATGGTTTCCTAACGTCAGAATCATCTGCCGCCGATTATACGCCGCCACGCGGACCGGCGTCGCCCGGCTGTCAGCCACGCTCACTCTGCGAGTAGTCATTGGGGACGTTCTTGAACGACTGGTCATTCAAGAACGTCCCCAACGACTAGTCTCTTGACAAGCGCGGAAATCCCGCAGGTTGAGCAAAAGTCAGCGAAAACGCCCCTAAGCGAGCAAGGTGACGTGAAAGAGGAGGGAAGCGTACTTCGGTACGCGACCGACGATTGAACGTCAGATTGCCGCTTAGGGGCGTTTGCAGCGTCGAGCCGTTACGCGGTTTGGTAAAACCGCGTAACTTACATGACCATAACGTAGCGCGATCCCACGTAGTACTGCTTACCCATCAGAACCGGCTCGCCATTGGGACCGGTAAAGCTGGCACGCAGATTGAGCAGTGGATCGTGCGGGGCAATGCCCAACTCGGCCGCCTGCTCGGTATTGGCACGAACGGCCTCGACCGTGCGGTAGCCAACCGAGACAATCGGCGTTCCGCCAACACGCTCGACCTCGGCAAAAATCGACTTGTCCTCAAGATCGGCCGTCAACAGCTCACGGTAGGCGTCAAACGGCACAAAGATGTTCTCCTCAAAGATGGGCTCGCCGTCGGCTGTACGCACGCGCTTAATATGCAGCAGCAGCGCGTCCTTCTGCAGGCCAAAGAACTCCATCTCGTTTTGACGTGCCGGCACAATCTGGCGATCGACCACATGCGCGCCCGCCTTCATGCCATTATCGGCGCACAGCGCGGTAAACGTCTGCAGCGTCGAAGCGTGGAACTGGCGGTTGATGTGCGGCGTGGAGACAAAGGTGCCACGGCCCTGCTGCTTAACCAGGTAGCCATCGGAGCACAGCTCCTCGACGGCGCGGCGCACCGTGATGCGGCTCACGTCGTACTGCTCGGCCAGCTCAAGCTCGGACGGAATACGCTCCTTAGGTGCATAAACACCTTTCTCGATCGCGTCCTTGATTTCGTCGTAAATCTGCTGGTAAAGCGGTGCATTTTTGGGCGCAGGCATATCTAATCACTCTTATCGGAATATCGAAATAACTAATACGTATATAACGTCTAGTTTCATGTTACCTCATATTGATAAAACGATACACCCTCCCTACCAAAAAGCGACAGCTTCTTTTTGGTAGGTTTTATCTGGGCAAACGAGAGCCTCCCGAAAGCAGCGAGGCTTTCGGGAGGCTCAAGCGGACAGGATTGCGCCAGGCCAGCAAAATGCCAAAACCCTACTTGCCGTCGTCCTGCTGCAGGCTGTCCTGCTCGCTGAGGCGCGCCTGCCTGCTGGCCATGCGTGCGGGCTTGTCGGGATCGGGAACGGCCGTGGGCATGGGCTCGTCGACATGACCGCCCCACCAGCCGCCCACAAAGTTGAGCGTGTGGAACACGTTGATCACGGCGCCGGGATCGATGTCGCACACCAGCTTGATAATGTCCTGGCTCTCGTAGGTCGATACAACGGCGTGCAGCAGGTACATCTTCTCGCGGCTGTATCCGCCAATGACCTCGGCGCAGCTAATGCCGTGCTGAAAATGGTCAACATAGGCGGTCATGACCTCGTCTGCCTTGCGCGTCGTGATCTGCAGCGTCACGCGGTCGTAGCGACGATAGAAACTGTCGATGGTCTTGGTCGAAATAAACTGGAACACGATGGAGTACGCCGCCTTGTCCCAGCCAATCATAAAACCAAAGATCGCCAGGATAAAGCAGTTGAAACCAAAGATGACACCCCAGATGGTCTTGCCCGTGTGGTTGGAGACCCACAGCGCGATAAAGTCGGTGCCGCCGGTGGATGCGCCGGACTTAAGCGCGATGGCAGCGCCCAGGCCCGAGACCACGCCGCCAAAAATGATGAGCATGATATTGTCGCCCAAAAACGGCGCGAAGTGAAAGGCGTTGAGGAACAGCGACGAGAGCACGACCTGCATCATCGAGAAGATGACGAAGCGCTTGCTAATGCCGCTCCAGCATAGGAGCGCCACGGGAATGTTGAGCGCGAGCATACCGAGCGAGATGTCGATGTGAACGCCGCCGAGCGAGGTAACGCGATCGAGCAGGACCGCGACGCCGGTGAGGCCGCTCGGAAGCAGGTCGGCGGGCTGAATGAATGCCTGGATCAGAAATGTCTGGAGAACGGCGGAAATTGTGACCGCCACTGCAGTAATGGCGCGGCGGACGATGGTGAGACGGCCGAGCATGAGCACGCGGTCCGTGAGCTGATCGATGGCGTTCGCCACGCGGGCTCCTTTCGAAGGCAGATGTAGTTGTGAGGCATGTCGGCGATTGTAGCACGGAGCGTGCGAGGGTGCTTCAATTCACCCTCCCTCGACAACCAAAGCGGGACCAGCAACCCCCACGACCAAAGGCCCAAATTACAAGTGAGTAGACTTTTTACGATCTGCCGAGCACGCCCAAAACCGCCACCCCTGTGACCTGCGGTTTTACAAAGAAAGATATGCATTGTGCTCGGCCTGCGCCAAAAAGTCTACTCACTTAGCCCGAATCGAAGCCAAACGGATCAAAATCGAAACCAAATTGAGCCAGTCCACCACAAAAAACGTTTGAACCCGTGCTTCTCGCGGCGGATTGACACTACCAAGCGGCCAAAATGTCGGACAGGTTGTCGATGACAACGTCGGCGGCGGACTGGTCCAGGTTAACGCCCTCGTGCGGACGCAGCGCCAGGACGCGGGCACCGGAGCGCTTGCCGGCCTCGATACCCAAAGGCGAATCCTCGATAACCAAGCACTCGGCGGGCTCCACCCCCAGCGCCTCCATGGCGCGCAGGTAGATCTCGGGATCGGGCTTAAACGCACTGCACTCGTGGCCGCTGATGGTGTAGTCCAGCACGTCGGCGATGCCGGCAATCTCCACCAGCTCGTCGATCAGCTCGCGATAGGATGAGCTCGCGATGGCACACTTCACGCCGCGCTCGTGCAGCTCACGCATCACCGGCTCCGTCTGCTCGTTGAGCAGCTCGGCATACGGAACGGGGTGGTCCGGGCTGTAGACCTGCTTGTACTCCACGCGCAGACGCTCGCGCAGCTCAATATCGTCGGGCACCAGCGCCTTCCAAATGGCGGGCTCGTTAGACCCCGAAAGATCGGGGATCTCGTCAAAGTAGAAGCCCTTCTCCTCCATAAACGCCACGCGGCGGCGGTTGTAGAACCACTCGGTATCGACCAGCACGCCGTCCATGTCGAACAGCACTGCCTTGATCATACGCATCTCCTCCCACCTGCCAAAAAGGGACAGGTTTATTTTGGTAGGTTTTATCTGGGATTTGCGACGCGACAGACACGCCCTCCCCAGAGCAAAAAAGGGGACGGGGCGCAAACCCCATCCCCTCTCAATCAACCCGTAAGGTCTACTTACTTGTGATTAGTAGGAAAGCTTCCACATGTAGCGACGCATGGTCAGCGGGTGCTGACGGGCCTCGGCGATCTGGTTGCCGTACTCGCGCATAACGGCGAGGTGCAGCAGCGGGTTGAAGTAGGTGACGACGCTCGCGGGCACGGCGTCAGCCAGGCCGTAGTCCTTGGAGTCGATCAGAGCGACCTTGGCGCCCATGCGCTCAAGGAAGGTGAGGGCGCGGGCGTCCATCGGACGGGTAGCGCCATCAGACATGAAGAAGACGTAGGGCTTACCCTCGGTGGAAACCTCGAACGGGCCGTGGAAGTACTCGCCGGTGTTGTAGGCGGCGGCGTCGATCCACTGCATCTCGGTGAACAGGAAGGCGGCGTGAGAATAAGCCATCTTCTCGGAGGCACCGGAGGCCATGAAGTAGATCATCTTGTCGTCCTTGAAGTCCTCGGCGAACTTCTTGGCGAGCTTCTTGCAGTGCTGAGCGGCGTTCTCGCAGAGATCGAAGATGTTGGTGAGGCCGGTGATCATGTCCTCGTAGTGGTCATAGCCCTCGGTCTGCTGAAGGATCTCGAGAGCAAGAGCGATGGCATAGCCGGGCTTCTCGCACTTGGCAGCGTAGTTGGCGTGGAAGCCGTGGACGATGACGTGGTCGGCGTCGACGGTCAGAGCGGAGCCAGCCTTGTTGGTGAGGGAGACGACCGGGCAGTTGTGCTTCTTGGCGGTCTTGTTGGCCTCGACGGTCTCGGGCGTGGAGCCACCGAGGGAGCAGGTGATCACGAAGGTGTGCTCGTTGACCCAGGAAGGCGTGTCGTAGTTGAACTCGTTAGCGGTGAAGATCTGAACGTTCAGCTTGTCCGTGTTGTTGGCCAGGAAGTACTTGGCGGGGTAAAGGTCGGACATGGAAGCGCCGCAGCCGACGAAGGCGACGCTGTGGATCTCGTGGTTGGACAGGACGTCAGCGACGATCTGCTTAGGGAGGTTAAGGTCGATCTCGTACATCTGACACATTCCTTTCGATTTTTGCGGCGCCACTTTGCCGGACGCACGCAGGGTTACCGTGATTTGGACCGAGTCGCCGGCCCATTGAGGATGTGTCAAAGGAACTGTCCCTTTGACACATTTAGGGATGGAAGCCTGCCTGGGGTATGGGATGCCAGGCAGGCCCCCCGGGGAAAGCGGTTAGACGCTTGATCGCGACTAGGCCAGGATGCCGACCGCGGAGAGGGCGATGCCGCCCACGATGGCGATCACGAGAAGCCAACCGGTGTTGACATTCTTCTTGATGAGCCAGTACATAAGGCCGGTGAGGCCGAGGGAGATCATCTGAGGCATCATGCCGTCCAGGATGTCCTGGATCACGACAGTGCCGTCAGCGAACTGCAGCGGGGTGGTGGCGCCGATCAGCGTAGCGATCATGCCGCCCACGGACATAAGACCCACGATGCCGCAGACATACATGAGCTTCTCCATGAGGTCGCCGCCCTGAAGCTTGCTCAGGTACTCGTGGCCGCCCTGATAGCCCATCTTGGCTGCGAACCAAGTGATCAGCACAGAGGGAACGATGGAGATGAGCATGGCCAGGATCGGGCCCATGATGGAGCCCTGCTGAGCCAGCTGAACACCCAGACCAAAGGCGATAACGCGGATGGTGCCCTGGAAGAAGGAGTCACCGATGCCGGAAAGCGGACCCATGAGGGAGGTCTTGACCGCGTTGATCGAATCGGGATCGAAGTTCTCGGGATCCTTGGCGTACTCCTCCTCCATGGAGGCGGAGAGGCCCAGGATGAAAGCGCTCGTCTGCGGGGTGCAGTTGTAGAACGCCATGTGACGGTGGTAAGCCTCTTTCTTAGCAGCGAGCTGCTTGGGGTCGGACTCGTCCGGATAGAGGCGATCGAGCGTGGGAACCATGCCGTAGAGGAAGCCCATGTTCATCTGACGCTCGTAGTTCCAAGAGGCCTGGATGGCCCAGGAGCGCCAGAAGAACTGGCTGACCTTCTTGTTCAGGGACACGTCCTTGGTTGCGGTTGCCATAGTGTGTTCCTCCTTAGTCTTCGTCGTCTTCGAGCGGATCGTAGTCGGAATCGACACCGGCGGCTGCATGGGAACCGTTGAACTTGAAGCCCATGAAGACGACAGCCAGGCACACACCGATCAGAGCGACCGCGATGACGGACAGGTTGAGGTAAGCGGCGAGCAGGAAACCGATGAACAGGAACGGAGTCATACCCTTCTTGATCATCATGGTGAGCAGCAGGGCCAAGCCGTAGGCGGTCATGATCTTGGTCGAAACGTTAAGACCAGTGGACAGCCACTCGGGAACCATGTTGACGATGGCCTGAACCAGGTCGGTGCCAACAAAGACGGCGAGGAAGATCGGCAGGAAGTACATGACGGCGTACAGACCGGAGCCGGCGCAGATGTGCATGCGGTAGGCGGTCTTGAACTTTCCGTTATCAATCGCGCTATCTGCCACATGGGTGAGGGCGGCGATGATGGAACGGAACACGATGCCGAGGAGCTGACCCAGGACGGCGACCGGGATGGCGATCGTCATGGCGGTCTCGGCAGAAGCATCGGTCAGGCACGCAAAGGCAGCGGCCACGATGCCGCCCAGGACCATATCGGGCGGAACGGCGGCGCCGACCTGCACCAGGCCCATGGACACGAGCTCGACGGCGGCACCGACGGCAAGGCCGGTGGGCACATCGCCCAGCAGCAGACCGACGAGCGTAGCGCCAACGAGGGGCTGCTCGAAGTTAAGACGACCGAGCAGGCGGGAGTCCCACATGCAGAACACGCCGACGAGGCCGACGAGCACCGCACTGATGAACGTATTCATACCCTTCTCCTTTCAGTCAGGCAAAAGCCTGGTTGATTACAGCTTGGCGTCGATGTCGACGCTCTGATACGTAGGGGTCTGCTGGACGTAGAGCTTGATGCCCATGTCGAGCAGCTGGTTGACGTCGGCCTTCTGGGTGGCGTCGAGGAAGACGGAGCTGTCCTTGCCGCCGACCTGATCGGCACCGTCGTGGTTGGCGGTGGCGCCCAGGTTGATGGCGTCGAGCTTGTAGCCCTGGCAGAACTGCAGCATCTCGGCCGTGTTGCCAAAGACGAACATGACGCGCTCGCCGAGGGTGTTGAGCTTGTCCATCTTGGCGAGGGCACGCTCGACGGTGAAGACGTTCAGGCGCACGCCCTGGGGCTTGGCCAGCTTAAGAGCGCCCTTCTTGATGTCATCGTTGGCGGCAGCGTTGTCGACGACGATGATGCGCTCGGCCTGAACCTTGGTGGTCCAGGTAAAGACGACCTGGCCGTGCAGCAGACGGTAGTCAAGACGTGCGAGGACGATCTTGGCGGGACCGGAGCTGTGACGGGACGCCTTGGCCTTCTTGGCGGGAGCCGCGGCGGCCTCGACCGGTGCGTTGGGGTTGGTCAGACCGGCACGGGCCTCGTTGATGAGGGCCGCGAGCTCGGCGCCCTCGACGGGGGCGGGGCTCATAGCGAGCGTGAGCGCCAGCGGGATGTTGAAACCGCTAACAACCGTGAACTTCGTGCCGTTCTTGGAAAGCTCGACCATGCTGTTGTTGACCGAGCTGCCGAGCATATCGGTCAGCACATAGACGGTGTCGTCCGCGTTGAACGTGGCGATCATGGCGTCCACCTTGTTGGTGATGGGCTCCTTGTCGTCACGAGCAAGCGACACGACGTGGACGTTCGACACGTCGCCGAGAACCATCTCGAGCGTGTCTTTGGCGCCTGCGGCCAGGCCGCCATGAGATGCGAGAATGATCTGATTCATCTTGCCTCCTCCTTTTCGTTATGGTCATTATAACGTCTTATACGTTGCTTATATTGCTAATTAGTATAAAGACCGCTCGCGGGTGAAAATCGACCGTTGACGGGTTTAACGTAATCGAAACGTTGGGGCTGGGTAAGCCGGCGCTGGCTGGATAACCCCAGATCAGACGCCTCGCCAATCCCCTATCGCACGAAGTACCAGGGGCTTTCCTGCACGGTGGGCTCCAGCGCGATGCCGGTGCGTTCCTTAAACAGATCCATGTCCTGCGATTTCTCCGTCCACCACGCGTTGGGCTTAAAGGTCATGCTCTCAACAACATGACCGACAAACACACTGTTGCGCAGCTTGGAGAAGTCGGTGTTCATAATCAGGATGGACGCGAGCACCAGCACGATGCCCAGAACCTTGATCGCGCCGGCGGGCTCGGCATAGACACCAATGCCCACCAGTACGGTGACGACCGTCTCGAATGACATTACGACGGGAACTTTCGACGTCTCGAGCCCCATGGACAGGCCCTGCATATATAAAATGTAGGCCACGGCTGTGGGGATGAGTCCAAAGCCAAGGAACAGCAGCAGCAGCTGTGGCGACATTGCCGCGGCGACATCCGGCCACGGAGCCGCGATAGCTGCCATAACCGCACCGCCAAAAACAAAACCCCAAAACGTGACAGCCAGCGGGTGGACCGTCTTGGTTGCTATTCGGCTAAACACCGCGAGCGACGCACCACAAAGGCCTGCAATCACGCCCGACGTGACGCCCCAAACCGAAAAATGAAAACCGGAAAGGTCGCCATTGGTCACTGCAAGCACGCAGCCAACGATGTTAAAGACAATGGCAACGAGCTTGTTGGGGGTCACGTCCTCGCGATAAAGCACGCGGCCGAGCATGACGCCAAACACCGGCGAGGTGTAGAGCAGCACCGAGGCCGTGGACATGCCCACCTCGCCCATGCACTCGTAATAGCAGGTGTTGGCGGCGGCCAAACCGACGATACCGACAAGCGCGCAGGGAACAAGCTCTTTAGGGCTCGCCTTGAACAGGACCAGCGGACCCTGAGCCACAGTAGACCCCTCACCCGGACGGCAGCCCATAAACATCAGGACCGGCGCCAAGATAAGCGCTCCGACCAACAAGCGAAAGGCCGCCATGCTCTGGGACGAAACGCCCATGGCCGAGATGCCGTTTACAAAGATTCCGATGCTGCCCCACATAAGCGCGGCGACCAGCACCAGCACATAGCCCAGATTGCTTTTCTTCAACGCAGCCTCCTCGGTATTGTTTCCAATATGTTTCACACTACGTTATAGTCGTTATATACATTTTTCAAGACACAAATCGGCGAACGAGGAAATGATTCCCAGGAGTGTCCCCAAGTGCCGGCACAAAAGGAACGTCCCCAAGTGCCAATCACGGCAACGCCGACGTTTTGGCAATGTCAGCGAGCGCCCGTCATTTGAGCCAAGGCGCCGTGAAATGAAAAGGCGCTGACCTTCTGGTCGCGCCTTTGAAATTGAACGGCAGATTGGCCAAATGCCGGGTGCGCAGCGTCGGCCGGTCCGCCGTTCGGTAGAACGGCGGAACCAATATCCCCTAGTAGTCCAGCTTCCACATGTAGCGGCGCGTCATGTAGTCCTTGTGGGTGACTGCAGAGAGTGCACGCATGTACACGTTGTTGAGGATCGGGGCAAAGATCAGGTGGTTGAAGTACTCGCTCACGCTGTCCTTGATGTCGTTGAGGCCGAGCTCCTTGGCGTCGAGCTGATAGACGCGCTCGCCACCGTACTGGTTGACGAAGCGGATGCCGCGCTCGTCGTTGCAGCGGCTGCGACCGACGCTGATGAGCTGGAACAGCGAGGTGCGCTTGTCCAGGATCTCGAAAGGACCGTGGAAGAAGTCGCAGGTGTTGATGGTGCAGGAGTCGATCTGCAGCATCTCCTGCACGTTGCAGATGCTAAAGACGTAGGCGGCACCAAAGAGCGGACCCTGAGCCATGACGTTGATGCAGGGCTTGTCGGCGTTCTGCTCGGCCCACTTAGCAGCGAGCGGACGGGTGTACTCGACGGCCTTGCGATAGATGGGGTCGACCAAGTCGAACGCGGCCATAGCGGTCTCGTACTCGGCATAGCCCTCGGTCTGCTGCGTAAGCTCCATGGCGATCATGGTCACGACGGCAGAGTTGGTGCGGCCCATGCAGGACTCGTCGACGGCCAGGCTGTCGTACTGGATCTTGTAGTCGCAGACCTCGGTGAGGCCGGACTCGTCAACATAGATTGCGATGGTGCTGGCGCCGTGGTCCTTGGCGACCTGGGCGGCGACGATGGTCTCCTTGGTGCCGCGCATGGACACGACGACGGCCAGGGTGTTCTCGTTGACGTAAGCAGGGGTTGCGTGCACGAACTCGTTGCTGGTGTAGCTGGAGCTCACGACCTGCGTGGCCTCGTGCTCCATAAAGTACTGGGCAGGATAGTTGCCGCCGTTGGATCCGCCGGCGCCAATCCACACGACGCGCTTGATGCCGCCCTTGTCTGCCTTGTCAGCCAAAACCTGGGAGACGAGATCCTTAACCTGTTCCTGAGTAGTCATCGTGCATCAGCCTTTCTTCTCGTTTGATGCTCATCACAGGCATACAAGTTACATACATGTTTTGGTTATGTCGACTAGTTGTATGCTATATTTGTCATAGAAATATTGCTGATGCGGTTTTTGATAATTTGCTACCAGCGGTTTTGTTGTTGTATTGGATACATGCTTAATTAGATTCACATACAAGTTAGATACAGGTTGATAGCATGAACGCTTCGTCTAAGAAGAAACTGGCCCAATACGAGCGCTTGGCGGGTACGCTGCGTGACCGCATCGCCGCCGGCATCTACGCACGCGGAGACAAGCTGCCGTCCGAGATGGAACTCATGGACGAATCGGGGCTGTCGCGCAGCACCGTGCGCCATGCTCTTAAGGTGCTCGTCGATGAGGGTCTGGTTCGAACCGAGCGCGGGCGCGGCGCCTTTGTGGCCGACACGCCCGCGCTCCACGAGAACAACCTGGTGTTTTCGAGCTATACGGCGCAGGTCCAGGGTCAGGGCATGAAGCCCACCACGCGCACGGTGGACTCGGGCTTTACCAAGGCGGGCGGCAGCATAGCTAAGTTCTTTGATGCCGCCGTGGGCAGCAAGCTCGTCAAACTTGTCCGCCTGCGTTATCTGGACGATGCGCCGTTGTGCCTGGAGACCACCTATCTGCCGCCAAGCTTTGAGGCGCTCATCGATCGCGATATCAACGGTTCACTCTACGCCACGCTGCGCCAAGAATTCCATCGCGCGCCGGCACAGGGACATAAGACCTTTGAGGTGTGCTATGCCTCGCAAAACGAGGCGTTTTTGCTCAACGTTGAGCGCGGGCAGGCGCTGATCCTGATCACCGACTACGTCTACGACACCGACGGCCGCCCGCTCCATGTCTCCAAGCGCATCCAGCGCACCGACCGCGCCAAATACACCGAGCCCATCGGCTAACCTGTCCCTAAATGGTAGGTTTGGGGAGGTCGGGGAACCAGGTTGGTTTGGGTTGGTTGGGCGTGCGCTCGGCCAGGACCAGCTCCATCCAACACATGTCGTACCAGCGACCGAACTTTTGGGCGCAGCGGTCAAAGGCGCCCACCAGGCGATACCCCATATGGGCATGGAAGTCCTGGCTGTTGTGCGTCAGGTACTCGTCGTCCTTGTCGTGCGGCACGGCGATGAGCGCGCACATGTTGGTGATGCCCATCGCGACCAGACATTGCTTGAGCGCATCGTGCAGCTTGCGGCCCAGCCCGCCGTGGCGCACGTCGCGCGCCAGGTAGATCGATGTCTCGACCGACCAGTCGTATGCCTCGCGGCTGTTAAGCGGACTCACATAGGCATAGCCTACCGGACGCCCGTCCAGCTCCATCACCAGATACGGATAGCGCTTGAGCGTGCGCTCGATACGCCCGGCGAACTCCTCAACGCTCGGCACCTCGTATTCGCAGGTAATCGCCGTCTGGCGCACATATGGCTCATAGATGGCAAGCAACGCCGGCGCGTCATCGGGCGTCGCCAGGCGAATCGTCGGCTCGGACATCTCGGTCATACAACCCTTCTCCCTAAAAGCAAAGGCCACCCTGCGCCAAACCCAGCGCAAGGCGGCCCCTCGTCATTACATCAGGCTACAGGACAGCCGCCAGCGCGTCGATGTCCTCCTGCGTCGTGGCCCAGCTGGTGCAAAAGCGCACCACCGTGTGGGTCTCGTCGTACTTTTCCCAGTACTCGATCGAGGCATGCTCGCGAATGCGGGCCATGTCCTCGTTGGGCAGAATCACAAACTGCTGGTTCGTGGGCGTCTCCAAAAAGAACTGGTAACCGCGCTCGTGCAGCACGCGGCGTAGCGCCTGGGCCGTCTCAATCGCCTGGCGACCAATCTCAAAATACAGGCCATCGGTAAAGAGTGCCTCAAACTGCACACCCGTCAGACGGCCCTTGGCCAACAGCGCGCCGTGCTGCTTAATGCGCGGAATGGGATGCGCCGGAGCGTGCATGCCGCAAAATACCACGGCCTCGCCGCAAAGCGCGCCGCACTTGGTGCCGCCGATGTAGAACACGTCACACAGCTGCGCCAGCTCGGGCAAGGTAATGTCGCACTCATCGGCCGCCAGCGCATAGGCCAGGCGGGCGCCATCCACAAACAGCGGAATCTCGCGCTTCTGGCACACCGCGTGAATCGCCGCGAGCTCGGCCTTGGAATACAGCGTACCGTACTCGGTCGACAGGCTCACGTACACGGCGCCCGGGAACACCGTGTGCTCGTAGCTCTCGTTTTCGTAGAACACCTGGATATAGTTCTCGAGGTCCTCGGCGTGCATCTTGCCCTCGTAGCCGGGGATGGTGAGCACCTTGTGGCCGCCAAACTCGATGGCACCCGCCTCGTGGCAGGCGACGTGGCCAGTCTCGGCAGCAACGACGCCCTCGTAGGGCGCAAGCAGCATATCAATCACCGTCGCGTTGGCCTGCGTGCCGCCCACCAGAAAAAACACGTCGGCATCGGGGGCCTGGCAGGCCTCGCGAACAAGTTGCTTGGCGCGCTCGGTATGCGCATCGGTACCGTAGCCGGGCTGCGGCTCCATGTTGGTATCGACGAGCGCCTGCAGCACCGCCGGGTGTGCGCCGTGGGAATAATCGTTGTTGAACGCGAGCATGGCAATCCTCTCTTACCGGGTATCGGCCAGATGATTCAAACGGAGCTATTGTACGCCG
>CABVAC010000033.1 GCA_902496275.1 uncultured Collinsella sp. | reverse complement strand
TATACTCATGGAAAACCTCCCATTTCCCGATGTCCAAGAAATGGGAGGCAGTTCAGACAGCACCTTTGTGGTGGTTTTTGTTTTAGGCCGAGGGGGAGGCCTTGGTGAGACCGGCGCGCGTTTGCGTGTCGGTCTTTTGGTAGATGGAGCTCAGGTGACGCTGGACCATGCGCATCGAGATGCCGAGCTCCTCGGCGATCTGCTTGAGCGGGCGCTCGTCTTGGGTTGCAGCTATGAGCACATCGACTTCGCGCGGGGTGAGAGCGTGGTTGACGATGAAGGCCTGGCGCTGTTCCTCGATGGTGGGGGCGGCGAGTGCCTCCTCGGCAAGCTGTTGATGTTTGCGCTCCTGCTCGGTTTGGGGTAGGCGGAACAGGCCGGCTGCCACGAATGCCGCGCAGGCGGCGACGAGCAAAACGAGCGCACCAATCATAATGAGGGCAACGTTGCCCGAGGTCACAAGGGCAAGCGAGATGCCCGATGTAGTGAATGCGCATGCATTGTTGGCGGCGCGTCCCATGCCGGCCCAAAGAGCGGGCGCGTGCATACGCGGTGCCAGCTGTGTAAAGGTGGCGGTAAAGAACGTGACAAAAAAGCCCGAACTCAGGTAAAAGACGACAAGGCCCAGGTTGGGATCGGCGCCGGCCTCCACGGCCAGGATGGAAATGGTCGAGAGCACGGCGATGCCGAGCATGACAAGTCCCATGTAGCGGCGCTCGGCAAGATCAAAGATAACACCGGCGGCAAGGCCGCTTGCCGCCAAAAAGAGGCGCGGCCAGGCTTGCACGGCAATGGTGCCGTGGGCGTTGGAGAGTGTGACCACGTTGTCGAGGGTCGAGAACAAGCAGGCAAGAATCATGACGAGCGCGATGCTCCAGCATGCCTGTTTGGCGAGGGCATGAGAGGGCTCAACAAAGGGATTGATGGCAGGCCTTTCGGGGGGCGCGCTTGGCAATAGCGTGCTCGTTGCCTTTTGCGCTGGCAGGTGCGCCACATGAGAATTTGTGCCCCGGGATCCGGATATCTTCCCGTAACATGGTGTTATAGAAGCACCCCTTACGACAAGGAGGCTCACATGCGAACGCAAATCCATGACAACCCAATCGACCACGGCTGCTCGTGCGCGCTCTCTCACGGAACGTGGCGCCGCGTGGGCGCAAAACTTGCCTGCGCGGGGGCCTGCGTGCTCATGGCCGGTCAGCTGCTGCTGCCGAGCGTGGCGCTCGCCGCCGACTGGGTCAACGTGGGCGGCACGCAGTACGACGCGGGCACTGCTGCTGGCGACGAGGCTGGAACCTGGTCCTGGGATGGCGCTAACGACATGAAGCTCAACGGCTACGACGGCGGCTCCATCGGCGCCAAGGGCAACCTCACCATCGGCGTGACGGGCACCAACACCGTCACGGCCGACGCCGGGCAGAGCGCCATTGCTGTCAAGAACGGCAACCTTGCCATTAACGGCGACGGGACTCTCAACGCGACGGCCCAGACCGATGTGATTGCGGCGGAAGGCGACGGCAATTCGGGCGGCGATGTGACCATCAGCGGCGCCAACGTCAACGTGACGGCTTCGGGCGCAGCGGACAACGTGACGGGCATTCGCGCGACGGCCGGCAGCGTGACAATCGATAAGGGCGCCGATGTCAAAATCGAGGCGAAATCGGCTGAAGGATCTTGGCGTCCAATGCAGGTCATCTGCGGTATCCATGCTGACAACATTCCAAACAGACACGCTGCCCAGGAAGGCGAGCAGGAAGAGCCGGATTCCGCTTATGAGCACGGCGCCGATGTCACCATCGATGGCGCCAGTCTGTTGATTAAGACTGGCGATGCCTCGTGGGCTTCCTTGTGCATCAATACGTTTGGTATCAAGAAGAATACCCTCATGAAAATCGTCAACGGAGCCGATGTCACGCTTTCGGCTGGTAGTGCGGCTTCGCGCTCGGCGGGTATCAGCGCACGCTCGCAAGACGGTGCGGTGTGGATGCTTGTCGAGAAGTCGAACCTCACGTCTCGAAGCCTGTCTGCCGCAAGCGGCATCGACGCCGCTCGCAATCAAAGTTTTGGAATCATGGCAGAGGCAAATACCAGGTTTGAAACGCCTCGTATCCAGATTTTCAAATCGAAGATTGAGGCTTCGGGCGCGACTGCGGGGATCTATGCGATCAACCGCAACGCCGCGAATGCGACACTGTTCCGTGCCGCGATGATCGATTTACGAGGGAACGCGATGATTGCGACTCCGACGGATGGTGCCGTGCGCGATGTGAAAAAGGTTGTCGATACGGGGAAATGGCCAAGTTCCCAGAACGGGCAGGTCATCGGTGTTGCCGGTTCGTCTGCTATTACGGATATCGTCGGTTCTGCCGAGGTCGCCCATGATGTAGTGATTGATTTTGGAGACGGACAGGAGCCGGAGCCGACGCCGGGGCCTGAGCCGACGCCGGAGCCCGATCCCGACCCCATACCCAATCCCGAGCAGAAGCCTGGCCTCAAGCCCGTAGACAAGGACGTAAAGACCACCACGGCGGTCACCAAGACCGTTACGACCAAGACTGCCGCCGGCGCCAAAAACGCTTCCGGTGTTCTGGCTGCCACAGGCGACAACGCCGCGACGGCGGCGGCCGCCCTCGGCATCGCCGGTGCGTCCGTCATCGGCGCCGGCTTCGTCGCGTCCAAGCGCCGCGACCGCTAGCGCAAGCTTCCGCAACATAAAACAGCGGAGGTACCCCTTACGACAAGGAGGCTCACATGCGAAAGCAAATCCATGACAACCCAATCGACCACGGCCGCGCGTGCGCGCTCTCTCACGGAACGTGGCGTCGCGTGGGCGCCAAGCTCGCCTGCGCGGGGGCTTGCGCGCTCATGGTCGGTCAGCTGCTGCTACCCAGCGTGGCACTCGCCGCCAAATGGGTCAACGTCGGCGGCACGCAGTACAACAAGGGCGCCGGCGACGAGGCCGGAACGTGGTCCTGGGACGGCGCCGACGACATGAAGCTCAATGGCTACAACGGCGCCGGTATCAGCGCTCAGGGCAACCTCAATATCGGCGTGACGGGCACCAACACCGTAACGGCCGATTCCTTGCAGAGCGCTATCGAGGTCAAGGACGGCAACCTTGCCATCACGGGGGAGGGAACCCTCAACGCGACGGCCGAACCACAGAAGAGCAGGAGCGCTGTTAAGGTCGAGTGCGGTAGCCTCGCCATCTCGGGTGACGTGACTCTCAACGCGACGGCCGGGACCGATACGATAGCGGTTTCGGGGGACGGTAAGGCCGGCGGTGACGTGGACATCCGCGGTGCCAACGTTAACGTGACGGCAACGAACAAAGTGCCTCATACCATCGGCATTCATACGCGGGCAGGCAACATAACCATTAACGAGGGCGCCGACGTCCACGTTGAGGCGGAGGCGAATGGGGGGCTCAATGCCGTTGCAGTCTATGCCGAAAACATCTCCTCCGAGCATGGAGGCTGCATCGCGGTGGATAACGCAAAATTAGATGCGGCGGCGCGTAATGCAAACATGTTGTCGGTCGCCCTGTATTCGTCCGGGGGTAAGGATACATATTTGAGTATTACCAACGGGGCGGATGTTACGCTCGTGGCGAGTGATAGTGCCGAGGTTTTGGATGGTGTTTGGATGCGCGCGCAGGACGGCGTGTCGCGGGTGCTCGTCGAGAATTCGAGCCTTACAGTTCGATGCGGTGACGGAACTGGCCACAGTCGTAAACATGGCTACGGAATATATTCCCAGTCCGCCATCCCTCGAATTGACATCATTAATTCAAATGTTGAGGTGTCGGGTAATGCAGCGGCAATCTACGCTGTCAATCAAGGTGATGCAGCCCCTTGTCTCTCAATTGATGGCGGATCGGTAGTTACGACTCCCGCCGGCGGCACTGTGCGAGAAACTACGGGAAACGGACTCGTCATCGGTGCTGCCGGGTCGTCCACTATCCAGGATGTTAGGACCTCCGACGAGGTTGCCCGCAGCGTGGTAATCAGCTCCGGAGATGCGGTCGAGCCTGAGCCCACGCCGCAGCCTGAGCCTACCCCGGCTCCCACGCCGCAGCCAGGCGGCGGAAGTGAGACTGGCACGCCGTCCGTGACGCTGACTCAGGCGAGTTCCACGACTGCTACCTCCAAGCCGGCCGCGAAGGCCACCGCTGCCCAGAAGTCCGTGGGCACTCTGGCCGCCACGGGCGACAACGCCGCGACGGCGGCAGCGGCCCTTGGCATCGCCGGCGCAACCGTTGCCGCCGCCGGTGTCGCCGCGACCAAGCGCCGCAAGCGCTAAGTTTTGGTGACAGCTCCTATTCTCGGCTTCAGCAAAATCTCAATCTGTAACACCTAGCCAGCCAAAACGGCCCTAGATGTTACAGGTTTAGATGAATCGTCTGACCGCCGGCGCAATGTCTCGATCTGTAACACGTAGCAAGGAATTTTGCCTCTTACTGTTACAGATTGAGATGAACAGGCGGATGTTCGCACAATGTCTCAATCTGTAACAACTACGGGACTCAACGTGGCCTACCTGTTACAGATCGAGACACACCGACCAGCCAGGCTCCAAACCACCACAAAGGTGCCTGTCCCCTTTGTGGCGGTCGGTCGGCCGGCATAGAAAAAGTCCCCGCCGGGCGTGTGCTCGACGGGGACTTTGCCGTTTGATGGCTAACGTTGAGGGTGATTACTCGCCCAGCAGGCTCTTGGTGATGGAAGCGGCGGCCTTCTTGCCGGCGCCCATCGCCAGAATGACCGTAGCGGCACCGGTGACGATGTCGCCGCCGGCCCAGATGCGGGGATCGGTGGTCTGGCCGGTCTCCTCGTCGGCGACGATGTAGCCCCACTTGTTGAGCTCCATCTTGCCGCCGATCTTCTTTGCGAAGGGGTTGGCGTTGGTGCCGATGGCCGAGATCGCGACGTCGCAGGGGATCTCCTCGATGGCGCCCTCGATGGGCACCGGGCGACGACGGCCGGACTCGTCAGGCTCGCCGAGCTCCATCTTCTGGACCTTGACGGCGCACACGGAGCCGTCCTCGCCAGCGACAAACTCGAGCGGGGAGACGAGCGGCAGAACCTCGACGCCCTCGGCCTTAGCATGGTGCAGCTCGGCGCGACGGCAGGGCATCTCGTCCTCGGTACGACGGTAGGCGATGATGGCGTGCTCGGCGCCCAGGCGCTTGGCGGTACGGACGGCATCCATAGCCACGTTGCCGCCACCAAAGACGACGACGTTCTTGCCGTGCTTGGTGGGGGTGTCGTACTCGGGGAACTTGTTGGCCTTCATCAGGTTCACGCGGGTGAGGTACTCGTTCGCGAAGAAGACGTTGGGCAGGTTCTCGCCGGGGACGTTGAGGAACTTGGGCAGGCCAGCGCCGGTCGCCACGTAGATGGCGTCGAAGCCCTGCTCGAACAGCTCCTCGGCCGTGGCCATGTTGCCCACGACGGAGTTGTACTCAAACTTGACGCCCATGTCCTCCAGGCCGTCAATCTCGCGCTTGACGACTGCCTTGGGCAGACGGAACTCGGGGATGCCGTAGACCAGCACGCCGCCGCCGGTGAAGAATGCCTCGAAGACGGTGACGTCAAAGCCGTTGCGGGCGAGCTCGCCGGCGCAGGTGATGCCGGACGGGCCGGAGCCGACGACGGCAACCTTCTTGCCGTTCTTGGAGGCCATCTTGGGCGTGGAGGCGAGCTCGGGGCGGTCACCCAGGAAGCGCTCGAGCTGGCCGATGGCCACGGGCTCGGACTTCTTGCCACGGATGCACTTGCCCTCGCACTGGTTCTCCTGCGGGCAGACGCGGCCGCAGATGGCGGGAAGCATGGAGTCCTCGCGGATGGTATCGAGAGCGCCGCCGAAGTCCTTTGCGCGGATCTGTTCGATAAAGCGGGGGATGTTGATGTTGACGGGGCAGCCCTCAACACAGAACGGCTTCTTGCAGTTGAGGCAGCGCTCGGCCTCGGCCAGCGCCATCTCCTCGGTGAAGCCCTTGTCGACGGGGCGGAAGTCGCAGGCGCGCTCGGCAGCCGGCTCCTCGTTATCGGGGGTGCGGGGCGACTTCATATCGGCAACGAAACGACCGTTAACTAGTGGCATGCGCAGCTCTTTTCCTCATAGGCCTTGAGGGACTCGCCCTCTTCGGAACGGTAAGCGGCCTGGCGGGCACGAAGGTCATCCCAGTCGACCAGGGTGGCATCGAAGTCGGGGCCGTCGACGCAAGCGAACTTGGTCACGCCGCCCACCTCGACGCGGCAGCAGCCGCACATACCGGTGCCGTCAACCATGATGGGGTTGAGCGACGCGGTGATGGGGGTGTCGTACTTCTGGGCGGTGAGGGTCGAGAACTTCATCATCGGAACGGGGCCGACGCAGAAGACCTGGCTCACGGCCTTGTCCTGCAGCAGGCGCTCCAGCGGAGCGGTGACAACGCCCTGCTCGCCGTAGGAACCGTCATCGGTAGTGATGTGGATGTGGTCCTCGTCGAGGAGCTCGCGGAACTGGTCCTCCATGAGCAGGAGGTCCTTGGTGCGGGCGCCCATGATGGCGTGCACCTCGTGGCCGGTCTCGACCAGGTGCTTGGCGACCGGGAAGGCAATTGCCAGGCCGACGCCGCCGCCAATGACGGCGCAGGGGCCCTCGGCCATCTCGGTGGGAACGCCCAGCGGGCCCACGACGTCGCGCAGCGACTCGCCGGCCTCGTAGGTGGAAAGCATCTCGGTGGTCTTGCCGATCACCATGAAGATGAACTCGACCCAGCCCTCGTCATCGTTCCAGCCGGCCAGGGTAAACGGGACACGCTCGCCCGTCTCATTGGCGCGAACCATGAGGAACTGTCCAGCGTGCGCATGCTTGGCGATTGCAGGCGCCTCGATGCGGAACTTGAACACCTTCTCCGAGAACTGCGTCTTCTCCAGGATCTTATACATAGAACCCCTCTCTTGTTAGGGCTGCCGAACCGTGCCTCCACGGAAATGGACGGTAGCCCGAATAAAACCGTACGCGCACAGGCGTTGTGCAGACATACGGTGCAAATTATACCCTCATGGACATGTCACTTACGTGTGTCTTCGGCGGTTGGGAGCAGGGTTTATCCACTTCGACCTGCCAAAGGGGGAGAGGTTTATTTTGGCAGGTTTTATCAGGCAAAACGGCAAAGGGGGCCGGCCTCGCGCTTCGGTGAGGCCGGCCCCCTTTGGAGCGTTGCATATGTATAGCGGCACAGGGTTTATTGCGACGCAGCCGCCGCGGCGTTTCCGCAGATGAAACCTGCCAAAATAAACATCTCTAAATGGTAGGTTTTAGTGCTTGCCGTTGGCGGAAGCGGCGCCGTTTACGTGATCGCGGGCGTAGATTACGCCGTGGACGATGGCCAGACCGGCGGCATCTGCGGCGCGGGCGCAGGTGTCCTGGAAATCCTCGGCTTCGCGGGCGCGCAGCTGCTTGAGCACGTAGTCTGCCACGGCCATCTTGCCGGGAGGGTTGCCGATGCCGGTGCGGATACGGCTAAAGTCGCGGCTGCCCATCTTGTCGATGATGGAGCGCAGGCCGTTGTGACCGGCATGGCCTCCGCCCACCTTAACACGCACGTCGCCGGCGGGAATATCGAGCTCGTCGTGGATGACGAGCAGCTCCTCGGCCTTGATCTTGTACTCGCGGCAGAGCTTGGAGATGGGCCCGCCCGAGGTGTTCATGTACGACTGCGGCTTGACCAGTACAATCTGGCGCTTGCCGTTCTCTTCCTCGGCATCGTTGATGTTGATGAGCGCGACCTCGGCGCCTGCTTGGTTTTTCCAGTACGTGACGCCGGCCTGACGGGCCAGCTCGTCGATCGCCTTAAAACCGGCGTTGTGGCGGGTCTCGGCATACTCATCGCCAGGGTTGCCAAGTCCGGCAACCATGCGAATCTTAAGCGGCTGTGCAGCTGCCATGTTCATCCTTTCGTTGATTTGTCGCCTGCTATGGTGAGCGACCCTGTTGCCGCTGTCAAATGGAGGGCAATTGAGGTTGTTTGGGGGCGTTTGGACGGCCGTCAAAATCCGAGGTGGACAGTTAGTTCAGATACGTATAAGTTCTGAGGACTCGAATTGCTCAATTCAATGCCGATACGTTGTTTTGGAACTTTAGTTAGTCCATATGACGCTGTTTTGAAGTCTACCCCGCTTTCAAATAGGGCGAATGGTATAGAGATAGCTGCAAAACAGCCTAATTCAATGTGTCTATTTATACGTATTTGAACTAACTGTCCAGCCCTGTTCGACGGCGCACGGGTGATTCGCCGTTTAGACCGGCGCAAGGCCGATTCCGGCCCGCAGAGCGTTGAGCCAAGCGGCCTGACGCTTGCGATAGCCCTTGATGCGATATCGGAATCGGACTCCTGCGAGTCGATGCATCGTTTGGGCGAAGGCTTCGAGTGCAACAAGGTCTTTCATTTGGTCGCGATTGATAACCAGGACGTGGATGCCCATTGCCTTGAGGCCATTATTTCGATTGCCATCGTGGATGCGAGCGTTTTGAAGCTCATGCCCAATTCCGTTGTATTCGTTGTCGACTCCGGCGGCCGGGCAATATAGGTCGCAGATGGCGTAAGGGATGCCGGAGGACATGTTAACCGCAAGAGTGTCGAAGTCGATTCGATAGTTGAGTAGCAGGCCTCCCATGGGCAGGCTGCAACATCCGAATCCGCCAAAGCGCATGGGCGCTCCGAGAACGGCTAACATTAGGGATTCGGCTGGGGATGCAGATCCGGGTCGGGCAAGCTTGACTGCCGTGCGAAACGAGGTGTATGAGCTACTTTTGGCGAAGCGCGCGACCGCCTCGAGATCTTCGATGGTCGTGGCGGGCTCGCATTTGTAGTGCGCCTGTTCGTAGCGGGTTTCGTTCTGCTGTTTGGCTGCCGACTGGCCGCCCAGGCAATCAAGATCGCCCGTCGCTGCGCAGCTATCGCCCTTGGGCCAGATGTCGTCATAGGCGATGGGGTAGGTTGCCTCGGGCGGAAGGGAGTAGGTTCCGAGCAGCTCCATAAGGAGCATCAAGGTTTTGGCGACCGATTCATTTTTAGAGCAAAGCATGGCTGTCATGGCAGGAGACGTTGCGTAGATGTCGGCCTCGACGTGCATAATTGCACCTTCAGGAAGCGGAGCGGAGAGAATATGCTGAAGAAGTCGCTTGTCGGGGCGTCTGTTGTCTTCGTTTGAAACGAGAAGATCGAGTAGTTCGGAATCATCTTCATTCCAGGCGTCGAGTATCGAAAGTGCGCCAAAGTCTATCGCGTCATTATTGGGAATGCAGCTAGCCAAGGCCTGTGCTTGCTGTTCACTATCAACGGAGTCCCAGGGTAGGGCAGAGTACGCCCGTCGTGCGCGACGAATTGCGCGGAGGGCGGAGAAATGTGAAATCACGGTCGTCATAGCTATAACGTACTAAGTTGGCGGCAGAATGCGACCGCCATACCGTTCTTTTCGCTCAGCGGGGCGCTGTGCGCCATGAACGGCTGGGTGTTATGAAATCGGTGGAATCGGTTGAGGGGATTGCAGGAAATTGAGCTCTGCCGCGAAGGTTGACGATAGCTACTGGACAGTTAGTTCAGATACGTATAAGGCGACGGGCATTCGAGGCGTTTCTAAGGGCCTTCGAGGGTGATTTGAGGGTAAATATGCGGCGGTTGTACTCGAAAACGATGAGCTTTGGGCGGCATGGCATCCGCCGGGGAGCTCAGAAGGCTCCGAACGGCCCTTTGGGGCTTTAAAAAATACGTATCTGAACCAATTGTCCAGGGAAGGTTGGCGAGGGATAGAAAAAGGGCCGGAAGCGAGCTTCCGACCCTTTAAAAGCATCAAAGATGATGCGATGCGCGTTGGACTACAGCGCGAAGTCGCCGCCGACGAGCGTGGAGACGGGCTCCTCGTGGTAAACGGCGGAGATGGCCTGAGCGAACTCCTCGGCGACCGAGATGGTCTTGATCTTGCCGCCGACCTCGACGGGAATGGCGTCGGTGACGAGGCACTCGACGATCGGGGCGTCGTTCAGACGCTCGATGGCCGGACCGGAGAAGATGCCGTGGGTGGCGCAGACGTAGATGTCGCCAGCGCCCATAGCCTTGAGCTCCTTGACGTTGGCGCACAGGGTGCCAGCGGTGTCGATCATGTCGTCGTTGATGACGCAGGTCTTGCCCTTGATGTCACCGATGATGCCCATGACCTCGGCGGCGTTGTGGCGCGGACGGCCCTTGTGGGCGATGGCCAGGTCGCAGCCGAGCATGTCGGACAGCTTCTTGGCGGCCTTGGCGCGACCCACGTCGGGGGAGACGACAACCAGGTTGTCGGTGTCGAAGTGCATGTCGTTGTAGTACTGGCCAAACAGCGGCAGTGCGGACAGGTGGTTAACCGGGATATCGAAGAAGCCCTGGATCTGGCCCTGGTGCAGGTCGAGGGTGATGATGCGGTTGACGCCGGCGCGCTCGAGCAGGTTGGCGACGAGGCGGGCGGTGATGGGCTCGCGCGGGCCGGCCTTGCGGTCCTGGCGGGCATAGCCGTAGTGGGTGATGACGGCGGTGATGGAGCGGGCGGATGCGCGCTTGGCAGCGTCGGTGGCGATGAGCAGCTCCATGAGCATGTCGTTGACGTTGCCGCCGGCCACGGACTGAATCAGGAAGACGTCGGCGCCGCGGACGGTCTCGTCGTAGCGGGCGTAAATCTCACCATTGGCGAACTGCTTTAGCGTAAGGCCCGAAAGCTCGACCCCAAGGTACTCAGCGATCTTCTGAGCGAGGGGACGGTTGGAGGAACCGGAATACACGCGGATGGACTTGCGCATATTCTCCGACTTCTCGGGATCATTAATCGGCATTACCCTTCTCCTTTATATCGAATGCCATATAGATGCCTTGTTGCATTGTAACCGCGCGACGGGGTTAATCGGGTCTTGATAACGTCTTTACCGTCAACGGACACGAACCGACCACTCATCCGGTTGCGCAGGTCACGATAGAAAAAGGAGCCGCCCCCATGGGAACAGCTCCTTAGATGCTTGGTAAAACGTTATACCTCGTCGTCCTCGTGCAGACGGCGGCGGTAATTGGCGGCCCAGCCCTCAATGTTTACCTGGCGGGCACGACCCAGGCCAAGTGCGTCGGCCGGGACCGGCTCGGTGATGACGGAGCCGGCGGCCACAAGCGCGCCGTCGCCGATCTGGGCGGGCGCGACCATCATGGTGTCGGAACCGATGAAGGCATCCTTGCCGATGACGGTCTTGTGCTTGTGCACGCCATCGTAGTTGCAGGTGATGGAGCCCGCGCCCACGTTGACACCGGAGCCCATGGTGGTGTCGCCGATGTAGGACAGGTGCGGCACCTTAGAGCCCTCGCCGATCGTGGACTTCTTGATTTCCACGTGCGTGCCGGCCTTGGAGCCGTCGAGCATGTGGGTGCCCGGGCGCAGGTAGGCGCGCGGGCCGCAGTCGACGCCGTTCTCGATGACGGCCTCGATGGCGATGGTCTCATCGATGGTGCAGCCGCTGCCGACGGTGGTGTCGGTGAGGCGACTGTTGGGGCCGAGCTGGCATTCCTCGCCCACGGTGACGTGGCCGATCAGATGCGTCTGCGGCCACACGACGGTGTCGCGGCCGATAACGGCGTCGGGGCCGATCCAGGCCTGCGTGGGATCGATGAACGTGACGCCCTCGGCCATCCAGTGCTCGTTGATGCGGTCGCGCGCAATGGCGGTGAGCTGCGCGAGCTGGATGCGGCTGTTGACGCCCAGGCCGTCGCGGTAGTCATCGCAGTGGAAGATGGAGACCGCCTGGCCGTGACCCTTGAGGATTTCGAGCATGTCGGGCAGATAGTACTCGGACTGCGCGTTGTCGTTGCCGATCTCGTTGATGTGGGCGGCGAGCTGCGCGCCGTCGAAGGCGTAGCAGCCGGCGTTGCACTCCAGCAGCGTGGCAGCCTGCTCGGGCGTGCAGTCCTTCTGCTCGATGATGCGCTCGATCTGACCATCGGCGCCCAGCTTGATACGGCCGTAGCCGAAGGGGTCGGGCGGGGTCATGGTCATGACGGTGCAGGCGAGCTCGCCGGTGGCGACGGTCTGTGCGAACTTGGCGACGGTGTCGGCGGTGATGAGCGGCAGGTCGCCGTTGAGCACGACGACGGGGCCCTCGGCGATGCCGCAGGCCTCGAGCGCGACCTTTACGGCGTGGCCGGTGCCCAGGCGCTCGGTCTGCTCGACGCACTCGACCTTGGTGGCGCTGTTGGCGTAGGCGCCGTCGATCAGGGCGCGCATCTCGTCGGCGTGGCTGCCGATGACGACCACGACGCGGCTGCAGCCGGCCTTGATGGTAGCGTCGACGATCCACTGGACCATGGGCTTGCCCAGGATCTTGTGCGAAACCTTGCAGTGGTTCGACTTCATGCGGGTGCCCTCGCCGGCAGCGAGGATAATTGCGGTTGCGTCCATGTGATCTCCTGTTACGTTATAGAGACGTGTGTTTGGAAACGATACACGGCGCAATATGATACCGCAGGCATATGATGAGCGCGTAACGATTGGTTTGCGGCGGTTGAGGCTTGCGCCGCCGGCGTGGCGTTTGCGCTGCTTGCGTGCGGCGTTGGCGGTGCTGCGGAGTTGTCGTTTGAGCGAGGGGACGGGGGTGCCCGTGGACAACATACGAGAGGAGTTTGGCGGCGAGCCCGTCGTGGCATTCTCGATGTCGCATCCGGCTGTGCCGGCACTCTATATAGTGCTGACGCTGGGGCTCACCATGTTCTCAATGCAGCCGGTGCTGATTGCGCTGTCACTTGCGGGCGGGCTGGCGTATGGATTTGCGACGCGTGGGGCTGCCCGCACGCTGGGTGCACTTCGCTGGCAGCTGCCGGTGATTTTGATTATCGCGCTGGTCAATCCGCTGTTTAGCGCTTCGGGTTCGACGGAGCTGTTTCGTATTGGTATGCGCGCGGTGTATCTGGAGAGCATGGTATACGGCCTGTGCATGGGCGGGCTGTTTGTGGCGAGCGTGCTGTGGTTTGAGGCCGCGGCGTCGATGCTCGAATACGACAAGGTGCTCGCGCTGCTGGGTAATGCCGCACCGGTGATCGCGCTCATGATCTCGATGTGTATGCGGCTTATCCCGCAGTTTTTGCGCCGCGGTCGTACGGTGCTGGCGGTGCAGGATGCGATCGATGTACCGGGCCGCGCGCCGGCCGACCCCGTGCGTTCGCGTTTGCGGGCATCGAGTGTGTTGATGGGCTGGGGCATGGAAGATTCGCTGGAGCGCGCGGACGCGATGCGCTCGCGCGGGTGGGGTGCCGCGACGCGTCGTACGACGTATGCGCGGTATCGGCTGGGGCGCGGCGATGTTGCCGCGCTGGTTGGGCTTGCACTGTTTGGCGTGGTCACGGTGACAGTGGCGTGGACCGCGACGACGCAGTATTCGTTTTATCCGCAGCTCTCGGTGCCGGCGCCGTGGCCAGGCTATGTCGTGTACGCCGCCTGGATGGTGTTGCCTTGCGCGTTGCACGCGATTGATGAGAAGAGGTTTGGCTGATGGCTCGGTTTGATAGGAGCTCGGCGGCGGGTGTGGCATATGGCTCGGCCGCGCCGGCGATTGAGGTGCGAGGCCTTAGTTTTGCCTATCCCGGGGTCAAGGCACCGGTGCTCGAGGGGCTTGATTGGCGTGTTTCCCAAGGTGCGTTTGCACTGCTTGTTGGCGGTACCGGTTCGGGCAAGTCGACGCTGCTGTCGCTGCTCAAGCCCGAGATCGCTCCGGCGGGCGAGCGCGCTGGCGAACTGCGCGTGCTGGGCGAGAGCGTTGCCGACATGGATGTTCGGACGTCCGCGGAGCGCGTGGGCTATGTGTTTCAGGATCCCGAGAACCAGATTGTGTGCGAGACCGTGTGGCACGAGATGGCATTTGGCCTAGAGAATCTGGGTGTGTCGCGCGACGAGATGCGCCGTCGCGTAGCTGAGACCAGCTATTTCTTTGGGCTGGAAGATTGGCTTCACCGCGATACTGACACGCTTTCGGGCGGACGCAAGCAGCTGCTGTCGCTGGCAGCTGTGCTGGCGTTGCGCCCGCGCGTGCTGCTGCTCGACGAGCCCACGTCTCAGCTTGATCCGGTTGCGGAGAAGAATTTCCTGCACGCGCTGTTTCGTGTGAATCGTGAGCTGGGCTGCACGGTTGTTGTGGCGACGCATCAGCCGCGGCCGATGCTCGAGTATGCGACGTGTGCGTACCGGATTGAGGGTGGTCGCGCGCGCGAGGTGGCGGATATGGCTTCTTTGGGACGCCGAGAATCGCTGTTTTCCGATGACATGTTGGGGTGGGGTGCCATCCGATGTGCAAATAAAGGAGTATTCAGCAGGCGTGAGGACAATTTGGGCTCTATGGAGCCGCTCGGGGACGTATCGAGCGCGAAAAAAAGTTCGGAATTGGACAAATCGTCCGAATTTGTGGCGCAAACGTCGCTCGAGAACGGCTCGGAAGCCTTCCCGAGCACGGATGGAAGCAGAATACTCCAAAAAATGCACGCTGGGTCGGCTACCACCCTGGCAGGGAGCTGGTTTCGCTATGATCGCGCGGGCGGTTGGGTGCTGCGCGGGCTCGATGCGTCGTTTTCGGCTGGCGCGGTGCATGCGGTTGTGGGCGGTAACGGCTGCGGCAAGTCGACAATGCTTTCGGTGCTGGCGAAGACCGCCAAGCTGCAGCGCGGCCGCATGGTGCGCGGGGCGGCCTCGGCTGCGCTGCTGCCGCAGAACCCCAAGGCCCTGCTGGTTGCCGAGACGGTTCGCGATGAGCTGATGGAATGGGCCTCGACCTGCGGATATGACGAGAACTTGGCGCGGGAGCGTGCGGTGCAACTTGGACTGGACGGCCTGGAGACGCGCCACCCCTACGACCTCTCGGGCGGACAGCGCCAGCTGCTCGCACTGGCAAAGCTGCTGCTGATCTGCCCCGAGCTGCTGCTGCTTGACGAGCCCACGAAGGGCTTGGACCTGGAGAGCCGCCGCATCATCGCCCGCGCCCTGCGTGACCATGCGAAGACTGGCGGCACCGTTATCATGGCTACGCACGATTTGGACTTTGCCGAGCAGGTAGCCGACGACATTGCCATGATGTTTGACGGTGAGATTGCCTGCATGGAGCCGCCGACCGACTTCTTTGCCGACAACGTGTTCTATAGGGCGTGATGGGATGACGGACTGTCGTTTCTCGCGTTTACTCACAAAACTGGAGATCCCGCTGTTGTTGGCGGTGCCGGCGGTGATGGCAGCGGCGTTGCTGGCGGGCGTTGAGCAGGCGGCGCTTGCCATGCTTGTCGTGGTGGCGCTGGTGCTTGCACTGTTCTTTGCGGGTTACGAGGCATCTCGTCCGGGTTTGCGCCAGATTATGCCCACGCTGGTGCTGGCGGCGCTGGCGGCGGCGGGGCGCATCCTGTTTGGGCCCATTCCCGACTTTAAACCGGTGAGCGCCATCGCCATTATCGCGGGGGTGACGCTTGGCCGTCGCAATGGTTTTATGGTTGGCGCGCTGGCGGCGCTGACCAGCAATTTCTTTTTTGGACAGGGCATGTGGACACCGTGGCAGATGTATGCCTGGGGCCTGGTTGGCTATGTTGGCGGTGTGCTGGCGCATACCGGTGCGTTTGACCGTGCGGATGGAACCGTGCGCATGCCGGCGCTGTTGGCGTATGGCTTTGCCTCGGGTCTGCTGTACGGCGTGGTGATCAACGCCTATGACATCATCGGTTTTGTGCAGCCGCTCACGTGGGCGGGAGCCGTGGCGCGTCTTGCCGCCGCCGTACCGTTCGATATCACGCACGGACTCGCGACCTGTGTGTTTTTGGCCGCCCTGTACAAGCCCTGGTGTCGCCGCATCAACCGAGTCGTCGTGAAATACGGACTGTAGGGCATTTCGCGTTTCCTCACGAACTTGCGGTGGAATAGTTCTCGTTTTTGGCTATTTGCTGCCCAAACAGGAACTATTCCACCGCAACTTATGGGGGGAGAGGGGTCACATGATCTGTTTTCCTCTGTCCCCCCAGGAATTACTTGGGGCTAGAGCTCTAGCGTGAGGGTGACGGGGCAGTGGTCGCTGCCAAAGATGTCGCCGCGGATGCCGGTGTCGCGTACGTTGTCGGCGATTGCGTCGCTTACTAGGAAGTAGTCGATGCGCCAGCCGGCGTTGTTCTTGCGGGCATTAAAGCGATAGCTCCACCAGCTGTAGACGCCCTCGACGTCCGGATTTGCCGCGCGCCAGGTATCGGTAAAGCCGGCGTTGAGCAGCTCGGTAAACTTGCCGCGTTCTTCGTCCGAAAAGCCGGCGTTGCCGCGGTTGGACTTGGGGTTCTTAAGGTCGATCTCCTCGTGCGCCACGTTAAAGTCGCCGCAGGTCACGACGGGTTTGCCACTCTCGCGCTCAAGCGCGCTCAAAAAGCCGCGATAGGCATCATCCCAGGCCATGCGCACGTCGATGCGGGCGAGTTCGTTTTGCGCGTTGGGAGTGTAGACATCCACAAACCAGAACTTGTCGAACTCCAACGCGCAGACGCGGCCCTCGGTCGCGGCTTGGGCGACGAGTTCGGCCGCCTCGCCCTCGCCGGCGTAGGGTAACAGCGCGTCAGCGTGCAGCACGCGCAGCGGTTCCTGGCGGCTAAAGACCGCAGTGCCCGAATAGCCTTTACGCTCGGCGTAGCTCCAGGTTTGGCGATAGCCGGGCAGGTCAATATCAACCTGGCCTTCTTGCAGCTTGGTCTCTTGCAACGCCAGGATATCGACGTCGAGTTCTTGCGCGATCTGGATAAAGCTCGGGTCCTTTTTGAGCACGGCGCGCAGGCCGTTAACGTTCCACGAGGCAAAGGTGTAAGTCTGAGGCATGGTGTCCTTTCGACGGGGTTGGCAGGCTTAAGATTAACGCAACAAGAGCGGGGCGGAGTCCGCGAGTGATAGTGCGAACGCCGCCGTCCCGGAGACACGGACGGAGGACATATATGACGCAGGAAATATCAAACCCCAAACAGGCGTCCGCCGCGCTGGCGGAGCTGTTCGAAACCCATAGTCACGTGGTCTTCTTTGGCGGCGCGGGTGTTTCCACGGCGAGTGGCATCCCCGATTTCCGCAGCGTGGACGGCCTGTATCACCAGCAGTTTGCCTATCCGCCCGAGACCATGCTCTCGCACAGCTTTTACGAGGCGCATCCTGCGGAGTTCTTCGACTTTTACCGCACCAAGATGATCGCGCTTAACGCTAAGCCCAACCGCTGCCACATCAAGCTGGCCGAGCTGGAGCGCGCCGGCAAGCTTGATGCCGTGGTGACGCAAAATATCGACGGCCTGCATCAGATGGCCGGCTCGCAACGCGTGTTCGAGCTGCACGGATCGGTCCATCGCAACATTTGCCAGTCGTGCGGCGCGGTCTATAGCGCCGAGTGGATTTGCTCGCGCGAGCACGAGGACGCCGCGGGTGCGCCTGTGTGTCCTGCGTGCGGCGGGCGCATCAAGCCCGATGTAGTGCTCTACGAGGAGCCGCTCGACGAGCACGTGCTGACCGGTGCCGTTGCCGCCATCGCCGCGGCCGATGCCCTCATTGTGGGCGGGACCTCGCTCGTGGTGTATCCGGCGGCAGGCCTTACGCGTTGCTTTACCGGCGATACGCTGGCCATATGCAACCTTGCTCCCACCGATCAGGATGCAAATGCCGACCTGCTGATTTCTTGCGACATCGCGGCCGCGTTTGCGTTCTAGCCCGCGCGCGCGGATACAATAGAAAGACTGAGTGCAAAGCGACCCCGCCGCCAGCTCCCCAAGCTCGGCGGCGTGGGCATTTTAGGAGGATGTTCATGGCGAACGACAGCAAGACATGGCGGTGCGGAAAGTACGAGCTCAGCTTTGACCGTCCGCGCATCATGGGCGTCCTCAACGTGACGCCCGATTCGTTTAGCGATGGCGGGGAGCACTTCGACCCGGACGCCGCCATCGAGTATGGCCTGGCGATGCTCGACGCCGGCGCCGACATCATCGACGTGGGCGGCGAGTCCACGCGCCCCGGATTTACCCCGGTCAACCCCGACGAGGAGGCTCGCCGCGTGCTGCCCGTGGTGCGCGCGCTGGCCAAGGAGGGTGCCATCGTCTCGATTGACACGCGTCATGTGGCGGTTGCCAAGGCGGCCGTGCGCTGCGGCGCCTCGATCGTCAACGACGTGACCGGCTTCACCGATCCCAAGATGGTCGAGTTTGTTAAGACGAGCACCTGCGGCGTCATCGTGATGCATGCCGGCGAGGTCGCCGCGCCCACCCGCACGCACGCAACGGTGCAGCTCGATACCTCGGCAGCGGCGTTTGTTGCCGAGAAGGCGCGCGAGGCGGCTGCCGAGGCCGCGCGTGAGGCCGAGAAGCCGGCTCGCCGCCGCCGCGGCAAGTTGCTGGGTGAGCCCAAGGTTGAGGCCAAGCTTCCGGGCGGCGTGGTGCAGCCCTCGTTGCCGTTTGGCGAACCGGAGCCCACGTCCGAGTCTGCAACCGAGCTGGGGCAGGAGACGCTGGCCGCCGAGCAGGCTGCTGCCGCCGAGACTGTTGCGCCCGCGCCCGAGGCTGCGCCCGAGGCCACCGAGGCCGCATCGGAGTCCAATGACCGCCTGGCCGCCATGATGCGCCGCAGCGCCCGCCGCGAGGAGGCCTACGTGCCCACCTCTCAGCTCCGCCGCTTTACCCTGCCCGATTCGGCGCCCATCATGCGCCGCGTCATGGGCTTTCTGTCCGACCAGGCCCGCACACTCATCCATGCCGGCGTGTCGCGCGACCGCATCTGCATCGATCCGGGCCCGGGCTTTGGTAAGTCGGCTAACGAGGGCATCGTCATCCAGCGCGAGACTGCCAAGATGGCGTCACTGGGCTATCCGCTCATGTGCGCCGTGTCGCGCAAGCGTTTTGTGGGCGCTGTCTCGGGCGTGACCGAGGCCGCCGCGCGCGATGCCGCCACGTTTGGCGTGTGCCTGGGCGCCATCCAGGCCGGTGCCAACATCGTGCGCGTGCACGACGCCGCGGGTTTTGCGCAGTTCCTGAACGGTTACTGGGCCGTCGCCAAGCCGCAGCCGCGCCGTGCGTTTGTGGCCGTGGGCTCCAACCTGGGGCATCGTTGCGACAACATCCGCGCCGCGCGCGACATGATCGCCGAGATTCCGCTCACCTGCGTGTCCAACTCCTCCAAGATCTACGAGAGCGAGCCGGCCTACGAGACGCGCCAGGACGCGTTTGCCAACGCTGTCATCGAGATTAAGACCGAGCTGGCGCCGTTGGTGCTGCTCGACGAGCTCATGAAGATCGAGGCTGAGCTGGGCCGCGACCGTTCCAAAAAGGCCAAGGCCAACGGCCCGCGCACCATCGACCTGGACCTGCTGTGGATGGACGGCGAGACCCACGGCGGCAAAAAGCTGCGCCTGCCGCATCCGCTCATTGGCGAGCGCGACTTTGTGCTGGTGCCGCTCGAGGACCTGATGCACGACCCAGCGCGGTTCTTCCGCTACAACGGCGTCGAGGTCAAGGAGCCCGAGGACCGCGTGGGTCATATCGTGGGCGAATTGGGGCGTATGTAGATGATCGAGATGAATGCTGTTGCCGCCGGCACCGAGCTCGACGCGGCGCGCGACGCGGGCCGCGAGGGCGTGTCCGCGGGCTGGTGTGCGTGGAGCGCTGGCGATGCATCGCTGACGTTTTCGCTGGTCGTGCGTCCGGATGTGAACATGCATGCCTTCCACGGCCTGCCGTTTGTGGCCGCGATGGGCATGATGGACGCGCTCGTGGGCACGGCTTCGACGCCGGGGTTGGGCCTTGCCGGTAAGGTGGGTATCCAGTGGCCGAGCGATATCGTGTGCGGTGCGCCTGCGCTTGAGACGTCGCTCGCGCGTGTTGCCGTGAACGGCGGTGCCGGTGCTGCGGGCATGTTTGCCGCGGTGACGGTTGATATTGAGCATTCGGCGTTGAGCGAGCTTGGTGTGGACGTGGCTGACGAAGCGCTGGTCGAGGCGCTGGCCGCCGCCGTGCTGGCCCGCGTGGACGCCTGGGCGGTTGTTGCCAACACGCCGCAAGGCGCCGCAGGGCCGCTGGCTCCCGTGCTGGGCGAGTACTTCGACATGGTGCCGCTGCTGGGCCGCCAAGTTGCGGCGGTGTCGCCCAACGGTTTGCCGCTTGCGGTCGGTGTGTTTGCGGGCCTGGATATCTGGGGTCGTGCGACTATCAAGACCGATGCCGGCGAGCAGGAGTTTCCGCCCGAGGCCGTACGAATTCGCGGGCTGTAGCGCGAGGCACTTGCGCTCAAAGATGACGATGACAACGAAGCCCTCTTCGGCCTGTGCCGGGGAGGGCTTTGCGTGACTGCGGGGTAGCACCTCGGACCTATTCCTCAAAACTGAAAATTTTTCGATTTTGAGGAATAGGACCGATGCATTGCTTAGTCCGCCGCTCGCGCCCGTGCTCGACTTAAGCCCCTGCTCTATCCCAGCTCCTGCATGCGGCGGTAGATTTCGCAGATGCCCTTGATGGTGAGTTGGCCGTCGACCACGTCGAAGGCATCGGTCGAATCGGCGACGATGCTGGCGAGACCGCCCGTGGCGATAACGGTGGCATCCTCGCGGCCCAGCTCGCGCTTCATGCGCGCGACCAGGCCCTCAGCCATGGCGGCGGCGCCCGTTACGGCGCCGACCTTGATGCACTCCTCGGTATCGCGGCCGATGGCGTGCTCGGGCGCCTCGAGCGGCACGCTGGCGAGCTTGGCGGCACGGGCGGCAAGCGCGTCCATGGAGATGCGAATGCCCGGCGCGATCGCTCCGCCAATGTAATAACCGTCCTCATCGATGACGTCGATATTGGTCGCGGTGCCAAAGTCCACCACGATCGCCGGCGCGCCATAGAAGGTCTCGGCAGCGACGGCGTTGGCGATGCGGTCGGCACCAACGGCCTGGGGGCGCGCCGCCCGCAGCTTGGTTACGGCGGCCGTCTGCGGCCCGATGACGATGGCGTCCGCGGCAATGCGGTCGGCCACGGCGTGCCACTCGCGCGAGAGCTGCGGCACCACGCCCGCAAAGGCGATCGCGTCGACCGCATCGAGCGAAAGGCCGTACATCTTAAAGAAACCCATCAGGCGCACATGGATCTCGTCGGCGGTATAGGAGCGGTCGGTGGGCATGCGCCACGACTGCACCAGCTCGTCTCCGTCAAACAGGCCCATGGCCGTCTGCGTGTTTCCCATATCGATAGCGAGCAGCATGTCTACTCCCAGTGTTGGCATAAAAGGACGCGCACCATTGTATACGCGCCGCCGACGGCACTCGGCTGCGATTCGTTTACGGTGATAGGGGCTGAGGGGTTTAAATATGAAGGAATTATGCTCCACGAGTTTTTCCTTGCCGTTTACCGAACTCCCACGTAATATTCTTTCTTGCGCACATGAGGCGCCCAGACATTGCGGGGTGGAGCAGTCTGGTAGCTCGCCGGGCTCATAACCCGGAGGTCGTAGGTTCAAATCCTGCCCCCGCGACCAAGAACTTGCAGCTCGTCGGCCTAGCCGGCGAGCTTTTTTGTTACGGGCTTTAGCCTGTGCGGGGCGCGCAGCGCGCCGCATCAGAAACCACCCGC
>CABVAC010000032.1 GCA_902496275.1 uncultured Collinsella sp. | reverse complement strand
CCGCACAGCCATATCGATGCCGAAAAGGGCCGCCAGTTTGATGCGGGCCGCGCGACATTTGAGGGCTATATCCAGCAGAACCTTGCCGGCAAGATCGTGGTCTTTGCACTGGGCACCAACGGCTTGGTAACCGACGACCAGATCGACGCCATCATGGCCGATGCCGGCAATCAGCGCACCGTCATATTTGTAAACACGCGCAGCCCGCAGCCATGGGTCGGCGCCACCAATCAGGCCATCGCCAACGCCGCCACGCGCTATAAAAACGTGCGCGTTATCGACTGGTACGGATATAGTGCCAACCGCAACGATCTGTTCGACGGCGACGGCACGCACCTTTCGAACGCGGGCGTGGCCGAGTACCTTAAGCTCATCCACGATGCCGTCAAGAAGGACCTGCCTGTGCATCCCGAGGACCACGTTAACGATCCGCAGCCGACGGCCGTCAAGTCCGCCGCCGACGCACTCGTCAACGCGCTCGCCTACAAACCGCACAAGCTAGGCACCGACAAGTAACACACTGTCAAATCCGCTTGCACCCGGAGGGGGCGTCGGCCACAACCGACGCCCCCTCCGGCAGTTAGGGACGTTCCATATGTGCCGGCACTTAGGGACACTCCTGACGCGGTCGATGAATGCCCTTCCGCGGCCGAATTCTGAGTTCCTCGCCACCCCGAGTGTCGTCTGCAAGCCCCGCACCCGCAGCAAACACCCCAAGGTTGCTCTTTTCGAGCCGGCCCCAAAGGGGCCGTGGGCAAAAAATGCCAAATATGAGTACTGATACCATTTTAGTAACAGGCAAAATGGCCCAAAATGGCGTTCTTTCGGTCGCCATACCCCTTTGGACCGGCCAGAATAATCGGCTTAAAGCCTGGCTGTATCGATATTAATTAACAGATACTTTAGTTATGTTCATTATCTTCATTATCTTAATTGCCACTGGATTAGCTACAGTACTCATATTTGGCATTTTTTGCCCACACATATATAACCGACCCCCTACAACAGGCAAAAAACAGGCCGCAGCCCATGGCGGCGGCCTGTTTAGAGCCCAAAAGAGGCGCTACGCGCTGTAGCCCATCGCCTGCAGCACAAACATGACGACCGTCAGTACCGTAATCACACCGATAGTCGCCCAGGTGAGCACATTCCACACGCGGCCATTGCGGTTGACGCCCATAATGTGACGGTCGGCGGCGATAACCACCTGGAACACCAGAACCACGGGCAGTAGCACGCCATTGATGACCTGCGAGGTCATCATAATCTGGAACAGATCGACGCCGGGCATAAGCACCAGCACGGCAGAGATACCGATGATGGCCGTAATGATGCCGCGATAGACCGGGGCCTCGTCCCAGCTGCGGTCGGCACCGCGCTCCCAGCCAAATGCCTCGCAGATAGCGCTCGACGTAACGCCCGGTAGCACGCAGGCGGCCAAGAAGCTCGCCGCGACCAGGCCCGAGGCAAACAGCACCGTGGACCACTGGCCCGCAATAGGCTCCAGCGCGCGGGCAGCATCGGCGGCATCGCTAATCTGAATACCCGCCGGGAACAACACCGTACCGGTCGTGATGATAATAAAGCCGGCAATGACATCGGCGGCAAGCGAGCCGCTCACGGTATCGATGCGCTGCAGCACGATATCGTCCTCGCCCGCGTTCTTATCGACCACGTTGTTCTGCGCCAAGAAAATCATCCACGGCGCGATGGTGGTACCGATCGTTGCGACCACGAGCGACACGTAGCTGGGGTCATTTTGAATGTTAGGCACGACCAAGTCGACCGCGACCTCACCCCAGTTGGGGCCAGCCATAAATGCAGCGACGATATAGGTCACGAACACGCAGCTCACCAGCAGCAAAATCTTCTCGATGCGCTGGAAACTACCCGACATGGTAAGCATCCACACCAGCAGCGCCACCAACGGCACCGAGATGCTCGCCGGCACGCCAAAGAGAGCAAGGCCGCTGGCGATGCCCGCAAACTCCGAAATGGTCACAGCCGTGTTGGCGATCAACAGCGCCGCCATAGCAAGTACACTCTTGCGCACGCCAAAGCGCTCGCGAATGAGCGATGCCAAGCCCTTGCCCGTGACGCAGCCGCAGCGCGCCGCGGTCTCCTGCGTCACGATGAGCAGCACAGTCATGACGGGAAGCATCCAGAGCATCTTGTAGCCATAGCTGGCGCCCGCGCTGGAATACGTTGCAATGCCGCCGGCGTCATTGCCCGAAAGCGCCGCCAGCAGACCGGGGCCCATAGCGCCAAAGATGGCCGCGATGGTCAACTTTTGCTTGGTGCCCGACTTTTGCTTGGTATTTTGCACGCGACCACCTAACCCATGACCGACATGGTGAGCAGCACCGCAGCGGCGCAGTACGCTACGCATGAGATCATGACGGCAATAACGTTCATGGCGGTGCCCGACGTGTTGAGGTCATGCTCGTCACGCCAGAACAGCACCATCAGGTAAATCACGGCACTCATGTTGCCAACCAGGCAAATGATGGCAGCGATATTAAAGCACCCGGTAAAGAGCTGCTCCTCAAACATGGGCGCATCGGGGAACGCGGCGGTGCGCACCAGCTGGGCGCACAGGTAGGTCACGAGTGACAGAATCAGGCCCATGCCCGTGCTCTGGAAGAAGAACCCCAGATACGGCTTGGGCTCGTCGTCGTGACCGTCATACTCCAGGAAGTAGTTCTTGACGAACGACACCATGCGCGAGGCCGCCAGCAGCACGAGCGGCATGGCGCACATGGGGAACACCACCAGATGTGCGGAGCCGAGCGCCGTCCCCAGCACGGTCGCCATGATGCACGACGCGATGCCCCATACAACAACCCAGTACTGGCGATGCACGAACCAGCTGAGCACGTTCGTCGAGTCGTCCGACGCGCTATCGCCCGAGCCGACACCGGCGATCTGCAGGTCCTCCTGGTGCTCCTCGGCGATAACGTCCATGGCGTCGTCGAAGGTTACGATACCCAGGATATGACGGTTCTCGTCGCAGACAGGAATGGCAACCAGGTCGTACTTGGTCATCTCGTCCGTCACGTCTTCCTGGTCCTCGTCGGGCGACACATAGACCAGGTCGCGATAGGCCAGCTGACCCAGCGTGGCGTCGCGGTCGGCTACGATCAGCGTGCGCAGCGAAAGCACGCCGGTCAGCATGCCGCTCGGATCCTCGGTATAGACGTAGTAGACGCTCTCGAAGTCCTCGTCGAGCTCGCGAATCGCCTCGATAGCGTCACCGACCGTTGCCGTGGCGGGCAGGGAGACAAACTCCGAGGTCATGATGCGGCCGGCGGTGTTGTCCTCATACCCCAGCAGGTTACGAATCGCCTTCTCCTCCTTGACGCCCATCAGGCGCAGAAGCTTCTCGGCCTTCTCGTAATCGAGCTCGTCGATCAGGTCGGCTGCATCGTCCGGGTCCATCATGGCCAGCATCGACGATGCGTCCGTGTCGGACAGGCCCTCGAGCATCTCGGTCATAAGCTCGTCGTCATCGAACTCCGAGATGGCCTCGGCGGCCTGGGCAGTATCGAGTTGCGCAAACACCTGCGCACGCAGGCGCGGGTCGAGCTGCTCGATAATGTCGGCGATATCGGCAGGGTGCAGCTCGCCGAGCGTCTTGTGCGACACCGAGAGTTGAATGTTCTTGGTCGAGCGGTCGAGCAGGTCCATGTAGGACCAAGCGATGATGTCCTCACTGAGCGGCTTGCCCAGGTGCTTCATAAAGCCTTCGACGATATGCTCGAGCGCGGGGCTGATGGCGCGTAGCAGACCGCGGGCACCGACCTCGGCGCCCAGCAGGCGCAGCTGATTTTCGCCCGACATGGAAAACTTGATGTCGTTTACGCGCACGACCTTCATGCCCTGCGTGTCGACAATCTGCTTGTTGAGCACGTCGCGGGCAAGCAAGAGTTCGGTCGGCTGCAGGTACGAAAAACGGATTTCGGTGGCCGGCGACTTAAGGTGCACACCAGTCTCGTCGATACGGTCGACCCATTTGCGCCAGCTGATCATAAACGGCGTCTTACCGGGTCCGCGGAACGCGAGCGACGTCACGTGCGGAAAAACTTCGCCGGTAGCAATGCCAAAATCGTTCACAACGCCGAGCTTTTCGCCATCGACGTCCAAGACCGGCAGTTTGAGCATCTCACTCAGATAATTCACTGGTGCTCCCCATCATTATTCCTTCGGACTGCGGCCATACCGGCACGCCATCCGTGGACTTTTAGATATGTATACGCATGCGCGGGCGGCACGCCGCTCGGCGCTCACACCCCGTGCATGCGCAAGAAGCACCTGCAAGGGGTCATCGACTGTATGGTCGAGGTTTGGATTTCACCTGTAACCTTTCTCTTGACCCTTGTTATCCGCAGTAACTATAGCATCAGCATCGCGCTGTGGCGCCATATTTATGCTCCAAACATCACAGGCATACCAAACGCTGACGCATCCGTGACATAGTCATTGGGAACGTTCTTAAATGACTAGTCTGTGGTGTCGTCATCTTCGACGAGCTGGGGGAACACGGCGTTTTTGGGCATGGCGACCTTCGTCAGCGAGGTGAGCTTTTTGCTCAGCGATGCGTCCGTCTTAACCAGATCGCTCAACGTCACGATTTTGTAGCCGTCGGCAATAAGCCCATCGATAATCTGCGGCAACGCCTCGAGCGTCTGCTCGGCGCACTTATCGTTATCGGTCAGCAGCACAATGTTGCCTGGCGTCACCGAATCGAGCACCGTCGAGACTTGCTCGTCGGCACCGTTGAGCAGCCAGTCGCCCGAATCGATATTCCACGAGACCACGGCAGACACCAGGTCCATCGCATCAATCCAGTTTTGCTCGTCAAAGGCTGCGTAGGGAGCACGCAGAAGCATCGTCGACGTTCCGGTCGCGGACTTGATCGCCTCGGTGCCCTTCGAAACCTGCTCGCGCACCGCATCGCGGTCCTGGCCCTTGAGCGATTCGTCACGGTAACTGTTGGAGCCGACCTCGCAGCCGGCATCGACAATCGCCTTGGCCGTGGCGGGCGAGGCCTCGGCCGCATCGCCCGACAGGAAGAACGTCGCGGTGACGCCCTTTTCCTTGAGCACCTGCAAGATCTGCTTGGTCGCGCCGCTCGGGCCCTCATCAAACGTCAGCGCCACGTACTTTTCGTTGCCCTTGGGCGCCACGCTCGCGCACTCGACCACGCAATCGGTGGCGGGCACGACCTCGCCACGGTCCTGCGTCTTGCCAGATTGCTCGCCGATCCACACCTCAGAGCGACCCTGGATACCCCACGTCTTAACGTATTCGATGGCACCCGTGCCCTCGACCTTGAGCTTGGGCTCGATAACCGTCGCCTGGACCTCGTGCTTCTCATACGTGTCGCGGCCGTCCTTGACCGTCACCTTCTCGCCGCCCGTAAGCTCGCGGCTTTTCCACTTGCCCTGTTTTATGCGCTTGCCGTCCACCTTTACCGACAGCTTTTCGCCGCCATGGCGGGTCAGCACGCTGTCGTCAACAGCCAGCAGGTCCCCGGCATCGTAGGTATCGGCCAGCTCCTGGTCGTCGATGAGATTTTGCAGCGTAGAGCCGACGCGCACCGCAGTCTCCTGGCCATTGAGGACGACATCCACGCTGCGGTTGACGTAGCCCACGACGGCAGCGATAAACAACACGAGCGCACAACCCACGGCAATAAGCGCATAGGGCAGGCGAGACGAACGACGGGGCGTGCGGCTGTTGCCGATGCGAGCGCTGCGGTCGCTAAAGCCGCGGCTATGGTTGAGATACATCGCGCCGGGCTTACGGTGACGCTTGCGCTGACCGCTGGGCAGCTGCCCCAGGTCGCGGCGCGCCGTCGGACGCGCACCCGAGCGCCTGTTTAAGTTAGATCCGTTTTGACGCATGTGCCCTCCCCCATAAACGCAGCAAGCCGGAGCAACAGGTCTCCGGCTTGTCTCCCGTCATTTGGTACGTCGCTATTTGCTAGCTTTCGACGAGCCCCCGCTCGCCTTTTGATATTCGTCCTTAAAGGCCTTGAACATACCGCGCGTCTTGCCGAGCTGCTTGCCCAGCGCGCGGCTGCCCTTGTCCACGGCGGCCGAACCCTTGTCATCGAGCACCTTGGCGCCCTTCTTGACCTTATCGCCCACCACGACGCTTGCCTCGGCAGCCTTTGCGGCGGCGCCGCCCGAATACCCGAGCGACTTGACCTCGTCCGAAACGATCATCGCGCCGTCCGCATAGCCGCGCAGCATCGTCGGCGGCATCTGCGTGTCGCCCACCAGCACACTCGAGGCAGTGCCGGCGGTCACGTAGAACGTCTGCACGACGCCCGAACGCGGCTTGAACTCCACATCCGAGCAATAGCCGACGACATCGCCCGACTCCGTGCGCACGTCCATGCCAACCCAGATAATGCAATCGTCCAGGTTGATGTCGAGGCGCTTGGCCGCAGCGGTATCGTAGGTGCCCTTGACGTCATCAACCGCGATGGCGCCCTCGTAGACGCCAATGGCATCGAGCGCCACAAATCGGTCGGGACGCTCGATCATACCCGCGATATCGGACTGGCGAACCATAAAGCCCACCACGCGCGTACCGCCCGGGGTAAAGACCGGAAAGTGAATCTTGCCGAGCTTTTTAGGGCTGCGCGGCGTGCCGTCTTTTTTGGTGCGCTTGTCCTCGGTAGGTTTGCGATAGATCTTGGCGCCGACAAAATCCCCGGCGCGCATTATGCCTCGGTCGAAGGCTCCGCGGCCTCGACGGCGTTTTCGACCACGACATCGGCGGCGGGCGTCACGTTGCCGCCCGAGATGGCGTCGTTGAGCTGCTCGCGCAGCTGGTCCATGCGCTCGCGGGCAAGGTCAACCTTGGCACGCAGGTCATCGGTCTTGGCGTCGACCATCGGGCCAAAATCGTTGACCGCGGCGCGGGCCTCCTCGGCACCGTGCTCGTAGGTGTCGCGCATGTTATCCCAGGCGTCGTTGGCGATATCGGCAGCCATGGCGCGGGTCTCGGCGCCCGAGCGCGGAGCCAGGGCGACGCCGATGATGGCGCCGGCGGCAGCACCGAAGAGCGCACCCGAGATAAAGTTGAAAGTCTTACCCATGTTCATTCCTCTCCTGCGGGCACCTCGGCGCCCACCGTTTGAATGCTGTCCATTATACCCGCAGCACAGCGCTTGCCGTCTTGCTCATCTGCGTACGGTAAAGGCGCAGGTACATGATGGTGATAAGCGAGTGAGCCTACTCCTGCGGCACGGCCGGCATGGCCACCGTGGCGGCCGGGTCTTCGCCGGCGCCGTCAACGAGCGGCAGCGCTCCCTCGTGCACGGGGGCAACCGGAGCCGTCGCCGCGCCACCGTAGACGGCAGCAGGGGCCTCGTGGCTTTCGGCGGTCGCTCCCTCGGTATCGATTGCCTCCTGCGGTTCGTCGTCAAAGCTCGGGACGCCCTGGGGCTCCGCGGGCTCGGGCTCGGAAGCCGCCTCAGCAGGCGCCTCGTCGACAGGATCGACGGCAGCCTCGACAGGCACATCGCCCTCGGTCGTGTCCCCGGCCTCGTCCTCGGCGTTCGCGGCGGCGACGGCCTCGTGCGGATCCTTGCCCTCGGCCTCGGCACGCATGCCCAGCACCAGGTTGCGCAGGCCCGCGACCGTACCGTCCACATCGGGAGCGGGCTGGTCGGCATGCAGATAGGCCCAATCCATCATAAAGGTCGCCGAAGACAGCGCGCCGATGGCCAGCGCGTCGTCGGGACACGAAAGCTCGACCTCAAAGACACGCTCATCGTGCTCGCTCACACGAGTGCGGCCGCACGAAATGCTGCCGGCAAGCCCGGTCTCGTTCATGAGCTCGACCGTCACGTGCTCCAGCAGATGGCAAAGCTCGGTCTGGCCCATGCAGTCCTGGAACTCGCGACCGGAATCGCCCAGGCACAGATGCTTGGCAATCGCGGGCACCAGGTAGTACACGCGCGCCGTGGCTTCGATGTCCTCCGAGGTCATGAGCGGCATGCCGGGGTTCACCAGCACATGCGCGCAGATCTTGTCCTCGCTGACGGTGACCTTAAGGATGTTGAACAGGCCTGCCATAACTCTCCCCTACTCTTCCTTGCCCTACTCGTCGCCGTCGTGCGGGTCCGCAGAGCCCGCACCCGACACCGTCGGCTTATCTGCCGAGGGCTCGGAATCCTTCTTATCGGTTTCGGCCGGAGCGATCACGCGAATGAGCGAGATGCGCTGGCCACGCATCGACTGCACCTTAAACTTGTACCCCGCGACCTCAAACACCTCTCCGATGTCGGGTACCGAGTCGCAAAGCTCCAAAATCCAGCCGGCGATGGTCTCATAATCATCGCTTTCCTCGAGCGGCCAACCAAGCTCAATCGCGTCATCGCACGAAAAACGCCCATCGACGAGCCACTCGCGGCGCGAAAGGCGCGTGAGGTACTTGTTGTCGGGGTCGAACTCGTCCTCGATCTCGCCCACGATCTCCTCGACGATGTCCTCGATGGTGATGATGCCGGCCGTGCCACCGTACTCGTCCACGACCACTACGATCTGGTCGTGCGAGGTCTGCATCTCGGACAGCAACGGCAGGATGTCCTTGGTGTCGGGCACAAAGGTGGCGTCGCGCAAAAAGTCGGCGATGGGCTGGTCGCCCTTGCCGTCGAGCGAAGGCTGGATCAGGTCCTTGATGTGCGCGATGCCGGCGACGTTGTCGGGATCCTCGTGATAGACGGGGATGCGGCTAAAGCCGGTCTGGCGCATGGTGGACAGCACGTCGGCGACCGTCTCGTCGTCCTCGCACATGGTAGTGTCCACGCGCGGCACCATGACCTCGCGGGCAACGGTGTCGCCCAGGTCGAAGATCTCGTGGATCATGCGCTTTTCCTCGTCGAGCAGGTCGTCCTGCTCCGAGACCATGTACTTGATCTCCTCCTCCGAGACGTTCTGGCGGTCGTCGGCGCTCTTGATGCGCAGGATGCGGGCCAGGCCATCGGAGCAGGCGCCGGTCAGCCACACGAGCGGGTGGGCGATCTTTTGGAAAAACGACAGCGGGCCCACGACCTGCTTGGATACGCCCTCGGCGTTGGCCAGTCCAATGCGCTTGGGAACCAGCTCGCCGATCACGATAGACACGAAGGCGACCGCGACGGTGATGATGACCGGCGCCAGGCCACGCGCGATGGCGGAGAGCGGCGCGATGCCAAAGCTCGTGAGCCATGTGGCAAGCGGGTCGGACAGGCTCGTCGAGGCGACGGCAGACGAGGCAAAGCCCACGAGCGTGATGGCGACCTGGATGGTGGCGAGCAGCTGGTCGGAATCGGCGGCCAGCTTAATGGCGCGCTCGGCGCGCTTGTCGCCCTCCTCGGCCTCGTGCTCCAGCACGGCGCGCTTAGCCGTGGTGAGCGCCATCTCGGACATGGAGAAGTAGCCGTTGATGAGGGTCAAAACGAGGGTGGTGATAAGGGAGATGGTTATGTCCATCGGGAGTTTCTCGAACCTCCAAGATTCGGGACGTTAGGGTAAAACGTTGATGACAGATACGGCAATTGCACCGGCGCCCAAACGAGGACGCGGGCGCGCGGACATGGTCGCTAGATTACGAAGAGGATCACCGCCATGAACTGGAAGATGCTGCCGGCGAGCACCCACAGGTGAAACACGCTGTGCAGATAGCGCACGTTTTTGGCGATATAGAACGGCACGCCCGCGGTGTAGCACACGCCGCCGACGGCGAGCAGGGCAAGTGCCACGGGGTTGAGCAGCGCCACGAGCTCGGGCAGCTTAAAAACGACGAGCCAGCCCATCAGCAGGTAGACCAGGCCGCTTACCCAGTGCGGTTGACGCTCACGCATAAAACACTCGAGGGCGATGCCGATGATGGCGATGGCCCACACGGCAAAGAACAGCACAGCGCCGCCGTCGTTTGCGAGCGTGATGAGGCAAAACGGCGTATAGCTGCCGGCTATGAGCAGGTAGATGCAGCTGTGGTCGATAATGCGGAACACGCGTTTAGCGCCCGCGGGCTGAATCGCATGGTAGAGCGTAGAGGCTAGGTATTCGAGGATAATGCTGACGCCATAGACAATTGCCGCGGCCATGTGGGCCGGGCCCCCGCCGCGCAGGGCGGCGAATACGATCAGGAGCACCAGGCCCGCGATACCCAGCAGGCAGCCGACACCATGGGTGACGGAGTTCATGATCTCCTCGCCCACCGTGTAGTGTGGAACGGCCGCGGTCTTGGGTCGCGGCTTAGAACTGTCGCTCGAATCGGACATGCCGGTTACATCCTCCAACGTAAAGAGTTCTCAACACTATATCAAAGCGTCTAGGTACGTGCGAAATTTGCACCATACGTGACCCTTTGTTTACCCATTCTTTGCTTGTTGACGCATCAACGGCGAACGTCCATAATGCGCTTGCATTAAATGTTGATGTATTAACATCTTATAGGAGAATACCGCATGGCTCAAAACGCACGTTCCCATCGAAAGCTCAAGATAGCCGGCGTCGTTGCGCTGGTGCTCGTTGTCGCGCTGCTGGGGTTTGCCGGCAACTTTTTGTTTGACTTTGCCCTGAATCCCCAAGCGCCCTACACCATGAAGATGATGCAGGATAGCAAGAACGACAAAGAAGGCGAGCAGCCGGATGCCGAGGAAACCGAGGCGCGGGCGTGGTTTAAAGAGAATCGCGAGAGCAGCAGCCTCACCGCAGATGACGGAACCGAACTTGCCGCTTGGTATTTTGCCGCCTCGGAGAACACCCACGATTACGCCGTCTGCCTGCATGGATATACCAACGAGCCCATCGGCATGGCCCGATACGCCAAGCGCTTCCACGACCGCGGCATGAACGTGCTTGCGCCTGCCGCCCGCGCCCACGAGCGCTCCGGCGGCGACTATATCGGCATGGGCTGGCCCGAGCGCCTCGATATCGTCGCATGGATCGAGCAAATCGTTCAGGCTGACCCCGAGGCGCGCATCCTGGTCTTTGGCGAGTCGATGGGTGCAGCAACCGCTATGAACGTGGCGGGAGAATCTCTGCCCGCAAACGTGAAATGTATTATCGAGGACTGTGGTTATACGAGTGTTTGGGACGAGTTTTCTCTGCAGCTCAAGGACGTGTTCGGCCTGCCCAGCTTTCCCTTGCTCGATGTAGCAAACTTGGTGTGCAACGTGCGCGCGGGCTACGACTTTCATAAGGCGAGCAGTGTGGAGCAACTCAAACACGCGACGGTTCCCATGCTGTTTATCCACGGCGACCAGGACACCTTTGTGCCGTACGACATGCTCGACCAAAACTACGACGCGTGCGCCAGCAAAGCCAAGCAAAAGCTCACCATTCATGGCGCCGCCCACGCCAAGAGCGCGCAAGTTGACCCCGAGCTCTACTGGAACACAGTCAACAACTTCCTCGACGAGTATTTTTAGGCAAAAAGCAACGTCTGGGGCTTTATCTGACCCCCTATTTTCGGAAGTATGCGGCAAAATCTGGAACTGCCGACCAGACCGCAGTTTTACCAACAATTTATCAGGGGTTTTGTTGCCAAAAAACGTCGTGTGCTCGGCGGTCTCGAAATTTGCCGCATACTTCCGGAAAGCCGCCCGTGAGCGCTGTGCCCACGGGCGGCTTTTGCTCTACTTACGCCAGAAAAGCGCTTCATTTGTCCAATAACTAGGCGCTACTTGACCTCGATAAGCTCGTACTTGCTCGTGCCCAGGCCGATCTTCTCGGCGTGTGCGATACAGGTGCGCCAGTCGGTGTCGGGATGCGTGATGCAGAAGGGGTCCTTGGCCTGCTCGCCCCCCAGATGCTCGTGGTTATGCTCCATCTTGGCCGCGCTATCGGTGAGCTCGGTGTTGGGCAGCGGCTCGGATGCCATGACGGCATCGGCACAGGCCTGGTCGATGGCGACCGGGTCAAAGCTCGCGAACATGCCGATATCGTTAACGATAGGCGTGTCGTTTTCGGGATGGCAATCGCAGTTGGGGCTGATATCCATGGCAAGCGAGATATGGAAGCTCGGGCGGCCGTCGACGACGGCCTTAGTGTACTCGGCGATCTTGCAGTTGAGCACGTCGGCCGCGGCGTCATAGCCGGGCTTGATGCAGTCCTGGTTGCATGCCGCAATGCAGCGTCCACAGCCCACGCAGCGATCGTGGTCGATGGTGGCCACGTGCACCGTGCGGGTGTTACCGTTGGCAAGCTCGCGCTCGCGGGCATCGTCAAACGAGATGGCGTCGTGCGCGCAGATCTTCTCGCAGGCATGGCAGCCTACGCAGTTGGCGGTATCGACGCTCGGCTTGCCGGCGGCGTGCTGCTCCATCTTGCCGGCGCGGCTGCCGCCACCCATACCCAGGTTCTTCATGGCGCCGCCAAAGCCGGCCTGCTCATGGCCCTTAAAGTGGGTGAGGCTGATCACGATATCGGCATCCATGAGCGCCTGGCCGATCTTGGCCTCGTGCACATACTCGCCGCCCTCGACCGGAACGAGTGCCTCGTCGGTGCCCTTGAGGCCGTCGGCGATGATGATCTGGCAGCCCGTGGCATACGGGGTGAAGCCGTTCTGGTAGGCGGTGTCGATGTGCTCGAGCGCGTTTTTGCGGCTACCGACGTAGAGCGTGTTGCAGTCGGTGAGGAAGGGCTTGCCGCCCAGCTCCTTCACGACATCCGCGACGGCGCGGGCGTAGTTGGGGCGCAAAAAGCTCAGGTTGCCCAGCTCGCCAAAGTGAATCTTGATGGCGACGAACTTGTTCTCAAAGTCGATCTGCTCAATACCGGCACGGCGAATGAGGCGTTTGAGCTTATCGAGCTGGCTCTCACGAGCATGCGTGCGCAGGTTGGTGAAGTACACCTTAGCGGGTGCTGCGGGTGCGGTTGCGGTCATAGATATATCCCCTCGGTCTATATGGCGTTACAGACATAGAGGATGGTACCCGTTAAAGTAGGGTCAAAGTCAAGCGCGAAACCTAGTCGTTGGGGAGGTTCTTAAACGACTACTCTTGGACTTTGAGTGCCTCGGCCAGGCCCACACGTTTGATAGAACGCGTGTGTAGCAGCGCCACGACCAGGTAGGTCGCAAAGCCAATGCCCACGCACGCCGCCATGGACCAAGCGGGCACGTAGATCTCGATATTGCCGTTGTAGGCGAGGAGCATCGAGCGGAAGATGGCCGTGAGCGAGCCAATAATGACCGGCAGGCTTAGCACGAGCGACACCACCACGCACAGTGTGATCGAGCGGATGTACAGATGCGAGATCTCGCTATCGCGATAGCCAAAGACTTTCATGTAGCTGATCGAACGGGCGCTATGGTCGATCACAGCCTTGGTCAGCAGGTACATAAACAGCAGGAAGATAAACACCGCAAGCCCGACCATCATGCCGATCATTTTGCTCATCATGCCGATGAACTGATCGCCCACGGCGCGCATGTCGTCGGGCGTGGTGTCGCCGGCAAAGTAACGAGCATCGAGGTCGAGCTTCTCGTCGCTCACATAGCCGTTAAAGTAGGCGGCGTCGTTGTCGAACAGCTCGTTAAAGTCTTCGATACTCATATAGATATTCATGTCCGACTTGGAGCCCCAGGCACAATCCTTGCCCGCGTACTCAAGGGAATAATGCTCACCCTCGTACTTGTCGCCGAGCGCGACCTTCTGACCCTCGCTCCAGCCAAACTTGTCGAGCAGACCGCCGCCAAAGACGACGCGCCCATCGCCGACGTTGAGGTCTTTCCAATAGCGCGAATCGGGCGAGATGCCGTAGACGGAAATCGTCTCCTGACCATTACCATCGCCGCGGTCGTATTGCAGCTGGTAAACGGCATATTTCTCGGCCTGCGCGATTGCGCCCGCGCCGTTGTCGGTCGTATTGACCGGGTGAATATCGTCGTTGTCAGTGTCAATCTTGGAGGCTTTGTCGATCAGGTCGATAGCCTCATCGCGGTTGCAGCCGAGGGCATCGGCAAGATCGTCAAGGCGCGCGTAGAGCACATCCTTCTTGTCCTGGACCTTGGCAAGCGCATCCTGCGCTGCGGCCAGGCTCTCGGCAGACGGAGATGCGGTCGCAGCATCGGCTGCCGCCTGCGCTGTATCGGCCGCGTCGTCAAGCTCGTCATCGGCATCCTGAGCGGCAGAAAGCAGCGCGCCGTCAACCGACTGCAAGCGCTCGAGTGCTGACCACTGCCCACGCTCCTCAGCAGTGCCCTCGAGCTCCAGCGGAGCCTTGAGCGTGTACTGGTGCTCGGCGACCAGGCTCGTCTCGAGGTTGTCCGCGTAGTGCGTCATCGTGGGCAGAATCGCCAGGCCAAAGAGCAGCAGCAGCGAGGCAAACGCAATGCCCACGAAGAGCGTGGCAAAGTTGCCCAGATTGCGCAGGAAGATGCGCAGGCGGAAACGCGAGACAAAGTCCATGCGCTCCGGCAGCTGCAGGCCGCGCTTGGTGCCCGATTTGCCGCTCGCCTCGTGACGAAGGAACTGCAACGGCGTCTTGCCCATCTTGCGAAGCAGGCCCACCAGCGTGATGAGGACGAGCGCGACGGCGGGAACCACGGCGCACTTCACAAAGATCTCCCAGCTCCAGTACACCTGGAAGGGCGGCAGGCTGTACGAACCGTAATAGAGGCTGCGCATGGGCTCGGTAAAAAACACAACGCCGAGCGCAGTGCCCAAAAGCGCCGCGACCACGCCCACGATGGCGGGAAGCGCCAGGTAGTGCAGCACGATCTCGCATCGACGATAGCCGCTGGCGAGTAGCGTGCCGATGATGGCGCTCTCCTCCTCGATGGTGGCGTCGGTAAGGACCACAAAGACGAACGCCATGATCACGATGATGATGTCGAGCAGCGTCATCCACATCATGGAGTCGCCGTCTACGTCGTCGCGCGCGTAGCCAATGCCCTGGTTGGAATCGGCGTCGATGAGGTCATCCACGCGCGCGTCGGCGTCGGTCAGCGCCTCGACCATATCCTGTTCGGCATCGGTACGGTCTGCAGTGGAGAGGTCGCGATCGGCAAAGGTGAAGGAGTAGGTGTAGGCAGGCGCGCCGCCGGCATCCTCGAGCGCGGCAAAGCCGCCATCGGTGACCTCGGCTACGCCGTACGTGATGGTGTTCACCGTAAAGTCCGAATTGTTGAGGAACAGCGCCTGGCTATCGGGCTGGGTCATGATGCCGCAAATGGTGTAGGTTCGGCCCTCGAGCTCGACTTTATCGCCCACGGACAGGTTGTTATTGGTGGCAAAGACACGGTCGATGGCCACCTCGTTATCCGCCTTGGGCTGCTTGCCCTCACAGTAGGACGCAATGTCCACCTTAGCGCGGTGCGCATAGGTGCGCAGCGTGCGCTTGGTGCCGTCGTCGCCGGACGCCTTTTTGATGATGGCATCGATAGAGAAATTCTTGTAGAGCGTGACGCCGCCGACGTCGCCGGCAGCATCCTCGGCGGCCTTGAGCTGGTCTTTGGTGGCCTCGAAGGAGGTGGTCACGCGGCCATCCTCAATCGTGTACGCATCGCGCATGTCGTCGATAAGACAACCGATGGAATGCGCCGCGAGCAAAAAGCCCGAGGTGAGAGCGATGCTTCCGCACATAAGCAAAAAGATGCCCAGGTACTTGCCAATATTGCGGCGCAGCTCGCGCGGGAGACGTTTTGCGAGAGGTGTCATGGCGCCGCCTACCAATCGAGCTCGGCGGCCGCGACGGGCGACTCGTTGAGCTCATCCTCGACGATGCGCCCGTCGCGCAGGCGCAGCACGCGATTGGCCATGCGCGCAATGGCGGCATTGTGGGTAACGATGATGATGGTGCAGCCGTACTCGTGATTGACATCCTCCATGAGCTGCAAGATCTCCTTGGACGTCTTGTAGTCAAGCGCGCCCGTGGGCTCGTCGCACAGCAGCAGGCCCGGGTTTTTGACGAGTGCACGGCCGATGGCGCAACGCTGCTGTTGGCCGCCCGAGACCTGGCGCGGGAACTTGTTGCGGTGCTCGTAGAGGCCCAGTGAACGCAGCAGGTCGTCGATGTTGAGCGGGTTTTTGGACAGGTGTGCCGTGACCTCGATGTTTTCCTTGATGGTGAGGTCGGGCACCAGGTTGTAGAACTGGAAGACAAAGCCCAGCTCACGGCGGCGATACTCGCCCAGGTCGGTAGGCTTGAGCACCGTGAGGTCGCAGCCGTCCACCATGATGGAGCCGGCGTCGGCATCCTCCAGGCCGCCGATCAGGTTGAGAAAGGTCGACTTGCCCGAGCCCGAGGGCCCCAGCATGACGCAGATCTCGCCGCGGTTGATGGACGTGTCGATGCCATCGAGCACCGTTAGGCGTGCATCACCGTCGCCGTAGTGCTTTTTGAGACCCTTAACCTGAACGTAGGCTTTCTGCGTTGCCATGGTATCCCCCATTGTTAGCCTCGTACTACTTTATGAGCGTAATAGTAAACCTTAGCGAACTATTTTGGGGCGAGGCCGGGGATTTATTTCAGACCAGTCATTGGGGACGTTCTTAAATGACTAGGTAGCTAGGCGTGGGATTTGTTGCGTGCGAGGGCTAGGCCTGCGGCGGCGATGGCCACGGCAAAGAGCGCCGTGACGCCCAGGTCGCAGGCGATGTCGCCCAGCACGGTGGACGTCAGGTCCGCGGCGAGCGCCTTGCCGATCGCGTCGTTCACCCAATATGTCGGCACAAAGTGCGCCACGGTCTGCACGGCCGGGCCCATCAGCGACAGCGGCATCCAGGCGCCGCCCAAAAACGTCATGAGCATGCCGAGCAGGTTGCCCACACCGTTGAGCAGCTCCTCGCGCGCGCCCAGGCTCGAAAGCGCAAAGCCAACGGCCAGCGGCGTGCACGCCAGGGCAAACGTCGCCGCCAGTGCCAGACGCACGCGACCCACGCCGACCTCGACAACCGCGCCGGCAAAGCCCACGACGCCCATCATGCTCGACACAAACCAGATGCAGACGGTGAGCACCGCGGCAGCCGCAAACACGGCAAGCGAACGCTGGCGCCCGGAGATTGGGCCGGCCTCCATGCGGCGCACGCGCTCGGGCTCGTTCATGCCCGAGAACACCAGCCCCACCGACACGATGACAGACGAGATGATCGCGTATGCACCAAAGTTGAAATACGACTCGAGCGTGGCGGCGGCTGTCGAGTCAACCTTGACCTGCTCGATCTCGACCTTGGCGCGCTTCGCGGCCACATGCTCGGCAGCCTTGGCGACGCTACCGTTAGAGGCGGCGGGCTCAAGTGCGGCCGCAGCGCCCGCGAGCGAGATCCAGCGCGAGGCCTCGGCAGACGAAAGCGCCGCCGCCATGGTGCCGGAACCATAGGTCACGTCGAGCTTGGGCAGGGCCTCCCCCGCACGGGCGGCTGCAACAAGATCGTCCTCAAACCCCTCCGGGATAAAGAACACGCAGTCGGCGCTGCCCTTGGCGCTGTTGCTCTTGGATAGCGCGTCCGCAAGGTCGTAGGTGTCGTCGCCGACGCCCGTGACCAGCTCAAAACGAGAACCCAGATGCTTGGTAAGCGCCCGCGAAAGGTCGCTATTGTCGCGGTCGACCACGATCACGTTGGCATCGTAGGGCTTGTACTCGGTAAGCTGCGACGAGTTCCAGCTCACCGAGGCCGCGATGAACACGCCCATGAGCGAGATGAACACCGTGTAGATGAGCAGGTAGAACGGGTGCGCCAGCGCCATGCGAAGCGCGGTCTTAAAGGTGCTCATAGCGGCTCCTTCCAAAGATCAGCGTAGCGGCGGCGACAAACACCAGCGCCATAAGGACCAGCGCGCCGGCGCGAACGGCAAAGGGACCCAGGTCATCAAAGAAATACAGGCGGTTGAACATGTCGCAGATGAGCTTGACGGGGTTGAGCCAGCACTCGGCCGGGCAGGCGCGGGCAACGTCGTCGGCAAGTGCCATCGCCGGCTCGCCGTAGAGGCCGGCGAACAGGGCGCACGTGGTGGCAAAGCCCGTGAGGATGCCCGACTTGGACGCCTTGCCGCCCTTAACGGGAAGCGTGCCCACAAAGAGCCCCAAGCCCGTGGCGGCAAGCGCGGATGCAGCACCGCCCAGCAGGCACAGCCCCTCGCGCCCGCCAAAGTCAACGCCAACGACTAGGCGCACGTAGCTAATCGCGACCGCCATCGAGGCAAAGGAAACCAGCCACGAGCCGACAAAGATGCCGGCTAGCGACGCCGTCTTGGAAAGACCGCCCACACAGCGACGCGCACCAAGGCCCGACAGATTGGGCTGCAGATCGACGACGCTCAAGGCGGCAAACTCGGCAGACATCATCGCGACCAGGCCAAAGAGCGCGTAGTAGTAGACGACCGTACCATCGGGCGTGGTGCGTGTCAGACTTACGCGGCGGGTGCCACCCTCGAGCGACAGGGCGCGCGCAACCGCCTCCGGGTCGGCGAGCGCCGCCGGGTTGTCTTGGGCAATCTGGGACATGAGCTCGGCATTTTGTGTATACGAGCTTGCCACCGTCTCCAAAATGCTGCGGTCGGTGAGCACCGTCGACGCACGCGAGCTGTCATAGCTCGAAAGCAATGTGAGTTTGGGCGTGCCCACGGTATCCACCGTGTAAATGCCCGCGACTTCGCCGGCCTTGAGCGCTTTGCGCGCGGCAGCCAAGTCTTCGTACTCGCTCACATCGAGCAGCTGGTCGTCGCCTTCCTTGGCAAGCGAAGCCGCCACGTCCTTAAAGGTCGAGGCGTCCCAGGCCTCGTCCGCCACGACGGCAACCGGCACCGGGTCGATCTTGCCGTCGGAGCTCAGATTCGCAAACATAAACATGAACATCGTGGAAAGCGCGACGGGAAAGATCGCGCCCCAAACCCACGTGCTCGGCCGGCGCAGCAGCGTCTTGACCGTAATGATAATGGTGTTGAACATGGCTGTCCCCTAGTCGCGCAGCTCGCGGCCGGTGATCTCGAGGAACACGTCGTTGAGAGTCGGCGGCTCGCTCCACACTCGGCCGAGCGCCACGTCGGCGGCGCGCAGCGTATCGAGGATGTCGACCAGATTGTGCGGGCTCGCTTCGCAGGTGCAGACGAGCTCGCCGCCCGACAGCCCAACCGAAAGCACATGCTCGAGGGCGCGCAGGCGCTCGACTGTGGCGGCCTCGACGGCGCCGACATCGACAGTCACGCGCTCGCCCATCTGAATCATGCGCTTGAGCTCGTCGTTGGTGCCCTGCGCCAGCACGCGCCCGCCGTCCATGATCATGATGCGGCTGCAGATCTGCTCGACTTCCTCCATGTAATGGCTGGTGTACACCACCGTGGCGCCCTCGTCGCGCAGGCGGCAGATGCCCTCCAGGATGGCGTTACGGCTCTGCGGGTCGACCGCCACCGTGGGCTCGTCAAAAAAGATGAGCTCGGGCTTGTGCGCGATGCCGCAGGCAATGTTGAGGCGGCGCGCCAGGCCACCCGAGAGTTTGCCGGGGCGGAACTTGGTAAAGTCGCCCAGCCCGACAAAGTCGATGGCCTCGTCGACCAGCGCGCGACGGCGCTTGCGGTCGTTGACGTAGAGGCTGCAGAAATAGTCGATGTTCTCGCGCACGGTGAGTTCGTCGAACACCGCCACCTGCTGCGGCACCACGCCGACGCGACGCTTGAGGTCGTAGCGGGCGGGCGTCATGGGCTCGCCGAATAGCTCGATGGTGCCTTTGTCGTAGGCGAGCAGCTGCAGAATGCAGTTGATGGACGTGGTCTTGCCCGAGCCGTTGGGGCCCAGCAGACCAAAGATCTCGCCGGGGGCGATGCTCAGGTTAAAGTGGTCGAGCGCGATAAGATCGTCGTAGCGCTTGACGAGGTTTTCGACGTGGACGATGTCTGTCATGAGTCGGCCCTTCCGTTGATTGCGGCCCGGTACGATTGCATCATCGCAGGAGAGGACGGCGCGCACCAGTGAGCTTTGTCACGAGTGCGAGGGGGCAGAGGCGAAACCCCCGCTCGCGCGAGCGATCGACGCCGCTTTGCCGCACGGGAGGAATGTCACGGTTGCGCAGGCGGCTCCTCCACCACGCGCGGGTTCGCGTACAATACCCGTATGAACAGGCTTTTCGACAAATCGATCGTGCTGGCGTGCTGCATTGCGGCCGCCATGGGCCTTGCTGTGGACGCTCGCCTGGTCGCGGCGTTTTGCCTTGGCGTTATTGCCACCTCGCTGGCCGAGGTCGTACAGGGGGAACGCACACGCCGTGCAGGCGAGGCCGCGAGCTACGTCTACATCATCGCGGCCGTCTTCGTGCCGCCGTTTGTGCCGTTTGCGCCTCTCGCCCTCTATGACATTGCGCGGCGGGTGCGCCGCGAGCACGCCTGGGTCGTGCTGAGCATTGGCATCGCCTTTGTCTTTGCGCTCGTCGCGGACCTTCGCACCGACGCGCTCACCGCCCGAACGCTTCTGCTGACCGCCATCCTTTCGGTTGCCGCCACCTTGTTATCGCTACGTACTGCCCAGTTGGAGCGCGAGCAGCAGCGCATGCGCCGCACCCGCGACGAGCTGCAGGAACGAGCCCTCGTACTCGAGGCGCGCAACCGCGATCTGGCTGACCGCCAGGACTACGAAGTCGAGCTCGCGACGCTCGCCGAACGCGCCCGCATCGCGCGCGAGATCCACGATAACGTCGGGCACCAGCTCACGCGTGCCTCGCTGCAGACCGAGGCCCTGCGCGTCGTGCACGCCGACGAGCCCGGCGTCGCCGCCGATTTCGCCGACGTCAAACGCACGGTTGACGAGGCGCTCCAGCTTGTGCGCACTAGCGTCCATGCGCTCAACGACAACGCTGTCGACCTTTCCGTGCAGCTCGAACGCATTGTTGAAGGCGCACGCTCGGACGGCGGCCCGCAGATTGAGCTTGAAGTTTTGGCCGAGCATGCGCCCGCAAACGTCGCCAACTGCTTTGCGGCGGTCCTGCGCGAGACGCTCTCCAACACCATACGCCACGCTTGCGCCCATACTGTCACCGTACGATGCATGGAGCATCCGTCGTTTTACCAGCTCATCGTTACCGACGATGGCGCGGGCGGGGTCCAAGCAAGCGGCTGCGGCGCCGCGGAGGGCATGGGGCTCGGCTCCATGCGCGAGCGCGTCGAGGCGCTTGGCGGCACCTTCACCGCCGGCCCGCGCGGCGGCGCCGGCGGCTGGCGCGTGTTTGCCACCGTTCCCAAACAGCAAGGAGATGAGGGCCGATGAGGCTCATCGTTGTCGACGACGACCGCTTGGTGGTCGATTCGCTCAAGATTATCCTGGGCGCCCAGCCACAGATCGAGGTAGTGGGCACCGGTGCCAACGGCGACGATGCGGTGGCGCTCTACGCCGAGCACGCACCCGACATCGCGCTGCTCGACATTCAGATGCCGGGACGCGACGGCCTATCGGCGGCGCGCGAGATCCTCGAGCACGACTCTGCGGCGCGCGTGGTGTTTCTGACGACATTTTCGGATGACGAGTACATTGTGTCGGCGCTCAAGCTCGGCGCCCGCGGCTATCTGATCAAAACCGATGTCGCTGCCATTCCGCCGGCGTTGGCGCAGGTCATGGACGGCAAACGCGTGCTCGAGGGTAAGGCAATCGAGGACATCGATTTTGACGGAACGGACGTCGAGGCGGGCACGCCCCGCCGGCCCGCAGCCTTCGCCAGCCTGACCGACCGCGAGTTCGAAGTCGCCGAGCTCATCGCCCGCGGCCTCGACAACAAGGAGATTGCCGCCACCGCCTATATGGGCGAAGGCACCGTGCGCAACCACATCAGCTCAATCCTTGCCAAAATGGGCCTGCGCAACCGCACGCAGATCGCCATCGCCTACCTGCGAGGGTAGTTGCCCAAAGACCGAGCCCCCGGCATAGCAAAATGGCTGCTACCGATTTAACGCCATTTCAAAACTATGCCAAATTACGGGGCTAAAGTCGGGGCCCTGGTAGCGCACAGAGATGTGGTGTAAGAGGCGGGGCATGCCCCGCCTCCGCCCTTTCTTGAAAGGGAGGGGACACCGCCTAGAATTCGTCGTTGGAGTAATGAAG
>CABVAC010000031.1 GCA_902496275.1 uncultured Collinsella sp. | reverse complement strand
GCAAGGCGGGGCCGAGGCCGCCTCGATCAATTTGCGAAAGAATCTTGACGGTACCAGGGAACTGAGAAGGAACGGGGTATTTTGCAGTATGCATGTGCCTTGCCAAACAAAGTACCCTCCGAGAGCCAGTCCGTTGTACTTATTAACATGATGAAGCGGCTGCGCAGCGTCGGCTGTCCTTACCGTCTTAAGAGCAGTCAGTATCGTCTGTAAGATTCTCGTAAAACCCGTGGGCTTCTTTTCCAAGTGCCTTTGCGACTACCGCCGCTATCTGCTGGGCAAGTAGCGGCGGCACCGCGTTACCCACCTGAGTGTACTGAGACGTTCTGTTGCCTTCGAACAGATAGTCATCTGGGAAGGTTTGAAGTCTTGCGGCCTCTCTTACGGTAAGGCTCCTGCATTGCGACGGATCCGGATGGATGTAATAGTGTCCGTCCTTGGCGATATGCGAGGTGATGGTCGTAGAGGGTCTTCCCCATACTTGCACACGAAAACGGTCGTTGAATTTATAGTTACCAGTCGTTTTTGCTGCCTGGACGTTCTTATGATTGGGAAGCAATGACTCGGGGAATTCTTCAAGGCGTGCGGGCGTACCGTATTTTTCTGCATATGCCGCACAAAAGAGATAACGGTCAAGATCGCTCGCCAAGTGAGAGCGAGACTCATGATTTGTGAGGACCTTGCTATTTCCGAGCCTTCCTCTATACCATTCTTCATATCGATTGTGGACGGGATCAACTTTGTGCTTTGCGGTTAACTTTGGCGCGTAGCGTGAAATTACCCTATCAAGGATGTCTGTAAGATCGTTGCATTCGTCATTGTCTTTCAGCTCTTTTGCCGCTGAGTTTATGTACTCTGCCCAGTTCATATCGCGCCAGTTCTCGTTGCGTTCAGAGAATCCACTTCGCAGTTTAGGCAGTCCGCGAAGGGCTGACCCAAGAGTGCAAACATGCTTTTTGGTTAGCGTGCTCGGTTCGATTCCGGTGTCATTTTTAATACCAAGGAGAATGACCCTGTGTCGCATCTGGGGGATTCCATACTGTTCGGCTTTGACCACGTAATCTTTTGGATTATGGGGGTCATCAGTGACGAGGGAATGGATGGTGTATCCCGCCTCTTCCATATCTTTGCATATGCGGTTAAAAACGCCATGGCCCTCGTGCTTTGCAGAAAGAAGTCCTTTGACGTTTTCCATAACGAAGACATCCGGCTTTAGCTCGTTGATAAACGAGAGGTAGCAACGGTAGAGGGTGTGCTTCGGGTCCTCTTCGAATGTAATGTCATGCTTGCGCCGCGATCTGCCCACCAACGAATATGCTTGGCACGGAGGTCCGCCAATTAGGACCAGCGGACCCCTATCACGGTCTTCAAACCATCTTGTCACGCGTTCGGCGCCGAGTTTGACCAAGCGGTCGTCTCCATCGACGAGCTCGTCGCATAAAGCTTCTTCGCAAGCGGCCTGCCATTCTTTTGGGCGGTGGCGGATAAGTTGGTCGAAGGTCTCATTGTCATGCTTTTTCATGTATCTGAGATAAACTCTCGGCAATGTTCCGTCCGGTTCTGCAATTTTGCGCAGATATGAACGAAGCCTCAGGGTCTGATGAGCCTGCTTGTCACGTTCAATGGACATGATTGTTTGGAACACGGGCTTGTTCTCAGCGTCTCGAAGTGATGAAAAGCCTTCCCCAAGGCCTCCCGGGCCCGCGAATAAGTCAATAACGGGAATCACTGCTAACCCTCTCCAAACAGAAACTTCTAGATATCCAGGCTACCAGGATGAAAGTCAAACGTCCAGGAGTGTCTCGCTATGTAAATAAACTTTCTATTTATAGCATTTGCGGGAAACTCGATAAGTGCAGGCGGCGCGCCAGCATTTGAGTTTCTGCTCAAAGATGGCCCAGATCGCTTCCCGTCAGACGGGCATCTTATGGGCATTCCAAAAATGCGGGAATGAAATTGTTCAACGCACTCTTGAACGATTCGCCCCATAGCATTGTTCTGCGCCTTGACGTTGCTTTGACTGAGCCCGACTTATAATAGCTCTGATGTAATTCTGCAAGTTCTCGTCGCGTCGTGACAAGAACTTGCAAAATTCGCAAGTTCTTGTCATTCTGTGAGAAAAACTTGCAGATTGGGGCGAGCGATGGATAAACGGATGGTTCCCAGAAATCGATATCTCGAAAAGTTGATCGCCTTTCGTGATGCGGATGTCATCAAGGTCGTAACGGGTATGCGCCGTTGCGGCAAATCGACGCTTCTGGACATGATGCGCAAACATCTGGAGGATAACGGCGTTCCATCCGAATGTCTTTTGACCTTTAAGATGGAGTCATTTGAGCTGGAGGGCGTGCGTGATTGGCGAGAGCTTTACCGTCATGTCGACGGCCTAATGCCTGCGGGCAAGAGGTGCTATCTCTTCTTCGACGAGCTTCAGGAGGTTGCCGGATGGGAAAAGGCGATTAACGCACTTCGTGTCGACCGGGACTGTGATATATACGTTACGGGTTCGAACGCTTTTCTCCTTTCGTCTGAGATTGCGACCTTAATCTCGGGCAGGTATGTCGAGATTCGGATGCATCCGCTCACTTTTTCGGAATATGTCGACTTTCTTGGTCCGACTGACGTCACGAATAGGCTCGCTGTTTTTGGCCAGGAGGATATTGTTGCACTCGACGATCTTCTTGACCGCTATCTGACGTTTGGAGGCCTGCCGTTTCTTGCTGCTTCACAGCTACCGGAGCAGGAAATGAAGGACTATATCTGGAGCACGTACCAAACAATCGTCGGGCGCGACATTTTGGCTCGCGAGGCACGTCGGGGTAGACGGTCGGTGACGAGCAGGAGTGTGCTCGACCGCGTCACTTCCTACTTGGCTGATAACATTTCAAACCCGACATCAATTAATAAGATCGTTGGAACGCTGGCAGAGAACGGGGTGAAATCCTCGCACGGAGTCGTGGACACTTGTGTGTCCGCCCTTGAGGAGACTTATATCTTTTCGCACGCGCGCCGATTTGATATTAAGGGTCGGGACATTTTAAAGACCGGTGGTAAGTTCTACATTGAGGATCTGGGGCTTCGAGCCTTCTTGGATGGGTATCGCGGCAGCGACAGCGGGCGTGTTCTCGAAAATGCCGTTTACAATCGCCTTGTCTATGACGGATACCAGGTCTTCACGGGCCATCTTCGAGATGCCGAAATCGACTTCGTTGCGATAGGCGACGGCTCGGATCGTAAGTTTATTCAGGTCACAGAGTCGATTGACGAGGAGGCGACGCGTAAGCGCGAGCTGCGTCCTTTTGAGCTCAGGTCGCTCGAGAAGATTACCGGCGGTTACGAGAAGATCATCATCGTTCGCCGGGGAAGCCATCCGACCGACATCGACGGTATCAAAATCGTTTCTGCAGTCGATTTCTTAATGGGTAGGCTTGGGGCTTAGGGCGTTTAGAGCGCGTCTGTTTCCTATGTCTAGCGACATTGCCGCAGCTCGTGACGCCGCCGGCTTCTTCCTCTCCGTCGAGCGGCACCAACTCAGCTGATTCGTTGGGGACGAAGGAAAGCGGATCATTTTCGACGCGCCGCAGGTGATGCGAATCCTGCAGCGCGTCGTTTTTTTGCGCGAGGGCTTTCAACTGTGTCCGCATGGCGTGGGAGACTTAATTTGCCGTCTTGGTCTGTCGCGGCGGCATGTACCCAAACAACGACCCTCTAAGGAGTTCGATATTGATGAGTGACAACACCAAGCATCTCGCAAAGAAGTGCGTCAAGGACGCGGGGCCGTGCCTCGCGCTGTGCGTAGCCGGCGCAGCGGTCGCGCTGCTGGCTGTTCTGGGGCCATTCGACGTGCTCCGAAGTGCCAGTTCCCTGCACGTTTGCATGGCCCTTGCCGGCGCCATGATGACCGGCGGCGTGCTCGATCTGGTTTTTTGGGTGCTCGACCCGTTTGGATGGAAGAACGAGGGGTAAGCCCTAAGGGATGGAAGGGCTGGAACGGTTGGCTTAGTGATCGTGCAGAATGTGGGCTAGCGACTTACAGGGAAGTGGTAATCCGATGACGGTCTATGTGACGGGCGATATTCACGGTGGGCTCGACATGCAAAAGCTGCGCGACTGGGATCTTGGGGATAGTTTGACGAGCGACGACTATCTGATTGTCGCGGGCGACTTTGGCTTTCCGTGGGATTTCTCTGCCGAGGAATGTGCCGATATCGCCTGGCTGGAGTCGCGCCCCTATACCGTGCTGTTCGTCGACGGCAACCACGAACGTTTCGATCACTGGGCGGAGCGCCCCATGGAGTTGTGGCACGGCGGGCTGACGCAGCGCCTGTCGGATACCTCTCCCATACGGCGCCTGACGCGCGGCGAGGTTTTTGAGCTTGATGGCTCAACAATCTTTACCATGGGCGGCGCCACGAGCGTGGATAAGGAATACCGCATTCCGTATTCCAGCTGGTGGCCGCAGGAGCTGCCGGACGAGCGCAACTTTGAGGAGGCGCGGGCAAAGCTCGAGAGCATGGGCTGGAAGGTCGACTACGTGATCACCCACACCTGCTCTACGCGCATGCTTTCGCCCACGCTTTATCCGGCATCCAGCTGGAATTGCCCCACGGTTGATCGACTTACGGCATTTTTCGATGAGCTGGAAGATCGCATGGACTACAAACGCTGGTATTACGGGCATTTTCATCGGGATGCCAACCCGGCCGAGCGCCATACCGTGCTCTACGACTGCATCGTTCGCTTGGGTGACGAACTCCAGCCCTGGGATGTTGCGTAGAGGCGGGGTGGCTGGCTACTCGACCGTTACAGTGATGTTCTCGCGGTGCGCACGGATGACGTCCCATCTAAAGTGCTCGACCAGCTGTTCGGCAGAGCGCGGCGTGGTGTCCGGCGCGATGCCTGTTTGCCCGGCGAGCCATCCCAACAGTGCCTCGGGCGTGCCAAATCGTGCGCGTAGTTCGCTCAGGTCCAGATCGCGATCGCGCTTGGAAAGGCGGCGGCCGTCCGGCGACATGAGCAGCGGAATGTGCGCGTAGCGCGGTGTGGGCAGTCCCAGCAGATGTTGCAGATAGATCTGGCGCGGCGTGGAACCAAGCAGGTCACATCCGCGTACGATCTCGGTGACGCCCATGGCGGCGTCGTCGACCACCACGGCCAGCTGATAAGCAAACACGCCGTCGCTGCGACGCACCAAAAAGTCGCCGCACTCGGTGGCGAGTGCCTCGCATTGGGCTCCGTACGTGCGGTCAACGAATTCGACCACATCGTCTGCGAGGTCGTCGACGGCGGGCACGCGCAGGCGCGTGGCCGGAGCGCGCAGGGCACTGCGGCGGGCGATTTCTTCGGCCGAAAGGCTTCGGCAGGCGCCACGGTAGATGGGTGTGCCGTCGCTGGCATGCGGCGCGCTCGCGGCGTGGAGCTCGGCGCGCGTGCAAAAGCAGGGATAGGTGAGGCCGACGTCTTGTAGCTGGTGCAAGGCGCTCTCGTACAGGTCGAGGCGATCGTGCTGGTAGTAGGGGCCTTCGTCCCACTCAAGCCCTAGCCAGGCCAGGTCGTCAATCAGTTGAGCGGCAAGTTCCGGGCGCTTGCAGCGATCGTCCAGATCCTCGATGCGCAGCACGATGCTGCCGCCTTGGCTGCGGGCTGAAAGCCACGCGCACAGGCAGCTGAACACGTTGCCCAGGTGCATGCGGCCCGAGGGCGACGGGGCAAAGCGGCCCACGACGGGCACGGGAGCGGCCGCTGCTGGTGCGCCCACGGCGTGTGTTGCTATGTTGCATGCGTTGATATCCATGCGGACGAGTATAGCGCGGGGTGAGGTGGGGGGCGTCGTCGATGCTCGCGAGTTGCCGAGGCTGCGTGTTGTGCGCGGCGGGCACCGACTCAACACCTCGATTACCGCCCCAAGCTCAGCCCCTTCAACCCCTCAAACGACAGAAACCCCGGCAGCTCTTCGCAACTGCCGGGGTTTCCGCGGAAAAGGGGGACATGATCCTCAAGCGAACGGCAAAGGGGCAAACCGTTTTCGCTCAACTGCTTTATGCCCCTCGGCTGGCGGCTTAATCGGCTCACACTGCGCCCACACAAAGCCGCTACACCTGTGACGGAGCTATGAAGTGGTATCTATTGCCGGAGTGGGCTATGCCAAGGAGTGTCCCAGATTGCCGGCAAATAAGGAACGTCCCCAGGTGCCGGCCGCGGGCGTGACTTTCGTCCCGTTTGATACTCCGCTGACCTAGATGTTCGTCACATGAACCCGCAAACGTGGGACAATGACGCTACTGGTATCACAGACAAAGGATGTGCCTATGAACGCCCCCGTTGCCAAGACCTGTCGGCAGCGCTGCCTGTTTGCGCGATTTGCTTCCATTTGCGCGCTCGTCGCGTGCGCGCTGCTGCTGCTACCCGCCGTTGCACGTGCCGACGGGTATTCCATGACCCAAACCTACATCAGTGCCACGGTCGAGGCCGATGGATCGCTGACCGTTGTCGAGGGACGCCAGTTTGATTTCGACGACGACATCAACGGCGTGTTTTGGGAGATCAATACGGGCACCAACCAGCAGGGCGGCACGGCGGGCGTTGACGTGCTGAGTGTCGAGGAAGAGGACACCGCGTTTAACAAAGTCGATAGCGCGAACAAGGGCGATTCTGGTGTCTACACGGTCGAGCAGGCCGGTGACGGCGTAAGGATTAAGGTGTTCAGCCCCCACGAGAGCGGCGACAGCGCGATCTATTACGTGAGCTACACCATGACCGGTGCGGTTATGAACTGGGCCGATACCGCCGAGCTCTACTGGAAGTTCGTGGGCGACGGCTGGTCTGCGGATTCCGACGATGTCGAGATGGAAGTGCGCTTCGCAAATGCCGCTGCCGGGACGGCGGCCGTCAAAGGCGATAACTTCCGCGCATGGGGCCACGGTCCGCTGACGGGCGACGTGTCGCTCGATGAGGACGAGCCCATGGTCACCTATACCATTCCCTGTGTGCATCAGGGCGAATTCGCCGAGGCACGCATCGCCTTCCCCAGCGACTGGGTGCCGCAGCTTGCCGCCTCGGGTGAAGAGCGCATGTCAACGATCCTGAGCGAAGAGAAGGAATGGGCCGACGAGGCCAACGCCCGCCGTGAGCACGCGCGTGCGGTTGCCAGCACGATTGCCGTGGTGTGTGTTGTTGTGGCGGTTGCCTATACCGGCGCGATCGTGATGCTCAAGCTGCACAGGCCCAAGCCCAAGCCGCTCTTCCAGGACGAGTACTTCCGCGATGTGCCCTCTGCCGACCATCCCGCGGTGCTTGCAGCTCTTATGAGCTGGAATGACGTGCCCGATCAGGCATATATCGCCACACTGATGAAGCTGACCGACGACCGCGTGATCAAGCTGGAAGAAGCGACCGAGACCAAGAAGAAGGGTCTGCTCCGTCGCGAAAAAGAGGAGCAGACGTATCGCATCACAGTGACCGACGAGGCCTGGAAGGCTGCCAAGAAGGACGGCATCGATCGCGATGTGCTCAAGGTCTTCTTCGCCGGCGTTAAGCCCGATAAGGACGGAGTCCGTTCGCGCACGTTTAGCGAGCTGGAGGAGTACGCTAGCGAGCGCACCACATCTGTTGGCGACAAGCTCGAGGACTATCAGAGCACAGTTAAGGGCAAGCTGGAGGCGCGCGAGCTTATTGCTTCGGATGGCACTATCGCGATGGTGGCCGGCCTGGTTCTCGGCATCATCATTGTCTTTGGCATTCTGGGCTCTCTGTTCTATACCGACTTTGCGGATGCCAACGTCGGTGCCGCTATGATCTCGATCCCCGTCACGATCGTGGGCTTTGTCCTGAGCTGCACCTTCCGCCGTTACACGCCGGAGGGCGCCGAGGTGGCGGCTCGCTGCAAGGCGCTTAAGCATTGGCTCGAGGACTTTACGCGCCTGAAGGAGGCCATCCCCAGCGATCTGATTCTGTGGAACAAGCTGCTGGTGATGGGCGTTGCCCTGGGCGTTTCGAAAGAAGTGCTGCGACAGCTGGCCGAGGCCGTGCCTGCGGACCTGCGCAACAGCGACGATTTCTACGACAACTACCCCTGCTACTGGTGGTATTACCATCACTACGGCAACGAGTCTCCGCTCGATTCGTTCAACGATGTGTATCACGAGACCATCCGCGAGCTGGCTTCGAGTTCCGATAGCTCGAGCGGCGGCAGCGGCGGCGGCTTTTCCGGTGGCGGCGGTGGCGGCGTCGGCGGAGGCGGCGGCGGAACGTTCTAGCGAGCGCTTGCTTTGGGGTGGATCTTTCTGGGCGGTTGCCAGGGAAGATTCATCCCATTTTTTTGCATCGAAACGGGTCAAACTTTCCGCTGCGGACCTTCGCGCAAGGGGCAGTGGACAAAAAATGCCAAATATGAGTACTGTTGCTGCGTTGGTCACATATGTTTGCACATAATAATGGGTTCCTAATGAGAGCACTTCTCGTTAGGAGCCCATTTTATTGAACATTTGAGGAGCTACGTCAGCTCGTGCAGCTGGTCGTCATGCCTACAAGCATCAAAAATGCCCCAAGTTGCTGCTACTAAAAAGGTAGCAGTACTCATATTTGATGTTTTTTGACCACAGCTATTTGCAGACCACCAAGGCTACTCATTGGGGACAGACTTAAATGACTAGGTATGGCTGCCGGGTTTAGGCTGTTAGATCGAGCTCGTAGAGGAAGCTTTCGCGCGGCATGTCGTGACGGCGCTCTTCGCGGTTGGCGCGGTGCGTGGCAGTGCGCTTAAAGCCGTGCAACTCGTAGAACTTCCACGAGCAGTCGGAGTCGGTGTACAGGTGCGCCCTCGTCGCTCCAAGCGAGGACAGGTGCGAGACCGCGGCATCAAGCAAAACCGAGCCAACGCCCAGGCCGTGGACATCGCGATCTACGGCAAGCAGCGTAACCTCGTTGTCGTGCGGCAACGGGCTGCTTTCGAGCAAACGGTTGTTGGTTCGGATGGTTGCGCGTACAAACGAGAGATACTCGGCGCAGGCATCGGGCTCCAGCTCGCGCATCTGCGAAAGCAGCGCGCGTTCGGCATCCATCCAATGTTCCTTGATGGTGGCGCCGGAGCTTTGCCCCGCACGCGCGAGCGAAATGCCACGCGCCTGACCGTCGATTACGGCAACCTGCGAAAACGTCGATGACGAAAGGCAATAGGCGAGGTCGCACGCGGCCTCAAGGCGGTTGTACTCATCGTTATCCGAATTGTTATGCCAAAGCTGTTGCAGAATCAGCGCGATGGCGTCGAAGTCTTCGGTATCAAACGGTCGGTAGAGAACCCGCGAGACCATGGTGCCTCTTTCTTTTGCGGATGCATATCGAGCACAGTTCTACCACGCCATTGGCATCAAATTATGGTGCCCCTGTGTTCCATGAACTCACCGTGCCCAGTGCCGTGCCCATCCCCTCCGCTCGCAAACTTTTTCTGCACATGCGCCCGTTGCGGGGTGCATCGATGCGCTCGATGCGCTACATTAAATCAGTATTTTCAATGCCGCTGCGCGAGCGCTGCAGATCGACGTATCACCGACTCACAGAGCACGGCGGCGTACCAGACAGGAGGACTGCATGGGATCTGATGTGAAGATCGCACGCGCGTTGATCTCGGTTACCGATAAGACGGGCGTCGTCGATTTCGCACGGACGCTGGTTGACGACTTTGGCGTCGAGATCATCTCTACGGGCGGCACGGCTCGTGCCATCGAGGACGCGGGCGTTCCCGTAACCCCCATCGAGGAGTTCACGGGCTATCCCGAGATGATGGACGGCCGCGTTAAGACCCTGCACCCCAAGGTTCATGGCGCGCTGCTGGCCCGCCGCGATTCCGAGCAACACATGCAGGAGGCGGCTCAGCACGGCATTAAGCTGATCGATCTGGTCGTCGTCAACCTGTACGAGTTCGAGAAGACCGTCGCCAACCCCGAGGTCACCTTCGCGGACGCCATCGAGCACATCGACATCGGTGGCCCCTCCATGCTGCGCTCTGCCGCCAAGAACGCCACGAGCGTTACCGTCATTTCCGACCCGGCCGACTATGATGCCGTCCTGGCCGAGATGCACGAGACCGGTGGCTGCACCACGCTTTCCACCCGTCGTCGCCTGCAGGTGAAGGTCTACCAGACCACCGCCGCCTACGACACGGCCATCTCCCGCTGGCTCGCCGCCCAGGCAAGCGACGTGGCGGACACCTCTGCCAAGCTCGAGATTTCGCTGGAGAAGGTCGACGACCTGCGCTATGGCGAGAACCCGCAGCAGAAAGCCACAGTCTATCGCTTTGCCGAGGGCTGCGAGAACACCGCGAGCTCGCAGTTCCCGCTCGTGGGCTCCAAGCAGATCCAGGGCAAGCCGCTCAGCTACAACAACTATCTGGATGCCGACGCCGCTTGGAACCTGGTCCGCGAGTTCGACGAGCCGGCCTGCGTAATCCTCAAGCACCAGAACCCCTGCGGTTCCGCCGTTGCCGAGGACATCACGGCTGCCTACGACCGCGCTTTTGCCTGCGATCCCAAAAGCGCCTTCGGCGGCATCATCGCCTGCAACCGCGAGGTTCCCTTTGATCTGGTTGAGCACTTTGCCGATCAGAACAAGCAGTTCGTCGAGGTCATCATCGCCCCGAGCTACACCGCCGAGGCGCTCGAGCGCATGGCCAAGCGCCCCAACCTGCGCGTGTTGGCGACCGGCGGCGTGGACCACGGCGCTCAGGTGGAGCTGCGCTCCGTCGACGGCGGCATGCTGGTGCAGGAGGTCGACCACGTGACCGAGGATCCCGCGACCTTTACGTTCCCCACCGACCGCAAGCCCACCGACGCCGAGATGGCCGAGCTCGAGTTTGCCTGGAAGGTCTGCAAGGGCGTTAAGTCCAACGCCATCCTGGTCTCCAAGGGTAAGGCCGGCATTGGCATGGGCCCGGGTCAGCCTAACCGCGTTGACTCTGCGCTACTTGCCTGCGAGCGCGCCGAGGACTTCTGCGAGCGCGAGGGCGTGGAGAAGGGCGGCTTTGCCTGTGCAAGCGACGCGTTCTTCCCGTTCCGCGACAACGTCGACGTGCTTGCTGCACACGGCGTGACCTGCATCATCCAGCCCGGCGGCTCCAAGCGCGACGACGAAAGCATCCAGGCCTGCAACGAGCACAATATTGCTATGGTCTTTACCGGCGCCCGCCACTTTAGGCACTAAGTTTCGCCCCGAAACAAAATAATCTCTGCAAAAGACGGTCGCTCCGTTTGGAGGGCCGTCTTTTTGGTATAAGAGGACGGAATGACTAACACGAAAGGTATGACCATGCCCCAGATTGATGATGCCGAGCTGTTTGGCAATGCCGAGGATCAGCGTGCGTACGAGGACTTTTGCGCCAATCAGGAGGCGGTCGAGAAGTTTACGCTCGACAAGCCCGCGCTTATCTGCCGCTGGCGCATGTCCAACAAAAAGGTGCCCATGCTCAACCGCCACATTCGTGCGCTGTCCGAGCGCTTGGTGCAGGGCGAGCCGCTTACCCATAACATGCTCAGTTGGGCCAAGCAGCACGTTGAGTGGTCGCTTGCCGAGGGCGATTACACTGCGCACGACGGCGTACTCATGCTAGTGATCGACGTTAACGGCAACGCCGCCATGACGGTGGGGGAGTACGAGCCGCTCGCCGATACGTCGGCCAAGGCGCTACGTGCCCGCTCCGCCGAGGCCCGCTCCGAGGCCGACGAAACCGGCGTGGCGCCCGAGCTGCTCGCCGCCGTCGATAACGGCGAGCTTGCCTTTGTGGCGCCAGCGGACGAGTGCCTGTGCGGCACGGCGACGCTCATTGAGCAGCTGGCCCAGACCAAGGGCATCCCGGTCACGCGCGTAGATATTCCCGCACAGCTCAAGGGCGCCTTGTTCCTGGTGAGCGACGAGCACGGCGTGGTCCCCGCAACCGAGGCCGACGCCGCCGAGGCCGACGCCGCCACGGTCGCCTTCTTCGCTGAAGGCTACGAAAAGCTCCGTGCCCGCCGCTCCTAACCTCAAGGCGGGGTGGGCTTACTGAAGCGAGCGAGCGCGTTCGATTGCGTAGGCGAGCGACAGCTGCTCCATCTCCGGGGCGCATTTGTAGCTCAGTCCGGTGAGAACTGTCACCTTATCGAGGCGATATCGAATCGTGTTCGGGTGCTGGCCAGTCTGCTTGGCGGTTTGCTCGATACGTCGGCCGTTCTCGATGAATGCAGCGAGCGTGGATTCCAGTTCGCTGCCATGCTCACTGTCGTGCTCGCGTATCGGCGAGAGAATCGCCTCCGAGAACGATCGCATCTCCGGGGTTTCCGCAAAAGGCATCACGGTTCTCAGGATGCCGAGCTGCGTATAGCGCACGGGACCCTCGGCTCGTTGACAAGATAGGCGCTGTGCGTAAATCGCCTGCGAGATCGCCTGCGCCACCGCCTCGTCTCCAAACAGAATATCGCTGATGCCGAGCCCTTCCGCTCCGCCATCGATGTCGCTAGCCTCGATGAGCTCCGTGAGCGCCTGCACGATTCGCTCTACATCGAGCGTCTGTTCCGAGTCACTTGTCGCTACGAATAACAAACCTCCGTCGTAGGGTGCCAGCATGTTGTGGCATCCGGCGAGGGTCGATTTTGCACAGAGACGTTCGATTTGCAAAAACGTACGCGGGTCGAGGGGCTCTGCAAACGATGCGAACAGGGCGACCGCTTCGTCCAGAAATGACGGGTTGAGACCTCGGATGCGTCGGCAGATGGACTCGGGCGATACGTCTGTCCTCAGGGCATCGATCTCGCGCTGCGCGAAGTCGATGGACGCGAGCTGCTCGATATGCCGTTTGACCTCATAGATGACGCTGTCAAAGAACAGTGAGTCGTCGGTCGTGAGAAAGACCGGGTAGTGCCGCGCGTTGGCGTAGCGGATGGCTTGGTCGGGAATCGGGATGTGCAGGACGTTTTTGATGATGAGACCGCTCGTTCCCTTGGCGACGAGGTATTTCACGGCTTCAGTGATGAGGTACGGGTCGTCCTTCGCATAGAGGAAAGTGCTGAGGATGATCTCGTCTGAGCTGAAGTTGACGCGCTGGTACTTGTTCTTGAGGCCGGGCATGAGTTCATAATCGAGGATCCCGACGCCAGAGACGGCACGCGAGACGCCATCGCTGCCGGCGATTAGACGGACTGACCCCTCATATTCCCGTGAGAAGTCCGAGATGGTGTATAGCATCAGCATCACCTTGTAAATAATTACAATAAGTACCTATACAAATAGGATAATCGCACATCCGTATGCCTTTGATGCGATAAATAGTTCAAATACCTGCTGATAGAACGAAAAATCAGATCGAGAATTGTTGTAGATTCCAACAAGAAATGATCCTTGGCGGCATCGTTACTAAACCGTACAGTGAAGCAACGTAAAGCTTTCACTGAAAGGAGCGATGATGGGGCAGATGGTGGTGCTTTCGGCCGAGGAAGTTTCCAAGGTGCTGACAATCGAGGATGCAATCGCTGCCGTGGAGGAGGCATATCGCCAGAAGGCAACGGGCAAGGGTGTTGCGTGGCCGATGGTATATGAGCAGTTCGAACCCGGCGTGGCCGATATGGATATCCGCTCGGGCGAGTTGGCGGGAAGCGGCCTCTTCGGCCTCAAGCTCACCGCTTGGTTCTCTCAGAATCCTAAAAAGGGGCTGCCCGAGATCTTTGGCACCACGCTGCTGTGCGACAACGCGACGGGCGAGCCGTTGGCGCTGCTCAATGCCTCCGCCGTCACTGGACTTCGCACCGGTGCCGCCGCTGCGCTCGGTGCCAAGTGGCTGGCTCGGGCGGATGCGTCCAAACTGCTTGTTGTGGGTGCCGGTCATATGAGCACTTATATGGTGGCGGGCGTGCTCGCCGCCTGTCCCAAGGTGAGCGAGGTCAAGGTGTGGGAGCCGGTTTCCGATGCCGCGCCCGAGGTCCGCGTCGAGCGCATGCGAGACGAGGTCGCCCATATCTTGGGCGCCTGCGAGCATGCTCGCGAGGCATCCACCTATTCCATCGAGGCGACGGCCGACGGCCAAGGTGCTGCGGCAGAGGCCGACATCATCGTGACGATCACGCCGGCGACCAAGCCCATCATCCCCGATGCATGGGTGCGCCCCGGTACGCATATCTCCTGCGTCGGTGCCGACATGCCCGGCAAGCAGGAGCTCGCCTCGGCGCTTGTCGCCCGTGCCGCTGTTTACGTCGACGACCGCGAGCAATCGGTCGAGTCCGGCGAGCTGGAGATTCCGGCTGCCGAGGGTGCCATCACGCCCGAGGACATCAAAGCGGAGCTCGGCGAAGTCATCGCCGGTACGGCTACGGGGCGTTCGGATGACGAACAGGTGACAGTGTTCGATACGTCGGGCATCGCCGTTCAGGACCTTTCGGCATCGAAAATCGCCTACGACCGCGCCGTCGAGGCGGGGCTGGGCACCGTGGTGGAACTGTAAGAAAGCCAAGGAAAGGAAACGACAATGCAGATCAAGGATTTCGCTGTCGAGCAGTGGATGAACGAGTGGGAGACCAAGTGCACCCACAACGTTGCAGAGACGTGCGTCTACTCCCTCACGCTTGACCAGCTGTTCGAGCTTACGAACACCGACAAGAAGGCGTGGCTCGATAGCCTGTGCTCGCGCCGATTCACCTACGGAGACATCGAGGGGCAGCCCGGCTTCCTCGAGGGGGTCGCGCGTCTCTATAAGACGGTCGAGCCCGGGCATATCGTGCCCACGCACGGCGCGACCGGTGCCAACTCCCTGGTTATTTCCACGCTTGTCGAACCGGGCGATCGTGTAGTCTCCGTCAAGCCCACCTACCAGCAGCTTTACTCGATTCCCGAGATGTGCGGCGCGAAGGTCGATATTCTTCAGCTCGATCGCAAGAACGGCTACCACGTCGACGTCGACGCGCTCGATGCCCTGGTGACCGACGATACCAAGCTCATCTGCATCAATAACCCGGACAACCCCACGGGCGCCCTGCTCGACACCGATACGCTCAAGGCGATTGTCGAGGTTGCGCGCAAACACGACGCATGGCTGCTCTGCGACGAGGTCTACCGTCTGCTTACTCAGACGGATGAATACTGCGAGTCCGTGATCGACCTGTACGACAAGGCCGTCGTCACCGCATCCATGTCCAAGGTCTGGTCGTTCGCCGGCCTGCGTCTGGGCTGGGCGGTCACCAAGAGCCCGGAGCTCCGTCGCGCGCTGCTCTCGCATCGTGACTACAACCTGATTTCCGCTGGCATATTCAGCGAGACGGTGGCGGAGCTGATTCTGAGCAACGCTTCCGTGATCCTTGAGCGCAGCCGTCGCATCGTCCGTCAGAACCTTGCTGTTCTGGAGAAGTGGGTCGAGAGCGAGCCGCACCTGTCGTTCGTCAAGCCCGAGGCGGGTACCACCGCGCTCGTGTATTACGACTACGACATCGACTCCAGGACGTTCTGCATCGACATGATTAAGAAGTCCGGCGTGCTCGTCACTCCGGGCGATTGCTTCGAGGAGCCCAAGAGCATGCGCATCGGCTATGCATACTCCGATAACACCGACGACCTGCAGAAGGGCCTGGATGCCATCTCCGCGTACATGCGTACGCTCGAGTAGAGACTCGTGGTCGAAGTGATGGGGCCGATCGGTTTAGGACCGGTCGGCCCCTATTTTCTCTCAAGACTACCGAACGCTTTTGTCACATTAGGTGCCCACGGGGTCGTATCGCTGCGACGCTGTGGGCATAATGGTGTGAAAGGTGCAAGTTACGCGAAATGGGAGGACACATGGCGCTGATCTATGTCGTTGAGGACGACGAGCCCATTCGTCGTGAACTTATCGACATCCTTGCCCGCGCCGGGTTTGAAATCGAGGCCTGCGAATCGTTTGAGCATGTCTCGCGCGATATTCTCGCCGCCGCGCCCGACCTGGTGCTGCTCGACCTCACGCTTCCCGTCAAGGACGGCCAGCATATCTGCCACGAGGTTCGCCGCGAATCCGAGGTTCCCATCATCGTCCTCACGTCGCGCACGACCGAGATCGACGAGGTCATGGCCATGACGCTCGGCGCGGACGACTTTGTTCCCAAGCCCTATAGCGCCCGTGTGCTCGTGGCGCGCATCAATGCCTTGCTGCGTCGCACCGCGGCGGCGGGCGAGCGCAGCACGCTTGTCCACAAGGGCCTGGAGCTCGATCTCGCTCGCTCCATGGTCACCAACATGCAGACCGGTACCAGTACCGAGCTCACCAAAAACGAGCTGCGTATTCTCTCGCTGCTTCTGAGCCGTGCGGGCAAGATCGTCTCGCGCTCGGCCATCATGCAGGACCTGTGGGACTCCGACGCCTTCGTGGACGACAATACGCTCACCGTCAACATCAACCGCCTGCGCACCACGCTCGAAAAAATCGGCGTCAAGGGGTATCTGACCACGCATCGCGGCCAGGGCTATTCGGTCTAGGTGCTGGCTATGTCGTTTAGCAAGTTCTTTAAAGATGCGCTGCTGCCCGTCGCCGTGTGGGCGTGCGGCGTGCTGCTGAGCTGCTTTGTGCTGACGGTCGCCGGGGCCCCGGCATCTATCGTGGTCGTGGCGGTTGGTGTGTCCTTTATCTTTGGCATGCTCGGCATCGTGATCGAGTACGCGCGCCGTCGTCGTTTTCTGCGCCAGCTGGAGCGTGCGGTAGGGGAGCTCGAGAGTCCCGCATGGGTGCAGGAGATGGTGCAATGTCCGACCTATGCCGAGGGCGAGCTCGAGTACGAGGTCTTGCGCCGGGTGGGCAAAGCCGCTTGCGACGAGGTTGCCGAAGGCAGGCGCCAGACCGATGACTATCGCGACTATATCGAGAGCTGGGTCCACGAGGCCAAGCTGCCTCTGGCGGCAGCCCATCTGATTTTGGAAAACCTGGACGGCAGCGAAGACGACCTGTCGCGTGTGGATGACCTGGGTCGCGAGCTGGCTCGCGTTGAGCGCTATATCGACCAGGCACTGTACTACGCGCGCTCGGAAGTCGTGGAGCGCGATTACCTGATTCGCCGTTGGGATCTTAAGACCCTGGTGACGGGTGCGATTAAGGCCAACGCGCGCGAGCTCATTGCGGCGCACGTGGCTCCGGTGTGCGAGAACCTTGACTTCGAGGTCTTTACCGACGAAAAATGGCTCGAATTTATCCTGGGCCAGCTCATTCAGAACAGCATTAAATATGCGCGCGAGGACGGCGCGAAGATTGTGTTTTCGGGCGCGTTGCTGGACGAGGGCCTGGCGAGCGAGCGCATCGAGCTCACCGTTGCCGATAACGGCTGCGGCGTGTGTGCGGCTGACCTGCCACGCGTGTTCGAGAAGGGCTTTACCGGCGACAACGGTCGCACCACCAAGCGCGCAACGGGCATCGGCCTCTACCTGGTGGCGCGCCTGTGCTCCAAGATGGGCATCGACGTCACCGCGGCATCCAACTCCGGAGAAGGCTTTGTCGTAACGTTTGCCTTCTCAACGAACAAGTTCCAATACTTTGAGTAGCCGGGCCGTCTTGCGGTGCGGACGGCTATGTTCCCGAACGTGAACTTAGCTAAGGCAACTGGCGCTATGTTCCCGAACGTGAACATAACTATGAGGCTCAAATGGATCTCCCAAAACAAAAACGTGCAGCCCAAACAAAACGTGCCGCCCCAAACGGGGCGGCACGCCATCTTTTATCAGCCAACTCGCTGAAGTAAGGCTGCGAAGGCCGCGAGGCCGGGAGGGGTTTCCTAAGGGCACATCCCGCAGCCGCAACGCGGCGAGGACGTGCCCGTGGAAACCCCGCAGGCCTTGCGCCGGCGGGAAGGAACCTACTTCACGACCAAGATGTCGCAGTCCGTGTTGCGCAGCAGGAACGTCGAAATCGAACCCAGCAGCGCATACTTGATCGAGGACAGGCCGCGGGCGCCGCAGAGCACCAGGTCGGGCTTAACCACGTCGAGCATCTCGTCCTTGAGCGTCTCGCGAATGCGGCCGGCGCGAATCATGACCTCGACCTCGGGAATATCGGGATTGGCCTTGGCCTCTTCGAGCTGCTTGGCGATGGAGTTCTTAAATGCCTCCTCTAGGCCGTTGACCAGATCGACCGGATAGGAACCGGCGCTCTCGAGCGCCGTGGAATCGATAACGTGGCCGATGATTAGCTTGGCGCCGTTGTTCGCGGCGACCTTGATGGCGCGTGCGAGCACAAAATCCTGCTGCTCAGTACCGTCGAGTGAAACAAATACCTTGGTGTAGCCCTCGTTCATGGTTTCCTCCTTGGTCTATCGCACGGGCGCGGGGCTCGTGCATCGGGCGGGCGCGGGCGCGTCGGCCGCCGGACACTTTATCTTGTTGCAGTTATACCCAAGGATTTGGGTTTGACCGCTCGCAATTCTGTGAACGGGCGAGTTTTTTGGTAAGGGTAGGCGCAGGCGCGCCGCCAACGGTTGATAATGGGACATCGCCCGCACCGTCCGCAGAACAATATCGGCGGGTGTCTAACGAGGGGGTCCCTTTGGATATTATCGAGCTTCTAAAATCTGCCTTCATGGGCCTGGTCGAGGGCATCACCGAATGGCTGCCTGTTTCGTCGACCGGTCACATGATCTTGGTGGACGAGTTCGTCAAGATGAACGTGAGCGAGACGTTCTGGAATATGTTCCTGGTCGTGATTCAGCTCGGCGCCATTCTGGCCGTCTGTGTGCTGTTCTTCCATGAGCTCAATCCGTTCTCGCCCAGCAAGGGCAAGGAGGGCCGTCGCGACACCTGGGTGCTGTGGGGCAAGATTGTGCTCGGCTGCATTCCCGCCGCGGCGATCGGTCTGCCGCTCAACGACTGGATGGAGGAGCATTTCTACAATGCTCCCGTCGTGGCGCTGGCGCTTATTGTGTACGGCGTGCTGTTTATCGCGATCGAGAACTGGCGCGCGAGCAAGCGCGAGGAAATGGCCGTTGCCGGTTCGTTTGGTTCGCGTGCTGTGGTGTCGGGTGGACGTCCCGCCGGTGCGCACTTTGCGGCGCCCGCCGCGGCTACCGCTGAGGATGAGGACGATGACGAGAATCTGGACTTTGGCTCCATCGCCACGCTCGAGGACCTGAGTTGGAAGACCGCACTGGGCATCGGATGCTTCCAGGTGCTCTCGCTGATTCCGGGCACGTCGCGCTCCGGTTCCACCATCATCGGCGGCCTGCTTTTGGGCTGCACGCGTTCGGTGGCCTCCAAGTTTACGTTCTTCCTAGCCATCCCTGTCATGTTTGGCGCGAGTGCGCTCAAGCTGGTCAAGTATTTCATCAAGGGCGGTACGTTCGGCGCCAACGAGGTCGCTATCTTGGGCGTGGGCTGCGTTGTGGCCTTTGTGGTTTCGCTCATCGCTATCAAGTGGCTCATGGGCTTCGTCCGCCGTCACGACTTCAAGTGCTTCGGCGTCTACCGCATCGTTCTGGGCATCGTGGTGCTTGCGTACTTCTTCGTCTTGGAGCCTATGCTCGGCCTGTAGCTTGGTTGACGCTGCGCGGCGGCCAGAACGACAACTTGTCATTCAAAGAGGGCGGCATGACCAAAAGGTCTATGCCGCCCTCTTTTCATGCCAATTTGTTCGTTCTGGCCGCCGCTCGCTACCGTTGCCGTGACATTGGTGGCTCCCTGATTGGTGCAATGGGAACAGGTTGCTTTGCAGCAACATGGTGCAGACTAACCTGACCCCATTGCGCCAAATCCGCTGGGGCGGGCCTGACGGTGGCGCACGGAGTCGTGGTGTGATTTGCGTCGGAGTCCGCGCGGCTCGGTATACTGGTACGGCTCAAACTATGGCGCTGCCCGCAGGCGCGCCGTCCGTCAGATGAGGAGTCGCCCATGACCCAGCCCTTGCCCTGGGAAAAGAATGTCGCGGTACCTGTGCCGCCCGCGCCGGAACCCGTGCCGCTCGATGCATACACCGCCCCTGCTGCGCCGGAGCCCGAGCTCGTTCCGCTCGACATCTACGACGCTCCCGCGCCGGCGCCCAAGCCCGCCAAGCCGCTCGTCGACATCGACAGCCTTAATCCCGCTCAGCGCGAGGCGGTCCTGACCACCGAGGGCCCGCTGCTGGTCCTTGCCGGCGCCGGCTCGGGCAAGACCCGCGTCTTGACCTTCCGTATCGCACATATGCTCGGCGACCTGGGCGTTAAGCCCTGGCAGATCCTTGCCATCACGTTTACCAACAAGGCCGCGGCCGAGATGCGCGAGCGTCTGGCGGCACTCATCCCCAGCGGTACCCGCGGCATGTGGGTGTGCACCTTCCATGCTATGTGCGTGCGCATGCTGCGCGAGGACGCTGACCTGCTGGGCTACACCGGTCAGTTCACCATCTACGATGACGACGATTCCAAGCGCATGGTGCGCGATATTATGCAGGCGCTCGGTATCGAGCAAAAGCAATTCCCCATCAACATGATCCGCAGCAAGATCAGTTCGGCCAAAAACGCCATGATCGGCCCCGAGGACATGCTCAAATCCGCCGACAGCCCCAACGACAAAAAGGCCGCGCAGGTCTACTTGGAGCTGGAACGCCGCCTGCGCGCCGCCAACGCGATGGACTTCGACGACCTGCTCGTGCGCACGCTCGAGCTGCTGCGCACCCGCCCCGAGGTGCTCGACAAGTACCAGGAGCGCTTCCGCTACATTAGCGTCGACGAGTATCAGGACACCAACCACGTCCAGTACGAGATCGCTAACCTGCTGGCCGCCAAGTACCAAAACCTCATGGTCGTGGGCGACGATGACCAGTCCATTTATAGCTGGCGTGGCGCCGACATCACCAACATCCTGGACTTTGAGCAGGACTTTAAAAACTGCAAGACCGTTAAGCTGGAGCAGAACTACCGCTCCACGGGCCATATCCTGAGCGCCGCCAACGCCGTGGTGCGCCACAACTCGCAGCGCAAGGACAAGCGCCTGTTTACGGCCGAGGGCGATGGCGAGAAGATCCAGGCCTTCCAGGCAAGCGATGAGCGCGACGAGGGCCGCTGGATTGCCGGCGAGATCGAGAAGCTGCACTCCAAGGGCACGAGTTACGACGACATCGCCGTGTTCTACCGCACCAACGCTCAGTCGCGTATTCTCGAAGATATGTTCCTGCGCGCAGGCGTGCCCTACAAGATCGTGGGTGGCACGCGATTCTTCGACCGTGCCGAGATCCGCGACGTCATGGCCTATCTTAAGATGATTGTGAACCCGGCCGACGAGATGAGCGTCAAGCGCGTCATCAACACGCCGCGCCGCGGCATCGGCTCCACCTCGATTCAAAAGATTGAGCAGCTGGCACGCGACAACCGCTGCTCGTTCTTCCAAGCCTGCGAGATCGCAACAGCCGAGACGGGCATGTTTAGCGCCAAGGTGCGCAACGGCCTGTCGAGCTTTGTGGCGCTGGTGCGCGAGGGTCGCCGCATGGACGGCGAGCTCAAGGACGTCGTCGAGATGATCGTCGATAAGACGGGCCTTCTGCAGGCCTTCCGCGCCGAGGGCACCATGGAGTCTGAGAGCCGTGCCGAGAACATCCAGGAATTCCTGGGCGTCGCTGCCGAATTTGAGGAGACGCACGAGGATATCGAGGGTACGCTCGAGAGCCTAGAAGAGCTGCGCGCGGCCGGCGTTGCCGATGTGCCGGCCGGCGCTGAGCCCGAGCCCGTCGTGGTGAGCGCGCCTGCGCCTGAGCCGGGACCGTCCGCCCCGGCATCCTCGTTTGAGGCGCTGGTCGGCGCTCGCGACGCCGCTGGTTCCAACCCGCTCGATAGCCTGGCCGCCCCGGCGCTCTCGCCGCAGGATGCCCTGGCTGCTGCCATCGCGGGTAACGCCTATGCCGCGCCGACGGAGATGCCGGCGGGCGCCGTGCATGCCGACGAGATCGAGCGCACCTACGGTCCGCTCACCTGTAAGGCGCTGCCCGCTCTCATGGAGTGGCTTGCCCTGCGCTCCGACTTGGATTCTTTGGCAGGCGAGACGCATGCCATCACCATGATGACCATCCACTCCGCCAAGGGCCTGGAGTTCCCGGCGGTGTTCGTGGCCGGCATGGAGGAGGGCATCTTCCCGCACGTGCACGATTTTGGCGGCAGCGATGATCCGGGCAAGCTCGAGGAGGAGCGTCGCCTGGCCTACGTTGCCATCACGCGTGCTCGCAAGCGCCTGTTCTTGACCTATGCGGCAACGCGTCGCACCTACGGCTCGACCTCTGCCAACCCGCGCTCGCGCTTCCTCAACGAGATTCCGTTTGAGGACATTGAATTTAGCGGCATCGGTTCTGCCGGATTCGAAGGCACGGGCTGGGAGAAGCGCGGCGACCGTCACGGCACCTTTGGCTCGGGCATGGGCTCGGATATGTATGGCGGCAAGGTATTCGGTTCGCATACGCGCTCGACCGGCGGTTCCGCTTCGCGCGGTGGATCGAGCTTTGACGACTTCTTTGGCGGCAGCAGTTACGGGACCGAGCGCCATCGTGGGGTCTCGCCTGACGCCGGCCGTGTTGCCTCGACCTTTGGCTCGGGTGCGCCGCGGGCCAAAAAGCCCTCGTCCAAGGTGTCCCCGACGGTGGAGCGCAAGGTCGATCGCGCTAGCGCGTCGCAGGACTTTGCCGCAGGCGATACCGTGAGCCACAAGACCTTTGGCACAGGTACCGTGATCTCGGTTGTCGGAGACATGATCGAGGTTCAATTCGAAAAGACCGGCCAGACCAAAAAGCTAATGAAAGGTTTTGCACCGATCGTCAAGCTGTCGTAGTCTCGGCGGACCCGGGCGGGCGTATGGGGCAACATCGCCTGCTCGGGCAGTCCTGCGCAAGACGGAGAGCACATTAAGTGCTCTCCTTTGCGTGCGGAACTCGCGATCGATGTTGCCC